>CAWEXK010000036.1:0-45171 GCA_963812975.1 uncultured Alphaproteobacteria bacterium | reverse complement strand
CTGAACAAGGATCTTGCCGGCCGCCTCGATTTCGATTGGGAAGCGGCTGTCCATACCTCAAGACAGGTAAAGCCGAGGGGCGGCCCTGCGATCTCTCGACGAGCGCCTTTATCGCCAACCTGTGCTTCTGGCGGCGACGCCCGGCGATGCGGAAATGGAGAAATATTCCCGCGGGCGCGGCGACGATCTCTACAAGTCACTGGACGAACTGCTGCTGCGCAATGACGTGACGTCCGACGCCTTCCTCAAATATCTTAATGTTTCCGATTATGTGACGGATAATCCGGGCAGCGATTTTCGCAACAAGTTGCAATGTATCCGGCACTTCGTGGAATCCGGCGGGCGCAGTCTGCAGGCCCCTTTCATTTCAATACTTCTTCGATCACGATTTCGTCGCCGAATTTGACGAAAGCTACGCCGATATCCCGGCCGAAGACGCGTACCTGCGTTGGATCAATAGCGGGATACGGGCTTCCGGTACCTCCAAATGCCGCGGTCTGTCTCCAGGAACTCGGACTGACCGATACGTCCGGGTTTCCTGCGGGATCGACGCGAAGATCTACCTGGCCCGAAACCCGGATCTGGGGGCTGTAATCAGGTCGCGATGGGACGCGTTGCGTCATTTCATCGTTGACGGACTGGCCGAAGGCCGCCCGGGCTGCCCCTGTCACACCGGAAAATTGCGATGTTTATCGCGTGGCCGCCGACCGGCTCGCGATCGCTCAAAGCTCACTTCGGCGAAAAAACTGTATGAGGCCGTTCTGGGCGAGCAACCCCGCGGCGGGATGGCAACCCGCCATTATGCGGATTGTCTGCTGCGCATGCAGGAATGGTATCCGGCCGCCCAGGTATACGAACGGGCGATCGGAGACGAAATCGATAATGCGTGGTCGCACATCAATCTCGCTTCCTGCTATCTCGCCCTGCACAGATGGGACGATGCCTGCCTCGCGATGCGCAGGATCAGCCGGCTCCGCCCCGGCGATCGGTTTCTCCAACGGCGGTACCGCGAGGTGCTGAAGCAGGCATATGAGGCATCGCTGGCGGAGGCGACATGGCTGGCCTCCAATCGATATTACCCGCAGGCCCTGAAGGCGGTTCGTAAAGCGTGCGATCTCCTTTCCGCCAGTTTGCCGCCGTTGGTGGAAAACAAGGCTTCGCGAGAATCGCGTCACCGGTATTATCGTGGCCGACCTCGAGCTGCCCCAGTGCAAGCTGTATCGCGTCGATCAGAAGGTCGAGCAGCTGGAGGCCGCCGGGATTGCCTGCAAGGTGATCAACCAGCGCACGGACCTCGCAAAAGCCTTACGCGAGTCCGCCTGGATCGATGCAGCCATCTTCTATCGCGTCGCTGCCTCGCCAGATGCGATGTGGAGCCTCGCGATCCTGCGCAATGCCAGGATACCTGTCTTCTTCGAAATCGACGATCTGGTGTTCGATGCAAGCTGGTTTCCGGACACCTTCGAGAGCTATGGCGGCCAGATCACGCACGATCTCTACGCCTCTCTTGTTCTTGGCGTCGAGGCTTTCGCCACCTCGCTGAAAGCCTGCGATTACGCCATTGCCGCCACACCGGCGCTCGCCAGCGCAATGGAGGCGCGCGTCGTCAGCGGCCGGGCCTTCGTCCATCGCAATGGCCTGGGCGCCGCCCACGAACGCAGCTTTCAAAATGTTCCCGATCATGGCGGCGGCGAAGTACGCATCTTCAACGAACCGGGACGAAAGCCCACAATGACGATTTCGAACTCCATCGGCCGACCCGTTGGCGCGGCTGCTGCGTCAATGGGGCGACAAGATCGAGTTTGTTGTGGTGGGCTACCTGACGTTGCCAAAGGCTCTGCAGCCGTTCCGCTCTCAAATCCGCATGTTCGAGCCGATATGGGATGTGGAAACCTACTGGCAGCTCCTGCGCGACATGGACATTTCGATCGCCGTGCTGAAACCCGGCCTCATCGCAGATTGCAAAAGCGAAATTAAATGGCTGGAAGCTGCCATGCTCGGAGTTCCCTCGGTCGTCACCGCCACGCAAACCTATCGCGAAGTGGTTGAGCACGACGTCACGGGGCTGCTGGTCACCCAGCCTGACGATTGGTACGTTCATCTCGACGCGTTAATCGAGGATGCGCCACGGCGGCGCTCCATCGGCCAGGCCGCCCGCGAAGAGGTCTTGCGGCGCTACTCTGTTCCGACCCTGGCGGCCAATATTCGCCGGATCATGGATGCCGTCGCAGCAGAGCCCAAAACGGCGCGGACGAAAATTCTGATCGTCAATGTTTTCTTCGCTCCCCAATCCATAGGCGGAGCAACCCGCGTTGTCGAGGATAACGTCCGCGATCTGCTGGCTCATCATTCCGATGAGTTTGAATTGCAGCTCTTCTGCACCTTCGAAGGCGGAGCGGAACCCTATCTGCCTCTGGTGTATGATTTCGAAGGTGTCCGCGTCACCGCAATTTCAACGCCGTTCGACGCCGACGTCGACAGCAAGCCCTGGGATGACCGCATGGCCCGCCATTTTGAGGCGGTGGTGAACCACTTTGGCCCGGATCTCGTGCATTTCCACTGCATACAGCGAATTACGCTCAGCGTTTGCGCTGTGCTCCGCCGCAACCACATCCCCTACATCGTCACCGTGCACGACGGGTGGTCGGATTTCCGACGGCAATTCCTGATCGACGAATATGGCACCGCGCAATGCTACGCTTATGGAGACCCGCTGCGGGAATTGACCAGGGGCGGCAGCGGCCGTCTGGAACGCATGCGTCTGAAGCGGGAGTATCTTCTTGCCGCCGGGCGCGTTCTTGCGGTTTCCGAGCCGTTTGGCCGTATCTACCGCGACTGTGGATTCGATAACGTCAGCGTCGTCGCCAATGGCGTCTCAGATTTGAACGTGCTGCCGCGCCGCCCTCGCCCGACGGCCGCATTCGGCTGGCTCACATTGCAGGCGCCAGTTTGCACAAGGGGTACAATCTCGTCCAGGCAGCCCTGTTTCGCGGCGCCTTTAGGAATTTGCACATGCTGATCATCGACCACACCATGGATCCTGGCCTGGAGAGGCGCAGTGTCTGGGGCCAGACGCCGGTTACGTTTCGCGGCAAGTTTCCTCAGGCTGATGTTTCGGAATTGTATCGCCAGGTCGATGTCCTTCTGGCGCCCTCCGTGTGGCCGGAAAGCTACGGGCTGGTTGTGCGCGAGGCCATGCTTTGCGGCTGCCGCGTGATCGCATCGGACCGGGGTGCAGTCGGCCTGGACGTGGCGTCGGAAAACGGCTGGATAATAAATGTCGAATCCCCCGATTCGCTCATCCGCGTGCTTCGCGAAATCGACACCAATCCCGAAAAATTCCGCGCGCCTCCACCTTCACCACGCCAGTTGCGGACCGCGCGAATGCAGGCGGAAGAGTTGGTAGAAGTTTACAGGACTGAGGCGGCCCGGCTTGTCCGAACGGCTTCGCACGGAAGATAACTGGACTCCTGCCGGGTTTCCCTGTTCGAAATGGCCAAGTACTCTCCGGCCGACCGTAAAAACGTACGGCGTCAGGTCACGGCATGATGCGTTTCGATATACTTATACAAACGATAATACACCATGCGATCGAAGTGCGTAAAATCATGCACCTCGCCGGCAGTGTTCGGTTGACCAGTTGCGAAATCTCAATCGTGATGACGTTCGGGAATTCTCGCGCAACACTCCGTGTCCAGGCATTTAGCCTGACATGAAACGGGTTAATGCCCTTGCTCGGGATACCCTCCAATGCAAGCACAACATAGATCGTGTCGGTCGGTGACAGAGCGGAAAATATGACCCTCAGATTCGTGGTCGCGGTTTCCTCATCCAGCACCCCAGTCGAGAATTCATTCCTGAGTACTCAGCGGCATCTCTCGCCCGTCGATCGCCAACGGATTCAACAATTTCCTCCCATGGAGCGGTCGTAAGGTCTCTGCGTTGAAATCCCAGTAGCCAGAAAGGCAACAGGAAGCCTGTCTTCTTGTGTCGATAAACGCGGACCGAGGCGTCGGCCCAGCAGCTGAATATCCGAATTGCCCGATTCTCTTGCAGGAAGAAAAAGGCTAACTCAAAGTCCGAGGCGTCATATCCGAGGCCTGTCGCGACAGAAATCAATTCCGGTGACGAACTCAGTGCGTAGCGAGTGAGCAAGGAGTGATCGAGTCTGATTCGGAATTCCGTTTGAACAAAATTGAATTCAGCAAGTACGTTCTCGGCCGCGAGTAACAAATAATGCGACGTGGCGGCGAGATCGCACCCGCCCCTGGCAAATACCGGATGGGGCAAATGCGTTACAGTCTTGTGATCGGTCGACAAACGCTTCTCCGCCTTCCGCGAATGCTATCCAGTCGATTTGGAGAGTTTCGTCAAACACATCAGCTGCGACATCTGCCACAACCCGGAGGGCCGGTCTCCGCAGCAGCCTGAAGCACCAGGTTTCGATGTGCATTCCCAGGATGCGGCAGGAAAAACAGAAATGAACGAGCCTTCGAGCCTTGCCCATCCGTTCGACGACATACAAGCCAACGATTCCGTAGTCCCCGTAGTTGTCACGAACGGTAACCAAACCCGCACTTACCGTTTGCTGCTTATGAGCGCCGAAAGTTCCGCCGCTGCATTTTCAGGTTCTTCAGGGGAGTCGTTCGGTAAAGTTCAACTGATTGGTGCGATTGATAAGCTCCACGGCCCTGTCGATCTTCGAATTCGACATCGAAATCAATGAATACCCGGATATCGCTTTCCCGAGAATTGCCGGTTGTCGGAATTGGCGGTATTGTCTGCCGTCCGTCTCTCCAAAACCTGGTACTGCTTGAGCCGGGTAAGATTGACATCCTCCTTGCCTTTGAAGGCGTCCAGGGAGAGCATTTCTGGAATGATCGCGAGTTCGCAGACCTGCAACTCCGGACAAAAGTGCTGCGCCTCCCGGAGGTTGAGAGGATTGTCATCGATGAACAAAACGCTCGACGGCCTGAACTCGGACAGCTTCAACAAGATCACGTACCCTCGGTCCCTTGGTCCGCCAATCGATGCTCGGAAACACGAAGTAGTCCCATATTTCCTTGTCGGTGAGAATTCGTTTTACCGTATCGAAATCGTTTTTCGAGCATATGCTGCTGATGATCCCGCGCCGCGCCAGGGCAATTACCAGATCGTGATTGTCCTGACGGTATTTCATTCCACCTTCGGTCAGAGTGCCATTCCAAAAAGTTTCATCCAAATCCCAGATTACCAAACGGATAGGTTCGAACATCCGAAATCACCCAGCCGCCTGGCGTTTTCCATTCTGACGTCTAAACAGCAACGTGCCCTTCGCGCAGCGGCAAGTTCCCACCTATCGAACATGTTCGATCGGCATTGGCCGATTGTTACCTGGGGCGCATTGACAGGTTAGTTGGTTGTCTCGGCAACGCAAGTGGGGTGGGCCAGCACCACTGCGGTGAGGCCAAGTCCGGGATCGCGGAAATTTGAATTTTCTGGCTCCGTGGCGGCACCGGCACATCGGTCGTTATGATGGAGTTCGCGATGTAATAGTTCATGCGGTGAGCATGTCCAACCAGCTCTGTTCAACGGTTCGATGTTTGGGAGCTGGTCGACCATGTCGCGCGCGGCGATTACATCGTGCCCGCGCGCCTCGAACCCGAGCCGATCCAGTCTCGACAAGCTCTACACGAAGCTTACCCGCAGCGGCATCGCCTGTGGAAACACCCTGTCGAGTTTCGCGGGCGAGAGGCCGTAGATCTGCTGGAACAGGCCCGCCAGCAGGCCGCGATATTCGTTCAGTACCGGATAGTCGCGGTTCTGAAAGAGCGTGGCCTGCGAAACCGCAACCTGCGCGCCCAGCAATCCCCCGCCATTGATCGCGCCGCCCAGCAGCCAGGCGACGCTGCCGTGGCCGTGATCGGTGCCGCGAGCGCCGTTTTCGCGGAAGGTGCGGCCGAATTCGCTGATCGCCACGACGATGGTCTCGTTCCAGGCCGGGCCCATTCCGGCGGCAAAGGCGGCGAGCCCGGCGCCGAGCTCGCCCAGCCGGTTGGCAAGGTAGCCCGTCGCGCCACCTTCGTTGACGTGGGTATCCCATCCGCCGACATCGATGAAGCCGACATTGAACTGCGCGCGCATCAGCGCGGCCACGCGCTCGGCCGCCAGGCTGAACCCCCTGGGGCTGACGGCGCCGCGATTGGCCGCGGCCATTTCCTGCGAGATCGTCCTGTAGACATCGGACTGCACGGCGAAGCCCTCGGCGACCGCCGGAGCGAGGCTGCTGCCTTGGTACATGGCGGCTATGAGGGCTTCGTCGCGCGGGGCGAGACCGGCTGCCGCCGTGTTGCCGACCGCAATATTGGGCACCAGCGCGGGCCCGCGGAAGATGAGAGGAAACCGGTCGGTGAAGGCGATCGGCCGCGGCGCAACCAGCTCGGCGACAAGCCGCGCCATGAACCCGGAATTATAGTCGCGGGGCGCGCCGCCGGGCGGCTGGCCGAGCTCGACACTGTCCTGGGTTTCGAAATGGCTGCGGCTCACATCGTCGGTGCCCGCGAAGGGAATGAAGGCCGCCTGCTTTTTCGCGAACAGCGGATAGAGCGTGTCCTTAAGCGCGGGGTGCAGGCCCCAATCGGCATCGAGGCGCAGCGCCGAAGCGTCGCCGCCGTCCGGCTTCGCAATCGCCAGCGTCGGCCGCGCCTGGTAGTAGAAGTCGCTCGACACGGGCACGATCACATTCGCCGCGTCGTAGCCGCCGCGCAGGAACACCACCAGCAGCCGCGTATCGCCCGCCACCGGCGCCGCCGCAAGCCGCCCGGCCAGCGTGAGCACCGGCAAGGCGGCCGCGGCCCCGAGAAAGTCTCTTCGCCTCATCTGTGTTTCTACCATGGCCGGCCGCGAGCCGGCCATGGTGGGGGTAGAGCGATTTGTCGAATGCGATGCATCAGCGGTTCATGAATTCGGGGGAGGACAGGAAAAGCATGTCGAAGCTCGCCGGCGATTGCGCCTGGGCGAGCGCGCTTTTCGTGGACGCGCCGAGCGACGGCGCGCGCGCGCGGTACCAGGGCGTATCGCGGATCTGCGGCGCGGCGTGCGGCGGGGCTTGCGGCGAATCCGCCGCGCCGAACAGCTTTGCGGCGCCGCCCGCGATGACGCGGGCGATCTTGAAGCGCACCAGCATGTCGCCCGAGCCCGACCATGGCGCGGCGGCCAGGGCATAGCCATTGGGCGTATCGCAGCCATAGAGCCGCTCGCCGAGAAGGTTGAGCCATCCCTGCAGCGGATCGGTGTTGCGCACGATGTCGTCGCCAGTGGCGGCGCGCACCGCCGACACAACGAAATGCATCGGGTCCTTGAATTTCCTGCCCAGCGAGGCGGCGAATTCGGGCGACGCGATCATGGTGCGCAGGACCGCCGCGATGTCGCCGTCGGTTGCGCGAAACCGCGCCGCCATCCGGGCCACCAGCCGTTCCGGCGGATCGTCGGAGACGAAGAAAAGCGCGATCTTGCGGCTGATGAAATGCGCGGTGGCGGGATTGCGGCACAGCAGATCGAGCGCCGCGTCGACTTCCGCCAGCCCTGCCCCGTCGATGCGATGGCCGAGAAACATCTTGGCGCCGTAATCGTGCCGCCGCGGATCGAACTCGAACAGACCGTCGCGCACATATTGCCCCGCCAGCACAGCAGGGATCGGCGGCGTGATGCCGGTCTCGTTGACGCCGAGGCCGGTCAGGATTCGCGCCAGCTCCTCGACGTCCTCCTGGGTGTAGCCGCCGTTCACCCCCAGCGTGTGCAGCTCCATCAGCTCGCGCGCGTAGTTTTCGTTCAAATGGCTGCGCGCGTTCTGCGCATTGTCGAGATAGATCAGCATGGCGGGGTGATGCACCGTCGCCGCCAGCAGATCGCAGAAATGCCCCAGCGCATGCGGGCGGATCGCACGCTCCTCGTAATCGCCGATCCAGGCGCCGACATCGGCCTTGTTGGCGAAGACATTGAAGTGATTCATCCAGAACCACGTCATCTGTTCCAGGAGCTGGTTGCGGGAGTAGAGATCGCGCAGCAGCGCGCGCGTGGCGGCGGCTTCGCGCGCGCTCTGCAGCGTCTGCTGGTAGGCGCGCACGGCGGCGATTTTTTCGTCCGGCCCCTGCGCCTGTTTGATATCCTGCCGTTCGCGCTGCAGGGTTTGCGCGGTCTCCTCCCCTTGCGCCAGTTGCGCCGAGGCGCTGCGAATCTCGTCCGCCACCTCGGGCGGCAGCCCGTCATCGGCCGAAGGAGCAAGCTGCGCCTCGATGTACCGCGCGAGACCCTGGCCGGCGACGATGTCGGCGGAAGCCGTGCTCGTGCCCCAGCTCAGGCGATCGAGCACCGCCAGATCGTGCGCGCTCGCCGCCGGCCGCGCAGACATGTCATGCACGGGCTGCGACGCGCAGGCGGCAAAGCCCGCCGCCACGGCGAGCGCGCCGACAACGCGCCATGCACGTCTCGTCCTGCCCGGCATGCGGCACAGTTGGGCATCGCCGCGCCATCCGTGCAAGCCGGCGCGAGGGCCCCGCGTTGAACCGTGCGCGCAGAATGGCCACACTGCGCCCTGTGCGGCCGATCGGTCGAATTGGGTCGCGCGGAGGAAGCAGCACATGGCGGCATTCGACCGCGAACAGCTCGCGGATTTTCCCAATCTCTACCGCGTCGTCAGCGCGCTCCTGGACGTGTGGCCGGAACACGAGGCTTACTGCGGCGCCCGCTTCCGGGACGATCCGCCCGATTTCGCGCGCCGCTGCGACGATCTGGCCGGGCTGGCGCTGACGCTGGCGGGCGACCGGCTGGACACCTTCTGCCGCGATTACCGATGGATGTGCGAGCGGTTTCTCGACGAGGAATTCTACTTCCGCCGGCACGGCAAATACCGGCTCGATACGTTCGAACAGGCCTATGCCGAGATCTACAACAACGATTCCTACATGTCGCGCTACGTGAACGGGATCCTGATTTCGCAGATCGTCTGGACGCCGCATGCCCGCGCCATCGACGCGTTCCGGACGAAATTCCTCCCCGCGCACGAACCGGGCGCGAAATATCTGGAGGTCGGCCCCGGGCACGGGTTGTTTCTCTACTTCGCCACCGCTGAGCCGGCGATCGCCGCGCTGGAGGCGTGGGATGTCAGCCTGTCGAGCATCCGGGCGACGCGCCGCGCGCTGTCGCTGCTCGGGGTCACGCGGCCGATCACCTTCGTGCGGCAGGATATCCTGAACGCGGCGCCGCAATCCGCCTCGTTCGACAGCGCCGTCATCAGCGAGGTTCTCGAGCATCTGAACCGCCCCGATGTCGCGCTGCAGACGCTGCGCCAGGCGGTGAAGCCGGGCGGACGCATCTTCATCAACGTGCCGGTCAACAGCCCGGCGCCCGATCACATCTATCTGTGGCGCACCACCGATTTGGTCGTCGATTTCGTCACCGCGCAGGGGCTCGAGATCGAGACGGCCGAGTTCATGCCCATCACCGGCGCCTCTCTCGAGCGCGCGCGGCGCCAGGAGCTCAGCATTTCCTGCGTCCTCGTCGCCCGCCGCCCCGTATAGTCCCCTCTCCCCCAACTTCCTGGGGGAGAGGCTGGGTGAGGGGGCGGTGGTCACAGGCGCGAAAGTCAAAGACCGCAAGAATGGCGCGCTGCTGCGCGTCCGCGCGCGCGGCATGCGCCACGATCCGACCGAAGCGGAGAAGAAATTCTGGTGGCTGGTGCGCGACCGCCGCCTGGGCGGATTCAAGTTCAGGCGCCAATACCCCGTCGGCCGCTACATCGCCGATTTCGTCTGCATCGACGCCGGGGTGATCGTCGAACTCGACGGCGGCCAGCATGCGCAACGGGCGAGCTACGATGCCGCGCGCGAAGCGTTTCTGGCGGCGCAGGGATTTCGCGTCATGCGCTTCTGGAATGGCGAGGTGCTGAAAAATCCGGCGGGCACTGCGGAGATTCTCCTGCGCGTACTCGAGTGCGGAGAGGCCCCCTCACCCCAGCCCTCTCCCCCCATTCCGGACGCGAGGGAGCAGCATCCCCTCTCCCCCAACTTCCTGGGGGAGAGGTTGGGTGAGGGGGCGGTGGTCACAGGCGCGAAAGTCAAAGACCGCAAGAATGGCGCGCTGCTGCGCGTCCGCGCGCGCGGCATGCGCCACGATCCGACCGAAGCGGAGAAGAAATTCTGGTGGCTGGTGCGCGACCGCCGCCTGGGCGGATTCAAGTTCAGGCGCCAATACCCCGTCGGCCGCTACATCGCCGATTTCATCTGCATCGACGCCGGGGTGATCGTCGAACTCGACGGCGGCCAGCATGCGCAACGGGCGAGCTACGATGCCACGCGCGAAGCGTTTCTGGCGGCGCAGGGATTTCGCGTCGTGCGCTTCTGGAATGGCGAGGTGCTGAAGAATCCGGCGGGCACTGCGGAGATTCTCCTGCGCGTGCTCGAGTGCGGAGAGGCCCCCTCACCCCAGCCCTCTCCCCCGATTCCGGGGGCGAGGGAGCAGTAACCCCTCTCCCCCAACTTCCTGGGGGAGAGGCTGGGTGAGGGGGCAGTGGTCACAGGCGCGAAAGTCAAAGACCGCAAGAATGGCGCGCTGCTGCGCGTCCGCGCGCGCGGCATGCGCCACGATCCGACCGAAGCGGAGAAGAAATTCTGGTGGCTGGTGCGCGACCGCCGCCTGGGCGGATTCAAGTTCAGGCGCCAAACTCCCGTCGGCCGCTACATCGCCGATTTCATCTGCATCGACGCCCGTCTGATCGTCGAACTCGACGGCGGCCAGCATGCGCAACGGGCGCGCTACGATGCCGCGCGCGAAGCGTTTCTGGCGGCGCAGGGATTTCGCGTCATGCGCTTCTGGAATGGCGAGGTGCTGAAGAATCCGGCGGGCACTGCGGAGATTCTCCTGCGCGTGCTCGAGTGCGGAGAGGCCCCCTCACCCCAGCCCTCTCCCCCGATTCCGGGGGCGAGGGAGCAGTAACCCCTCTCCCCCAACTTCCTGGGGGAGAGGTTGGGTGAGGGGGCGGTGGGGCTTAGAGCAGCTCGAAGGGAAGCGCGCGGTCGGTGGCGGCGTCGGCCACCTCGAGCCACCAGATCTGCGCGTCCGCCGTCGATTCCGGGCCGGGTGCGAAGCCCAGGTCGCGATAGTGGTTGCGGACGAGATTGTTCCTGGGCGTCGGGCGATAGATGCCCTTGAGCCGCCGGATGCCGGCCTCCCGCGCCTTGCCGACGATATATTGCAGCACCTGCTCTTCCACCCGCCGCTTCAGCACCCGGCAGCTCATCAGCCAGCTGTCGATCTCCCATTCCCGCTCTCCGCCGGGCCTGCAGATGACGACAGAGATCATGCCGTTGTCGCCGAAGCGGTCGGTGAGGCTGGCCTGCAGGGTGAAGACGCTGTCGTCCTGCTCCAGCGCCTCGACCTCCGCCTCGGTATAGCGCCGCGTCGTCAGGTTGAACTGGTTGGACTTGTTGATCAGCTGCGCGATGCGGGCGCGCCCCGGCCGGTCGAAGGGCTGCAGGCGCAGGCGCATCCCGAGCGAGGCGAGATAGGCGGCCATGTCGGCGACGATTTCCATCGCGCCGGCGCGTGCGACGTTCTCCCGGTACATCTGCGCGCGCCCGCGGTCCTCGGCGCTGAACGACACGGATTCGAAATAGCCCGCCGCCATCACCAGGCGCGCGAACTCCGCCGGATCGTCGCCGAGCTCGGGCACCGCCACCTCGGGCAGCGTGCGCCGCACGATCTCGCGCTCGGCCGGATTGTCGTCGACCACCACCAGCGCATCGAGGCCCAGATCGAGGAGCTGCGCGACGTGGCGGATGTTGCTCGCCTTGTCCTCCCAGTTGGCGCGGAACACGGCGAAATCGTCGAGCCGCAGCGCCATGCCGCTGTGCTGTTCGAAGGCCTGGCGCGCCACCGCCTCGTCGTTCTTGGACGAGACGGCGAGCACGATGCCGCGCGCCTTGAGCAGCCGCGCCATCCGGTGCATGTCGAGGAAGGCCTCGCCGAGCGCGGAGCCCTGGCCGATCCTGATGCCTTCGACGCCGTCGTCGCCGATCACCCCGCCCCACAGCGTGTTGTCCAGATCCAGAACGAGGACGCGACGCGACTTTCCGCGCGCCGCGGCCACCAGCGCCGCCAGCCGATTGGCAAAATAGGGAACGGCCTGCGGCGAGACGCCGAGCTTGGCCATGTACCACATGCCGGGATCGTGCCAGCGCGACAGGCCCACTTCGCCCGCCAGGTGCTCGGCATCGAACAGAATATCCACGCCGCCCGCGACGAAGGCGGCGATCCCTGCGTTGGCCGCATCCACCAGCCATTGCATGGAGCCGGGAAGCGAGCGATCGAAACTGCCCACCCATTCCTGCGGCTGCGCGACCAGCGTCTGAACGATGCAGGGCGCGCCCGTTCTGGCGCGAATGCCGTCGCAGAGGCTGCGGATGCCGGACATCTTTTCCGCAATTTCCTGCGCGGCGGCGCCCGCGTCTCCCACCAGATCGTCGCGAAAACCGAGCTGCCGGTAATCGAGACCGACGAAGGTGAAATCGATGCCGCGGTGGTCTTCGTCGTCGAAGAACGCACCGTAGGCGAGATCGGCGAGCTGGTTGAACTCGGTCGCGACGATGTCGAGCGCGAGCCCGAAGCGCAGGCCCGCCACCACCAGTTCGTCGGGCAGAAAATCGGCCGTCGCCTGGCAGGCGAGGCACAGCCGCACGGGAGCGAGGCCCGCCGCGCCGGCGTCGTGCCGGCGGGCGTTCGCGGCTCTCGCGAGCTTGCGCACCTCCCCTTCGCCGAGCCGCGTCTGCGCGAAACGGGCGAGCTCGCGCAGCGGCGCATCTTTCAGCCGCGCGCGATCGCGCAGCACCGCCATTGCTTCGACGCTCTCGCGCAACCACGGAAGGCCCAGCAGATCGATCATGGGGCCGACGTTACCTTCAGGAAGCGCCGCTCTTCGCCGCCAGCAGCCGGTTCACCAGCGCCAGCAGCTCGCCGACGTTTTTCGCGCTTTCCACGTCGCCCACCGGCAGATCGATGCCGTACTCCCGCTCGATGCGCACCAGCACGCGGACATGATTGAGGCTGTCCCAGTTCTGGATGTCCCGGGCGGTGGTTTCCGGTCCCACCGCAAGATCGCTTTCCTCCAGCACGTCTTCGAGCAGGGCGCGGAAATCGTCCATGGACATCTGCGGCTGCGTCATTCCCGAAAAACCTCCAGCGACGAACACCGCTGCCGCGGATGGCCTTGCCGATGGCGATCCAGGGACGGCGGCACTCATAGGCACTGCACTTCCACCTGTCAAAACGCCGGTTTTCGGCCTGCGGGGCGAACCGGGCAGGCTTGCGTGGTTCGCCTGCACCCGCGCAAATGCACAGGATGGCGCACGAAGATGCTAGCATCGGCGTTTTCCATCGAGTGGCGATGACCTCCAACCCGGATACCGCACTGGCCGCGCACGAAGCCGCGGCCTCTCCGTCCGCAACCGGTGCAGGAACCACCGCCGCGGCGCGACTGCAACTGGTGCAGTGTCTGCGGGCTCACAGACTGGACGAGGCGCTGGAGCTCGCGCGGGCCTTCATGGTCTCTCTGCCGGTCTTGCAAAGATGGCACCATTGGCTGGAGTTCGTCTTTGCGCGAGAAGGGCATCTCAAGGAATTCGTCGCATTCCTGTGGCGCGAGCGCGACAGCCTGATCGGCGATCTGTTTGCGCTCGGCCTCTTCATGAGGTTCTGCAATCGCTCGGGTCTGTGGGCCGAATTCGCGTCTGCGTGCGCGCAGTGGTCGGACAAGGCCGCCAATCTGAGAAGAGTGTCCTCCGAACTATGCCATCTGGGCGTTTTTGCAGACCTGCAGCCCGCGCAAAAAGCGCTGTTCTGCCGGCTGAAATATGCGGCCTGGCCGCGGCGGCGCGGCTTCCTGAAAGCGATCGACAGCTATTGCGCACACGTCGAAATTTCTGCCCCGGTCGCCAATCACCTTTTCAGCCGCCGCGCCGACAAGACCGCGCAATATCCCCAATGGCTGCGTGCCCTCCAGACGGCCGAAGCAATCAAACACATCTGCATGGATGTTCCCGGACGGTCCCCCATCCGCGGCACCAACTTCGATCCGGCGTCGATGGTGAAATATCCCGATCTCAAAGCGCTCGTGGACCTGGACGATGCACGGTCCTTCTTCGACGGCGTGGACGCGAGCAGCGGCCTGATTTTCGCGACGTTTCACGGTGCGCATACGCGATTCGCCTTCGACTGCTACAGGGGCATGCGGCCCGACGGAATCGTCATGGGAATGGCCGCCAGCCGCGGGCCGAACGATATCAGCGTCGGTACGGATCGGCAGACATCGGGTTTTCGCGCGCTCAAGGCTCTGCGGGACCGAAAAACGCTGGTTATGGGAGCGGATGGTCCGCCGACCCGCCAGTTCTCGCGGATCGAGGTTTTGGGGGTGACAGTGGAAGTCCCGGACGGCACGCCGATGCTGGCTTTCGAAACGAGATGCCGCACCGGATTCTACGCCATGATTCGTGCCGGTGACCGTTTCGCGCCGCTCTTCGAACCCGGCCCGCGCGCGCAGCCGGGCGAGTTCATTCGCCGCCTTCAGGGAGCGCTGGTGGGCCTTCTATGCGGCGCAGCTGAATATTCTGTTCGCCGGCGATCCCCGCAACATCTCGCTGCATTATCGCTGGCCCCTGCTCTTCCTGCGACACGGCGAGCAGTAGCGCCGTCGCGTCACTTTTCGCGCGCCTTGACCCCGATCAGATGCACGCCGCGGTGCCCGTCATGGTTGGTGGGCAGCATCATCACCGGCTCGCCCGCGGTGGCCGATACCAGGAGCACCAGTTCGTTCAGATCGTAATCGTACATCGTGATCGTTCCCTCGGGCCGGCGATCCGACACGGGAAGCAGATCCTGAATCACGTTGCCGGTTCTGCGGTAGAACCCGGCGCGCGCCTGCTCGTGAATGAAGAAACGCCGCTCCTTGGCGTAGGTCATCTGCAGCGAAAACACTCCTCCCACCTTGAGGATGCGCAGCAGCCGCTCGATGATCGGCAGGCCGCGCTCCGGCGGGATATGCTGCAAGGTGATGAACGAGTTGACGAAGTCGAAGCGTCCCTCGACCAGCGACAGCTCGTCGTCTCCCATCACCACTTTTGAGCCCGAGAACCCGGCGCGCTGCAGATTGGCGCGCGCCAGCTCCAGCATTTTCGGCGCCACGTCCACCCCGACCGCGCCCTTTGCCGACAGCTTCGCCAGCGGCAGCAGCAAGCGGCCCACGCCGCAACCGAAATCCAGCGCCCTGTCGATCTTGAGGTCGGGGGCAAGATGGCGCCGGGCAAAGGCGAGCGTGTCGAAAATAAATTGCTCGCCCGAAGCAAAGAAGCGGGCTTCGCTTTCCGGCGACAAGGCGACGCCGCGAAATTCCTCGACGCTCAGAACACCCCAGTAGGGATTGTCCTCGGCGACTTTCGACCAGTCCACGTCGGTGTTTCGCATTGTTTCCGCCCGTCGCTAACTACTCCCTCGCCCCCGGAACCGGGGGAGAGGGTTGGGTCACGCGTGTGCCCGCCGCCCCCTCACCCAACCTCTCCCCCAGGAAGATGGGGGAGAGGGGACTCTACTCTCCTCGCCCCCGGAATCGGGGGAGAGGGTTGGGTGAGGGGGCCTCTCCGCGCTCGAGAGTCTAGAACGCGTCCGGCACGTAGGCTTTGTCGGACCACAGTTTGCGCCCGAGAATCTCTTCGGTGCGCTCGATATCCTCCCGAAAAACCTCCGACAGCCTCGCCACCCAGCCATCGCCCGCCGGCAGATCGCCCGCCGACCGGTTGGTGATCCTGAACGCGTACTCCCCCTCCGCAATCTGCAGAAAGGCGCAAAGCGCGCTGGCCGCCGCCTGCGGCTTCGCGACCATGTCGTCGAACACCATGACATGCACGTTCTGGCGTCCGAACAGGGAAATATATTTCCTGAGCTGCTCCGCGTACAGCGACTGAAGCATGTTCTTCGCGGGATTGTACCAGTCGCGGGCCAGGCGGGGGCTCTGCTTGCCGAGGCCTTCCAGGGCGGTATTTACGTAGGTCTCCATGTCATCGAAATTATGCTGCCGCAGGTGGTGTTTGTACTGCGACGCAAAGCGGGCGACGGGATGTCGTATCTGGACGATGATCCTGCAGTGCCGCAGCAGCGATTTGATCTCTTCCGCCGCCTCGGGCTGGGAAAGGTAGATGGGCGAGATTTCTCCGACGTGGCGCTGCTTCTGGCGTCCGGAAAAAAAAAGCGCGTAATCTTCGAGAGTCAATCCGCGCGGCCGTGCCGGGCCCCGGGATCGGACGCCGAAATAGTTGATCTCTTTTATCGGCGACATGTAAACGTCGGGATGGTGCCGCAGATAATTGTAGACGGTGGTCGTCCCGCAACGTCCGGCCCCTACTCCCACGACCGTCGGCAAATGGTATTTGCCGAGCCTCTGCTGGCGCACCCAAAGCTCGTTGAATTTGACGACGGCGTCTTCCACGTCGATCGAAACGGATTTTGATTTTGGCGGGGCCTCGTTTGCATGCGACAGCTTCGCTTCGGTCATTCCGGTCCGCCTGTCGCGCGCGCGTGAAACAATCGAGACCCCGGCCGATGCGATTCAGTCGAG
Source organism: uncultured Alphaproteobacteria bacterium (assembly GCA_963812975.1). Taxonomy (GTDB): domain Bacteria; phylum Pseudomonadota; class Alphaproteobacteria; order Micropepsales; family Micropepsaceae; genus Rhizomicrobium. The sequence continues at coordinate 28,535 of CAWEXK010000036.1, read as the reverse complement.
CCTAGCATCGCCGGCAATAACGGCGAAACCCTTGCGAGGCTCGAAGGCGCTCTGCGCTATGCGCGCACCGATGTATCTGTCGCGGTATCGACCGTCGAGTCGAGATTTCCGGCCGCGATCTCGTCCAGCTCGGCCTTTTTTCTTCGAGCGTCCATGCGCCTGGCGGTTTTCGTCAGCGTCGCCGCCAGCGCCTTCAGATACGCCGCGCCGGCCAGGCCTTCGTCTTTCGCCACCGAGGGCTGTTGCACGAGAGCCTCGCGATGGGGTGCCAGCTTCGGATGCGAGACGTCGACCTGCGCGACCCACTTGTCGAGCATGGTGTTCAGATATGTCTCGGTTCTCGGGAGCGGGAAGCGCTCGTTCGTCGCCTGGAAATACGATTTGTAGAAAAGCTGATAGGGCACGCCGAATTCGTAGGCGAGATGCGTCAGCAGGGCGGAGGCGATGGGGTCCACGGAGCGGTTCACCGCGCTGCCGGGCAATGCCCCGGGCAGGGAAAACCCTGCGAAATCCGCAAAGTGGCCGACGATATTGCGCCCCGGCGGCAGCGTTTCCAATGAGAACACGTGAACCTGTTCTTCGCCGAAGACGCTCTCCCACCTCGCGATCAGCGCGGTGAGGTCCAGGTTCTTGATGTGACCCATCACCTGGGAGGGATAGGCCAGAAACTTGCCCTGCTTGCTATGCTGGGCGATCACCGACAGCGCGAAACGATAGAGGTTGCGCAGGTAGAGGACGATGTGAAACGGCCGCTTCGTTTGGGCCAGGCTTGCCCGCAGGATTTCCAGCTTGGCGCGCGGCAGCATCGAGAATTCCTCTCCCGACAGGAGAAGCTGCGCGTCCTCGCGCGCGGCGAAATCGGCGAGGATGCGCCCGATCGCGTCGCGATAGTCCTCGTGATCCGACCCGCGCAGGTACATCGCCAGGTCGGAATGCTGGGATTTGTGGGGAAGATAATCGCGGGGATAAAAGAATCGCTGGCGGGTCAATTCGTCGCCGGCGCCATAAAGCGCCTGCTGAAGCGTGGTGCTTCCGGTCTTGTGCAGGCCGATGTGAAGTATCGATTTGGACATCAGGGGCTGTCGGGCAGATTGGCGGCCATTGGGGCGGCGGTTCCGAAGTCCCGCTCCCGGTTGGAGAATGGTATCGTCGCGGAATGCAACAAAGGTGTGAAGCAGGCGGACCCGGACGCCTCGCCTCGATCATACAAAGCCGGCGCACCCTCCCGCAACTGTCCGCGCGCGCTGCCGGATCCATTATAATAAACACCATTGACAATCCGCTGCGCGCCTTGCATGTCGGGGCCAGTAACCCCTGATGGAGAACGCCAGTGCCGACGCGTGCAAAGAAAGCCGGGCGGCCGGAGAAAAAGAAGCCCGATGCGGCAGCCGAACGCCGGCAAATCCCGGCGATCCTGATCCTCATGAACAGGGTGCTGAGCAGACTTTCTGAACGCGATGCGCTGAAGGCGGCGGGCCTCGGCGTGGCGGAGTGGTCGGTTCTCTACGAGATAGCGCTGCAGCCCGAACAGGCCCGCGCCGGCCGCCTCGCCAAGCGCCTCGACGTGACGCCGCAGCGGATCAACGCCGTGATGAAATCACTGAAGGAGCTGGACTACGTCTCCATCACCCGCTCGCAGCAGGACCCGCGCGCGCGCGACGTCGCGGTGAGCGATCGTGGCCGGCAGCACGTCGCCGCGGTCGAGGCCGACATCAGAGCCCTCTTTGCAACCGCTTTCCACGACAAGCCCGCGCTCTTGTCGCATGTGCGCAATGGCCTGAAGCGTGTGGCGGACCAGATGCCGACGGAGAAACCGGGTGCGCAGGACGCGGCGTGAGCGGCAGCCGCCCGATGTCCGCCGATCAGCAGCTTCGCGAACGAATCAACAGGATTCGCTGGCACCACAGCTTCGAGGTCGTTCCCGGGATAATGACGTTGGGCAACTACAAGCCGGATGGACTCTGGAAGAGGCTGCGCATCGGCGATCTCCGCGGCAAGCGGCTGCTGGACGTTGGCGCGCGGGACGGCTTTTTTTCCCTCAAGGCGATCGATGCAGGTGCGGACGTGGTGGCGGTCGACGTGGAGCGTGCCGACATCATGGGTTTTGCGCTCACCATGGAGCTCAACGGCAGGAAGCCGGAATTCGTACAGGCGAGCCTTTACGACCTCCCGGCGCGCCGGCTTGGATCTTTCGAAATCATCTTTTGTCTCGGAGTGCTTTATCATATTCCGGATCCCCATCTGGCCATCCGGATTCTGCGCGCGCTGATTGCCGCCGGCGGGAAACTGTATCTGGAAAGCACGAATCTGGCAGGCATGGTGGCATCGGACGGAACGGTCGCGATACCCGAACACCTGTACCATCTGCCTCTGGCATTGTTTTCGCGGCGCAACACGACAAGTTTCTGGGATATGACGCCAGCGTGCATGCGCCGCATTCTGGAGGACAATAGTTTTCGGATCGCCCGCGAAGAATGCTGGGGAAGCCGCGTGCTGTTCGAGGCCACGCCGGCATGAGAGCTTCACCGCGCCGCCTTTCGGGGGAACGAACATGATGCTGGAACATCGCTGGACCGCCGTGGTCTCGCTGCTGGCGCTGCTGGTCTATTTCTGGATGAGCCTGCGCGTGGCGCGCGCGCGCGGCAAATCGGGCATCAGCCCGCCCGCGATGACCGGCGATCCGCTGCTCGAGCGCGCGGTGCGGGTGCAGTCCAACACCCTGGAATGGCTGCCGATCTTCCTGGTGAGCATGTGGCTCTTCGCGATCTACTGGAACGAACTGGTCGCGGCGGGCCTCGGCATTGTCTGGATCGTCGGGCGACTGGTCTATTCCGCCGGCTACATGGCCGATCCGGCCAAGCGCAGCACCGGTTTCCTGATCCAGTTGCTGGCCAGCGCGGTCCTGCTATTGGGGGCGCTCGGCAGGATCGTCTACAGCCTGGCGACCGGCGACCCCTGACGAGTTTCGGCGCGTAACAAGACGCACACGCCTGCCCATCATTCCATGAAAAGCGTGACGCTCCACATCGGCGACCCGAAGACCGGAAGTTCTGCAATCCAGTCGTTCCTGTCTGCGAACCGCGACAGGCTCCGGATCCTCTACCCGGCGGGAACGGGCGACTCCCGCGCGGCGCAAGGACTCCCCACCAGCGGCAATGCTGCCGCACTGGTCCGAAGGTTGAAGGCCGGCGAAGACGCAAGCGCGCTCGCCGCGGAGCTTGAGTCCGGCGCCGTGTATTCGTCGGAACTGTTTCGAAGCGTGCCGATCAAGGCGTTCCGGGACTTCCTGCGATGCGTCGATGCGCGAATGATTCTGTATGTGCGTCCCCAGATATCAGCCGTCCTGTCCGGTTTTGCGCAGGTCAAGGCGAACGGCAAATTCGCGGGCGATCTTGCGGCCTTTTTTGAATCGAAACGCGACCGGTTCAAATATTCCACGCGCTATGCAGCATTCAAGCGGCACGGCAGTTTCACCGTTCGTCCGTATATTCGCGCGCGTCTGACAAACGCCGACATCGTCGACGATTTCTGCTCCACCATCGGCATCGATATTCCGGCGGGCGCGGTCCGGTTCGGGAACGTGAACGCGAGGGAACGGCCCGACATCACGCCGGCGCTCGCGTGGCGGATCGCCGACTATTTTCGGCACGACAATGTCCGTCTGGATGCGATGACGGGCGCAAGGCTGGAACTCAACGAAGCAAACGACGCCGACCTTCAGCGCATCGTCGCCGACCGCCGCAAGCTGCCGACATCGCGATGATTCATGCCGTCTGACTATCAGCGTCCGTCGCCTTCGCGCGCGTGACCACCGCCCCCTCACCTAACCTCTCCCCCAAGAAAGTTGGGGGAGAGGGACTCTATTCGCGCGCCCCGGAATCGGGAGAGGAGGAGGCCTATCAGCCGCGCCGGGCCGCCTTGATCGCGGCGACGTCGATTTTCTTCATCTCCATCATCGCAACAAATGCGCGTCTTGCTTCGTCGCCGCCGGCAGCCAGCGCCTCGGTCAGCACGCGCGGAGTGATTTGCCAGGAGACACCCCATCTGTCCTTGCACCAGCCGCACGCACTTTCCTCGCCGCCATTGCCGACGATGGCGTTCCAGTAGCGGTCGGTCTCCTGCTGATCGTCGGTGGCGATCTGGAACGAGAAGGCTTCGTTAGGTTTGAACGCGGGCCCGCCATTGAGGCCGAGACAGGGAATGCCGGCGACGGTGAATTCGACCGTCAGCACGTCGCCCGTCTTGCCGGACGGGTAGTCGGCGGGAGCACGGAAGACGGCACCCATCGAGCTATCCGGAAAAGTCCCGACGTAAAAGCGGGCTGCCGCCTCGGCGTCCTTGTCGTACCACAGGCAGATCGTGTTCCTGGCAGTTGCCATTGCTTGTCCTTTCGCTTCTCCCCCAATGGGGAGACGGAGCCTACTCCCTCGCCCCCGGAATCGGGGGAGAGGGTTGGGTGAGGGGGCCTCTCCGCCCGCGCGGTCGGGTATCGCAAGCCATGAAGCGAAGGGTGGCGGACAGGGAGGGATTCGAACCCTCGAGACGATTCGTCACCGTCTACACACTTTCCAGGCGTGCGCCTTCAGCCGCTCGGCCACCTGTCCGCATGACGGGCTGCCGCCCGGGAAAGGCCGGCGACTATAGCGGCTCGCCCCGGCGCGGCAAGTTTGCCCCTGGCCGGGACGGCGCTAGCATAAGCGGCCGTTTTCGCCTCCCACGCCATGCGCAGCGATGCTTTCGATTTCATTTCGAATTTCGGCACGCTCGGTCAGGTGATTCTGGGCGCGTTCCTCGCCACGGCGGGCGGTCTCGTCGCCAACGAGCTGGAATGGCACGCCCAGAAACGCCGCCGCGAGCGCAACGCGGCGCTGTTCTTCGGCGAGCTTCTGACGGGCTTCTCGATGATCCTCAATCGTGCCGACCAGACCAAGCAGATCGGCGATCCGTTCGGGCCGATCACCCTGCGCATCCTGCGTTCGGCGCGGCGCGAGCTCGAACTCTACGAGCGCAACCGCGAGAGCCTGCTCGATCTGCGCGACGCCGCTTTGCGCGGGAGCATACATGGGCTGACGCTTCGTTTGGCCATGCCGCTGGACGGGATTGTCGACACCACGCAGGAGATCGGCCTCGTCGAGGCGCAATTGCGATCGCGCGCGCCGGACGAGGCGGAGCGCGCCGAGCTGGCGACCCGCATGGCCGCGCTGAAGGACCGGCAGGAAGCCGCTTACGATTACATCCTCGAGACCGCGGGCGAGATCGGCAACGTACTCGCCCGGCTTGGCCCGCTCGCCAAACACGTTTTCGCGCTCGAGGAATCCGCCCGCGACGTTGTGACTTCGCAGAGCACGCAGGCCCCCCACATCGCGTCATAACCCAACGCGGGCGACGCGCGCTGCCGGCAGCGATCACCGCAACCGCCGTCGCTGCAATCGCCCGGCTATCCTTGCGCAACCTGCACATGCTACAGCTGCGCGCGGCTGGCTGGGTGTAAGAGTTCGATCGGCAGAGCCGTATCCGCAACAACTTCAACGTGGGGCATTCTCGATGAAATACTTGTTGGCCGCGCTCGCGGCTTCCGCGGCGCTGATGGGCGCACCTGCACTGGCTGCCGGTAATGACAACGCGCCGTCCTTCGAAGCGGGTCCCGTCTGGGACTTCGCGCAAATCCAGACCAAGGACGGTCACTTCGACGATTACATGAAGTGGCTCTCCACCGACTGGCGGCGCCAGGAAGAGGCGCTGAAGCAGGCAGGCGTCATCGTCGATTACAAGGTCTATCTCGTCGATCATCCGCGGCAGGGCGAACCCGACATCCTGCTCGGGCAGGAATACAGGAACATGGCCGCATTCGACGCGCCGGTGGCGCAGCAATACGCGTTGCAGGCGAAGATCGCGGGCTCCATTGCCAAGTCCAATGTCGAACAGGCAGCCCGCGGGTCGATACGCACGATTCTCGGCAATGTTCTGACGCGCGAGGCGATTCTGAAATAGCCGCGCCGCAGCGCGCATTCTGGCCCCGGTCGCAAGGCCGGGGCTTTTTCATTCGCCCAGGCTGACGCGGAGCCTGCGGGCATGAAGGCGCACGCGCAGGTGACGGTATTTCGCGAGGTAGCGGATGGCGATGAGCGCGGCGGCAAGGCCCGAGACGGCGCCGACGCCCAGCGCCCAGCGCGGTCCGAAGCTGTCGGCGACCCAGCCGACGATGGGAGCTCCGATCGGCGTGCCGCCCATCGCCACGGCGAGAACGATCGCCAGCACGCGCCCGCGCATGGCGGGTTCGGTCGACAGCTGCGCGAGCCCGAGCGTCGACGTGGTGAAGGTCTGCGCGGAAAGGCCGATGATCACGAGCGCGAGGCCGAAGAGCCGGTAGCTCGGCATCAGCGCGGCGAGCGCGCAGCCGAATCCGAACACGGCCGCGCCTGCGAACAAATACAGGATGTTCGGCTCTGCGCGCCTTGCGGCGAGAAGCGCGCCGGTTACGGAACCGATCGCCATCATCGCGGTGAGCAGTCCGTAGCGGCCCGCGCCCGAATGAAAGACGATGACCGCCATGGTCGAAATGTAGATCGGGAAGTTCATGCCGAAGGTGCCGATCAGAAACAGCATGACAAGGATTGTTCTGAGGTCCGGCCGCTCCCACACATAGCGAAATCCTGCGGCGAAACTCCCCGGACTTGGCGCCGCGTTGCGCCTCGCGTGCAGCTCCCCCGCGCGCAGGAGAAGGAGCGAGCCGATCACGGCGGCGAACGACGCCGCGTTGATGAGGAATACGAAACCCGTGCCCACCGCGGCGATCAGCAAGCCGGCGAGCGCGGGACCGATCATCCGCGCCGCGTTGAACGAGGTGGAATTGAGCGCGACCGCATTCGACAGATCGGTTTCCCCGACCAGCTCGGATACGAAAGTCTGTCGCGCCGGCGCATCGAACGCGGCGACACAGCCGAGCAGAAATGCGAACAGGTAGACGTGCCACAGCTGGACGATGCCCGCGACGGTGAGGAGCCCCAGGCCCAGCGCGAGGGCTCCCATCGCTGCCTGGGTTGCGATCAGCAGCCTTCGCCGGTCGAGGTGATCGGCCGCAAAGCCGGTGACGGGCAGCAGCAGAAGCTGGGGTCCGAACTGCAGCGCCATCACGATGCCGACGGCGGTCGCATTGTTGTGCGTGAGTTCGGTGAGAACGAGCCAGTCCTGGGCGATGCGCTGCATCCAGGTGCCGACATTGGAAACGAGCGCCCCGCCCGCCCACAGCCGATAATTGAAACCCTTCAGCGAACGGAACGTGTTCTTCAACCCGACACCTCGCAAGCAGCGAAAGACCCCTCACCCGTCCCTGAGCAGGTTTTCATTCCCGTACCACGAACAATCATCATGCCACGCGAATTCTATCCCCTCTCCGGGATGCAGCGCGAGATGATCGCCACCGCACTGGCGCGGGTGAGGGGGAACTAACCCCGCTCGCGCCGCCGCGACGGACCAGACGGAAGAGTCGTGGGCAGGCAAGCAGCGCAGAGCCGCGCGGCGTTATACGCTTGACGTTCTACCACAACCTGTTTCATCATTCGGAATGATCCGGTCCTTTCGTGATCGCGACACAGAGCGCCTTTGGATGGGCCAATTCGTGAAGCGCTTCGGCGGAATCGGAGAAAGCGCTTTGCGCAAACTGGATATTCTGCATCAGGCGCGGGATCTGCGCGACGTTCGTGCTCCTCCGGCCAACCGGCTTGAGGCGTTGGCTGGCAAACGCCGAGGGCAGCATTCGAGTCGGATCAATGATCAGTGGCGCATCTGTTTTGTTTGGACCAGGGAGGGTCCGAGTGATGTCGAAATCGTCGATTACCGTTAGGGGCGCAGGCACTCCCGATCGCGTGACCGCGCACCCGGGCGAGATCCTGGAGGAAGAATTCCTGAAGCCGTTGGGCCTGTCGGCGAACGGGCTGGCGATGGCACTTCGGGTGCCCGCGACGCGCATCGCCGCCATCGTCAAGCGGGATCGTTCGGTGACAGCGGATACTGCCTTGCGCCTCGCCCGCTTCTTCGGCACGAGCCCCGAGTTCTGGATGAATCTTCAGGCGATGCACGATCTCACCAGGGCACGGCAAGAGAACGGTCGCGCCATCGAACACGACGTGCACCCGCGCGCGGCTTGAACGAATTACGTTCGTGCCAGGCGGTGCGCAAATTTTGAAAAGTTCGCGTTGCATAAGCCTGTTTATGCAGTGTGCGGCATTTCCCCTCTCCCCTTGCCCGCCTTCGCTAAAGCTACGGCGGGTCAGGGTATTCGCTTGGTCCGCCGAAGCCTTGGCGCAGGCGGATGGGAGAGGGATGCCGCGCGAGATGATCGCCACCGCACCAGCGCGGGCTGAGGGGGTCTCGTGCGCAGCGAAAGACCCCTCACCCGCGCCCGAGCAGATATTGATGTCCGTACCGGCCTCCCTCTCCCCCAAGAAATTGGGAAAGAGAGAAATCTATCGCTCTCTCTCCAACTTTTGGTTCCCGGATTTTCCGCCCAGACCAAGTACGACAACCTTCGCGGTCGCGATTTGAGTGGGCCACAGGATTTCGGTGAGGCCCGCCGCCACGGCGACTTTCTGTTCCCCGTTTATGGTGTAGGTGATGACGCCGCCGCCGATCGCGCCGTCAAGCTTCTGGCCCCATAATTTCCTGCCGCTCGCAACATCCAGCGCATAGAAATTGCCGCCCATGTCGCCGAAGAAAGCGATGCCGCCGGCGGTCGGAGTCATGCCGCTTTGAATCGGGTAGTTGGACTTCGCCCGCCACTTCCAGACGCCCGAATCGGCATCGACGGCATAGACCCAGCCCGCCCAGTTTCCGAACGGATCCGGCGTGCCCCACGTCCGATAGGGATTGATCGTTGCCTCCGCCGACCAGGGCTGCCCCATTTTCGTCGACCTGATCTGCTCCTCGCTCTGCAGCGTGACCGTGGTGCACCACTCGACCTCGCCGATCAGCATCAGATTGGCACCCGGATCGTAGGCGGGCCCGTTCCATTCCGCGCCTCCCACACTGCCCGGGCAGAAATGGACGGGTTTCCCGGTCGAAAACGTTGCGTCGGGATTTTCCACGCGCGTCACCGGCACGCGATACAGCAATGCGTTGTTGGATAGATCGAATCCGTACAGATGCCCGTCCTTGGGCGCCACGGCGAGAAGCTTTCGTCCATTCCTCGTCCGGACGATCACCGGCGCGCTCGAGACGTCCCAGTCATGCCAGTCCACGGGCACGATCTTGAAGTCATGTTTGTAAGCGCCCGTCTTCGCATCCAGCACCACCACCGAACCCGAATACAGGTTCGCGCCGGGACGCGCTCCAGGCGCAAAATCGGGAGCGGGATTGCCGCCGGGCACGTACAGAAGTCCGGTCTCGGGATCGAGCGTGTAGGATGTCCAGGTGGCGCCGCCGGTGATGGGTATTCCGGGCTTGTTCTTCCATGTCGCCGCGCTGAGCGGCGACGCGCCCTGGGGTCCGCGTATGGGGTCGCGGGCGCTTCTGGGTACCAGATAGAACTCCCAGACGATCTTCCCGGTCTTGGCATCGAGCGCATACATGCGCCCTTTCACGCCCTTGAGGTCGCCTCCGGCATTGCCGATGAAGACGAGGCCGTTCCATGCGATCGGCGCCGCGGGCGTGGTCTCGCCCAATTTGGGATTCGTGATCGACGCCTGCCACACACGCCGCCCGGTCTCGAAGTCGTAAGCCAATACGCGGCCGTCCTGGCTGCCACGAAACAGCAAACCATCCGTATAGGCGGCGCCGCGGCTGACATTCTGCGGCGTGACGGGAGTGTAGTCCTCATGCGTGCGCCACTTCTGGCGGCAGGTGGCCGGATCGATGGAAAAAATATCGTGTTCCGTGGTGGCGATGAGGGACCCGCGCACCATGAGCAGGCCGGAGTTGAATCCGGCGTACTGGCCGGTGTCGTAGACACACAAGACCTTCAGTCCTGCAATGTTGCTCCTGTTGATTTGCGCGAGCTGCGAATAGCGGTCCGAAGTGAGCGTCCTGTTATAGCTCGGCCAGTCTCCTTCTTTCTGCGGCGGCAATACGAAGGGATTCGCCGCGGAAGAAGTGGCCTGACCGGCGCCCGGCGGCGCGGTTTCGATGACGAGCGTGCCTGCGGGCGCGGACAGATAACGCACGTAATTGACGGCCATCGCGATAACCGGGACGGCCTGGTTCCAGTAGACATACAAGATTCCGGCTGCGATCACGCCTGTCACGACAAACGCGCCGGCGATGAAGGCGAGTTTGCTTTTCATGGATATGATCCTCTTTTTTCGGGCGCGGCAGGCGGGCGGGCACGATAGCCGCCAGGGATAATTTTGAATATATCGTTTGTCGATGTCGGAGCCCGTGCGTTTATCGCAGGTACGAATACCTTGATCGAATTCCTGGAAGGCGATGCCGCAATCCGTTGAACGCCCACCATTCGAGTGCGTCGCGCTCACATTGCAGGGCGGCGGCGCGCTCGGCGCTTACCAGGGCGGCGTCTATCAAGCCCTGGCGGAAGCCCGGCTTCATCCCGACTGGGTGGCGGGCATTTCCATCGGCGCCATCAACGCTGCGATCATTGCCGGCAACGAGCCGGCGAGCCGGGTCGAAAAGCTGCGCGCGTTCTGGGAATCCATCACCGCACCATCGCCGTGGAATTTGTTTGGCCTGTTCGATCCCATTGCCTTGGCGGGCGACGCAGGACGCCGCTTCTTCGACCAGGCAAGTGCGGCAGAGGCTCTGACGATCGGCGTTCCAGGTTTCTTTTCGCCGCGGATTCCACCGCCCCAAATGATGCCTCGGGGAAGCGTGGGCGCCACGAGTTATTACGACACGATGCCGCTCCTCGCGACGCTCGAACGTTTTGTCGATTTCGATCGCATCAATGACGGTGCCACGCGCTTCAGCGCCGGCTCGGTCAACGTCCAGACGGGCAATTTCGTCTATTTCGACAATTCGCAGCGGAAGATCGGACCGGAACACATTCTGGCGAGCGCCGCGCTGCCGCCCGGATTTCCCGCCATCGACATCGACGGCGAGCATTATTGGGATGGCGGCCTCGTTTCCAATACACCGCTGCAATGGGTGCTGCAGCACGGGCCGCGGCGCGACACCCTGACCTTTCAGGTCGATCTGTGGAGCGCGCGCGGGCACCTTCCGCGCAGCATCATGGAGGTCGCAACCCGCCAGAAGGAAATTCTCTATTCAAGCCGCACCCGCGACAATGTGCACAGTTTCGTGGAGCACCAGAAACTGCGGCATGCCTTCGCCACACTATTCGACGCGCTGCCGGCAAAAATGCGCAACAGCGCCGCGGCACAGACGTTGCACACATATTCCGACCGGAAGGTCTATAGCATCGTCCACCTGATCTATCGCACGAAAGCGTATGAAGGGGAGTCCAAGGATTACGAATTTTCGCAGCTGAGCATGAACGACCATTGGCAGGCCGGCTATCATGACGCCACTCGCACCTTGCGCCATCGCGAAGTGCTCGAACGGCCGCAAAATGCGGACGGCGTCGCTACCCACGACTTTACGACCGGAGAACCGGAATGACCCGCGCAAATTGCGCCAGCGCTGTCTTCTCAGAAATCGGCGTCCGCAGAAAGCGATGCGCCCTACCGCTTGCTGGCGCGATTGCGCTACGGCCGCTTCGCGCCGCCGCGACGCACCATCGCGGGCTGAGGGGTCGACAGGGAACGGCGGAGCGGCGGCGGGGCCGAGGCGTCACTCAAGGGGGTTTATGTCGGTTGCCGCCGCTTCGCCACGCCTGAGCTTGCTCGCGCACCCAGGCGGCAGCAATAATTCGTCGTGCCGGCGCGGCGCAAAGATGTGGACAGATTGTCTTACGAAGGGGTCCGAAAAGTCCCGGACGCAAACTGGGACCCGCTCGAATCGGGGCGGATCGATGCTTCGATCCATTCCTTGATCTTGGATTTCGGCAGCGCGCCGACCTTGGTCGCGGCCACCTGGCCGTGGTTGAAGATCATCATGGTGGGAATGCCGCGCACGCCATATTTGGTCGGGACGTGGGGTTTTCGTCGATGTTCAGCTTGGCGATCGTCACCTTGTCGCCCAGCTCGGTCGCCAGTTCGTCGAGCGCCGGCGCGATCATGCGGCAGGGGCCGCACCATTCCGCCCAGAAATCGACCACCACGGGCTTCTTCGAATCCAGAACATCGGCTCTGGAAGGTCGCGTCGGAAATCTTGATGGGCGGCATAACCGTGTCCCGGGTCAGAACGTGTCGGAGCAATATCTTAGGAACGCTCCCCTGCCGGGTCAAGGCGTGCTGAAATCCGGCCGATTTCCGCGTCGAGAAGCGCAGCGGAAAGCGGCATCAGCGCGGGGCCTTCGGTCCACACCAGCGCGCAATCGATTCGCTTCGACGGAAACAGCCTGGCGAGCGCCGCGCGATAAAGCGCCATCTGAGCTGATATATATGGGCGCCACCTCGCTCACGCTGGCGGGCGGCGGACGGTTGGTCTTGAAGTCGACGGCGAGCACGGCATCATCGCCGTCACCGCAAGGCGGTCGAGCCGCCCACTGATACGCGCGCCGGCGCCGAGTTCCGGCAGATCGGCGATGATGGCGACTCTCGGCGCGCGATGCCTGGCGCAAAGGCGCGCGGCGAAGTCGGGATGATCGAGGATGGCAAGCGTCTGCGCGAGCAGTGACTCCGGCGCAGCCTTGTCCGCGCCGCGCAAGGCGAGGTAGCGCCGCGCCGCCTCGGCACGCTGCACCGCCGGCAGATCGGGCAGCTGCGCCAGCAGCGCATGCACGAGCAGGCCGCGCGCGAAACGCGTGCGCCACGTGCGGGCGACAGACGCGCGGCTCCTCGAATCCTGCCGCTTCCGAGGGCCGAATGAGTCGCGGCCGCGCCCGCTCGCTCGCCGCCGGCCGTTCCGCCCAGGCCGGCAGCACTGCGCGCATGGGGATGCCGGATGTCGGCACGGCGGGTTGCGATTGCCCTTCGCCCGCACGCACGAAATCCTCGCCTTCCGCCATCACGATCCCGCGCTCTTCGGCGACAGGGCGCATCAGATCGTACCATGACCCTTTGCGGATTCCGCGCTTGCCCTCGAAGCCGCAGATGTAGAGCTCGTCGCGCGGCGCGCGTGAGCGCCACGTAGAGCAGGCGGCGATGCTCGCGCAGCGCCTCCGCATCGGCATTCGCCTTCGCGGCGCGCACACAATCGGGCGCCTGCGCATCGGGCAGCGGAAAAAACACGCCGTCTTCGGTGTAGAGCAGGGCGCCCTTGCGGCCGGCGCTTTCAGGGATCGTCGTCGTGTCGGGCAGGATGACGATGTCGGCCTCCAGCCCCTTGGCGCCATGCACGGTCATCACCCGCACTTCGTCGCGGCCGCGTTCCATGTCGCGCTTGATCTCGGCGTCGCCGCGCTTCCAGCCAGTCCAGAAATGCCTTCCAGCGACGGCGTGTTGCGCCGCTCATGGGCCAGCGTGAGCGAGAGGAATTCGTCGATGGCGTCGTTGGCTTCCGCGCCGAGTCGCGCCGAGCAGCCGCTTGCGTCCGCCGCGTGGCCCCAGCACATGGGCGTAGAACTCGAAGGGTGGCGTGAAATCCGCGCGGGCGCAGCATTCGCTCAGGAACGCGTGCGCGAGCGCGAGAGCGGGCGATTCGCTGCGGCGCGCGACGATCTCGCGCCACAGCGTGCTCGCGCGCGATGACCGCAAGCGCGTAAAGCCGCTCTTCCGACAGTCCGATAAGGGGGGAACGCAGCAAGGCGGCGCAATTGAGGTCGTCTTCCGGCAGAAGCACGAAGCGGCCCAGCGCCATCAGGTCCATGACCGCGATCTGTTCCGTCAGGCGAATGCGGTCGGCGCCCGCCACCGGAACGCCGCGCTGCTTGAGCTGCCGGATCAGCTCCGCCGCCGAAAGGTTCGCGGCGCGGCAGCAGGATCATGATATCGCGCGGGGCGGATCGGCGTCTCATGGCCGGGCAGCCGGGTGCGCCCGTTGGTCCATTCGCGGATCTGCGTCGGCGAGCCGCGCGGCCAGCTGCACCACCGGGCCCGTCTGCGGTTCGAGATCGACCGGCGCCTGCCAGGGCTCCTGTCTTCGCCTCGCGGACCGGCCTGACGGTAGCCAGACATTCGACCCGCCGACCGCCTTCGCGCGCGCAGGTTTCGATGTCGGACCGGCCTCGTGGAGAGGCCCGCGCGCGTCGACTTCGCTCGCGAACACGTGGTCGACGAAAGCCAGAATCTCGCGGCGCCGAACGGCGCGAGGTCGTCAGCGGCGATCGATACGAAGGCTGTCTGCGCCCGCATGGCTTTCGAAATGACGGCGGTTGATGTCGAACTGCGCCGGATCGGCGCCCTGGAAGCTGAAGATCGATTGCTTCTCGTCGCCGACCACGAACAGCGTGCGCGCGGCGCCCCGCTCCGCCCGCGCGCCCTGCCCGGCAACAAATTCCTCGGTCAGCGGCGGATGATGCGCCCATTGCTCGGGGCTGGTGTCCTGGGCCTCGTCGATCAGGATGTGGTCGATGCCGCCGTCGAGCTTGTAGAGCACCCAGGACGCCGCCTCACGCCGTTCGAGAAGACGCAAGGTTTCCGCGATCAAATCGTCATAATCGAGAACGCCGCGCGCGCGCTTCAGGCGCGTGTATTCCCGATGCGCGGCTTCGGCCAGCGTCAGCGCCGCCAGCGTCAGGGCGGCGGCACGCGCGGCACGGCAACGCCGTTCCGCTTCATAAAAGCGGATGGCAGCTTCCTGAAACTGCATGTGCAGCCCAGCGTTCTCCGCGACCAGATCTTTGGTCGCTAGAGTCTCGCGCGGCGTTCCGACCGTAGTAAGAAACACCTTCGAGTAGTCGTCATACGCGCCGCTCTCCAGCGCCCGCTCGAGCGCCTGCGCAAGCTTTGCATCGTTGCGCGTGCCCGTGGCGAGCCAGCGCGCGATCTCTGCCAGGCGCATCTGCGCGTCTTTCATTCCGGCGCATAGTTCGGATGCGATATCTTCAAGACGCCCGACGCGCTCGGTGCCGTGCGCGCGCGCCACGGCGCCGGCGATGGTGTCGGAGTTGCGATCGAGCCGTTCGAGAAAGCGCTCGAATTTCCTGCGATCGCCGCCCAGCGCGGAATCGAGGATGTCGCCCAGCCTGTCATCGCCCGAATGGCTGGCGAGAGAGGCCGCCGCGTCGGCCAGCTTCTTCTCGCCGGCGCCCGCGCGCTCGAGCACATGGACGCGCGCGCGCGCGGTCAGTTCGCGCGCAGTCTGCTCGTCGAGCACGTCGAAAGCGGCTGGAACACCGGCTTCGAGCGGGAATCGCGCAAGGATGTATTGGCAGAACGCGTGGATGGTCTGAATCTTGAGGCCGCCCGGCGTCTCCAGCGCAAGGGCAAACAGCCTGCGCGCGCGGCGCAATCCTTCCGCGTCGGGCCGTTGCGCGCCGATGCCTGCGATGCTTTCGGCGAGCGCCGCGTCGTCGAGCATCGCCCATTCGCCCAGCTGTCCGAACAGGCGCGCGGCCATCTCCGCCGCCGCGGCCCTGGTGTAAGTGAGGCACAGGATGCGCGCCGGAGGGGCGCCGGCGAGCAGCAGGCGCGTCACCCGGTTGGCCAGCGTGTAGGTCTTGCCGGTTCCCGCATGGGCGGAGACCCAGACCGACACTCCCGGATCGGCTGGGGTCAGGCGCGGCAGCCGGGCTGATGCTCATGCGCCGCTCCAACCCGACAGCGACCATTCGCGCACGCGCGCGAGGTGGTCGTATTCGCCCGCCACATCGGTGCGGAATGGCGCCGCGCGCGAGACATAGGGCGTCTCCTCGCGATCGAACGCGGCGACCAGCCGCGCCAGGTTCGCGTAGGTTCGCGCGACGAGTTCGCTTGCGTCGCCTTTCACGACACGCGTGGCGCCGGCGATGTCGCCGCCGCCAAAGTGGATATAGACGAGCTGTGACGCGGCGAGCGGTCCGATCTCGACGAATTCCGCCGCGTTCGAGAATGGCGCCTTCGAGCGGCAATTGCGCCGCGAAGGCGCCGACCTGCGAATCGGTCGGCGGAACTCCGGTCTTGTAGTCGATGATGGCGCCGCCGCCGGCGCGCAAGGCATCGATGCGGTCGGCGCGGCCTTTGAGCACGAACGGCCCCGCCGGGCAGCGATCTCGATACTGCCTTCGATTTCGAGGAAGGATCGCGCAATCTGTGCGCGCCGCCTTGCCTCGTCGGCCGCGAACCAGGCCGCCGCCCGCGCGAAGCGCGGCCGCCACAGCGCCAGCGTCGACCGCGGAATGCGGTGGCGGACGAAGGCCTCGTCGGCGAGCGCGATGAGGCGCGCTTCGGCATCGGCCGGAAATGCATCGCCGATGTCCTTCATGAATTGCTCGAGGATCTCGTGCATCACGCGGCCGCGATCCATCGGACCGATTTCCGAGTCGAGCGGATCGAGCGGCCTCAGCCGCAACACATGCCGCGCGTAGATCGCGTAGGGATCGCGCAGCCAGGTCTCGATCCGCGTGACGGAAAGCTCGCGCGGCCGCCGCGCCACCGGCGGCCGCGGCGCCGGCCGCGACGCCGGCAGAGGCGCGCCGTCCGGAGTGACGAAGGCGAGCACGTAGGCGGCATAAGGCACGGCGGTCGCCAGTCGCGATTCGAAGCCAAGCCCTTTCGTCAATTGCTGCAAGCGCTGCAACCATCGCGACGCGACGCTCGGGACTCCGTCCACTTTGAGAGAGCGGGTCAGCCGCACCTGCGGCAGCGCAGCGAGCGTCGCAAAATCGTGGGCCGCCAGTCCGATCGCGCGTTCGGGGGATTCCAGTCCCAGCCTCTCGCGCATCGGGCGCGACAGCCAGGGATCGGCGGCGGCCGATTGCGGCCAGGTTCCTTCATTCAATCCGCCCAGCACGACAAGATCGAAGTGCTGCAACCGCGCTTCGAGCGGACCCAGAATGGCAAGGCGTGGATGGCGGCCGAAAGATGGCCGCACCGCGCGCTCCTCTGCAAATTGCCGCAACAGCACCGGATAGGACGATGGCTCGACGGGCGGCAGATCCACGCCGGCGCGCGCGAGCGCATCGATCAGGTCCGCGGCCGCTTCCCCGGCTTCGCCGCGCCACAGCCGGTCGTCGCCTTTCTCGTCGTGGGATGCGGCAAGATGTTCGGCCGCGTCGCGATGCAGCAACGCAAGCTCGGACAAAACCACGGCAGGCGCGGCCATCGACTCCGCAAACGGGCGCAGCATGGCAGCCAGAGTGGTGAACCATGCAGCGAGCTCCTCGAGCAGAGCCGCACGCGACGTCTGGCTTGCGTCAAGGCGCGCACTCTGGATCGCATCGCCAATTCCCTCGAGGCCCGGATCCGCCCGCGGGCCACGCAAGACGACGCGATCGAGCAGGCGCACGCGGCGGCGGAAGTCGCTCGCGCGTTCGCCGCCGGAGGCAAGCGGATGCTTCAGCAGCGCCAGAAGCGGAACCGGTGCGAACCGCTCGCTCGCCGCCTCGGCGAGCAGAGACAGAAACGCGACAGGCGGGGTGTTGGCGAGCGGCACGCCCGCTGAATCGTCGATCGCGATGTCCCAGCGCATCAGCTCGGCGGCGACACGGCGCGCCAGATCGCGGTCGGGCGTCACCAACGCCGCAGTTTTTCCCGCCTCTTCGACCACTCTCGCGCAGCATGAGCGCGATCGCCAATGCTTCATCGCCGGGATGCCCGGCGGTGACGAGGCCGATGCCGTCCAATCCCTCGCCCAGCGATCCGCCGCCGCGATCGGCCAGTGCGCGCCAGGCGTCCGTGGTCGGCGCCGGACGCAGCGCCTCGCGCAGCAGCGCCGCGCGCGCTCCCGACGTCGGCGCGGAGGCTCCCGCCCAGTCCTGCACGTCCTCCCGCCGTGCGCCCATGCGATCGAGAAGCTGCTTCAGGCCGTATTGCGGATGACCGGGCTCCAGACGAGCCCAGCTCTCTGCGTCGAGCGCGCGATCGAGCGCCGGCAGAACGACGGCGCCCAAAGGCAGTTCGGCGATCACGCTCAACAGCTGCGCAGTTGCGGGAATGCTGCCCGTGGTTCCCGCGGCGATCACGGGCGCGGACGGCGGCGCCTCGCGGTAGCGCCGTGCCAGTGAAGCCAGCAGAAGGTTGCGGCGCGCCGCGGGATCGATCGCCCCATCCGCGGCCAGAAGCTTCGGCCACTGCTCGCGCAGAAATATGAGGAAATCGCGCACCTGCGCCCAATGTTCGGCGAATGCCTGCGGCGCCAGTTCCGCGAGCCTGTCGAGGTCGGCCTGCTGGGTCTCTGCCTCGTCGAGAAACTGCGCGAGGCTGCGCGCCATGGCGGCTGCCTGGGCAAAGCCAGGCGGCGCGCCGCGCGCGATCTGCGTCCATCTGCGCACCAGCGTTGCAAGCAGGAGACGCCGTCTGACCGGATCGATGGCGGGCAAGAGGGCGAGATCGCCGGCGCCGGGATCGAAGAGAAATTCATCCTCCTCGACGTCACCCAGCGCGCGAATTTGCGGCAGGAGCGCCGCGCCATTCAGCAGGCGCGCGAAGGATTTGCCGAGCGAGCGCGCCGCGCGCCGCGTCGGCAGATAAAGCGTCGAAGCCGCGAGCGCGAGCGGATCGCGTTGCGCACCGACTTGCGCAATCAATCCGCGCGCCAGCGAGTTGGCGAAAGGTATTCCGGCCGGGATCGTATAAAGCCGCCCGCTCATCGCTCTACGCGGGCAAAAGATCGGCCAGGTAATCTTCCGATTGTGCGAGCGCGTCCGGAGTTCCGACATGCATCCACAGCCCGTCGAGCCGGATGCCGTAGAGTTTGCCGCGCTCGATCGCCTTGTCCCACAGCGGATTGATCGAAAAGGCCCCTCCTGCCGCGCCGTCGAAAAGCCGCGGATGCATGATCTGCACACCGGGATAGGCGAACGGCGACAGCCGCTGTTCGGGCACGCGCGACAAAAGACCGTCGGCATCCATCAGGAAATCGCCGGGCCCGTCATACCCGATGGAGTTCACCAGCGGCGCCGCGAGGAGCAGCGCGTCCATCATGTCGGGATCCCAGCGCGCAATCATGCGATCGAGGGCAGGCCGGTATCCTTCCACCCAGATCGAATTGGCGTTGTGGACGAAAAATGGCTCGTCCGCGAACAGCGGCAGCACCTTGAAGATGCCGCCGCCGGTGCCGAGCACGCGATCGGATTCGTCGGAGATGCGGATTTCGACGTCCTTGCGTCGCGCGAGATGGGCTTTCAGCAACGCGGCATGATGGTGCAGGTTGACGACGACAAGCTCGACCCCTGCTGCAACGAGACGGTCGATCACGTGATCGACCAGCGCCTTGCCGCGCACCCTGATGAGCGGCTTGGGCAGCTCGTTGGTGAGCGGCCGCATGCGCGTGCCGAGCCCCGCCGCCAGAATCATCGCGCGCCTCGGGCGGCTCACGCCATCGCCCCTTCGCTCTGCACGAGATTTCGCTTTTCGCGCGGAATCGCGCGGTCGTACCAGCGACGAAGCCTTGAAAGCGCGGGATGGTCCAGGTCGGCTTCGAGATGCCTCCACACCCGCGGCAGATGGGCGAGATAGCGCGGCTTGCCGTCACGCGTGGCCAGACGCGCAAAAATGCCCGCGATTTTTGCGTTGCGCTGTCCGGCGGTCACTGCCGCCTCGGCAGCCCACGCGCTTTCGTCGAGCGCGCAGCCCTGCTCCCGCACGACTGCGAGATAGCGTGCCTTCATCGCGGCTGCCAGCGCGGGCGCCACGTCGCGGCGCGCGTCTTCCAGCAGCGACATCACGTCGTAGCTTCTGTTGCCAGCCACCGCGTCCTGGAAATCGATCATGCCGACCCGCGCCGTGCCGCTGCGCGCCGGCAGCCAGAAGAGATTCTGCGCATGGTAGTCGCGATGGACGAAAACGGGTTGCGACGAATGCACCGACTCGAGCGCCTCGCGCCACAGTGCCCGATGTTCCGCCGCCTCGTCCGGTTGCGTGCGGCGCCCGAGCGCGAGCGGCATGAACCATTCGGTCATCAGATCGGTTTCGGCGAGACAGGCAAACTGGTCGTAACGGTGGAGCGGCGCGCCGGGCGGCAACACGGCGGGCGCGCGCTCTGCCTGCAACCGCGCGATGGCATCGATCGCGGCGCTGTAGAGAATCTCCTCGTCGACGCCGTTTTCGAGCACGTCGGCAAAGAGATCGTCTCCCAGATCCTCGAGCAGCACGAAGCCCTGCGCGGTGTCTTCCGCATAAATTTCGGGCGCGGCCAGACCCCGCTCGCGCAGGAACTTCGCCACGGCGATGAAGCGGCTGCAATCGGCGCCGGCGAGGCGCGCCACGGCGTTGTAGCCCAGCGCCTGCCGCTGTGCCGCGGTGGCGGACGGCGGACAGGCAGGCGCCTCCGCGTTCTGCGGCTGATCCATCAGCATGGCCATTCTGCCGGTGTGCGCGACGCGGTAATAGCGGCGCGTCGAAGCGTCTCCCGGCAGCGCGGCCATCGCCGCGCCGTCCCAACCGGCCCGCGCCAGAAACGCGCGCGCGGCGTCGCCCCTTTCGCCCCGCATGGCTATGTGCCTTCAGCCGCGAGCAGATGCGCCCAGCGCGCCGGTCCCGACAATTGCATGCTCCGCTCGCTTTCTCCCAGGATGTCGATACGAACCGTCAACGCGTCGGCCGGAAGGCGCGCCGGAGCGCGTTCGGGCCATTCGATGAGCACCGCGCCGTCGCGCAGCGCGTCTTCGAGTTCCATCTCGTCAAGCTCCGCCGGACATTCGACGCGGTAGAGATCGCAATGCGCAATCTTCAGCGCGGGCACTTCGTATTCCTGCACCAGCGTGAAGCTCGGGCTGGGGACCTCGTCCGTCACTCCGAGCGCCCGCAGAATCGCGCGCGCCAGCGTCGTCTTGCCGGCGCCCAGATCGCCTTCCAGCGCGATTGCATCGCCGGCCCGCAGCGCCGCCGCAATCCGCCGGCCAAGCTGTTCTGTCCCGCCGATGCCCCGCACGACGAACCCGCCCGCGAATCCCGACGACTTGTCCGCCATTGCCGCACTTTTTAGCGCGGCTTCCGCGGCGCTTGTCAAGGCATCAGGCCACGCGAAATCCGGCGCCGCCACCGACCCCATTCTAGCCCGCCAATCCCCGTATAGCCTCGACAAACTTGTTGGCCTCTGCGACCCCCAGGCGGCGTCGGTGCTCGAAATGGCATCGCCGGTATAGTCGGCAAGTTTGCGCAATCGTTCGACCTTGTTGAGACCAATTCCGAGCCCTGCATCTACGCGACCTGGTTTCACAACATGCAATCCGAACGCAGCGATCAATCCCTGGTGCGTTTTTGTGGACGCAACGGCTGTGGGAAGACCGCACAGGATCAGCGCAGCGCGCGCCGCGTCGAACATCGCATAATAGGCGCGATTGCATGCGCCTTCATTGTCGCCGTGATCGAGGAGAATGCGCGCGCATGAAAGCGCCCGCTCTGCCTTGCTCAGGCATGCCCGCAGTCAAACGATAGCCGCACGCCGTCACGGCGAATGGTCTCGATCAGCGCCGGATTATTGAACTGTTCGGAATCCTCAAATTCGTCTTCCCAGATCGGCAGCGCTTCGACGAGCGTGCCGGTCTCCAGGAGCACCTCAAACGCCGTCTCCGCCATGTCCAGCGCGACTGCGGAGCGGCTGGGATGTTCTCCCCGAATGACGACCGCGATGTCGGCATCACTGTCGGCACGATAGCTGCCGTTTGCGCGACTGCCGAAGAGGATGGCCACGGACACGTCGTAACGCTGGGAAATCCGGCGAGAAACGCTCTCGCGGCGCGCTGCGTTTCGGCATCGATCGAGTTGGTCTGCATGCAGGCTCACCTTGCGGCGATGGTTTGACCTTGAAGAAATCCTGATTTCAAATTCGGCGCGAAGATAGCACTGTTCGCCCGTGAATCACACATTCAGCCCACGGCGGACGGCGCGCAGGTTTGGGAGATAATAAATGACTCGCAGCGGTATCATTGCTCTCGTCTCGATTCTCGCGTCCGGCGGTGCACAGGCCGCAGATGTGCCCGGGCAGCAGTTTTCCGTTTCGCCGGCGAGCCTGCCCAGGCCTTACGCCACGCCCGCCGTCGACAATTCGTCGCAAGTCGTCGCCCGACCCGCGGGCACGGTCCCGAAAGCACCCGACGGCTTCGTCGTTTCAGTCTTTGCGGCTGACGTTCCCCATGCGCGCTGGATGACGGTGGCGCCGAATGGCGACGTCTTCCTGGCCGAACCCGACGCCGGCAAGGTCGTGGTGCTGCGGCCGTCGGCCGACGGCACGCGCGCCGCGAAGATCGCGACCTATGCCAGGGGCTTCGACCGTCCGCACGGGCTGGCGATCCGAAACGGCGCGCTCTACGTAGCCGATGTGAAATCGATCTGGCGGCTTTCCTATTCCGACGGCGCGCTGCAAGGCACGGGAAAACGCACGCACGTCGCGGACACCACGCCGGCGCGGGGCGTCGGCCATTTCACGCGCGACATCGTCTTCGATTCGAAGGGCGATCTGTTTCTCGCCATCGGCAGCCGCGAAAACCTGGGCGAGGATGCGCTGCCTTACGCGAGCGTCCAGAAGGTGAATGCCAACGGCTCGCTGTCGACGTTTGCGAGCGGCTTGCGCAATCCCGTCGGCATCGCCTTCTATCCGGGTACGGACGATCTCTACGTCACCGTCAACGAGCGCGACGGGCTGGGCGACGGACTGCCGCCCGACTACCTGACAGGCATCCACCAGGGCGATTTCTTCGGCTGGCCCTACGCCTACACCGGCACGCACCCCGACCCGGATTACGGATCGAAGCGGCCCGACCTCGTCGCCCGGACGAAAACGCCCGACGTGCTGTTCCAGGCGCATTCGGCGCCTCTGGGCCTGGTGTTCTACGAAGGAAATCAATTTCCTTCCGCCTACCGGGGCGATGCGTTTGTCGCCCTGCACGGATCCTGGAATTCCGCGCATCCCACCGGCTACAAGGTGGTGCGCATCAAATTTGCGAACGGACGGCCGCAAAACAGCTACGAGAATTTCGTCACCGGCTTCTGGGACGGCAGCACATCGCCCGCGCGGGTCTGGGGACGCCCCGTCGGGCTCGCGGTGGCGAAAGACGGCAGCCTTCTGATCGCCGACGACGCGGGAAACACCGTCTGGCGCGTGGCGTACAAAGGCAAGTGAGGGCCACGCGACCGCCAATTTTACCTCCCCCAGCATGGGGGAGGTGTCGAGCGGAGCGAGACGGAGGGGGAAGAGTCGACGACGCCACGCCCCCCTCCGGCGCGCTGATGCGCGCCACCTCCCCCACGCTGGGGGAGGAAAGTACGGGCAATTGCGCGGGGAATGGCGCGCGAATTGCGCGGTTAATCGGGCAGCACGTAGAGGGTGATGCTTTGCGCGGGCAGGGTATCGGTGAGGACGCCGCCGGACCATGATTCGTCGGCAAGCTGCTGGATGACATTGCTCGAGGTCAGGCGATAGACCATCGCCGAGCCTGATTGCGCGAAGTTGGCCAGTTTCAGATCGACCGGCGTGGTGCCGCTCAGCACCTTGTTGATCACCATGACCGTCAGGGCGCCGTCGGCAGTGCGCAGCGCCGCGAAGGCGGAGAGATCGTCCGGATCGGGAACGTGGGCGTAGACGCTGGTGTCGCCGAAGGTCGAAATCGGCGCCGTCATAGTTGCGATACATCTGCATCGCCTTGTAGGTCGGCGTGCTGCTGTCGGGCACCGCCCAGCGCGTCGCCATGTCCAGGCCTTGCCGCCCGAATATGCCGTAGATGTCCGCCTGCGTCGTCGCGCCGTTGATGTAGGCTTCGGCGCCCCAATTGTATTCGGTCAGCGCCACCGGCGTGCCGGAATAGTAATCGGCGCCAACCCAGTGCTGCATGCGCGGGATCAGATAGACCGGCGCATTGATCCAGCTCTCGGACACGTATTTCGGATCCCACAGCTGGCGGGTCGAGCGATTGCGCAACAACTCCATCTGCTCGGACACGTCGTCGCTGTATTCGCCGCCCTGCGGATAGAAATGCACGCTCACCACGTCGACGGGATGACCCGACGCTTTCCATTGGCTGAGCAGCCACGGGATGTAGTTCATCCCGTTCTGCTCCTTGCGGTGATCCGGATGTCTCGTGTAGCCGTGAGCGGCCGCGAATTGCTGGTCGTAGCCGCTGTAGAAATAGCCCAGCCAGCCCCATTCCTCCGGCGCCACGACCAGCGCGCCCGGATCGGCGGATTTGATCTTCGCGGATTCGGCGATCACGTCGTCGCGATATTCGATCGCGTGCGGGCCGACCGGATGAACATCACGGTGGGTCGAAAACCAGATGCTCGCCTCGTTGTCCATCAGATAGTAGCCGACGCCGCCCTGCCCCGCGCGGCCCCAGGTCTCAATCAAATGCCTGATCCATTTCTGTTCGCGATTGGGGCTATCCCTGACATAGGCGTCGAGCGGATCGTTGCCGGTGATGAAGGTGCTGCAATCGGTTTCGATGCCGTCGCCCGCATCGGGAAAATACGGATCGGTCGCGCATTGGCTGCCGTATTTGGCGACCGAAAAGCTCGGCAGGATCGAGCGGTTCTCTCCCAGATTGGCGACCCAGCCGATCAGGGGCACGGTTAGCATCGGCTGCGCGGCCGCCGCGTCGCTGGCGG
This sequence comes from uncultured Alphaproteobacteria bacterium, assembly GCA_963812975.1. Lineage (GTDB taxonomy): Bacteria > Pseudomonadota > Alphaproteobacteria > Micropepsales > Micropepsaceae > Rhizomicrobium. The sequence goes on along the minus strand of CAWEXK010000036.1, from coordinate 3,906 downwards.
AGACGAAGGCGTCGGCCTGCTGGCCGGCAACGGCGCTCTGCTGCGGATAGCTTTCGAAGTACCAGTCCGCCGCCAGGTTCTCGGCGTTGAGCGCCCAGTTGTAATCGGTCATCGAATTGCCGCCCATCCGGTTCAGCGGCGCGTTCAGCGCCAGAAGATCGGCAGTCGATGCAAAGGCAACCCCGTAGATCTGCGGATTGATGGGATGAACATCGGCTGTCGCGTTGACGGCGATGACCACGGTCGGATTTTGCGCCGCGCCCGCGCCGGATGCCACGAGCACCAACCCCGAAGTCGCGAGCCGCAGCAGCCAGGCACAACGTACCGACCGGACATCGCCATCACGCATCACGTTACCCCGCTGTCGGACCCGACTCTCGACTGCCGACATTAATGGGGCGTTTCGGGAATGGATGGAAGTACATCGAATTCGTTGTATGCGTGCCCGATCGTGTGTCGATTGGGGCCGGAGCGGTACAGGTATGCCCATGAATTTGGTTTCCTATGCGCAGGCTTATCCGCTGGCGCCGCTCGGCGGATTGTTTCTGGTCACGGTCGGCGTCTTCATCCTCCTCGGCGCGGTCATCCGGGGCTCCCGCATGCTTCTGCTCTGGACGGGTCTGGCTCTGGGAATGGTCGCCATTTTTCTGGGCGGCGGCTTTCAGGCCGGTTTGCCGCCTCCGAATATGATTCAAGTCGGTTCACTGGTTCTCGCGATCCTGCTTGAAGCGATCGCGTTTGCGACTGTCATGCCGCGGGTCCGGCCGCGCGGCGAGCAGGCGCTGCTTGCCACATCGCTTCTTGTCGTCGGGCTGCATTTTCTGGTCATGCTGCCGGCATTCGGCCCGCTCATCGGCCTGCTCGCCCTGCTTTGCACATTGAATGCGGTGGCCGCGTTTCGGATGCCGGATTATCGCGCCGCGTGGCCCGTGGACGGCCTGTTGAAGCTGGCGTTCGGATTATGGCTTCTGTCGACGAGTCCTTTCTGGTAGCCCCATCGCGGGTGCAAGATCATGTCGGAATGCATCGTCATCATCGGCGCCGGACAGGCGGCGGCACAGGCCGTGGCGACGCTGCGCGCGGAAGGTTTTGCCGGCTCTCTCGCACTCGTCGGCGACGAGCCCTACCTGCCTTATCAGCGGCCGCCGCTGTCGAAGGCCTATCTCGCCGGAACCTTCGAGCGCGAGCGCCTTTTCCTCAAGCCGTCGGCTTTCTATGCCGAGGCGGGTTGCGAACTGTTCGTAGGCGTCGCCGCCGCTGCGATCGATCGTACGGCGCGCAGCGTTTCGCTCGCCGATGGCCGCGCCCTCCCCTACGACAAGCTCCTTCTCGCGACCGGGTCGCGCGTGCGGCGCGTGCCGATCGGCGGGAGCGATCTTCAGGGCATCTTCTATCTGCGCGGCATCGCCGACGTGGACGCACTGCGCGGCGCCTTTGCGCAAGGAGCGCGGCTCGCCGTGGTCGGCGGCGGCTATATCGGTCTGGAAGTCGCGGCCGTGGCCGTCAAGCACGGGCTTGACGTGACGGTATTCGAATCGCTCGGCCGCGTCATGGCGCGCGCGGTTTCGCACGACATGTCGACGTTCTACGAGCGTGTTCATCGCGAGGCGGGGGTGCGTTTCGAGCTCGACACGAGCGTCGAGGCGTTCGAAGGATCCGGCCGTCTCGCGGGTGTGCGCGCAGGCGGAAAATCCCATCCCGCCGATCTCGCGCTGGTCGGGATCGGCATCGTGCCCAATGTCGAGCTTGCCAAAGCCGCGGGCCTTGCCTGCGACGACGGCATCGTGGTCGACGACTGCGCGCGCACGAACGATCCCGCCATCTTCGCGGCCGGCGATTGCACGCGACACGTCGGGCGCGACGGAGCGCTCATACGCCTCGAATCGGTGCAGAATGCCATCGACCAGGCGAGGCACGCCGCATTCGCCATGCTTGGCCGGCCGGTCCCCTACCGCGAGGTGCCCTGGTTCTGGTCGGATCAATACGATCTCAAGCTCCAGATCGCGGGGCTGGCGCGCGCGGGAGACGAGCTGGTGCGGCGCGGAGATCCGGCGGCGCGAAAATTTGCGGTCTTTCACCTGCGCGACGGGCGCATCGCCGCCGTCGAGGCGGTCAATTCCGCGCCCGACTACATCGTCGGCCGCAAGCTCATCGCCGAGGGAAGGCCTGTGGCGCCGGCGAGGCTTGCCGACACCTCCCTCCCCATGAAATCTATGCTCTGAACATCCGGGGCACGCGCATGCCGAAGGTCACGTACATCGAACACAATGGCAAGGAACACGTGGTGGAGGTGCCCGCCGGCTGGTCGGTGATGGAAGGCGCCGTCAAGAATCTCATTCCCGGCATCGACGCGGATTGCGGCGGCGCCTGTGCCTGCGCGACCTGCCATGTCCATGTCGATCCGCAATGGGCCGGCAAGCTTCCCGCCAAGCAGGACATGGAGGACACCATGCTCGATTTCGCGCAGGAACTGGAAGCCACGAGCCGCCTCTCCTGCCAGTTGAAGATGACCGCCGAGCTCGACGGGCTCGTCGTGCGGCTGCCCAAAAGCCAGCATTAAAACGCCGGCGTTGGAATGCTCTTCAATTCGGACGCCTTCCTGTTCGAATTCCTCCCCGCCGTTCTGACCGGATTTTTTCTCGCCAAACGATTTGCAGGGCCGAGGGCCGCGCAAATCTGGCTGACGCTGTCCTCCTTCGTGTTCTACGCCTTCGGGGGGTTGCAGCTCCTGCTGCCGCTGGTCGCCTCGATCGCCGTCAATTTCGCGATCGGCCGCACGCTGGCGCGGCGCTTTGCGAGCGGGCGCAAGACGGCTGCACTCCTCGCCCTCGGCGTCGCTTTCGACCTCGGTCTTCTCGGCTATTTCAAATACGCGGATTTCTTTCTCGCCAATCTGCACGCTCTCGGTTTCACCATGACCGCGCTCGGGATTGCCCTCCCGCTCGGCATCTCGTTCTACACCTTCACGCAAATCGCCTTTCTGGTGGATGCGGCGCGCGGACAGGCGGAGGAATACGATCTCGGACGCTACGCGCTGTTCGTCACGTTCTTTCCGCATCTCATTGCCGGCCCCATCGTCCACCACCGGGAAATGATGCCGCAATTCGCGCCCGCGCGTATTGCCGAAAAGAAGTTCGATCTCCTGCCGCAGGCCCTGATGCTGTTTTCGATCGGATTGGCCAAGAAGGTCCTGCTTGCGGACAGCTTTGCGGCGATTGCGAGACCGGTGTTCGACTCGGCAGCCGCCGCACCTCCGGATCTCGTCGGCGCCTGGGGCGCCACGCTCTCCTACACGTTTCAGATCTATTTCGATTTTTCGGGCTACACCGACATGGCGCTCGGGCTGGCGCTCATGTTCGGCGTGCGCCTGCCGGTAAACTTTCTCTCGCCGTACAAATCGGTCAGCATCATCGCCTTCTGGCGCACCTGGCACATGACCCTTTCGCGCTTCCTGCGGGACTATCTCTATTTCCCGCTGGGCGGAAACCGGAAAGGCACGCTGCGGCGCTATCTGAACCTGCTCGTCGTGATGACGATCGGCGGCCTCTGGCATGGCGCGGGCTGGACCTTCGTTCTGTGGGGGCTGCTGCACGGGCTCTATCTCCTCGCCAATCACGCATGGCGCGGATTCGCGGGCGCAGTCGGCGCTGTGTCGATCCCGGTCTGGACAAGCCGCCTGATCACGTTTCTCTGCGTGGCGTTCGCATGGGTGTTGTTCCGCAGCGAAAGCCTGGCGGCGGCGCGCGCCGTCTATGCGGGCCTGTTCGGGGTGAACGGAATCGTGATTTCTCCCGATCTTCTCGCGGCGCTGGGCTACCACCATCCGTTCGTGATCTTGGGCCTCAGGGTGGCGCCCGGCTATTTCGAAAACGCGCCGCTCTGGCAGATCGCCGCGTTGTGCGCTGT
>CAWEXK010000035.1:0-63753 GCA_963812975.1 uncultured Alphaproteobacteria bacterium | reverse complement strand
ACGCATTCGTCTATGCTGCCGGCCGGGTGCAACATCGTCAGCCATTTCGCGGATTTCGCGGGCATCTCGCTGCCGCCGGACCTGCCGGACCGCAGGCTCAATCGCTCGATGGACCCGATCGCATCCGCGCTGCTGTCTCACCTGGCCTATGAATTCGAGGTGCCGTCGCAGGTGTTCGCCAGGGCGTACTTTCAGGGAACGAGCGAGCCGTTCGTGCATCCGAAGATCGAAGGCCATTTGAACGAGATGCTCGACAAATGGGTGGAACAGCTCAACCTCGATCACCCGAAGCTGGCGGCCCATCGCGAGGCGCTCGTGCAGCGGCCGCCTGCCGCAGATGCGCGCGACGACGGGTCGGCAACCGAGTATCTGCGGGCACTCGCAAAGACGCTCGAGAAGACGGCGAAAAATCTGACAGCAGGCAAGAAGAAAACGCGAAAGGCCGCATTGAAAGCCGGACGCGCCGCGCGCGGCGCGCGCGCCTGAACCGGCGATCGGCCGCCTGCAGCGGTTTTTCCCAAAACGCTCACTGTACAAAGTAGTGCCGTCTGGCTATAGGCGCGGTCCGAGCGCAGGTGCAAATCGGAAGAATCGTGCAGAGGGGCGGCATGAGTTCGCAATCCGACGAAACGGACGCGCATTACGTTCCGCCGTACCGGATTCTCGCAAGAGCGGTCCGGGAAGACACGGCGGAAAAGACAGTGACCATCCCCGTCGAGCTGTTCCAGGCGCTGTTGCAGGGCGTGTTTGCGAACGCCGGCTTCGATGCCGAGTGGTACCGCGCGACCTACCGTGACGTCGCCCTTGCCATGCGCAGCGGCGCGGTGCCGAGCGAACTCTGGCATTTCGTTTCCTCGGGCTACCGCGAGGAAAGATTGCCCAAGGTGTTCGATGTCGACGAGCGTTGGTACCGCGCGAAGTACCCGGACGTCGATGCTTCCATAAAGGCCGGAAAGGTCGCGACGGCGCATCACCATTACAACTCGAACGGCTATTTCGAAGGCCGTTATCCAAACGCCTCGGCCGAAAAGGCTGGAGAATGGTGGCGCCAGCGCCTCAGAATCGTGGAAAGCGAAAGTTTGAGGCACGCCCGAGACAGTTGTAATACTTACTGATTCGGTTATATTGTGCCGCGCAACCGACCGCGCGGAGAGCTCCGATAATGACCGACGAGGTGGGCTACAAGAAGCCGCCGATCCATACCCGTTTCCAGAAGGGCGTTTCCGGCAATCCGGGCGGCAGGCCCGGGCCGCGGCGGGCGGTAGAAAACGAATTGCGGTGGTCGCTGGAAGCGATGCTGCGGCAATCGGCCGAGGTGGCGCTGCAGGCGCCTCCCGAGACCCTGATCGATCGCACGGCGCAGGAGCTGATCGAGGCGGGAGCCAAGGGAAACCCGCGCGCCATCAGGATCATCCTGTCGCTGCTTCCGGAAGGCGGCAAACGGCGGCGGCGGGCGAAGCTTCCGGGTAGGTTAGCTGTGAAACCAAAATAGTTGACGTGGAGACCGAACGGGTATAGACGGGCAGCCGACCCAGAAGGAACCGGCGCATGACGCCTTCCCCCGCTCCCCGGCGCGCCCGCAGGCCGAGCGACATACCGCAGCATTTTCGCGACGGCCTGGAAGCGGCGCTGAGAGCCGACCCGGAGCTCGTGGCGACGACGAAGACACGCACCCTGCTCGGCGCCGTCGTCAGAGGGCTGGCGCTGGAGGCGGCGCGCGGCAAACCCGAAGCGATCAGGGTGATGATGTCGCTGCTGGGGCAGACGGAACCCGAGGCAAACGGGACCCAAGAGCGAACGGAACCGCGTTGTCAGGGACTTTCCGGAGATTTGCGGCGATGGGACTGGTCGCAGGAGGGGGATTGGAAGGCCGCCGTCCGTGATGACAGCGGACAGAAGGAAGAAGCGGACGCCAGCGCTGCCGATCCGGGCTTCGATGCCGAAAAGGTCCGGGAGAGCCTGCGGCAGAAGTTTCTGGGCGTCGCCGAAGCGGACAGGGAGGAACAGCAGCGCAAGGCGCTGCTCGGTTCGACGAGCCACCTGATCGCCGGCGCGCCGAAGGAGCCGCCGTAGGGCCCCCTCCGCCCGCTTGCGCGGGCACTCCCCCGCGCGTCCCGCGCGGGGGAGGAAAGGGGGGCGGACGCGTTGTCAGGGACTTTCCGGAGATTTGCGGCGATGGGACTGGTCGGCCGATCCGGGCCCGTCGTGGGGCGGGCCCCCTCCGCCCGCTGCGCGGGCGCCTCCCCCGCGCGTCCCGCGCGGGGGAGGAAAGGGCGGCGGACGCGTTGTCAGGGACTTTCCGGAGATTTGCGGCGCTGGGACTGGTCGGCCGATCCGGGCGCGTCGTTGGGCGGGCCCCCTCCGCCCGCTCCCGCGGGCACCTCCCCCGCGCGTTCCGCGCGGGGGAGGAAAGGGCGGCGGACGCGTTGTCAGGGACTTTCCGGAGATTTGCGGCGCTGGGACTGGTCGGCCGATCCGGGCGCGTCGTGGGGCGGGCCCCCTCCGCCCGCTTGCGCGGGCACCTCCCCCGCGCGTCCCGCGCGGGGGAGGAAAGGGCGGCGGACGCGTTGTGAGGGACTTTCCGGAGATTTGCGGCGCTGGGACTGGTCGGCCGATCCGGGCGCGTCGTTGGGCGGGCCCCCTCCGCCCGCTCCCGCGGGCACCTCCCCCGCGCGTCCCGCGCGGGGGAGGAAAGGGCGGCGGCGCGGGGGGGAAGCGCACTTTTTCCTCCCCCGCGCTTTGCGCGGGGGAGGGGGACCGCGAAGCGGTGGAGGGGGCCGGTGCAGCGCGCTTTCCTCCCCCGCGCTTTGCGCGGGGGAGGGGGACCGCGAAGCGGTGGAGGGGGCTCAACCGCTGGAGAGAAGCGTGAGCGTTTCCGCCAGTCCCACCGGCACCTTGATCGCGGGCAGGTTTCGCGGCTTGGGGACGGTGCGTTTCTCCGGTGGGATCAGCTGGTCGAGGATGGAGGCAAGCCTCTCGTCCAGACGCTGCGCCACCGCGGCGATACCGAAATGATCGGCCATGAACTTGCGGGCGGCGGCGGCGCGCTGCTGGATCGCGCGCGGCCGTTCGGCCGAGCTGCGCATCAGCTGGGCGAGATGCTCGATGCCGACCTCGGCCCACACCTGGTCTTGCCATCCGGGATACTCGCCTTGCCCGACCGGCACGAGCCTGTAATCGATCAGCGCGGCCGTCCGGTCGGTGGTGAAATCGAGGTTTCCGGAATAGCCGGTGACGATGGTGGGAACCCCCAGCCGCATGGCTTCCGCGGGTCCGCGGCCAAACCCTTCCGAGCGGTGCGGCGAGACGAAGCAATCGCAGAGGCGCACCAGCGTCGCCAGCGCCGCGGCATCGTATTCGCGATCGCGCAGCTCGATCCGCGGATCGCCGCCCACCAGCTTCAGCAGCCGGTCGTGCTCGTCTTTCTTGTCCCCCGCGCCGATCGTCTTCAACAGCAAACGGACCTTCTCGCGGCCGGTGGGAAAGGCCGTGCGAAAGGCAAGGATCGCCGCTTCAGGATTTTCTGCGGCACATGAAGGAGCGGAAGTCGAAACCGTAGTAGAAAATGAAACTGTCGTCGGGCAGCTGAAAATCCGCGCGCGTCCTGGCAAGGTCGAGCGCGGGAGGCTCGACCGCCATCGGCACGAGTTCCACCGGCCGCAGCTGCTCCGCCGCGAAGGCGTCGCGGGCGAAACGCGTGGCCGCCCAGATCTCGTCATAGTAGGAACAGGAGGCGCGCTGCTCCGCGGGCAGGCGGGCCAGTTCCCACGCCCAGTATCCGATCGTGTAGGCGTGGCTGAGACCGGCGCGGCTGAACCTGACGTAATCGGCATGCGCCGTGTCGGCGTTGAGATGCACGAGGTTGACCCGGATGCCGGCGGGCGAAACGGCCGCCTTCGTGCCGGTGGAATTCGAGAAACTCGCAGGTTGCGGTGTCGAAGATGACGAAGCTTCGGCCGAGATGCCTGAGCACCGCCGCGGTCATGCGCAAATCTTCGCCGCGGCCCGAGGCGCTGTTCCAGAGACCGGTCAGGCAGATCGGCTCCGTGCGCCCGGCCGGGGCGCGGCGCGACGCCGGGAACACGAGCGGCGACCAGAAGCCGACCACCCGGTCCTGAAGCCCGGCGCCCGCGCTCCATTCCATATAGGCGTCTTCGCCCTGCGCATCGTCGAGCGGGAAGCGCCGCTGCAGATCGGTCCGCCGCTGCCAGACGAGACGATGGAAGCGCGTCAGTTTCGAGCCGCGCCGGTCCGGCGTGCGCAGGAAGTTCAGAAACGCCGGCGGAATGAGCTCCGCCCCGAACTCGTATTCGAACGCGCCGTGGTTGATGAACCAGGACGCGAAAGCGAGACAGCCCTCGGTCGCATTGATGTCGAAGGCGCTCTGGATGTCTTTGCGCAGCTCGTAGATCAGCGCCATCGCCCGCGACAGGCCCAGCTGCGGATCGCCGAACACGTAGCTCGGCCGGCACAGCCAGTCCGCCAGCACGGCGAAGAACGATTTGGGCCAGCGATAGCGCCGGCTCGCCGCGCCGCAAATCCAGATGGCAACGAGCTGGTCGGCGAGCGGGGAATCGGGACCCTCCTTGACCTGGCGCTTGAACGGCCCGCTGTAGAGCTCGCGCACCAGCCGCAGCAGACGGGTCGCGAACACGCTGCCGTCGACCTGCTTCTCGATCGAATCGAGGAAGGCGGCGAGCGTCGTCTCCAGAAGCGCCAGGTTCGACGGAGCCTTCCTCCACGCCGGAGGTCAGGCACCAGGCGAGATAGGCTTCGAGCTCGGGGGCGCTGCGGTTGCGAAAATGCGCGCGCACGTCCTGGCGCGTCTCCCACAGCAGCGCCAGCGCGCGGGGAAGCGGCACCCCGGCTCCCTGGGCGACGATCCACAGCGGGGTCGGCTCGGCGAGCCAGCGATCGAGCGATTTGCGGGGCCCGCGAAAGGCGACCACGGCCTGGGCCTTCCAGGGTTGGAAAACGGGAGGCGCGTCTGCATCCCCGGGCGGGCTCTCCCGGCTCGCCGGTGCGCGCAATGCCGCTTCCGCGGCGGCGACGGAAACGACGTCCACGGACGTCTCTTTTGCCGCCGTGCCGACGAACCAGCCGAGATAATTGCGGCGGCCCTCGGGCGAGTCGAGCAGGAATGCGCGCTGCAAGTCGGGCCGCATCGTCCACACTTCGAAGGCGAGGCGCGACACGAAGGGGGCGCCCAGACCGGCAAGCGATGGTTCCGGGCCGTCGAAGCGCGCGCCGTTTTCCTTGAAAGGCGCCTCCGCAACGCCCTCGTCCTCGTAGCGCCGGAAGCTGCGGCGCATGCCGCGGTGAACGGCGCGCCCGTTGTCGAAGAAATTGTAGGCGTAGGGCGTGCGATGGGTGGTCTCCCAGCCATTCGCCATCAGCTGTTCGAGATAGCACTCGAACAGCGGCCGCAAGCCGCCGATCCCCTCGGGCGTGTAGCGATCCTGATGTTTGGAGAAGACGCGGCGGTTGTCGGGAACGATTCCGGAGAAATGCACGAAATGGAGGTCGTGTTCGCCGGCCACCCGGTATTCGCCACTCTCCGCGGTGACCGGGCGGTGCAGCAAATTCCAGTAGGCGAGGTTGTAGCCGGGATGGCGCAGGATGAAGCTGCCGCTCACGAATGCCGGCGCCAGATCCATCCAGCGCTGGTCGGTGAATTTGTGATTGGCAATGTCCACGATGGCGTCGCGGTGGCAGCGCCGCGCCCACCAGCGGATGAACTCGACACATTCGGGAACGGCGGCGGCGCCGAGGAAGCCCAGATTGTAGACGCCCGATTTCATGATGCTGAGGTCGCCGGGCTCGCGCCCGTCGTCGAGCGGCCGCAGCATGTGCGGCGTCAGCACCATGGTGTGGCCGTCGTCGAAGGCGCGGCGGATATGCACGAGCGGGCGCAGCAGCAGGATGTCGGGATCGATGTAGAGAAAGGCCGGCGCCCGGAAGCGCTCGAACAGCCACAGGAACACGGATGGCTTGATGGCGGTCGAGAGTTCCATCACGTCGTAGACGAACGCCATCCTGTCGAAATCGGCGATGCCGAGGTCGCGGGCGCGCACGACCTCCGCCGGCAACGCGGAGTAGTCGATCTCCGGCGAGAATTCGTCGCAGAGCACGATGAAGCGGCGGGACTGGGGGTGCGCCGCGCGCACCGATTTCATCAATGTCGCCGCGTAGGACAGGTAATTGTTGGCGACGATCGTGAAGACGACGAAGTCGCTCGCGGCAGTGACTGGAAGGCGTGCGCTTTCGGACGCAGGCATCGCGATTGCGGCCTGGACGGCGTGGTGAACTCTTCCGTTTTGGCGCGTAGATGACATCTCGCAAATCCAGACGCGTTCAGTCGCAACCGGCCGGGCCGGTCAGAAGCGCCAGAGCGTCAAGGAAACTGCGATGCCGGGACCTTGCCCTTGAATTCCCCGTACCCTCGGACGCCCTGCCGCTATATCCGCCGGGAACCCCACCCCGGCGCGCCTGCGACATTATCCGTGTACTATCAATCCGTCCAGCCCGCCGGCCCCCAACGCTGGACAGGTGTCGCCTTGCGGCGCATTATCTCCTTGGAATTGAACGGGGTTCAGCATGGCGCCGAAGGAAAGCCCACCGCCGCGAGCGGCGGCGGCGGACGATGGGACGAAGGAAGCCAGGGCCCGCACGGCCGCTCTCGAAGTTCGCGCGAAGGAGTTCGAGACCCAGGCGCGGGCGTTGGAAGCCCAGGTCCGGGTGATCAAGGCACGCAACGAGTTGAACGAACTGACCAGGAAGCCGTAGCCCGGTCCCCGCAAATCCAGCGTCGAACGCGGCAAACTCATGCGGCGCCGGCGATCGCCTCACCGCTGCCGATACAATCCATGAAACTGGATCTGTCGTTTCTTCGCGCCAAACAACAGGCACTGACTCCGCCCCTCCCGCCGGCAGAGCGGGAACGGATGCTGGACGAGGGCGCGCGGGCGAGTGCCGATCTGGCCGACCTTTCCAGCGGGCCCCGCTTCCGCGGCGGGCTCGACGGGCTGCGCGACGGCAAGCTCTCGGGCTGGGTCGTCGATCTGCGCAGGCCCGCCGCGTCGCTCGAGGTTACGCTGACCGCCGAAGGCATTCTCCTCAAGACGCTGGCCACCGCCATTGCGCGGCGCGACCTGCCGCCATCGCTCGCTCCCAATGTCGCAGGATTTCAATTCGATTTCACGCGGCTCGATCCGGTGGCGACCGCCGCGGCGGCGGCAAAGCTCGAATCGCTCGGCGAAGAGGAGCTCGCCGCGCCCGCCGACTTGCGTGTCGCTGTCGCAGGCGGTCCCGAAATCGACGCAACGGAGCTTGGCATGACGCGCCGCGCGCTGCGCGACAGCCTTGTGCCGCGACACAAACTCGACGCGCAGGCGCCCGCCATTTCGAGTTTGGAGACTCTCGCCTCGGGTCCGCGCTTCCGCGGCGGCATCGATCAGCTGAAAGACGGCTGTCTCAGCGGCTGGGCGATCGATCTGGCCGATCCGCAAACGGAAACGCCTTTCGAATTGATCGCGGAAGGCGTCGTGCTCGGCAGGGCGGCAACCTCTCTGCGCCGTTTCGATCTGGAGCCGTATGTGGCGGGCAATCGCGCCGGCTTCGTCATCGATCTGTGGCAATGGGGCGAAGAAGGACCGCGAAAAGTTATCGCCTTCCTCGAGAATCTGCCGCAGGAAGTGCTCGAATCGCCGTGCAGCGTGCTGGTCGGCCTGGGCGAGGAAGGCTCCTGCTTCGACGTGGGACGCTTCGGCGTCAGCCGCGCCAGCCTGCTGACGCAGCTCGAATGCGCCGCACCTTCCCTTCGATCCATTCCGGCGGCGCCGACCCAGACCGAGCCCGCCGTCGCCGCGCCGGCCGTCGCCGCGCCCGCGCCGCAGCCATCCATCGAACCCGGCGCGGAGCCCGAAGGCGCGGCGTTTGCGGCAGAGGAGAGCGAGCGGGCGGACTGGCTGCAGGCGTCGCTCGAAACCTCCCGCGCACAAACGGCGGCAGTCCTGCAATGTCTGGCAAGCGGAATCCCGGGTTTTGCCGAATATGCGGCGCAGGTGGCGAACGATCCGCGCCGGCTGTGCGCCTTCGCGCTCGACGCGGGCGTGGCCGGTTCTGCGCGCGCCAGCGAGGCGGCGAAAGCGCACGCGCACGCCATTCGCGACCTGTTCGATCCGCTGCTCTATCTGGAGACGTGGCAGGCTTCGGCCGAATGCGATAATCCGCTGCTCCACTACGTGACCGAGGGCTGGAAGCAGCGGCGGCCGGCCAACCTGCTGTTCGACGCGGCGTACTACCTCGAGCAGGCGGGGCAGGTGGACGGCGATCCGCTGCTGCATTTTGTGGAACATGGAGCGCGCGCCGGCCTGGATCCGCATCCTCTTTTTTCGACCCGCTTCTACGCCGGGCAGTATCTGAAGGAGCAGGACACCAATCCGCTCTTGCACTACCAGCTGCATGGCGGCGCGATGCGGCTCGATCCCTCGCCATTGTTCGATACGATGTATTTTCTCGCGGCTCTGCCTTTCGCCGAGACCGTCGGTTGTCCGCTGGAGGCGTTCGTCGCCCAGCGCGATACGCTCCTGCTGACCACCCATGCGGCGTTCGACGCGCTGCTCTATCGCTACCAGCTGGAAGTGGAGCGGGGCCAGACGCTGCACGAGCCCGCCATCCTGCACTATCTGAAATCCGGCTATCGCGACCGCACTCTCCTGCCGAACCTGCTGTTCGATCCGCAGTTCTACCGGGAGCGTAACAGGCTCGACCACCCCGGCCCCGATCTCGTTCACTACCTCACCCAGGGCGACCGGCTGGGGCTTGCCTGCCACCCGCTGTTCTCGCCGCGGTTCTACAATGAGCAGCGGGGCGCCGACGCAACGTCCATCACCGCGCTCGAGCATGCATTGCTCTTTCCCGAGGCGGGCTTGCGCAGCGATCCGCGCGCCGAGAAGCCGCTGGACCGCCGGATTTTCGACTTCGTCCGCCAGCTGGCCGACGGCGAGGGAGATTTCAGCCCCGCGTTCTACCGCGCCGCAAATCCCGACCTGGCGGGCGCCGACGACGCCTATCTGGAAATGCATTTCTCCATGCATGGCCGCAAGGAAGGCCGTGTCGCGAGCCCGCGCGCGCTGCTGCAACGGCTGGGACTGAAACTGCGCGACCTGCCCGTCGGCATGTTCGCCGACGAATATATCGAGCTCAATCCCGATCTTGCGGTGCTGGCGGGCAAGCCGCTCACCTGTCTCGTCCATTATCTGGAGCACGGCCGGCGCGAGAACCGGATGTACGGTTTTTGGCAGCTTCATCTCGACGATTTCGTTCTCAACCTTCCCACCCGTTCGGCACCGCGACGCAGCGCCAGCGCGAAAGCGCGCACGCAGGTCTGTGTGCTCGTCCATGCGTTCTATCCCGAGCTGCTGCCCGAGCTTCTCGGGTTTGCGCAGAATTTCAGCGAGGTCACCTCGGACATCTTCGTCAACGTCGTGGATCTGTCGTGGAATACGAAACTTCATCGCGAGCTGCGGGAGCTGGGCCGCGGCGCGTATGTCCAGCTCTCCAACGATAACGGCCGCGACATCGGCGGCTTTACGCGCCTGCTCGACAACATCGATCTGGAACGCTACGAACTGTTCGCGTTCATGCATTCGAAGAAGAGCCCGCATGTTCACGAGAGGCGGGCGGAACATTGGCGGCGCACCCTGCTGAAGGCATTCGCCGGCAGCCCCGAAATTGCCAAGGAGTGCGTCTCGCTCTTCGCGTCTCAAAAGGTTGGAATGATCGCGGCTAAGGAATGGCGTTCGCAGCATATGGGCAAAAACGTCGAGCAGTATGAACGCATGCTCGATCTTCTCGGCATCGATGCGGAGCATCGCGAGCTGGACTATGTCAGCGGCACGATGTTTCTGATCCGGGCGGAGATCGTCAAACGGTTGCAGGCCGCGATCCGCACGGTCGATTGGGAGTATGGCGGCGAAAACGTGTTGTCGTTCCACATGGACGGACAGATCGCGCATGGGGCAGAGCGCGCCATTCCGGCGCTGGTCCGGCAGATGGGCTATGAGATCGTGTGGCGCTGATCCGATGCGGGCGGACGGCGGGACGGCGATGGTGAGCGGCGTCGTGGCGGGGCGCCGATGAGCATTACCTTCGTCCTCCACGAGGCGACCCGGACCGGCGCGCCGCGCGTTGGCGCCCTGATCGCCGCGGGCCTGCAGAAGCACGAGGAGGTCCGCGTCATCGCGCTGCGCGACGGGCCCCTCGTGCCCTGGCTCGAGGAATTGCTCGGCAAGGAGCGGCTGGTCGTCTGCCCGGGCGAGGCCTTCGCCTACCAGGTTCCGTTCGCCGAGCGGCTGCGCCAGGCCGAATTGCTTCTCGCGGCGGATTCGAGCGACGTCGTGTATGTGAATTCCGTCGCGGCGTCGGTGTTCGTGGTCGCGGCAAAGGCGCTGGGCCGGCGCGCCGTTCTGCACGTCCACGAGAAGGCAGCCGAACTGCGCATGCTTCTGCGGATCGAAGGCACGAAGATGGAAATTGCCGCCTTGGCCGACGGCATCGTCCTGGCCGCGGACGAGCTGCTGGCCGAGCTGAGCGCAGTATTGGGAGCTCCCGGGGACAAGGTGCTCAATTTCGGAATTGTCGTCGACGTCGAAGCGATGCGCCGGCTTGCGCAAGCCGCCATGCCGCCGCCCCGCAATGCGGCGGGAGAGCCATGGAGCGCCGACGGCCGGATTGCAGTGGGCATGTGCGGCACGGCATCCCGCAGAAAAGGCGCCGACATATTCCTCGAACTGGCGGCGCAGGCGCCGGAATTCGATTTCATCTGGATCGGCGGATGGGCGCCGCCCGATGCGCCCGACAATCCGGTGTGCGGCGAATTCCAGACGCGCGCGCTGCCAAATTTCTATCTCACCGGCTCGGTCGACAACCCCTATGCCTATCTCGATCGCCTGACGCTGTTCTTCCTTTCGTCGCGCGAAGATCCGAACCCGCTGGTGCTTGCCGAGTTGGCGCTTCTGCGGGTTCCCATTCTGGCCTTCTCGTCGACCACCGCGGTGACCGATTGGCTGGGACGGGTCGGCATACTCTGTTACGGGCCGCCCAATGTCGCGGACGCGCTTCGCGTGCTGAAGGCGATCGATCCCGAAACGATCCGCGCGCAGGACTTCCGCGCCCCGGCAGACGAATTGACCGCGGGCTTCGATCTCGCGACAAAGCTCGACACGCTGCGGCAGTTCATTGCCGCGATACGCGCGGAGCCCGCGCCGGCCGCGAAAGCAGAGGAAATGGCATGAAGGCGGTCATTCTGGCGGGCGGACTGGGCACGCGTCTCCTGGAGGAGACGACGGTCAAGCCCAAGCCGATGGTCGAGATCGGCGGCAAGCCGATCCTGTGGCACATCATGAAGATCTATGCGAGCCACGGCATCCAGGAATTCATCATTTGCCTCGGCTACAAGGGCTATGTGATCAAGGAGTACTTCCGCAATTACTTCCTGCATTCCTGCGACGTCACGTTCTGGCTCGAGCGCAACGAGATGGAGCTGCACCGCGCCGGCGCCGAGCCCTGGGTGGTGACGCTGGTGGAGACCGGCGAGGAAACCCAGATCGGCGGCCGCATCAAGCGCATCCTGCCCTACGTTTCCAAAGACGATGCATTCTGCCTTACCTATGGCGACGGCGTGGGCGATGTCGATGTTTCGGCGGTCATTGCGATGCATCGCAAGGACGGCAGGTTCGCCACGCTCACGGCGACGCAGCCGCCGGGCCGCTTCGGCGCCATCCGTTACGAGGGCAACCGCGTGCTCGGATTCCAGGAAAAACCGCAAGGCGACGGCGGCTGGATCAATGGCGGATTTTTCGTCTGCTCGCCCAGGGTGGGCGACTACATAGAAGGCGACGAGACGGTGTGGGAGCGCGAGCCCCTGGAAACACTCGCCGCCGAAGGACAGCTCGGCGTCCATTTCCATCGCGGCTTCTGGCAGCCCATGGATACGCTGCGCGATCGTCGCCAACTCGAAGATCTCTGGGCCAGCGGTAACGCGCCGTGGAAAACCTGGTAGCTACGCGATGGAACAGCATCAAAGGGGGTGCATCTTGCAGGACGCATTGGAGCACTGCCGTGCGTGCTTCGACAGGCTCAGCATGAGGAGGATTTTACTGCCATCGACGCTCATGCAATGAGAACCGTCCTCATCCTGAACCCGTTGCAGGACGCATTGGAGCACTGCTGTGCGTGCTTCGACAGGCTCAGCATGAGGAGGATTTTACTGCCATCGACGCTCATGCAATGAGAACCGTCCTCATCCTCAGCATGAGGAGGATTTTACTGCCACTGACGCTCGTGCAATGAGAACCGTCCTCATCCTGAGCCTGTCGAAGGACGCACCGTGCCGATGCAAGGATGTGTGAAACGCAAATGCGATTGAGCGCATGAGAATTCTGATCACGGGCAATCAGGGCTATGTCGGCCCGGTGCTGGGACGCCATCTGCGGCGCGTTATCCCTTACGCCGAGCTGATCGGATTCGACACCGGGTATTTTGCCCTCTCCACCACGAATGCTGCGGTTTGGCCGGAGCGCGTTTTCGACGTGCAGCATGCCGGGGACATCCGCGAACTCCCCGCGCGCCTGCTCGAGGGCGTCGACGGCGTCGTGCAGCTCGCCGCCATCTCCAACGATCCCATGGGCAACCGTTTTGCCGCCGCGACCGACGAGATCAATTGCCGCGCCACTGTCCGGCTTGCTGAAATGTCGGCCCGCGCGGGCGTCTCCCATTTCGTTTTTGCGTCGAGCTGCAGCGTCTATGGGTTTGCTCCCGGCGCGCCCAGGCGTGAGAGCGACGAGCTCAATCCGCAAACCGCCTACGCGCGATCGAAAGTCGGGGCCGAAGCGGCGCTCGGTCAGTGCGATCTGGGAGGCATGATCGTCACGTCGCTGCGTTTCGCCACCGCCTGCGGCATGTCGGATCGGCTCCGGCTCGATCTCGTGCTCAACGACTTCGTGGCTTCCGCGGTGGCCGCCGGCAGGATCACCGTGCTCTCCGACGGCACCCCCTGGAGGCCGCTCATCGACGTGCGCGACATGGCGCGCGCATTCGAATGGGCACTGACACGCGACGCGGGCGGCGCCAACCTGTCGCTCAACGTCGGATCGAACGATCGCAACTATCAGGTGAAGGACCTCGCCGCCGCCGTCGCCGCCGCCATCCCGGGCACCCATGTCAGCATCAACACGAAAGCGCAGCCGGATACGCGCTCCTACCAGGTGGATTTCTCGACATACCACGATCTGGCGCCGCGTCACCGTCCACAGGTCACGCTGGCGCAATCCATCGCCATGCTCCACGAGGGCCTGAAAGCGATGGGCTTTGCCGATCCCGAATTCCGCGATTCGCCCTATATGCGCCTGAAGATGCTGGAAGCGCACATTGCGGCCGGCCGGCTCGCGAGCGATCTGCGCTGGCTCGACGCCTTCCTGGAACGCGAGTAACGAGATCGCACTGGAGCGGCCTGCATGAAATTGCACGCGACACCTCTTGCCGATGCCCGTTTGGTAGAGCTGGAAAAACGCGGCGACGAGCGCGGCTTCTTCGCCCGCCTGTTCTGCGAGCGCGAGTTCGCCGCCGCCGGGCTCGAGGCGCGTTTCGTGCAAGCCAACAATTCGCTTTCGGCCGCCGCGGGCACCCTGCGGGGCATGCATTACCAGCTCGGCGCCGCGGCCGAAGTGAAGCTTGTGCGCTGCATACGCGGCGCGCTGTTCGACGCGATCCTGGACTTGCGCCCGGACTCGCCCGATTTCGGGAAATGGTTCGGCGAAACGCTCACGGCCGAGAACAGGTTGATGATGTATGTGCCGCGGGGCTTCGCCCACGCCATCCTGACGCTCGAGCCGAATACAGAGGCGCTCTATCTTGTCAGCGCTTTCTACGCGCCCGAGGCGGAGCGGGGGGTCCGCTGGAACGACCCGCGATTTGGCATCGCCTGGCCGCTCGCGCCCGGGGAAGTGTCCGCGAAAGACGCGGCTTGGCCGGATTTCGATCCGCATTTTCACGGCGTTGAATCGTTTCGGGGCCTGCGGTGAAGGTTCTGCTGACCGGCGCCAGCTCTTTCAGCGGCTACTGGTTTGCCGAAAAGCTGGCGGCGGCCGGCGCTACAATCGTGGCGCCGCTGCGCGGAAGCCCCCAATCCTATTCGGGCGTGCGCGCGGAGCGGGTGCGCCGACTCTCTTCGGTCGCGGAAATCGTCAGCGAGACGAGCTTCGGCGACGATCGTTTCCTGGCGCTTGCCGGCCAGCGGGATTTCGACGTGTTTTGTCACCACGCCGCGCGCGTGGCCGACTATCGCAGCCTCGATTTCGACGTAGCGGCTGCCGTGGCGGAGAATACCCGTCATTTTCGGGGCATGCTGGAACGAATGACGGCGCGCGGCCTCAGGGCGGTGGTTGCGACGGGCAGTGTCTTCGAGCAGGACGAAGGGGCCGGCAACTCTCCGCTGCGCGCCTTTTCTCCTTATGGCCTGTCGAAGGGTCTGACATGGCAGATCATACGCCATTGGTGCATTCATTTTGGCCTTCCCCTGGGCAAGTTCGTGATCGCCAATCCGTTCGGACCGCTGGAAGAGCCGCGCTTCGTCGCCCATCTCGTCAATTGCTGGCGCCGCGGCGACATCGCCGAAGTGCGCACGCCGCGCTACTTGCGCGACAACATTCACGTCGATCTGCTGGCGTTTGCCTATGCGCGTTTCGTGCGTGAAACCGTCATGGGCGGGCGTGGAGGGCGGCTTGGCCCGTGCGGTTATCTCGAGACCCAGGGAAGCTTTGCCGAGCGCGCGGCGAATGAGCTTGGCCCGCGTCTGGGCTTCGACTGCCGCGTCAACCTGCTCAGCCAAACCGATTTTTCCGAGCCGCTGGCGCGCATCAATACCGATATGATCGAGCCTGGGGGATACGGCTGGAGCGAGGCGGCAGCATGGGATGCGTTGGCGCACTATTACCGGCCAACATCCTGAACGGGGTGTGGAACCCGTGCCTGGGGAGCGCTGCCGCCTCTGAACATTCTGCTCCGTGTACTCACGATGCGTGCGGGCACGCCCGCACACGTTGCAGCTGATTGCGACCCGCGAACGCGCCGGATATGGTTTCACGATTGCGGCCTGTTCGATAAGTTCAGCGGCCGGTGCCGAGGCTCCAGACGTGGCGAAGCAAGAAAACCCAGTGAAAAAACGGGTCATCCGCAAATCCGCCGGGACAGCCGTTCTGTCGGCGGAAAAATCGCTGCGGCTACCGGAGGGTCACGTCGACTCGATCGGACCGACACACGTCGTTGGCTGGGTGTGGGAGCCCGCTGCTCCAACACGACGCTTGTCCGTCAGCGTTGAAGTCAATGGAAGCGTGCGGGCCGAATTGGCCGCTAAGTCTCTTCGGCCCGATCTGGCACGCGCGGGCAAAGGCGACGGGCGATACGGCTTCAGGATCTCGCTCCCCCCGGGGGAATGGAAGGAGTCGGACCTCATCGTCTGCCGGGTCGCAGCGGCCGGCTTCACGATTCCGATCGGCCGCAAGGCAAGATCATCCGCGCAGGTGTCAAATGCAACGCGTCCGCGCGCTGACGAGACGGATGAACGAAGCGGGCGGATTCCAAGTCCCGTATTCATACTCGGCTCGCCCCGTTCCGGGACGACACTGCTCGCAAGTGCGCTTCGCAAGGCGGGATTGAAGGGTTTCAATGAAGGTCATTTGCTGAACCTGTTTTTTCCGGTCAGGCAGGCAATCGAGCGACATTTTCGGCTCCACCACGTGCGAGAGAAAGGCCAGCTGCTCTCGAACATCAATGTCGACGAGTTCGTGGGCAGCATTTTGGAAGTGTTCGAGAAATATCAGACTAATCTGAATCCGAACGAGCCCTGGTTCGACAAGACGCCGGACGCGGCTATGATCACTCTGGCGCCAGCGTTCGGCCGCTTGTGGCCAAACGCCGCGTTTATCTTTGCCAAACGGCGGGGAATTGAAAATATCGTCTCGCGGCTGGCCAAATTTCCGAAAACAACGTTCGAGGAACATTGCACGTCCTGGGCCGATACCATGTCGGCGTGGCGCGAGGTGCGCAAATCCGGAATCAACGGAATCGAAATCGATCAATATGACATCGCCCACGACCCGGCCGATACAGGAGCGCGGCTCGCCGCATTCCTGCAGCTGACCTTGCCAGCCACCGAAAAGATGATCGTGGAAATGCGCGATGCGCGTCCCCAAAGCACCAGTGCGGACAGCACCAGCCGCATTCTCTCCATCGAGAACTGCGGATGGAATCCACAGCAGGTGGCGAGCTTTCGTGCCATTTGTTCCGAAGAGATGGCAACGTATGGTTACACGATGGACGAACGCTACCGGTCCGCGACGCGATAGCACCCGGCGCCGCATGGCATTCGACGATGGCACCGTGACGTCGGACAATGTCGGCGAGACAAAACGCCTTGCCGCGGCCCGCGTGCCCGGATGGGCTGGAGCAAACCGTGCCGCGCCTCAGGGTGTCGGCGCTGTCCCCGCCGTTGCGACGACGACCCTTCTTTCCACGGGTCCTTGCGCGCCTTGTCCCAGCGTGCAGTTGACGATTTTGCGTACGGCGTATCCCGCTTCCTCGAAGATCGCCAGGAGTTCGGCTTCGGGATACGCACGCACGAAGCTTCCACCCGGCTCGAAATGCGCCTGTGATTTCTCGGTCGGGATAAAATCGACGAAGAGAATTCCTTTCGGCGCCAGCTGGCCGCGCAGATTTCCAAGCGCCTTGCGGCAATCCGGAAAGAGAAAATCGAAAGTGACTGAACAGAGGATGGCATCGAATGGATTGTCTGCCTTCCAAACGTCCACGTCACCGACGTGAAACTTGATCTTGCGCTCATTGAAATCGAGCCTGAGTTGCGCCACGCGCCGCGGCGAAAGCTCAACTCCCGTGTACGAGCCGAAGGGAATCTTGAGCTTGCGCAAACTCTGCAACAGCCGTCCATAGCCGGGGCCGATCTCCAGGATTTTGTCGGTCGCGCCGAACCGCCGTTCTTCCTGATAGATTCGCCACAGCGAAACACCCTCCATCGGGCGTCCCCAGGTAAGAGCTTCCGCCGGCTCGTTGCGCAGCCAGCGTGCCTGCGAGAATTCTTTCAGCTTGTCGTCGCTGCCGAAGCGCGTGGGATTGTCGCCTTCGGGCCCCTCGTAGAAGGGGAACGCCTTGCGAGTCAGTTCCTGACCGTCGGCCAGCAATGCGATCTCGTTCAGCCCGTTTACGAGGTAGCCTTTAAGCGAAAAATTGAAACCTCTCCTGCCATCTCCCATGCCGCCGTCCCGCAGATCCGGACGGAAACAGGTGGGCGAGAGATCGCAGATACGTCTCCCATTCAACTGGATGACGAGCGAACTCGATGGCGCCGTCCTTGTCCACCCAGCCCGAGGTGCCGTCCGGCTCGAACCGATCGACATGGTACCGCAACTTCGACATCGGAAATTCCCAAACCAAGCCGCAGGAATGTAGACAACGCGCTACGAACAGGCAACGACACGACGCGGCCCGCGTCCCTCCAGACTGCATTGAATATATGGCTGCGCCGTGACACGAGGTCGGAGGATATGTTCGTCGGCGGCGTCGGTCCCCCAATGAGGTGCTCACGGCCAGCGAGTTCGGGACCGAAGCCGGGGGCGCACATAAACGGACATGAAAGTCTTCGTGACAGATGTGTGCGCGCTTATGTCAAGAGTTCGGCAACGTACTCCGCTATGGCCGGCGAAGCGGTGAGACCCGGCGACTCGATGCCGAAGAGATTCACAAGACCTGGGACACCGTGGCGAGCGAGTTCGTCGATCCTGAAGTCCGCAGCGGGCTCTGTGGGCCCGCTGATCTTGGGACGAATGCCGGCATAGTCGGGCACCAGCGCCCCGTCAGGCAGATCGGGCCAGTACCGGCGTATGGCGGCGTAGAAACCTGTCGCACGTCCGGGATCTACATCGTAATCGGGGACGTCCCCCCATTCCGTGTCGGGACCAAAGCGTGCCTGTCCGGCCATATCAAGCGTGAGATGAACTCCAAGCCCGCCACTGTCGGGCAGCGGATAGACAAGACGACTGAAGGGAGCCCGCCGCGCCAGACGGTAGTATGAGCCTTTGCAAACATAAGTCTGCGGCAGAGCCGACGGAGAAAGACCCTCGATTCGGCGGGCGACGGCGACTGCCGCGAGACCGGCCGCAATCACGAGGTGCCGGCACTTGAGTCGACACGGCTCCTTCCCGCCCACGTCGAGAACGAAACCGCCGCTTGTGGCCATCGCGCGCACAAGCGGCGCATGAAAGGCGATGACGGCGCCGCATGTCTCCGCTTCGCCGTGATAGGCGAGCATCAGCGCGTGGCTGTCGATGACTCCGGTGGATGGCGAAAGCAGAGCCGCACGGCAAGCGAGAGCAGGCTCCAAAGCCCGAGCTTCGGCGCGATCCAGCCGTCGCAAATCGCCCACGCCGTTGGCGATCGCCCTTCCATGTAGCGCCTCGAGTGCTGCGAGCTCGCTCTCATCGGCAGCCACGATGAGCTTGCCGAGCTTCCTGAACGGAACGCCGCGCTCGGCGCTATAGGCGTAGAGAAGCTCCCGTCCTTCGACGCAGAGCTTGGCTTTGAGGCTGCCGCGCGGATAATAAATCCCCGCATGCACGACCTCGCTGTTGCGCGAGGACATGCCGGTGCCGATCTGTCCTTCCGATTCGAGCACGAGGATATCGCGGCCCCGCCGCGCCAGTGCGGCCGCGATGGCCAGTCCCACGATTCCAGCTCCGACGACGGCGACTTCTATGCTCTCCACGAGCTGCTCCGACACCTGTCTCGACGTTCACACAGATTCGTCCGGCTTCCCGAAGGATCGATCGAGAACACAGGCGGCGGCTCGTTCCGCAATCGCACGTCAGCTGTCGCGGCTCTTGTGCGCCTTTTCCGTGCCAGGTTCCCCTTTCGAACGTCCCATGTGACGAATTTGCCGCCGCTGCTGGACCCAGATCTTGGCGGCGATTTCAATGGCCTGCTCCGCGCCGATGTCGAGCAGGGATTCTGTAGTCGCGGCACCCACACATTTGGCCGGAGAGAAGAGTGGATCATAGCGGCCGTCGAAATACTCCTTCGATATTTTCCGGTTGGATTCTTCGAAGTGTTTTTCGATCGCGGCTGCAATCTCTGGCACGATCGTGAGTTGGCCTTCCGTGGTTGCATTTTTTACCGCCTTGACGATCGATTCCCGCAAGGGATTGACCCTGCCATTCACGAATACCGGAACATGTCGATTGAACTCGCGCAGGAAGGCGATCGCTTGCGCGTTCAGCGTCTCATTGAGCCGAGAGGGTCGCTCGAATCCGTCAAGACTGAATGGAATCAGCGCTGCAAAATCGGCGAAGAGATCGCCGCCCGGGAAATCCTCGGGCTCGAACCGGCGCACGATCATGGAATCACGACCGAACGACTCTTGCCAGTGGGTAATCAACCTCCAATAGTCCATCCTCTTGTGATGATCCATTCTCAGCGGGAACGGAAATTTGTGTACCGCGCCTGACTTAATGCTTGTTGCGTAGGAAGTTACCAGGAAATCGATCTGGTTCTTTAGATACACGACCACCTTGGTCTCGGCCGCAAACCGATCGCACAGCGCCTTGATTCGTGCGACTTCAGTTTTGGAGTTGAGCCGCGAACTGAGATGCTCATTGGATAGCAACAGGCGGGCCGCGCTCGAGCCGGCGAATTCGTCGGTCATATTCCTGATCAATCGATTGCGGAACTTTTCGACGTCGCTTCCTGGTTTGAGCCCGGCCTGAATCCTGACGCTGTCCTCTCTTTCATCGTTCATCGCATAGGCGGCGAGTCCCACGTGATTGTCCTTGCCGGGCGCGGACGGATACATGATTCCCTGGGCAAGAAGCCGCTCGCGATTCCTCGCGAGGAAATGCTGGATCGACGTGGTGCCGGTCTTCTCGGTTCCGATATGCAGGAAACATTGGGCGAACATGGATCAGCCTGTGCGGCCATGACAGCGGCAAACGCTGCGGCGAATTATGTCACGGTCTCGCGTATCCAATCCCCATGGCCAATTCTTGCGAGTTCCGAATGGATCGCGGGATGGCTTCCCGCCTCGAAGCGATCGAGGATGTCCGACGTATACAGTTTCTGCATCTGGTGGCGAAATGGAAACCCTTCTATCCCCAGCGTACGGAAGACTTCCGGAAGATCAAGCTGGGCAACCTGCTGATAGGAAATGTTGAGAACGGTTCCCTTCGCCCCGCGCCGATAGGTCTCGAACAGCGTATCATGGACCTGGAGAAACCGGCGAAAGGCGCGGGGCTGGAAGCGCAGTTTGGCCGGAGGGCTCATGTTCTGACGCTGTTTCAGTCCCCGGATGTTCCAAACCTGCGTCTGTCGCGCAAGCAGGCTCGATGAGTATGCCGCCAGGCGGTTCTTGCGCTCGAGTACGATCTTGATGATTTCGGGCGTGTCCATCACGTAGGTGCAGGCCGGAACCGACTGCGATCTCCACATCTTGAATCCTACGAGCCTGCGACCCATCGGCGAATCCAGTATTTCCCGCACGAAGCCCACCGGATCCGTCTCGCGAAGACTGATATCACGGGTGGCGCGGTACTCCGGATGGATGTGCCACTCGATCTTCTCGTGAAACACCTCGCCATGGACGAAAATGTCGGGATGCGTGCCGAGCGTCTCCTTCAGAACCGATGTACCAGAACGTGCCGTGCTGAGGATAACGAACCGAATGGGACTTGCGCTCACGCGACGCATTCCCCGCGAGCAATCGCCTCGAGCTGCTCAGAGCTCATGATCGGTTGATCCCGCGGCGGTCGCGCAAGTTCGGCGGGCACGCCCAACCCGGCCGCCACGTTCTGCTGCAGCTTGCGCTCGTCGATGAGCGCACAAAGACGGTTGCGGAATTCCTTCGTCGACTCCTGCCATGACCGGCCGCGCATCGATTCGATCGCCTTGCCCGCCATGGAGACAAGCAGCGGACGATTTTGCGCGAGCCGGTCCAACCGCTCGAGCAATTCCTGCACGCAGTGCGCCTGCGAAACCACAAAGCCGTTCTCGCCGTCCCTGACGACTTCGCGCACGGCACCGCAATCGGCCACGATCGGCACGACGCCCGTCGCAAGGGCTTCGATGAGAATGAGAGGAAGCCCCTCGTAGCGCGAAGGAAGAAGGAGGACGTCCGCCCACGTGAGCAGCGCGATCAATTCTGCGTCGGTATGGACCGCCGGCTCGAGGACGATTCCGTGCAGATCCCGGGCCGTGGCTTGCAGCACGCTCTTGCCCACCACCCGGAACCGGAATGCGGGAGAGGATCGCCGCTCACGCACGATGTCGCTCAGCCTGTCCATTCCCTTCTGCTCGTCAAATCGTCCGGCGTAGAGGACGCAAACGGGCCGGTCGGCTTCGCCGTTTGCCCTCACCCTGCGCTGCCGCCAATCCTGGGTTCGCAGCGGATCCTCGGAGATGCCGGTGGAGTTCTCGATGGTGACGATCTTCTCGCGTGGCACTCCCCGTGCCGCCAATTGCGCGGATAGCGTGGGCGAGCAGGTCGCAATCAAATCAAGTGAATGCTCATAGGCTACAGCAAGATCGGGATGGCCGACGAGGCGGCCGTTCTGGGTCACGTCGAATACATGCACGTGCGACGCGGTGACGACGCCCAGCCGGCGAAGACGGCCGGTCAGGCCAGCGACGTCTGCGCACTGACAAAGGACGACGGCATCGAACGCCGCAAACAGGCCCAGTGCATTTTCATGCCCGCCCTTGAGGGCCCATTGGGTCAGGCTGGAGCCGAAATATTCTTCCGGACCCCATCTCTCGAAGGATTGGCCGAACAGTACCGAAACGCTGTCGAATATGGACCGCGTCTGTTTCGCAAAAACGATGTCCTTCTCTCCGATCAGCACCAGATGGCAGCCGATTCCATGTTCCTTGAGGGCGCTTGCCACCTGGGTCGTCACGCGCTCGACGCCGCCGATATCGAAATACGGCACTGCGAATGCAACTTCGTATTCGCGCCGCTTCGCCAGGGGGCGCATGACGCCGCCATCCACGATTCCTCTGATTTCGCGAAAAATGAGGCTGCGATCGGGACCGCCCATCTGCTTGTCGGGCTTGGGGAGCCGCACGCTCGCGCGCTCGGCGCTGGCGCGGAATTCTAGGCAGGCCCTGACGAGATGTGAATTCGACAGCGCGGGAATTGCCGCCGGCAATGAATGCGACGGCAGGTCGAGCCGCAAAATGGGACGGGTGATGTTCGGATTCGCCAGTTCGCGAATCCAGTCGTCGCGACTTTCCTCGACTGCGCTTCGCAGCCGGTGAAGCGCCATCATGCTCACATGGCCGTCCTGTCCGTTTGCGGGCGTCGAGATCGACAGACGATCCTCGGTGGATGCCGCGATCTGGCAGGTTGCGATGGGAGCACCTTCGGTGAGGGATTCCAGCGTGCTGAACACCATGTGTACCAGACCGAGCTGTTCAAGGTGATGCAAGATGCGCGAGTTGACGGTGACGAAAAACGCTCCAGCGTTGGTGTTGGAGGGCATTTGGATGAGCGAGTAAAGCCGCTGCGCGTACTCATTCAGCGAAATGCGCAACCGGCAAAGTGCAGGGTCGGTCGTCAGCACGATTTCCTGCCTGTCGCTGAGGAAAATTGCGTAGCGCGGTGCATATTGTTGCTTCAAGACATAGCAGCGCCCGCGGATTGCGGATCCAGCCATGCTTGCGGCGGATGTAGTTGACGATCTCGGTTCGATGACGCTCGGATTCTTCAGCATGCTCTCGGGACGCATCCGGTAGAGAAAACCCGAATCCTGCAGATGCTTGCCGCGGAAGCCGAGTTCGGTACAGCTCAGCCAAAAATCCCAGTCTTCGAATCCTGCCCGCATGGTTTCGTCGAAACGCACGCCACTCCTGAAGACGGAGGTGCGCACAAGGCTCCCAGCCTCGCAGATGTTCCAGAATGCTTCGGTCAGCGGATCGAAACTCTCAGTATAATCGTCGAACCCCTCGACGCCGAACCGCTCGATATCGGGATAGAACCAATCCGCATCCGGAAATTGGTGCAGCGCTCGTTCGAGTGCCTCGATCGAGGTGCTGAGCAGCCGGTTGTCTCCGTCCAAAAAGAAAATGGCGTCGACCGAACTGGCTTCCCTCAACAGGAAGTCAATGCCGACGTTGCGAGCCGCACTCAATCCCTTGTTGGCAGTCCGTACATAGCGGACCGATGGGTTAGCGGCCGCCGCCGCCATCGCTGTCACATGCGTCGACGTGAACGGGCAGCCGTCATTCACGATGACGATCGTTCCGTCCGTGCCGGAGCGGGCGAACGCCAGCTCGGCGCTCCTGATCGCCTCAACTGCAAGCTCGCCCTGCTTATAGACAGGTATGACGACGCCGATGCTCACACGGATGTCCCAACTCAATACAGCATGATGCCCTTGAACGTGACCTGGCAGTTGTTGCTGTCTTCTCCCACGCTTCTCGACAGCAGCAAAAGATTGGCCAGCCCCGGCCGCGCGGTGATTGGCTCCCTGATCTCCACATAGTCGCGCGCTTTCATTCTCACCCAGGAGAGTTTCGACAGTGCTTCCTCGCTGAAATCCGAAATGTCGCCGAAGCCAGAGATCGCAGCGCGCGCTGTCGCAATTTCGAGCGATTCAAGCGCGACGGCGCATTCCACGTCGCCCGCCGTGTCGTGGGCCAGTGTACACATCGCCATGATGGAGCTTTGGCCGTCCAGTTCGATGCCGCGAATCCTGGCAATGGTGGGCGTAGGCCCTGTGGGGTGGACCATCAATCCATTCTCGCGATGAAGCCAGGTGAGGGGCGTCCAATTCACCGGCATGCGATGCGTCCGGACGAGTTCTGCTTCCCGCAATTTCTCGAAAGAGATCGCGCGGCTGCCGGGGCGCGGTTTCGCGCTTGCGCTGGCGGGCAGACTTGCGCCCGCAATGCTCGTCCTGCGACGGCTGGGCAAGCCCCTGTACAATCGCACGGCAGGCGCCCGCGGCAACGGCGTGCCCGGTTGAAGTGCTGGCGTGAGCCTGTATTGCGGAAATTGTGAAAGGCCGATCCGCACGGGATCATGTGTCCAGTTGGGCACGCGTAGCCGGTATCCGAGGTAGTTGCAGTGTTCCACCTCCGGATCCACTTCAAAAACAGTCCAACCCTGGCGGATATCGCCGAGCGGCAACGTCCATTCCGCCAAAACCCGGCGGGTTTCGAACTCGTACAGCTCCAGTGTTAATCGCTCGTCGCCGGGCAGCCGGGGTGCGCGCAGACAGAGCGCAATGGCCGCCGGAACCTTGATGAGATGCGGGATGGCATCTTCCACCAGTGCAATCTTGCCCGTGTCGGCAACCAGCTGCTGAAATGCGCCGTCGCACTCCCGCGAATAGGTGACCCACGAGTTGGGAACCGCCAGGGAGGACAGGAACTCCTCGAGCCTGGCGAAGGCAAGCTGGGTGTGCTGGAAATCGATCCGGGCGGCCGCCAGCGCGTTTTGCGTGTGAGCGTGTTCGGAAAGAATCTGGTTGATCAACTCGATCTGTCGCGAAATCAGCCACGCCGGAAAAAGCGCACAATCGGCTGCTGCAAGCGTTATTATCGCCCCGGTTCGCAACGATGGCGGCAGAGCGCGGTTTACGAGCTCGTCGGCGAGCTGGCGCGTCGCGTCATGGTCCGATCCGGCGAGCACCACACCGAGCACGGGGTGCGAGGCTGAAGCTGCATCTTCAGCCCCGGGCGACAGTGACAGAATTCTCAGTTGCGGAAATTGATGAATGCTCCCATCAAGCAACTCTCGCGCTTTCAGAGACGCAAAAACGAACATCGGCTATTCCGCTCCGAGCTTAGATGTTTCGCAAATCGCCAGCCGGACAATTGGCCGTTTCTCACGGGCCGCCCTTCGACAGCTCAAAAGGAAGATGCGGCCTCGCGTGCAGCCCCGTCCTCGCAAGAGGACTTCAGAGCAAAAGCTACCGGCAAAATAGCAGGTTAGCCGCGTATTTCGCAACTCCCGCGGCCGCATTCGGCCATGCCGCGTCGGCGTCTCGGCGTCCTCGCTCAGTCTGTTCCGGCGCGGCCGATCCCGAGATCGTGCTCGGCCGCGACAATGGAGATCGTGTAGCCCGCAACCACGTCAAAAGCGGTCATCACCATCAGGAAGAAGAAGACGGACGTCGAAAAGCCCTTCACCACGATGAATTCCACGATGACGACGACGAAGATGAGCACCGAAAGACCGTGACCGATCAGGTCACGCCGTGTCGTTCGCGTGGCCTTCACGATCTCGATGAACAGGCACACGAATCCCAGCGTGAGCACGAGATCGCCAAGGCTGAAATCCCAGATATCGCCCGAGAACATGTGGAACGCGACGTTTTCTCTGGCAAGAAAGCTTTCCATCGCGCCGTTACCGGCCAGACCGTGCGCGACGGCCAGAACATTGTAGATGACGATGACGACCAGCATGACCGGGAAGATGCGGAACATTGGTGGGTTTTCCTCTCACAACTCACGCTTCGACAGGCTCATGCTTCGACAGGCACAGAATGAGGCATGGTTTCACCCGGAGCCCGCCGAAGGGTGCAGCGCCGCTTCGCGCAGGAGGCTGCGTTCGCGGAATATCAGATACAGATTGCGGCCGTAGACAACGAGCCCGCTGGCCTGGCCGACGATGAAGACGGGATTTCGTATGTAGATCGCATAGGCGAGCAGAATGACGCCTCCGCCGAGGCTGCAATACCAGAAGGCGAGGGGGATCACGCTGCGGCCCTCCATCTCGCTCTTGAACCACTGGATGATGAATCGGGACGCGAACAGTGCCTGACCGGCGAATCCGATGGCGAGCCATACGCGTTCCGGCGTGATCGCGCCATGCATGGGCAACCTACAGTTCCTTCGACTCGAGCTTGGCGCGAAACCGCTTCTTGAGCCAGAGCACGCCCCATATGTCCTGGAGGCCGACCACAAACCGGTCCCACACACCGTATTTGGAACGCCCATGCAGCCGGGCGCGATGACCCACATTCACGAACCGGACCTCGTAGCCGTCGCGCAGCATCAGCGCCGCGAGGTAACGATGCATATGATCGAAATAGGGAAGGGCGAGAAACGCATCGCGACGGAACGCTTTCAGCCCGCAGCCGATGTCGGCGGCGCCATCGCGAAGGACCCACCGCCGGAACCGATTGGCAAGGTGGGACGCAATCTTCTTGGTGATCGCATCCCGTCGCTTCACGCGCACGCCTGATACCATGCCAATCCGCGCCGCGTCCGGGTCGGCCGTGAACGGTGCCAGTACCCTGGCAATATCGGCCGGATCGTTCTGACCGTCCCCGTCGAGAGTCACAATCATTCCCGCCCGGGCGGCACGCACTCCCGTCCGCAGGGCGCGACTCTGTCCCGCGTTGTGACTGTGCTGGATTACGCGCAGCATGGGCTGCTCGCGTTTGAGCTGCAGCAGACGTTCCACCGTGTCATCGGCAGAACCATCATCGACGACGATGATCTCGACCGCGGCGTCGTGTGCCACCGCGCCCGCAATCTCCCGCACAAGCGGACTGACATTCTCCGCTTCATCCTTGACGGGCACGACCACGGAAAGAGCGACTGTCATTGGCGAAAGGTTCCCGTTCGATGTTGCAATACGTTAGAATGCCGGTTTCGTGGCGCGGCATCGCCATGTCGGCGGTGGTAGGCGCGCCGCGTTCTGAGAGTCTTTATACAGGCGCCGGGATTGTTGAAATAGTCCTCCTGCGGTGCGGCATGCGGGCCATGGTTAACGGCGAATCTTCGCGCCGGACACACAATCGCGGGTGCGGTTCTCATGTATGACGAAGCAGTCGCGGCCACGACACGTGCGTCGGCTTCACTGCGCCGAGGACCAATATGGCCTTTGGCGGCGATTGTGCTGCTGTGTCTTCTGGCTTGGCTTCCCGGCTTGATTATGCTGCCGCCGCTCGACCGTGACGAGAGCCGCTTTGCGGAAGCCTCGCGCCAGATGCTTGAAACGGGAAATTTCGTCGACATCCGTTTCGCAAACGGTCCCCGATACAACAAGCCGATAGGCATCTATTGGCTGCAAGCCGTTTCCGCGAGTCTTCGGGGACCGGCCATGCGCGGCCGCATCTGGGTTTACCGCCTACCATCGTTCGTTGGCGGTCTTTCGACCCTGATGTTGCTCTATCGACTTGCGCGCGGCATCGCGCCGCCGCGGACGGCACTCCTTGCCTCTCTGTTGCTGGGCGCCACTTTGATTCTCACGGTGGAGAGCGACATCGCCACAACCGATGCGGCGCTGCTCGCGGCAATCGTCGCTGCCCAGGCTGCTGCGATGCACGCTTATCTCGCGGCCCGGCAAGAGTGGCGGCCCCGGCCGTCTCTGGCAATGATGCTCGCCGGATGGGCGGCCATCGGAGCGGGCGTACTGCTCAAAGGTCCCGTCATCCTCGCGGTGCTTGGAGCCACCGTGCTTGCCCTTTCGCTATGGGATCGGGACTGGAAGTGGCTCGCCGGCACCAGGCCGCTGATCGGCGCCGGTATGGCGTTTTTTCTCGTCGCACCCTGGGCGATCGCGATCGGTTTGGCGACTCACGGCGGGTTTTTTCAGCAGTCGCTCGGACACGATTTCGCGGCGAAGATTCTCGGAGCTGAAGAAACACATGGGGCGTCTCCCGGTTATTTTCTTGTGCTCGCGAGCTTCACGTTCTGGCCCGCGACCTTGTTCTTGATCCCTGCCGTCGCTTTAGCGATCGCGCGACGTGGCGATCCGGCGTGCCGCTACCTCTTATGCTGGAGCAGCGCCGTCTGGCTGATCTTCGAACTCGTGCCGACAAAGCTGCCCCACTACATTCTTCCAGCCTATCCCCCTCTTGCGCTGCTGGCGGCATTCTGGGTCACGCAGGCGCCGGTTGGCGCGGAGCGGGGATGGACACGGTTGCTTCAATATATTGCCGCGGCGCAGTTCGCGCTCGTGGCTGCTGCGTTCGCCGCGCTTTGTGCTCTCTTGCCAGGCCGATTGGGGGGAACATCCTCCTGGCCCCTGTTCTTCGGCGCGGGCGTCGGAGTGGCTGTTGCTTGCGCCGCCATTGTCCAGCTGTTGAACCGTCGCAGGGAATGGGCGGCCGTGTTGGCGGTTGTCTCCGCCACCGTCTTTTATCTTCTTCTCGCGTTCGGTGTCGTGCCGCAGCTGCGCGCCCTCTGGCTCAGTCCGCGTGCGGCAGAACTGGTTGCAGCCAACCGCCGCGCCACCGATGCCGGTGTCGAACTTGCCGGCTATGTCGAGCCGAGTCTCGTGTTTCTGCTGGGTTCCGAAACGCGCATCGTGACAGGCGGCGCTGCCGCGGCGCGACGCGGGCTGGTTCTGGTGGAGAGCGGCTCGGCATCCAGTTTTGCTGCGGGTCTGAAGCGCTCAGAAGCCACCGCCACGCCGCTCGGCACCGTGTCAGGGCTCGATTATTCCAGGGGACGGACGCAAAGCATCACTCTTTACCGTGTGGCGCCGACGTTGCGCCATGCTCCTGGCAGATGATCGTCAACGCCACTCCCGATCGCGAGGCGCGATCCGCATTCATGCTCGCGCTCGGTATGGTCGCGGCGGTCACGGCTGTCCGCTGCGCGGTCCTTGTGTTGTCCCCCCTCGATCTCTATCCCGACGAGGCGCAATATTGGTGGTGGGCGCAGACACCGGATTTCGGTTACTTCTCCAAGCCCCCGATAATCGCCTGGATCATCCACACAACGACCCGTCTTCTAGGCGACTCCGAATGGGCGGTCCGCATTGCATCTCCTCTCTTGCACGCGGGCACCTCGCTCTTGGTGTTCGGTATCGCGCGGCACGTCACGAACGCCCGCCTGTCCCTTCTCGGCGCGCTCGCCTACCTCACTCTTCCGGGAATTTCGTACTCGTGCGGATTGATTTCGACGGACGTGCCGCTGCTCTTTTTCTGGGCCGCGGCTCTCTTTGCATTTCTGCGTGCCTGTGAAGATGGGCGATGGCGCTGGTCGTTCCTTTGCGGCGCGTCACTGGGTCTGGGGCTCGAGTCGAAATATGCCATGCTCTATTTTCTTGCAGGCGCCGTTGTCGCGGCGCTGCTTTGCGGCACGGCACGCCGTCTTGTGTTTGGGCGGCGCGGGCTCGCCATCCTTGCGATCGGTCTCGTCATTCTTGCGCCCAACATCGTGTGGAACGCAGTGCACGGGTTTCCCACTGTCGCACACACCGAAGCGAATGCCGATTGGGCACGATCCCGCTACAGTGTTGGCTCCGCCGGGAATTTCATGTTGGGACAATTCGGCGTTTTCGGGCCGCTCCTGATGGTCGGGTGGATCGGCGCGCTATGGCGGCTCGTGCCTGCCTCCCAACGTCCGCAGCCGGATGTCCTCCTCGCGGCATTTAGTGTAGTGCCCCTGCTGCTGATCCTCCTTCAATCCTTTGTTGCCGGCGCGAATGCAAACTGGGCGGCCACCGCCTTCATCGCCGCTTCTCCGCTGTCTGTGGCGCAACTGGCCCGATGGTGGCGAGGGCGGGCGCTCCTGGCATCGTTCCTTGTTAATGGTGTCGCGATGCTCGTGTTGTGGATCGTGCTTGTGTGGCCAGGTGTGGCCGACAGTCTGGGAGTGGGCAACGCTTTCAAGCGTGAGGAAGGCTGGCGCGATCTGGGAAGGGAGGTGACGCACACGTCCTCCGGCGGACCTTACGACTTCATCGCAGCCGACAACCGAAGCGTCGTTGCCGAGCTCCTTTACTACGCGCGTCCCCGCGCGCAGCCGATCCGCATCTGGGCGCGTGATTTTCAGGTCCGCGACCATTTTGAGATGACGCTGCGGCTCGCTCCCCCCGCCAAACGGGTTCTGCTCACGATCGAACCGCCTTCTGCGCAACGCGTACTGACTACATTTGATTTGGCGAAACTGCTGAAAGTGGTCTCAATTCGCGTCGGCGGGCATCGCACGCGCGTCATCGATCTCTACGACGCGCGCGATTATCGCGGGGCACAGGTACCGCACGCGACAACGCCTGTCAGTCCTCCCCGTGTTCTGTGAAAAGGTCGGCGGCGCTGCGAGACTGGTGCGCGCCCGAATCAAAGGCCGCGCGAGTTTTCAGATTTGTCGCACGCGATTTCGTCTCGCAGTGCACTCGCCGCCGTTGAATTGAAGGCGACGGCAGCGGCAATGTCCCGATACTTTTTTTACTTGCACGATCTTCAGTAATGCATCGTCAATATTTGGAGCCTATATCAGCGCTATATTGGCGAAATGCTGCGCTTCCACCAGTATTCGGAGGGTTTCTCTTGACGATGTGCTGGAAGCCTCTAAATATCCGCCGGTCGGCACGTCGTTCGATGGAAAGTCGCTGGGGCTTTCGAGGCGTGACCCGTGGAGCGTCATGAGAGGACGATGAGTTTGCAGTTGTTGCGGGGGCGGGACCTGAAGCCTCCGTTGCGGGCCGTGCGTACGAAGCCCGAAAGTTCCGGCACTCAGATAGAGAAAACCAGCCAATTCCCCACCATCGGTCTCAGGGCGCGCCGGACGGCTCTGCGGTTTCCGGTGAGCGCCGAAGCACGAGACTTCTATCAGCGGTTCTTTCCGGGAAGTTCTCCCACCGAATGGAACGACTGGCATTGGCAATTTCGAGCTCGCATCCGCTCGCTTCGTGATCTGTCGCGTGTCTTCGTCCTTTCGCCGGATGAATGCGCCGCGGTGAGCCGCCACAAGGGCTCGCTGCCGGTCGGTATCACACCCTATTACGCGAGCCTGATGGGGCGCGACGACCCCTCCGAGCCACTCCGCCGGACTCATGTCATGACCGGCGACGAATATATCAGGCTGCCCGGCGAGGCGGACGATCCGCTGGGAGAGGATCACGATACCGTCGCGCCCGGGCTCGTGCATCGCTATCCCGATCGGGTGCTGTTCCTGACCACTGGCACCTGCTCGACCTACTGTCGCTATTGCACGCGTTCGCGTCTCGTCGGCAACCCGGGCGGCGAATACCAGTTTTCGACGCGCCAGTGGGAGCAGGCACTCGCCTATCTCGAGGCGCATTCCGAGGTGCGCGACGTCCTGCTTTCCGGCGGCGACCCGCTCAGCATTGGCGACGACAAGCTCGACTGGCTGCTTGGTCGGTTGCGGGCGATCAAACACATCGAATTCCTGCGCATCGGCACCAAAATTCCGGTGGTGCTGCCTCAACGCATCACCAAGAGCCTGGCGAAGATGCTCAAGAAGCATCATCCCCTGTGGATGAGCATTCACTTTACCCATCCTCGAGAGCTGACGCCGGAAGTGACCGAGTCGACGGCGCGGCTCGCGGACGCCGGCATTCCGCTCGGCAGCCAGACGGTGCTCCTCAAAGGCATCAATGATGATGCGGCGGTGATGAAGCCCTTGATGCACGGTCTGCTCGCGCGACGGGTGAAGCCATATTATCTTTATCAGTGCGATCCCATTCGCGGTTCCGGACATTTTCGGACCGGCGTGGAGAAGGGAATCGAGATCATCCGTGCACTGCGTGGCCACACAACCGGCTACGCCTCGCCGACCTTCTGCATCGATGCGCCCGGCGGCGGGGGAAAAATCCTGATCGCGCCGGACTCGATCGTCGGTCGAGACGGCGACGATCTGTTGCTGCGCAATTTCGAGGGCAACGTCTACCGCTATCCGGATCCTGGCGGAACGCTCGGACTCGACGAGCAGCATACCGCTCGATCCTAGCGGACATCCGCCATGCGCGTCGGGGTCACCTATGACCTGCGGGCCGATTATCTCGCGTTGGGCTTCGGCGAAGAAGAGACGGCCGAGTTCGACAGCGAAATCACAATCGACGGAATATGCGGGGCGCTGAGCGCGTCTGGGTTACGAGCCGGAGCGTATCGGCGGCGTGAGGCAGCTGGGGCGGCGCTTGGCGGCGGGCGACCGTTGGGAATGCGTCTTCAATATATGCGAAGGCCTGAACGGAATCGCGCGCGAAGCGCAAGTGCCCGCGCTTCTGGAAGCCTATGACGTGCGGTACGTGTTCTCCGATCCCCTGACGCTATCCCTTGCGCTCGACAAGGCGATGACCAAGCGCGTGGTACGCGATTGCGGAGTGCCCACGGCACCCTTTGCCGTTATCGAGCGCCGCGAAGGGCTGCCCTCGATCGACCTGCCATTCCCGCTGTTCCTGAAGCCCGTTGCGGAGGGTTCCGGAAAGGGCATCGGCGTGCATTCGAAAGTGAACGACGCGCATGAACTTCAAAGCGTGGCGGACGATCTGCTGGCGCGCTTCGGGCAGCCAGTGCTGGTCGAAACATATCTGCCCGGCCGAGAGTTCACGGTCGGCATCACCGGCACCGGGTCTGCCGCGGAAGTGCTTGGCGTCATGGAAGTGCTGTGGACGCAGAACGCGGCGCCGCACGGTTACGGCTACACCAACAAGGAGCATTTTGAAGACAGGATGGAGTACAGATTGGCGGACGATCCAGAAGCGCGCGCGGCCGGCGACGTGGCGCTTGCTGCCTGGCGCGTTTTGCGGTGTCGGGACGGTGGTCGGATCGATCTGCGCAGTACACAGGATGGCGAGCCACAATTCATCGAGGTCAATCCGCTCGCCGGCCTCAATCCGGAGCGTTCCGACCTGGTGTTCATCGCGCGGTTCAAAGGACTGAGTTATACGGATCTGATCGGGCGCATCATGGCTGCTTTTCACGACCGACATCCTGGATTCGCGTCGCCGCGTCCGC
Source organism: uncultured Alphaproteobacteria bacterium (assembly GCA_963812975.1). Taxonomy (GTDB): domain Bacteria; phylum Pseudomonadota; class Alphaproteobacteria; order Micropepsales; family Micropepsaceae; genus Rhizomicrobium. The sequence goes on along the minus strand of CAWEXK010000035.1, from coordinate 30,973 downwards.
CCGGCTGACATGCGCGTTCTTCTTCTGCATTCCGATATACCGGCCGATGCGCCGCCGGACGAGCTGGACACGCTCGTTGCCGCGCGGGCAGTTTCTGCCGCGCTGCGCGAACGCAGACATCAGGTGCTGCAGCGCGCCTTCGTTGCAAATCCCGCGTTACTGGAGTCTGCGCTCGCCGAGGCGTCGACCGAGTGCGTCTTCAATTTGGTCGAGAGCGTGTTCGCGCAGGGTGATCTGGCTGGATTGGCGGCCGCGATGCTCGAAAAGCGGAATGTTCCCTACACAGGAGCTTCAGCTGCAACGCTCGGCTGCGCTGCCAACAAGCCGTTGACCAAGCGCATCCTTGCGGCGGCGGGCCTGCCGACGCCGCATTGGTCGGAACCGCCGCGCTGGGAAGGTCTCACCGACGGGCGGCAATATGTTGTGAAGTCCGCCAACGAAGACGCCTCGATCGGACTGGACGACGGCGCAGTCCTCACAGGATGCGATATCATCCGCGCGCGGGCGGCTTCATGCGTTGCGCATCATGGCGGCACATGGTTTGCGGAGGAGTATTGTCCGGGACGCGAGTTTAACGTGTCGCTCCTCGAGGAGAGTGGTCAGCCGCGCATTCTGCCCATCGCAGAAATCCAGTTCGAGAACTGGGCGCCCGATCGGCCGCGGCTCGTCGGCTACGCCGCAAAGTGGGACGCCCGCTCGGCCGATTGCGTCGGGACGCCGCGCGTCTTTGGAATCGAGGCGTGGTGTCCACGGCTTGCAAAAGCACTCGAACGGCTCGCCTGTTCGGCGTGGCGTCTCTTGGGAATGAACGGCTACGCGCGTGTGGACTTCAGGCTCGACCCGGCGGGCGCGCCGATGATATTGGAAATCAACCCCAATCCCTGTCTCGAACCTCGCGCGGGATTCGCGGCAGCGGCTCTGGAGGCTGGAATCTCCTACACGGAACTCGTCGACGGAATTCTGCGGTCGGCCACAGGGCATTGAGGCTGACAGGGTCCGATCGAAGCAATGAGGTGCTCCAGGTCCGATCGCAGCGCACGTCAACGCGGCGCCAGCACCATCATCATCTGACGGCCTTCCATCTTCGGATATTGCTCGATCTTGGCGAAGGCTCGGTGTCCTTCTGGATGCGGCTGAGCAGTTCCATGCCGAGATGCTGGTGCGCCATTTCGCGGCCGCGGAAGCGCAGCGTCACCTTGACCTTGTCGCCTTCGTCGAAGAAGCGCTTCATCGCCCGCATCTTCACGTCGTAATCGTGATCGTCGATGGTCGGGCGCATCTTGATCTCCTTGATCTCGATGACCTTCTGCTTCTTGCGGGCCTCGGCGGCTTTTTTCTGCTGTTCGTATTTGTACTTGCCATAGTCCATCAGCTTGACGACGGGCGGCTTGGCCTCGGGCGAAACTTCGACCAGATCGAAGCCCTGTTCCTCCGCCAGGGCGCGGGCTTCGTCGATGCCGATTTCGCCGTATTTGTGGCCGTCGTCGCCGATCAGAAGGATGGTGCGGGCGAATGATTTCGTCGTTGATGCGCGGTCCGTCCTTGGCCGGAGCCGGGGCGGTTGCTGCTGAAAACGTCTGGGGACTATGACTTCTCTCCTTCTGTAAGCCGCGCGCCTCGCGCTTCGCGGGTCCGTCGGAGCCAAGCGAAACGTGGTTCGGTCATGGACGCGGACGGAATGCCTTTCGGCGTGGCGCGCCAGCGCGGTTGGCGCATCACGGCAACGCCGTCCGCCAGGGCCGGATTCCGCTGCCAAGAATAGGGGATACGCCGGCGTTTCGGCAAGGGCTATTCCGCCACATCCTGGCGGGATTCGGCCTCCTGTTTGATGCGCGCGATGAAGGTTTCGAGCGGCATGGCGCCCAGATCCTTGCCCGAGCGCAGCCGGACGGCGACCTTGCCCTCTGCCGCCTCGCGCTCGCCCACCACCAGCATGTAGGGGATTTTCTGCAGCTGGGCGTCGCGGATCTTCTTCTGCATCCGCTCGTTGGAGGTGTCGATGTCGACGCGCAGGCCCGCCGTGCCGTTCACCACGGGCGCGTCGAACAGCGCGTCCACGCACCTTCTGGGCGTAGTCGCCGACCTTCTCGGTGATCGGGATGACCCGCGCCTGGATGGGCGCCAGCCAGACCGGGAACGCGCCGGCATAATGCTCGATCAGGAAGGCGGTGAAGCGCTCATGGCGTGCCGAGCGGCGCGCGATGGATGACATAGACCGGATGCTCCGCCGCCGTCCTCGCCGATATATTTCAGGTCGAAGGTCTGGGTCGCCAGGAAGTCGAGCTGGTTGGTCGAGATCGTGTATTCGGTGCCGATCGCGCTCTTGATCATGAAGTCGATCTTGGGGCCGTAGAACGCGGCTTCGCCCTTGCGCCTCGACATAGCGGATAGCCGGATTCCTTCATCGCCGCGCGGATGATGTCCAGCGCGGCCAGCCACTTCTCCGGCTCGTCGACATATTTGTCGCAGCTTGGCCAGGTCGGGCAGCGACAGCCGCATGTAATATTCTTTGATGTCCATCAGGTCGTAATAGCGGGCATGCAGCTGCATCACGCGGATGAACTCGTCCTTGGCCTGGTCGTAGCGGCAATAGATATGCGCGTCGTTCATGCAGAAGCCGCGCACCCGCATCAGGCCCGACAGGCCGCCTGACGCCTCGTAGCGATAGTCCTGGCCGTATTCGGCGATGCGCAGCGGCAGCTCGCGATAGGAATGCCGCGTCGCCCCATAGATCAGATGGTGATGCGGGCAGTTCATCGGCCGCAGGTAGTAATTCTCGCCGTCGATATCGAGCGGCGCATACATGTCCTCGTCGTAATAGGGCAGGTGGCGCGAGCGGTAGATAGAGCGCTTCCTTGGTGATGTGCGGCGTCGCCACGCGGCGATAGCCGTCCGTGCGTTCTTCCTGCAGCGCCAGGAATTCCAGCTCCTGGCGGATCACCATGCCGTTGGGCATCCACAGCGGCAGGCCCGCGCCGACATCGGGCGAGAAGGTGAAAAGCTCCAGCTCGCGGCCGAGCTTGCGATGGTCGCGCTTCTCCGCTTCTTCCAGCCGGTGGAGATAGGCGTCCAGCTCCTTCTTGTCGCGCCAGGCGGTGCCGTAGATGCGCTGGAGCTGCGCGTTCTTGGCATCGCCGCGCCAATAGGCGCCGGCGATCTTGGTCAGCTTGAACGCGTCGCCGATCTTCGGCGGTCGAGCGAAATGCGGGCCGCGGCAGAGGTCGTGCCAGTCGCCATGCCAGTAGATCGAGACGTCTTCGCCGGCGGGAATGCTCTGGATCAGTTCGGCCTTGTAGGTCTCGCCGATGTCCTTGAAATGCTCGATCGCCTTGTCGCGCGGCCACACTTCGCGGCGGGTCGGGCAGATCGCGCTTTGACGATCTCGCGCATCCTGGCTTCGATCTTGGGCAGATCTTCCGGCGTGAAGGGCTCGTCGCGGGCGAAGTCGTAATAGAAGCCGTCCTCGATCGCCGGGCCGATGGTCACCTGGGTGCCGGGATAAAGCTCCTGCACCGCCATGGCCAGCACATGGGCCGTGTCGTGGCGGATCAGCTCCAGCGCTTCGGGGTCCTTGCGGGTGATGATGCGGAGACGGGCGTCGTGCTCGATGGGGCGGAACAGGTCCCACTTGCCCGTCGACCTCCGCTGCAAGCGCCGCCTTGGCCAGGCCGGGGCCGATCGCGGCCGCGATCTCGGCTCCCGTCACGCCCCGCGCGAACGTCATCGTCTTGCCGTCGGGCAGGGTCATGGTCACGGGCGGCGGGGCAGGCACGCGAAAACTCCGGTGAGGTGGGCCGGACCTTCGGAAAGCACTGCCGCGAAGTCAAGGCGCGGAAATCATTCCGCCATTCTTGCGCGAGAATCGCGCTGCGATGATGGCGGCGATTCGCGGAGAAGGCCATCACATGCGTGTATTCCGGCAGAGTTCCCTGGCGACGCTGCTTCTGTTGGGACTGGCTGCCCCCGTAGCGCATGCGCGCGACAGCGATGCGGACGCATTTATCTTGGAATGCGGCACCTCCGATCTCCCGGACGCCGCGGTGGATTCCTGTCTCGAACGCGCGCGTGTGCTGGAGGAGACAAATCCGTCGGCGCGGCTGGAAAGCCTCGAGGCGCGTCTCGAGCAGCGTGAATCGGGATATCGAACGTTTGAGGCAGCTCCTCCCGGCAACCCACCCGTGCAATCTGGACGGTCTCGCGGCATGAACTCATCTTCCAGCGATTCCGGGCAAACGGGGCTGATTGCCGACGCCCCGCCGCGCGCCATCACCAATGAAGACAATGACACTGCAAACGCAGCCCCCAGGGAACTGCCGGACTCCGAATTGAACGCTCGGGGACAGGAGGCGATGCCGGAGAGCCAGTCGCAACCCGATCAGAGCGGGGAGACCGACCGGCCGGGTTCCCATGTCGATCCCGAGGATGAGCCGCCCATCGCCGATCCGCCCGACCATGCGAGCTCCAGCGATCGACCGGTCGAGGCCCCCGACGGCCCGCCCAACGAACCGCAGTAGCGCGTGCCCGGACTCCTCGATTTCGTTTCAGGGAAGAGACCACACGGCGACGTGCATTGACGAACGGGCTGCGTCGTGCCCCAGAATGTGGCCGGAGGTGCCCTGTCAGGAGAACCGACATGAAAGCATTCGCTGTCGCGGCAGCTCTCGCCGCCGTTGCCACCGCTCCGGCCATCGCTCAGCCAGATATGGCGTCCGCTCCGAGAACGGGCGTGGGTGTCTGCCTCCGGCCGTTTAATTCGCCCCAGGACACGATCAACCACACGCGCGTGGTCGATCCTCAGCATATTCTATTCTACATGCGCGACGGAAAGGTCTGGCTGAACACGCTGAAGGGGCCATGCCGCGGCCTTATGTTTCATGGCTTCAGCTTCGTGACTCCGGAAGATGAAATCTGTGCCAATTCGACTCCGATAAAAGTCGTCGAATCGGGTGAGGCGTGCACATTGGGTCCATTCACGCCCTACGCGCCTACCTCACCTCCGGCAGGCAGGTAAGAATTGGGGTTGTTAGACATGCGCTTCGCCGGACGCGGCAGACGCTCATCGGTTGCGACGCCGTAAGGGTGGGCCCTGCTCGCGGGCCTGTGAACCGGGTTGATGCGGACGCTCTATCTTCATCTCGGACCGGCGAAAACCGGCACGAGCGCTCTCCAGCATATTCTACGCCATCACGACAACACCGTCGTTTGTTATCCCAAGGTCGGATTGTGGTCGGACGGATCGCACCACAATCTCATCTTCAATTTTTTTGAAGATTACAAACGCCCGGAGGTGGTTCGCGAAGACGCCGGACGTCTTTTGGCCAGCATCGCCCGGGAGGCCAGGAGTTCGAATCGCGATCTGGTAATCAGCTCCGAAATCCTCGCCGGCCGAAAGAACCTCAATGATTTCGTAGAAGCGCTGCAGCGTCATCTCGGCGAGGAGCCTCTGCGTGTCGAAATCCTCGTTACGGTACGCGAGCATTTCGAGCGCGCCGCCTCGCTCTATAACCAGCGGGTCAAAGATGGGGCCTTCGCCGAAACACGGGATCCCGACGTCTTCCTGGCGGAGAATGCCGGAAACCTTTGCTACGCCAATCTGTTACGCAGGCTGCGCCGGACCGGCTTTGATCTCACCGTGACCAGCTATCATCCCGCCAACACCTTCGTGGCGAGGGCGCTGGGCCATCTTGGATTCGCTCCGCAGCACATCGTCGACGCCCCGGCACGAAATGTGTCGCTCGGCACCAAGGCGCTTGTCGCGATGCTGGCGGTGAACAGAGTCGCGCGGACCGCCGAGGAGCGCAACCGGTTGGTGTCGACCCTGCGCAGGTTTCTTCGTTCTCGCGCGCCGGCGCAATTCATTTTTCTGCCCGAAGCGGCCGCAGCGGCGGAGCAGAAATTCTCGCTAGATAGACAATTTTTGCGCGAGCAGTTCGCCGTAGAACTACCTGTGCCTCAGGTCATCTCCGGGCCGCGTGCGTTCACGATTGACGCGCGGGAATTCACCGAGATTTCGAAGGCGGCATCGAGGTTCGGCGATCGCGGCAACAGCTTCCGCGAGGCGATACGCCCCTATGTGCGGGCAGGAACTACCTCCTAAGCGCGTGAAAGAAAGGGCCGGAGTTTCCTCCGGCCCTTTTGAATAATCGTAAGGACGTATGGATCTTAGAAATCCATGTCGCCCATGCCGCCGCCGCCACCTGGCATTGGAGGAGGGCGATTCCTTCTTCGGACGGTCTGCGACCATCGCTTCCGTCGTGATCAGGAGCGCGGCCACGCTGGCGGCGTCCTGGAGAGCGATGCGCACCACCTTGGTCGGATCCACAATCCCGGCCTCCACGAGGTCGACATACTGCTCTGTCTGTGCGTCGAAGCCATAGGTGTTCGACTTCTGCTCGAGCAGTTTGCCGACGACGATCGAAGCTTCCACGCCAGAGTTCTCGACGATCTGGCGAATCGGCGTCTGAATCGCCTTGCGCACGATCGCGATGCCGGCGTTCTGGTCCTCGTTTTCGCCGGTCAGCCCGTTCAGCGCCTTGGTGGCGTAGAGAAGCGCCGCGCCGCCGCCGGGGAGAATGCCTTCCTCCACTGCCGCCTTCGTGGCGTTGAGCGCGTCGTCGACGCGATCCTTCTTCTCTTTCACTTCGACTTCCGTCGCACCGCCGACGCGGATAACAGCAACGCCGCCCGCGAGTTTCGCCAGCCTCTCCTGCAGCTTTTCCTTGTCGTAATCGGACGTCGTCTCCTCGATCTGCTGCTTGATCTGACCGACGCGGGCCTGGATGTCGTTCTTCTTGCCCGAACCGTCGATGATCGTGGTGTCGTCCTTTGTGATGCGTACCTTCTTCGCGGTACCCAGCATGTTCAGCTTCACGTTCTCGAGCTTGATGCCGAGATCTTCGCTGATGACCTGCCCACCGGTGACGATGGCTATGTCTTCCAGCATGGCCTTGCGACGATCGCCGAAGCCAGGCGCCTTCACCGCCGCGACCTTCAGGCCGCCGCGCAGCTTGTTGACGACGAGCGTCGCCAAAGCTTCGCCTTCCACCTCTTCGGCGATGATCACGAGCGGACGGCCGCCCTGCACCACCGACTTCGAGGATCGGAAGCATCGGCTGCAGCGAGGACAGTTTTTTCTCGTGGATGAGGATGTAGGGCTCGTCGAGCTCCGCCATCATCTTGTCGGCATTGGTCACGAAGTAGGGAGAGATGTAACCGCGATCGAACTGCATGCCTTCGACGACATCAAGCTCGGTCTCGAGGCTCTTGGCCTCTTCGACGGTAATCACGCCTTCATTGCCGACTTTCTGCATTGCCTCGGCAATCATCTTGCCGACGGTCTTGTCGCCGTTCGCAGAAATCGTGCCGACCTGGCCGATCTCATCGTTCGACTTGACCTTTTTCGACCGTTTCTTCAGATCGGCGACGACGGCTTCCACCGCCTTCTCGACGCCGCGCTTCAGGTCCATCGGGTTCATGCCGGCCGCGACTGATTTGGCGCCCTCGCGCACGATCGCATGCGCGAGAATGGTCGCCGTGGTGGTGCCGTCCCCCGCCGCGTCGTTGGTTTTCGACGCCACCTCGCGCACCATCTGCGCGCCCATGTTCTCGAACTTGTCGTGAAGCTCGATCTCCTTGGCGACGGTCACGCCGTCCTTGGTTGAGCGCGGAGCGCCGAAGCTCTTCTCGAGCACGACGTTGCGGCCCTTCGGGCCCAGCGTCACGCGCACCGCATCGGCGAGGATGTCGACGCCGCGGAGCATCTTCTCCCGCGCGTCGCTGCCGAATTTTACGTCTTTGGCTGCCATGTATTTTCTCCTTGGAATACTGAATACGGAAAACAGGGATCAGATAATTTTCCGATTCCCGTGTTCTGTTCTCTGTCGTCTGATTACGCTGCCTTCTTTACCGGCTTGGTCGTGCGGCCTTCGAGAATGCCCATGATGTCGGATTCCTTCATGATCAGGAGTTCCTGACCATCGACCTTCACTTCGGTGCCCGACCATTTGCCGAACAGCACGAAGTCACCGGTCTTGACTTCGGGAACGACGCGTTTGCCGTGCTCGTCGAGGGCGCCGGGCCCAACGGCGATGACTTCGCCCTCCTGGGGCTTCTCCTGGGCAGTGTCGGGAATGATGATGCCGCCGGGAGTCTTCTGATCCTCCTGCACGCGGCGGACGACCACGCGGTCGCCAAGCGGACGGAATTTCATGGGGGTTCCTCCTTGAAAGTTCAACGAAAACAATTGGTTGGTTGCCCTGCGGCTTCGCAGCCGGCAGGTGGCAGCACTCGCAGGTCTGGAGTGCCAGCCCTCGCGGCGGCATATAAGGCCGCCCTTCGGCGTGGTCAAGTCCCTGCTGCGCTGCGACATGGTTGATCATGCCGCTTCCCGAGCGGGCTTGTGGCCAAGAGCTTGTGTGGATACAGGCACGCTTCGTCCTGGAGAGAATTGCCCGTGGCCGACACCATTCCATCCGGATTTAGCCCCCTCCAACTCACGATGGGCTTCCTCGACGTCACCGGCCCGCTCTACGGAAAATGGGCCAATGATCGCCTTCTGCTTGGGTTTCGCGTCGAGCTGCGCCATTGCAATCCGGGAAAGGTCTGTCATGGCGGCATGCTCGCCACCTTTGCCGACATGTTGCTCCCTATTGCCGCGCGATTTCAGAGCAGGACGGAGATGGGGTTCCTACCGACGGTCAATCTGGCTTGCGATTATCTCGCCCCAGCGCCACTGGGTGCCTGGATCGAGGGCCACGCCGATGCGCTGACCGCCACGCGCAATCTCCTTTTCGCGCAGGGTATCGCAACCGCGGACGGTGCCGTCTGCCTGCGCGCGAATGGCATCTTCAAGATCACCACGCCCGCCTCGACGAAAAGCGGCGATTTCTCGCCCCATGCCCTGCTCGGATTAAAGAGCTGACGACGCAAACCGTTGCCCAGCATCGGGAAAGACAGCCGTCTAATATCTGTACGTGACCTCGAGGCCCGTCGTACGGGGACGGAACGTGCTCGCCTCGTAGAGCACGGTGTTCGCATCCTGATGGTTGAGATCGAACTGGGAATGGGCGTTCAGCACGTTGTTCATGAACAGCGCAATATCCCAGGTTCCAAACGTGGCGCCGGCGCGGGCCGAGACAAAATTTGTCGGCGGGTCTGCAACGAGGTGCGGATCGTAGGATTCCGACTGCGGGTTCTGCGTGGCAAGTGGCCAGTTGTTCTGGCTCGCGAACTCGTCATCCGCGCGGATGTACGAGTCGTTGCCGAAAGCGCTGAAGTCGTATTCCGCGCCGGCCGTGAAGGTCCAGGGAGAAATGTAGGGCTGCTCGCCAATCGCTTCGCCTCCAGCGACCAGAAGCGAGCCGTCGGCGGAAAAGGCACTCGTCGTGTAGCGTGCGTCCGTATAACCGAGCGTCGTCTCGAAATGAAACGAGTCGGTTACCTGAAAATCGGCCTGCAAGTCGAAGCCTTTGCTCACCGCGTTGCCGAGATTGGCCGTATATTGAAGGCCGCACAGGGGCAGATACACGTCTTGCTGAATTCCGTTCCAGTTGATGTAGTAAACGCTCGCGTCCGTGCTGATGCGGCCGCCGAGCCATTTGTCCTTTGCGCCCAGCTCGTAGCTCCACACGCTGTCTGAGGTGTAGGAACTGGGGACACTGGGAACGCCGCAGGCGATCAGCGGAAAGGGCGGATTGGCGCCGCCGATGCGATAGCCCTTGGCGACCGTTGCATAGAGAAGATCGTCGGGAGTCGCCTGAAAATCCACGCTGACCTTTGGAGTCACCGGAAGTTCGCTTTCCTGGCCCGCGCCGCTGCTCGCTCCGAAGTTCTGCGGTCCGTTTGCGTAGTTGACGAAATCGAAATGCGTATGAGCCACCCTGATTCCGGCCTCGAGCTTCCATTGGTCGGTGAAGGCATAAGTCGCGTCCGCGAACGCGGCGATCTGTGTGTCATGTGCCAGCGTATCGTTGATGTAATCGTCGCCATTGGGCAGCAGATTCTCGCTCCATGCCTGGAGCACGGTTTCGCTCCATAGATACTGCGTGATCTGCGGCAGCTGCGGATCGTTGATCTCTTCTTTGCTTTCCTGCTCGTTCGCCGCGTAGAACACGCCGATCACCCAGATCAGCCGCGCCTCGGGATTTGTCGATTGCACCCGGACCTCCTGGGTCACGTCCCGCTGCGTATTGGTGATGTTCGCGTGGGCAATGTAATCGGGAAGACCGGGCAGATTGATGCCGGTCGGCGTGAGAAGAGGATAGAGGTCGGTGCGGCACTGGGGCGGGCCGCAGGGATTTCCCAGCGGGTCGGTGCCGTCGAGAAGGATTGCTGGAAGTAAGACAGATTGTATAGCGTGCCGCTGTAGCCATTCACATGTTCGCCGCGCCCGAACAATGATGTGTTGGAGATCAGTTCCACCGAATTTCCCGCGTAGTGGATGTTGAGCGATGCGAGATAGAAGCGGTCCTTGTCGATCATCCTGTCCGGCGTTGCGGTATCATAGGTTCCCGCGTCGGGATTGGATATGCCGACCCAGTACTGATCCGGGTCGCCCTCGTCGCGGTTCTGATAGTCGATGGACGGCGTAATCGTCAGCTGCGGAAGAGGTGCCCACGTGATTGCTCCGCGCAACACGTAGGTATCGGTCCCGTTCGCATTCGGGATGGTTGTCTGATCCGTGCGGTAATTCACCTGATCGATCCAGCCGCCGTCCCGCCTGTACCAGGCGCTGAATCTGAAGCCGAGCGCATCTTCGATGACAGGTCCACCAAACGCCGCCCCACCCTCATAGCTCGGGGCGCCGTCCTGCGTGAACGAGATCTCGCTGCGCGCAATCCCGCTGTAATCGGTGAGGCTTGGTTGCGGCGTAATATAACGCACGGTACCGCCCTCCGAACCCGCACCGAACAGGGTTCCCTGCGGTCCGCGCAGCACTTCGACGCGTTCGAGGTCGAACACTGATGGCAAGGTGTTGTTGGAATTGAAGCCGAGATTTCAGATCTGGATCGGCGTATCGTCGATATAGATGCCCGTTGTGCCGGAACCGGCCGTCAAATCAATGCCGCGGATATACACGTCGTGGGCATCCGGATCGTATGTCACCCCCGGTGTGAACTTCGCGAGTTGGGCGAATGATTTGACGCCGAGCACGTCCATCTTGACGTCGCTGAAGGCGCTGATGCTCAACGGCACCTTCTCGAGCTTTTCCGGGCGACGCGTGGCCGTCACCACCACTTGTTCGATCGCGGCAGCGTGGCTTGCCTGCGGTTGCGCCGGCGTGTTTGCGGTCTGCGCGTCGGCTCCCGCCCGCAACACAATAAGAAGTCCCGCCGCGGCCAGAAGCCGGTGTTGAAATAACTGTTTCATGGAAAAGCTCCCCGCGCGTGACCACTTCAGCACCCTTCGAAAGATTCGGCCAGACCCTTCCGAAATCGATCGGTGCGGCGACGCCCCGCTCGGATAAGAGTTTCTCAGCGCAAGGGCGGGTTGAACAACTCCCCGGCCGCAGGATCGATTTTGCCGTGTGTTTCGCCCGGCCTTCCTCCAGCCGAACGGACCCTTCAACGAGGAGCTTCAGTGCTAGTGGATACAGTCTGTGTTCGGCGGCGAGCGTTCGGGCGGCGAGCGACTCTTCGGAATCGCCCGGCAGAACCGGCACCGCAGCCTGTGCGATGATCGGGCCCGAAATCGAGCTCGCGCACGACGAAGTGCACCGTGCAGCCCGAGATGCGCGCGCCCAACTCCAGAACGCGGCGATGCACGGCGAGTCCTTTGAAGGCGGGCAGAAGGGAAGGATGGACGTTGATCAGACGTCCCCGCCAGTTCTCGACGAAGCCGTCCGACAGGACGCGCATGAAGCCCGCGAGACAGACGAAGCCAACATCCGCTTCGCGCAAAATCGCGTCCATCGCCGAATCGAAGGTTTCGCGAGTCGCAAAGGGACCATGGGCAACGGCATGCGAAGGGATGCCTGCGCGTGCGGCGTGTCGCAATCCTTCGGCATCGGCAACGTTGGAAATCACGCAGGCGATCTGCGCGGGATAATCGAAACGTGCACAGGCCTCGATGAGAGCCTGGAGATTGCTGCCGCGGCCCGAGATCAGCACGCCTACCCGCGCGTGGAGGTTCATGTGTTGATGAGCGACACGCCGCCCTTGTAGCGCACGCGCGGTGCGCGTTCCCCGCGAACCAGCGCGCCGATCGGGGAGGCGGATTCGCCTGCGTCGCGGAATGCCGCGATGCAGGCTTCGACGTCTTCCGGCGCGACCACCGCGATCAGACCGATGCCGCAATTGAACGTGCGGAGCATCTCTTGGCCCTCGATCCCTCCCAGACGTGCAAGCCACGCGAACACCTGTGGGGGGGTCCATGAGTCCAGGTCGATCTCGGCGTCGAGATTGTCAGGCAGGATGCGTGGCAGATTTTCGGTGATGCCGCCTCCCGTGATATGAGCGAAACCTTTGATTTTCGTTGCCCGGATGGCGGCGAGTGCACTCTTCACATAGAGCCGCGTCGGCGCAAGGAGCGCATTGCCGACCGTCAACCCGGGCGCAAAAGGCGCTTGCGCATCGCGCGACAGCGCGGCGTCCGCCAGAACCCGCCGGACCAACGAGAAACCGTTCGAGTGCAAACCCGAGGACGCGATTCCGACGAGCAAGTCGCCACAACGCATTTCCGCCATGTGTGGAAGAACGCACCCGCGCTCCACCGCGCCCACGGCGAAGCCTGCGAGATCGAAATCGCCGGGCGCATAGAGACCCGGCATTTCCGCTGTCTCACCGCCGATCAGTGCACAACCGCATTCGCGGCAGGCGCGCGCGATGCCCTCGATCGTAACCGCCGCATCGTTCACCGCAAGTCTTCCGCTCGCGTAGTAATCCAGAAAGAACAGTGGTTCGGCCCCCTGCACGACGATGTCGTTCACGCACATCGCCACGAGATCCTGTCCGATGGTCGAGAAATCGCCCGTTTCGATCGCGAGGCGAAGCTTCGTGCCTACACCGTCGGTCGAGGCCACAAGAATGGGATCCTTGAACCCCGCCGCCTGCAGATCGAATAAACCGCCGAAGCCACCCAGTTCGGCGCCTGCGCCCGGACGCTGCGTGGCTTTGGCTGCCGGCGCAATTCTGGCTACGAGGTCGTCGGCCGAGTCAATATCGACGCCGGCCTCGCGGTAGGTGTGACCATTGCGGCGCAAGTGGCGATCAGTGCTCATCGTTTGACGTCTTGGCGAACCGGTGGCCGATGATCAGGATACTCTGACGCCTCCGGCTTCCGAAAGGCACCTCCCGCCCCTATAGTCGCACCGCCAACGGGTCCGCGATGCGCCATTTCCTTACAGCCTGCCTTGTCGTCATTGCATTGGGCATTCCGCTGCCGGTGGCGGCGGGTGATCCTTATACCGTCAGCGGAATAAAGGTGGACGCGTCGGCCCAATCGACCGTCGAGGCGCAGACCGAGGCGATCAACAGTGGCCGCGACCGCGCCTGGCAGACACTCTATCGCCGTTTGACCAAGGAGCAGGACTGGCTACGCCAGCCTGCGCTCGATCCCGCGACTCTTCAGCGTCTGGTCCGCTCGTATCAGGTTCATGACGTCCGCAGTTCGACGACGCGGTTCGTCGCCGACGTGACCTATGTGTTCAATGCCAATGCAGTCCGCCGAATCCTTCAGCAGGCCGATATCGCCTACACGGATACCGCGGCGCGTCCCCTTCTCGTGATTCCGCTTGGCCCCGACTGGTCGGCGCAAACTCCCTGGACGCGCGCCTGGGCGGATCCCCGCTTCTCGCATGCGACTGTGCCGCTCGTACTCCCGCAGGATGACGCCGTCGATACGCCGGTGCTGGCAGCACTGCATTTCGACAAGGCGACGTGGCAGGATGTCGAGCCGCTCGCCGTGCGGGCCCACGCCGCGGAAGTTTATCTTGCTTTGGTTGTTCCCCAGCGCACGCAGATGATTGTCAAAATCCGGCGGCTTGCCGCCGGAAGCACGCCCACGATTCCAGATATCACGGTCCCCGTGCAGCCGAAGACTCCGGCGGCCAGGGCCTTCGCCAGCGTGGCCGACGCCGCGGCGCACACCATCATCGATTTGTGGAAAGGGTTGTCCGTTGTCGATTTCGGCAGAAAATCGAAACTCGTCGCTTTGCTGCATGTCGACTCGATCGAAGCTTGGGGCCAGATGCTGCAGAAGCTCGGCACGGTACCGACGATCACCGACGTGAACGTGATGGCGATGGATATCGGCGAAGCGCGCCTCGCGATCTCGTATGTCGGTTCGGTGGACCAGCTGAATGAACAGCTCGCGCGCCAGGGACTCGACCTTGCCAATGAAAATGGGGAGTGGTGGCTCGCGCAAGCGGATTCCGCCAAGGAGAGCCAGTGAACGGCGTATTCAAGCACCTGCCGAACCTCCTCACGGCACTTCAACTCGCGGCCGCGCCGGCCTTTGCGTTTCTGCTTGTCAGTGGGGCGGACCGGGCGGCGCTGGGCGTGTTTGCTTTCGCCGGATTGACAGATGCAGCCGATGGCTTTCTCGCCAAGCGCTTCGGGATTGCCACGCGAGTCGGGCGCTTTCTCGACCCCGCGGCCGACAAGCTCCTGATGTTTGCATCGTTCCTCACGCTGACCATCCTGGGCGTCGCGCCTCTGTGGCTGACACTTCTTGTCATCGCGCGCGACGCGGCGATCGTGGGTGGCATCCTTTTCGCGCGCCTGTTCGCTCTGCCGATTCGGATCCGCCCGCTGCTCATCGGCAAGGCGAGCACGGCGATGCAGATCGCGTACATTGCGCTCGCGCTTGTGTTGCTCATTTTCGGGCTGCACTGGCCGCAGGTGGAAAGCGCCACCGCAGACACGACAGCCCTCCTCACCATCGCGTCGTGGCTCGCTTACACCGGCGTTGCAGTCAGCACGCTCGCGCGCCGACAGCCGGTCTCGTGAGGCCAGTTGATCGCGCGATGCAAAGTCCTTCGCAATTGCCGCTGCCGCTCTCAGCTCGGGCGGCCCTATCCCGTGCCGACCTGATCGTCGCTCCTGCGAACGCTGAGGCCGTGGCGTTCATCGACGCCTGGCCCGATTGGCCGGTTTCCGCTGCGGCCTTTTATGGTCCGCGGGTGCGGCAAGACGCATCTCGTCTCCATCTGGCGGGATCGGTCGGGTGCGCGTGTCATCACCGCTTCGGCGTTATTTGCGGGTCATGTTCGCGAGTGGGGGCCGCTGGCGGTCGAAGACGTGGATGTGGCGGAAGCCTCGCCGGCCCGCGACGCCGGGCTGTTCGCCGCGTTGGAGTCCGCGAGGCCTGGCGCACCGGTGCTGCTGACGGGGCGTGAGGCCCCCACGAACTGGTCCTGCATTCTTCCCGATCTGGCCTCCCGGTTCGCGGTGCTCGCAGCATTCCCGCTGTGGTCGCCCGACGAAGCGCTGCTCTTCGCGCTCGCACGCAAGCTTTTTGCCGACCGCCAACTGCTTGTGCCCGACGCGGTCATCGAGCGCATGCTGTGCTCGCTCGAGCGCTCGCCGGGCGCGATTCGCGATTTCGTGGCTGAAGCCGATGCGGCGGCGCTGGCGGCAGGGCGCCCCATCAACCTTTCGCTGGTTCGCGCGCTCGTCGCTGCGCGCGCCCAGCGGACGCCATGACAAATTCATACATTTCCGATAAATTCGTCTCCCACGACGAAGGCCGCGATCCAACTCGATGAACGCCGAAAATCTTGCCCGCAAAGACGAGGCCCTGCTGCCGCTGGAAAAGGGTGACACGCCGGCAGTTTCTGCCCAGCCATCCCCCCCGGTGTTCGATGCGAGGTCGCCCGACCGGTTCATCAATCGGGAGCTTTCCTGGCTCGCCTTCAATCGCCGCGTACTCCAGGAGGGGCGTAATCACCGCCATCCATTGCTGGAACGGTTGCGGTTTCTGTCGATCTCTGCCTCGAACCTGGACGAGTTCTACATGGTCCGCGTTGCCGGCCTGAAGGGCATGGTCGGGGCCGGGTTCAGCTCAACAAGTGACGACGGACTGACGCCGGCCGAACAGATCGCGCGCGTCGACGACATGGCGGGCGAGCTGATTGCAGATCAGCAGCGCGTCTGGGTACAGCTCCGGAAAGAATTGAAGAATGCCGGTATTGCGGTTCTCGATCCCGACGAGTTGACGGAGGCAGACCGCGCATGGCTGGACAACGAATTCCGCGAAGAAATTTTTCCCGTTCTGACACCGCTGGCGCTTGATCCGGCGCATCCGTTTCCATTCATTCCCAATCTGGGCTTCACGCTTGCGTTGCAGCTGACACGCAAACGCGACGGCAAGGCAGTGACTGCATTGCTGCCCGTGCCATCGCAGCTCAGGCGCTTCATCAGGCTGCCCGGAAATCAGGCACGGTTCCTGTCGCTTGAAAACGTGATCGGCTTGCACCTCCACCGGCTGTTTCACGGCTACGCAGTTCTCAGTTCAGGACTGTTTCGCATCATTCGCGACAGTGACGTGGAAGTGGAGGAGGAAGCGGAAGATCTCGCCCGACTGTTCGAGATGCTTGTCAAGCGGCGACGTCGCGGCTCCGTAATCCACATCGTGTGCAGCGCTTCGATGCCTGCGACCCTGCGGAGCTATATTGCCGACAAGCTCGATCTCGACAGCACGGAGCTCGTGATCGTCGATCACCTGCTGGGACTTTCCGACACCAACAAGCTGATTCTCAAAGAGCGCGCGGACCTGCTGTTCACGCCCTTTATTGCGCGCTTTCCGGAACGCATCCGCGATCACGGCGGCGACTGCTTTGCCGCCATTCGCGCGAAAGACATCATCGTGCATCATCCCTTCGAGAGTTTCGACGTCGTGGTGCAGTTTCTGCGCCAGGCGGCCGCCGACCCTGGTGTCGTGGCGATCAAACAGACTCTCTATCGCACTTCGCAGGACTCGCCGATTGTCAAGGCTCTGATCGAAGCCGCGGATGCTGGCAAGTCCGTCACGGCTCTGATTGAACTCAAGGCGCGCTTCGACGAGGAGGCGAACATCCGCTGGGCGCGCGACATGGAGCGTGCGGGCGTGCAGGTTGTGTATGGATTTATCGAGCTCAAGACACATGCCAAGGTGAGCCTTGTCGTGCGTCGCGAAAGCGGACAGCTGAGGACCTATGTCCATTTTGGTACCGGCAACTATCATCCGGTGACTGCAAAAATTTACACCGATCTGTCGCTGTTCTCGGCCGATCCCGCGCTCGGCCGCGATGCGGGTCAACTCTTCAACTACGTGACCGGATACGCCGAGCCGGTCGCGCTCGAAAAAATCGCGGTCTCGCCCCTGTCGCTGCGAGGGAAGCTTGCCGAAGCGATCCAGGAAGAGATCGGGCACGCGCGCGCGGGCCGGCCGGCGGCGATCTGGTTGAAGCTGAATGCGCTCGTTGACGCCCAACTTATCGACGGGCTTTATCGCGCGAGCCAGGCCGGCGTCCGCATCGATCTGGTGATTCGGGGCATCTGCTGCCTGCGGCCCGGCGTGCCCGGCCTGTCGGACAACATTCGTGTGAAGAGCATCGTCGGCCGCTTTCTGGAGCACGGCCGCATCGTCTGCTTCGGCGGTGGCTATGGTCTGCCTTCGCCAAAGGCCAAGGTGTTCATCTCCTCGGCCGATTGGATGCCGCGCAATCTCGACCGGCGCGTCGAGGCGCTGGTGCCCGTGGAAAATCCCACCGTGCACGAGCAGGTACTTGGACAGATCATGGTGGCGTTGCTCAAAGACCAGGCGCAGAGCTGGCATATGGCGGCGGATGGAACCTACACGCGCGACCCACATTCCGAGCGCGAGGATGCTTTCTCGGCGCACACCTATTTCATGACCAATCCCTCGCTTTCAGGGCGTGGCCGCGCGCTCAAGATGGCCGCGCGGCGCCCGGCGGGGGCGATTGCCGCGCAGGCCGATAGATGAGCGGCGGCTGGGCGGATTCGACGGAACTCAGCCGACCGCAAACGGCCC
The DNA here is from genome assembly GCA_963812975.1 of uncultured Alphaproteobacteria bacterium. Taxonomy (GTDB): domain Bacteria; phylum Pseudomonadota; class Alphaproteobacteria; order Micropepsales; family Micropepsaceae; genus Rhizomicrobium. Next base: position 13,003 of record CAWEXK010000035.1, on the reverse strand, counting down.
GCGCGAGTTGCGCGCGCGGCGGGCCGTTTGCGGTCGTCGACATCGGATCGAATTCGGTGCGCCTTGTCATCTACGAATTATTTTCCCGCACGCCGGCCGTGGTTCATAACGAAAAGGCGATCTGCGCCATCGGTCGCGACATGGTCACGCGGCGCAGGCTGCACGACGAAGGCATGCGGCTCGCGCTCGAATCTCTTTCGCGCTTCCGCATCCTTGCCGACGCGCATCATGTGGAAATGCGCGATGCAGTAGCGACGGCCGCTGCGCGCGATGCAACCAACGGTCAGGAGTTTGTTCGCCGCGCGGAAGCTGTCTGGGGCAGCCCGATCCGAATTCTGTCGGGCGAGGAGGAAGCCAGGCTCGCCGCCCATGGCGTGCTGGCCGGCATTCCCTCCGCGGACGGCCTTGTCGCCGATCTGGGCGGCGGCAGCCTCGACATGGTGACCGTGAAGGGCGCAAAGACCGGGGAGGCGTTGACACTGCCCTTCGGACCGCTCCGCCTCATCGACGCCGCGAGAGGCGAACCCGAGCGTGCGCGCGAAATTGTCGAAGCCGGGCTCGCCGGAGTAAAGAAGCTTGGCGAACTGAAGGGGCGGTCTCTGTATGCCGTTGGCGGCGTGTGGAGAAGCTTTGCGCGGGTAGATATGGAGGAGCAGAACTATCGCCTGCATGTGCTTCACGGCTATGCGATCCCCGCTTCGCGTGCCATCAAATTGTGTCGGGTAGTGGCGCGGTTATCGCGCAAATCCTTCGACAAGATGCGAATTGTCTCGCGTCGCCGCGCGGAAGCTCTGCCCTTCGGAGCCACCGTGCTCGAGGAGCTTCTGCTGGCCACAGGCCTCGATCAGATCGTCGTTTCAGCCTATGGGCTGCGCGAAGGCCTGCTTTACGAGCGATTGGCCGAGGAAGAACGCGCGAAGGACCCGTTGATTGCGTTCGCTGCGGCGGCGAATACACGCATCAGTCGCACGCCTGAGCATGCGCAGGAGATGTTCGAATGGCTCACGCCACTTTTTGACGACGAATTCGGAGGCGGCCCGGCGCATCCGTCATGCCATCTGCCTGTTTTCCGATATGGGCTGGCGCCGCCACCCCGACGATCGGGCACTCGGTGCATTCAATCAGGTCCTGACCGCGCCTTTCGCGGGCGCCGACCATCGAGCGCGAGCGCTGATCGCGACCGCCACTTTCTATCGCTATTCCGGTGACGAAGACTTCCCGCGGGACATCCAGCTGGGCGGCCTCCTGTCTGCGGAAGAGAGCCTGCTCGCCCTGCGGACCGGACTGGCGATGCGGCTCGCCTTTGCCCTCTCGGCCTCCGCGCCAGGGGAGCTGGCGAATTACCGGCTGAGACTGACGCCCGCTCGCATTTTGCTGGAAGTGCCGAGGCGCCGGGCCATGATCGCCGGGGAGCCGGTTCAGAAGCGGCTTGCTGCTCTCGCGTCGCACCTCGGCCGAAAGGGTGAAATCCTGATTGCTTGAGCTTGCTTCGCCGGCATCAAAGGGGCTTAAAGACGTCAGCGCGCATCGTGGCGGGGAAATGCTAGGAAAGCCTCGGCTCGGGGCAAGGAGAGTTCTCATGGGTGCGCTGAGCATCTGGCATATTCTCATTCTCGCCATCGTCGCGCTTTTGCTGTTCGGCGGCCGCGGCAAGATCTCCGACCTTATGGGCGATGTCGCCAAGGGCATCCGCAGTTTTCGCAAGGGATTGAACGAACCGGACGAAGAACACGTGATCACTGACCGCCGCGACGACACGACCAAGAAGGACTCGCCGCCCGGGCATCAGGCGCGCAGCCATGCTGGATCTCAGCTGGAGTCTCATATCCTTCTGGTGCTCATCGTTGCGCTAGTCGTCGTTGGGCCGAAGGATTTGCCGCGCCTGATGCGCATGGCGGGGCGGTGGGTGGCCAAGGCGCGTGCAATGGCCGACCAGTTTCGCAAGAGCTTCGATGAAATGGCGCGGCAGTCCGAACTGGACGAGCTGCGCGCCGAGCTGGAGGCTCTTCGCCACGAACGCCCGCTTGCCGATCTGGACCGAACGCTCAGCGCGCCAGTTCTGCCCGGGTCGGATTCTGTCGGCGGCGCCAGCCAGCCCTGAAACTGCGGACACAGGGGCGGCGCCGATACCGGCTGAAACCGGGGCCGAGCAGACCCGGCCGGACGCATGAAGGCGCCCACACCCGCCGACGAGGAGGCGATCGAAGCGACCAAGGCGCCGCTGCTCGATCACCTGATCGAGCTGCGCAAACGGCTTGTCGCTTCGCTCGCGGCCTTCGCGATCTGCTTCATCGTGTGTTTCGCCTTTGCCAGGCACATCTATGCGTTCCTGACGGAACCGCTTGCGCATGCACTCGCAGGCCAGCCCAACCACCATCTGATCTACACGGCGCTCTACGAAACGTTCTTTACCTATGTAAAAGTCGGCATGTTCGCCGGGCTGTGCCTGTCATTTCCAATCGTCGCTGCGCAATTGTGGATGTTCATTGCGCCGGGCCTCTACAAACACGAGCGGCGCGCCTTTTTGCCGTTCCTTGTGGCGACTCCCATTCTCTTCTTCGTTGGCGCGGCCTTCGTCTATTACGTGATGCTGCCGTTCGCGATCCGCTTCTTCGTGGGTTACGAGACGCCTGGAGGACACGGCGCGCTCGGCATCGAGCTGCAGGCGAAGGTCAGCGAATATCTCGATTTCGTGACGACACTGATTTTCGCTTTCGGCCTGTGCTTTCAGCTACCGGTGCTGCTGTCGCTCCTCGGCCGGGTCGGTATCGTCTCGAGCGCGCAGCTGCGCAGCGTCCAGCGCTACGCGATTCTCGGCATCGTCGCTCTCTGTGCGGTGATCACGCCGCCCGATCCGTTCAGCATGATGAGCCTCGCCCTGCCGTTGATCGTGCTCTACGAGATCTCCATTTGGTGCGTGCGGCTGATCGAGAACAGCCGCGCCAGGGAAGATGCGGCGCGCGCAGCTGCGGCTTCGCCGTAAAGTCTCCGCTTTACCGGCCGAATCGGCCATGCCATTACCGCGCGCGGTCTGGCTGGAACACCTGCGGAGGCGTCATGCATGACATCCGGACCATTAGGGAACAGCCGGCTCTATTCGCTCAGGGTCTCGCGCGTCGGGGTTTGGCGGCGCCCCAGGCTGTCACCGATGATCTGCTCGCCCGCGACCACGATTTGCGCGCGATGCAGGTGCGTTTGCAGGAAGCGCAGGCCCGTCGCAATGCAGTTGCGCGCGAGATCGGCTCTGCGAAAGCGCAGAAGGACGAGCACCGCGCGGCATCGCTGATGGGCGAAGCGGCGGGCTTGCGGGAACGCATCCAGAAACGCGAGGAAGAGGAACGCACGCTGAAAGCCGCGCTTGATGCTGCGCTTGCTGCACTTCCCAACCTTCCTGATGCCGATGTTCCCGATGGCGCCGGCGAAAACGAAAATGTCGAGGTGATTGCGCGGCGCTTCGGCACGCCACCGCGAACTCAATGCGGCAAGGGAGCATTTCGATCTCGGCGAAGCGATGGAGCAGATGGATTTTGCCCGCGCGGCGAAAGTCTCGGGCGCGAGATTTGTATTTCTGAGCGGCGCGCTCGCGCGCCTCGAGCGCGCGCTCGGCAATTTCATGCTCGATCTGCACACCCGCGAATTCGGCTACACCGAATTTTCGCCGCCACTTCTCGTGCGCGACGACGCGGCATTCGGTACCGGACAGCTGCCGAAATTCGAGGAGGATTCTGTTTCGCACCACCATGGGCTTCTGGCTCATCCCAACCGCGGAAGTGCCGCTCACCAACTATGTGCGCGAGGACATCCTCGAAGAATCAACGCTGCCGCTCCGTCTCGCCGCCTGGACACCGTGCTTTCGCGCCGAGGCGGGCGCGGCGGGCAGGGACACGCACGGCATTCTGCGTATGCACCAGTTCTCCAAGGTCGAACTGGTTTCGATTGTCTCGCCGGGGCAGTCCGCGGCCGAACACGAACGGATGACAGATTGCGCGCAGGAAGTACTTAAGCGTCTCGGCCTGCATCACCGCGTGGTGACGCTCTGCGCAGGCGACATGGGTTTCGCGGCGAAGAAGACTTACGACATCGAAGTCTGGCTGCCGGGACAGAATCAATTCCGGGAGATCTCGTCCTGCTCCAATTGCGGTGATTTCCAGGCGCGGCGCATGAGCGCGCGCTACCGACCAAAGGGCGAAAAGGGACCGAAATTCGTCCATACGCTGAACGGTTCCGGGCTTGCGATCGGCCGCACGCTGGTGGCGTTGCTCGAAAACTATCAGGAACCAGACGGCTCGATCACAATTCCCGACGCGTTGCGCGTCTATATGGACGGCGCGGAGAAGATTGCGAAATGAGACGCGGACGCGTCTTGGTTTTTTCCTGGCTCCTGTCTGGGGGAGGTCCGGCCGCAGGCTGGGGCAGGGGGAGCGGGAAATCGTCATCGATCGATTGCGTCACGCTCCCTTCCGGCCCTTTGGGCCACTTCGCCCGTGCCGGGGAAGGATAAGCGTGGGAGCGTCAATTAAATGCGGATTCTCGTGACCAATGACGACGGGATTCACGCGCCGGGCCTGGCAGTGGCGGAAAGGATCGCGCGCACGCTCTGCGAAGACGTGTGGGTTGTCGCGCCCGAGACCGAGCAATCCGGCGCCTCGCATTCGCTGACCCTGTCTCTGCCGCTCAGATTACGCCGGATCGACAAACGGCATTTTGCGGTGACCGGCACGCCGACGGACTGCGTCATGATGGCGATCGCTGAATTGATGGCGCGCACGCGTCCGACGCTCGTGCTGTCGGGCGTCAATCGCGGTTCCAATCTTGCCGACGACGTTACCTATTCGGGCACCATCGCGGGTGCCATGGAGGGCACGGCTCTCGGCGTGCCGTCGATCGCACTATCCCAGGCCTACGGATTCGGAGGCGGGCGCGATGTCGATTGGTCATGCGCGGAGGTGCATGGTCCGCAACTGATCGAGAAGCTCGTCGGGATCGGATGGCCGGCCGACGTGCTGATGAACGTGAATTTTCCCGATGGGGGCGCAAGCGGGGTCCAAGGCACCGAGGTCACCGTGCAGGGCAAGCGGGATCTGCAAACAGCAATGCTCGATCGGCGAATTGATGCGCGCGGCATTCCCTACTATTGGATCGGATTCAAGCGCGGTCCAAGCGATCCTCCCCAGGGCAGCGATCTCAACGCGATCCATCATGGCCGCATTTCGGTTACGCCGCTGCATCTCAATCTTACCGAGTTTCGCGAGCGCGATCGTCTGCGTGAAATTCTGGAGGGTTCGTCCCCACCATGAGCGACGATCACCGTCCGGCTGGGCTTGTCAGGGAGCTGCGCGAACAGGGAATTACCGACCGCCGCGTGCTCTCCTCGATCGAGCGGACGCCGCGCGAATTGTTCGTCGAGACCCCTTTCCTGGCGACCGCCTATGAAAATACCGCGCTTCCCATCGCCTGCGGACAGACGATCAGCCAGCCTTATATCGTCGCCTACATGACCGAGATGCTCGAAGTGGACAACAAACACCGCGTGCTCGAGATCGGGACGGGCTCAGGCTATCAGTGCGCGGTGCTCGCGCCACTCTGCCGGATGGTTTATACTGTCGAGCGTCACCGACCGCTTCTCAAATTGGCGCAAGCGCGCTTCGAGGCCCTCAAGCTCCACAACGTGGTGGTGCGCCACGGCGACGGACTCCAGGGCTGGCCGGAGCAGGCACCCTTCGATCGTATTCTGCTGACCGCGGCGGTGCCGGAAATTCCTCCGCCGCTCATCGCACAGCTGAAGCCCGGCGGTATCCTTATCGCGCCGTTGGGCAGTACGGGCGCTTTTGAAAGGATTTCGCAACACTTGGTGAAGATTATCAGGACGAACGACGGCGCGACGCACGAGAAGCTTATTCCCGTTGCTTTCGTGCCGATGTTGCCGGGACTTCCGCAGGAGGCGCACAAACTGGATGACAAGGAGGACCGCAAGTGAGAAGCGATGCGGGCCCGTGGCGGCCGGCGCGATGCTTCTGGCCCTTGTCGTCGCCGGATGCGCCGATGACGACTTTGCGGCGGGGGGAAGCGACTGGCCGCAGGCGACCTATTACACAGTGATCGTCCGTCCCGGTGACAGCATGTCCGCGGTTGCAGGCCGCTACGACGTTTCCCCATCGGTGATCGCCGAGATGAACGATCTGGACATCGGCAGCAGGATTTATCCGGGTCAGGTTCTGAGGATTCCTGCCGCAACGTCCGCAACCCACGCGGCAGTGCTGGCGGAAGCGCTCGACGACAAGCCGTTTGGTTCCCCCCGACTTACACGATCGGTTGGCATCGCAAGCCGCGTTCCTGCACGCAGCCGGGTTGCTGTCAGCGAACTCGAGCCTGTGACGCCCGTGCCCATTCCTGTTCCAGCCGAGCGTACGAATCAGGACACGCGCGCATCCCATACCTCCCACGCGCGGTTGCAGTTTGTGTGGCCGCTGGCGGGGCCCGTCGTTTCACCGTTCGGACGTGTGGGCAATGGAGAACGCAACGATGGAATCAACATTGCTGCGGGCCTGGGCGCGCCGATCCACGCGGCTGCCACAGGCACCGTCAGTTACGCGGGCAATGAGCTCAAAGGTTACGGCAATCTGATCCTGATCACGCATTCCGGCGGATACGTCACGGCATATGCGCACGCCCAAACGATCGCGGTTGCGCGCGGCGACCACGTGGATCAGGGACAGGTGATCGGCACGGCCGGTGAAACGGGTGGCGTCGACCGGCCACAGCTTCACTTCGAGATTCGTCAGGGAATGAAACCGATCAATCCGAAATTGCTCCTCGCCTCGAGCCGCTAGTTCCTTCCCTGCCCCCGTGCTATCGTAAGGTTATGCCCACCGTCGAAAAAAACGGGAGTGCAGTAGCGTCGCCACCGCGGAAGAGCTGGCCAAATTGGTCTCGAGGTTCAAGAAATTCGAAACCGCTCGTTTCGACTTCCGGGTCGAGCGTGATGCGGGTATCGGCCGGCTGGACGGGGTAGGCGACGGTGCCGCGGAGTTTCCGCAAGGATCGGCATCCTCGCTCTGCATTTCAGGAAGACCGGCCGAATGGAACGTCCGTATCGTTCCCGGCTATCGCGCGTCGGAGGTGGGCCTGGATGGACACGTCGGTTGGTTTTGGATCGGTTCGCACGCGGATTGGGACAAACTCGTCCGTTCGATAGCGCAATTCGCTCCGCCCAGGTTGCAATGAAGGAGAGCGCAGCTATAGTCCGCGCGCTCATGGGCGAAGCAGCGCTTCCCCCCTCCCGGAAGACTGCATGGACACATCATTTCTCACCACAATCGCGCCGCTCGCTCTCGTTTTTGCAATCTTCTACTTTCTTGTGATGCGACCGCAGCAGCAGCGTGCCAAACAGCATCGCGAGATGGTCGACAATCTGCGGCGCGGCGACACGGTGGTGACCGCAGGCGGCATCGTCGGGCGTGTTGCCCGGGTGAAAGATGACGGCGAGATCATGCTGGAGATCGCTGACGATGTGCAGGTGCGGGTGATGAAGAGCACGCTGAGCGAGGTGCGGACCAAGACGCCCGTGCCCGATGCCAAGCCCGAAAAGAGCTAGAGTCACGTCCAATGCTGCAGATTCCGACCTGGTCGAAGGTTCTGACCATCCTGATCCTGGTTGCCGGCGTCCTGATCGCGTTGCCCAATGCGCTGCCGGCGCGGGTCGTGGCGAGAATGCCTCCGTTTCTGCCGACAGGTACAGTTGCTCTCGGCCTCGACCTGCAAGGCGGTTCCTATCTTCTGCTCGAGGTCGAGTTCGACCAGGTACAGAAGGACCGCCTTGAATTGCTTATGGGCGATATTCGCACCGCCTTCCGCAAAGCGCGGATCGGTTACACCAATCTCGAGGCCGGTCCCGATACGGTTTCATTGCGCGTGCTCGATCCCGCGCGTTACGACGACGCCAAATCCATCCTGAGCGGCCTCAATCCGATGGTCGGTGGTTCAGTGCTCTCCGTCGGCGCGCGCGATTATCAGATGCTCGAGCGGGGACGCGATTCCCTGGTCATGCGCATGTCCGACAATTTCAAGACGCGCACGCAAGGACAGATTCTCGAAGAGTCAATCGAGGTGGTGCGCCGGCGCATCGATCAACTGGGCACGCGCGAGCCCACCATCGAGCGCCAGGGGGAGGATCGGATTCTCGTGCAGGTACCCGGCCTGAGCGATCCGCAGCGTCTTATCAGCCTCATCGGCAAGACCGCCAAGATGACCTTCCAGCTGGTTGACGACACTGCCGACATGGCGCAGGCGGAGCGCGGGATCGTGCCGATCGGGGACGTGCTGCTCCAGATGGCGCCCTCCAAGAACGGCACCAAACAACCCCCCCTTGTCGTGGAGCGGCGCGTGCTGGTCGGCGGCGACCGGCTTACCGACGCGCAACAGGGGTTCGATCCGCAGACCCAGGAACCGGACGTCATCTTTAAATTCGATACGGTGGGCGCGCGCGAATTCGGCGATGCGACCAAGGACAATGTCGGAAAGCGCTTCGCGATCGTACTCGACAATCAGATCATCGAGGCGCCCGTGATTCGCGAGCCGATTCTGGGCGGATCGGGTGACATCACCGGCAACTTCTCCGTCCAGAGCGCTAACGATCTTGCGGTGCTCCTGCGAGCCGGCGCTCTCCCGGCACCACTGCGCGTCATCGAGCAGCGCACCGTCGGCGCAGAACTGGGCGCCGATCAGGTGCAGGCAGGCAAATATTCCACACTTGCCGGTCTCCTTCTGGTGGCGCTGTTCATGGTGGCGCGTTACGGCCTGTTCGGGCTGTTCGCCGATATCGCACTGACCTTCAACGTGATCCTGCTCATGGCGGCGCTCACCGCCTTCGGCGCCACGCTAACGCTTCCCGGCATCGCCGGCATCGTGCTCACCATGGGCATGGCGGTCGACGCCAACGTCCTCATCTATGAGCGCATTCGCGAGGAACATCGCAACGGGCGCAGCATCATCGCCTCGATCGATCAGGGCTTCCGCCGCGCCATGGCGACCATCGTGGATGCGAATATGACGCACCTGATCGCCTCGCTGATCCTGTTCCAACTTGGTTCGGGGCCTGTCAGAGGCTTCGCCGTCACCTTGGGCCTCGGCATCATCACATCATTCTTCACCGCGGTGATGGTCACGCGCCTCTTCGTGGTGACCTGGCTTCGCAGCGCCCGTCCCAAGCAGCTGGCGTTGTAAAGATACTCCTCACCCACACCTGAGCGGTTGAACGGCCTCGCGTTCCATCCCTCTCTCACACGGGGAGAGGGGGCGGCCCGCGGTGGATTATCCACTGATGCAGCGCGCTGCGAAGTTGGCGCGGGTGAGGGGTCGCTCGTCCAGGTAGTCGCCCGCTCGACTCCGGGGAAAATGGATAGAGTCGCAGCCGGACTCGCAGACCCAATGGGGGAGGTTTATCGACATGGCCGCATTCCTTTCCAATCTCCGCAATGTCGTGGTTGCGGGCATTATCCTGGCGCTGATCGTGCTGCTCATTCACTGGTCGCAGACAGGCGTCATCGTGGACCAGACCTTCTGGCAGTTCTTCGTCCGCTGGCTGCATGTCATCAGCGGCGTTATGTGGATCGGTCTGCTCTGGTACTTCAATTTCGTTTCGACGCCGACAACGCCGAAAATCCCGGAGGATTTGCGTCCCGCGCTCGGCAAATACATCACGCCAGCCGCGCTGTTCTGGTTCCGCTGGTCCGCCATGAGCACAATCGTGCTCGGCATCATTCTGGCGGTGCTGAACGGCTATTTCGTGCAGGCCGTCACGCTCGATGCTGCCGATCCCAATGGCGCTTTCTCCGATCCTCGCAATCTCATGATCGGAATCGGAATGTGGCTCGGCACGATCATGTGGTTCAATGTGTGGTTCGTAATCTGGCCCAACCAGCAGAAGGCGCTGAATATCGACAATCGCTATCCGGAGCTCACCAAGGATGCGAAAGCTTCCGCCGGCAAGACGGCGGGCATGTTCTCTCGCATCAACACATTGCTCTCGATTCCGATGCTGTTCTGCATGGTGGCCGCCTCCCATCTTCCTTGAGGCAGCGCGGGGAGGCCGTCTTCGGACGGCCTCCACAGGCCCGTTATGACCCCTGAAGCGGCGCTGGCCGACTGCGAAGCGACGGTTCGCCGATTCGATCAGGACCGCTACTTCGCAAGTCTGTTCGCGCCGGCCGATCGGCGGCCTCTCCTTCATTCGCTCTACGCCTTCAACCACGAAATCGCGCGCGCTGGCGAGGTCGCGCGGGAGCCGATGATGGCGGAGATCCGCCTGCAATGGTGGCGCGGGGCCATCCAGGAGGCGCGCGATGGCCTGCCGCGCGCCCATCCGGCAGCGATTGGTCTTGCCGGGCTGTTTGCGCGCGCTGCGTCGCCGCACGAACTGTTCGATCGACTCATCGACGCGCACGCTCTCGACAGTCTCTCTGCCCCCTTTTGCGATCTTCCCGCGCTGGAATCCTATGCGGAGGCGACCTCGGGCTCGCTCATGCGCATCGCCGCATCCATGCTCGACGAGCGCGCCGGTGCAGACGAACTCGCACGCCAGGCGGGGACCGCCTACGGGCTCTGCGGCATCTTGCGGGCGCTGCCGTTCCACGCGTCGCGAGGCAAGCTCTTCCTGCCCACCGATCTGCTCGCTGCGGAGGGACAGTCGCTGACGATCGCGCAGGTCGCCGCATGTGCGGCTAGTCATTTCGCGCGAGCGCGGCAGATTTCGCATTCCCGGCTGCGTGCTCGCAGCCGTTTTGCCTGCGTCACTGGTCCCGTTGTATCTTTCGCGCACCGCACGCCGCGCCGACCCGCTCCACGACCCGGCCAAGGTTTCCCTCTTCCGGCGACAGACTGTTCTATTGCGCGCGGGGCTGCTCGGCCGGTTGTGACTCCAAGTAACCAAACATGTGTCATTCCCGCGAAAGCGGGAACCCAGTGCGCGAGCTTCCGCGCGCGCAAAGAATCATTTGCTCGCCGACGCGGACGGCTGGGTTCCCGCTTTCGCGGGAATGACGATTGGGGGTGCTTTTTCCATTACGTTACCCAGCCACGCGTCGAGATCTGCGAGTGCGCGATGTGCGAGAGCCTTTTTGCGATCGCGACCGCGCGTTTCACTGGCGAGTTCGGGGAACAGGCCGAAATTCACGTTCATGGGCTGGAACGTCTCGGCGGCAGCATCGCCGGTGATGTGATGAAGCAGGGCACCAAGGGCGGTGGTCGGGGGCGGCGGCGCAACACGCATGCCCATGTTCTCCGCGGCGGCAAAGCGCCCGGCGAGCAATCCCATCGCCGCACTTTCCACATAGCCTTCGACGCCGGTGATCTGGCCAGCGAAACGGATATGCGGATGAAGCTTGAGGCGCAAAGCAGAATCGAGCAGGCGCGGCGAGTTGATGAATGTATTGCGGTGCAAACCTCCCAGTCGCGCGAAGCTTGCCTGTTCGAGGCCGGAAATCATGCGGAAGATCCGCGTCTGTTCACGGTGCTTCAGCTTTGTCTGGAAGCCCACCATGTTCCACAGCGTGCCGAGCCTGTTGTCCTGCCGCAATTGGACCACGGCGTGCGGGCGCCGTTCGCTGCGCGGGTCCTTCAGGCCGACCGGCTTCATCGGGCCGAAGCGCAAAGTCTCGAAGCCGCGCGCCGCCATCACTTCGATGGGCAGGCAGCCTTCGAAATAGGGCGTCGAGGATTCCCATTCCTTGAAGCTGGTTTTTTCCCCCGACAGCAACGCCTCGACGAAGGCGCGGTATTGTTCCTCGTCGAGCGGACAGTTGATGTAATCGGCGCCGCCTTCGGGACCATGTTTGTCGTAACGCGACTGGAACCAAGCGACGGAAAAATCGATGCTGTCCTTGTGCACGACTGGCGCGATCGCGTCGAAGAAGGCGAGGAAGTCTTCGCCTGTCAGCGCACGTATTGCATGTGCGAGCGGCTCGGACGTCAGGGGTCCAGTCGCCACGATCGCGGCGGCGGCGGGGAGCGCGACGATTTCCTCGCGCCGGATTTCGATGCGCGGATGCTCTGCGAGCGCATGCGTCACGGTGCGCGAGAAGCCATCGCGGTCGACCGCGAGCGCGCCGCCCGCGGGCAGCCGGTTGAGATCAGCCGCCCGCAGAATCAGCGAATCTGCGCGGCGCATTTCCTCGTGCAGAAGACCGATGGCATTATTCTCGCAATCGTCGGAGCGGAAGGAGTTGGAGCAGACGAGTTCAGCCAGCCCATCGGTGACATGCGCCTCCGTGCCGCGCACCGGGCGCATCTCGTAAAGCGCAACACGCACGCCCATACGCGCCGCTTGCCATGCCGCCTCGCATCCCGCCAACCCACCGCCGATGACGTTAAGGGGTTCTTTCCGGATCTGAGCGTCGCGCATACCCCAATGTAGCTCGTTCAGATCAGGAAGCGCAGTCCGGCTCTTTACGCGCTGAACAATATCTCGCCCACAAATTGGCCGGGGGCGACGCCGCCGGGGCACGCGAACAGGCCGCCGCCGGTGTGGGTGGAGAACTGGTTCAGCATGTCGAATTTCGCGAGCTTGGAGAAAATCTTGACGAAGCCCTGGCGTGGATCGCGCTGGTAGCAGATGAAGAACAGGCCCGCGTCGTATTCCATTCCCTGGCGCCAGGGCGGCCAGCGTTCCGCGGTGTAGCTCACGCCGTCATTATAGGAATAGGGGCGCCTCAGAACCCGCGCGCCGTCATTGCTCGCGGCAGTCGCCAGCCGCACATGCGCGTTGGTGGGCGTGACGGGATTGCCGTCCTTGTCCGCGGCGTCGAGGTCCAGCGCGTCGGATTCTTTCTGCTTGCCGAGCGGCGCACCCGTTGTCCGGTGCCGCCCGATCGTCTGTTCCTGGAAATCCACCTTCATGCGGTCCCAGTGTTCGAGCGCAATCAGGATGCGACGGGCGACCACATAGCTGCCGCCCCGCATCCATTGCGGCCCGTCGCTCCCCACAAAGACGAATTTCGACATCGCCGCT
>CAWEXK010000034.1:0-25828 GCA_963812975.1 uncultured Alphaproteobacteria bacterium | reverse complement strand
GCTACCGGTTGCGCGAGCACGAGCGACCCCGCTGCCAAGGCCGCCGCCGGCCCGGCCGCCGAAAAGACTGCGGCCGTCCAGCCCGATGCAAATTCCACCGCCACCGCGCCCGGCAAGAGCCCGTCGGCAACGCTGGATGAAGAGATCCGCAAGGCGCAACTGCTGCGCAGCAAGGGCGAGTATGACGAGGCGGTGCGCGCGCGTGGCGCAGCTGATGCTGTTCGCGCCGGACGACGCGCGGGTGGCTCGCGGCGAATATGGCAAGGTGCTCGAGCAGCAGGGCCATTCGCGCGAAGCTCTCGCCTTTCTCAAGCGAGCGGTCGAATTGCAGCCGCACGACCTGGACGCTGCATCGGCCCTCGGCGTGGCCTACGATCAGCTTGACGACCACACGAACGCGCGCAGCGCCTATGAGCGCGCGCTTGCGCTCCAGCCGCACCAGGGATCGGTGCTCGACAACTACGCCGTTTCGCGGATGCTGGCCGGCGATTATGCGGCAGCGCGGAAGCTGTTCGCAGAGGCGGCAGCCCAAGGCGCGGCCAATCCGAAAGTGGCGGGAAATCTCGAGAAGCTGGCGGCCCTGAAACCGAAATCCACGGCTGCCCAGGCTTCGCCAGGTGTTGCAACGACGCCAAAGGCCGGAGCGCTTTCGGTGGGGTCAACGAATCGAACCCGGATCGCGCAGCCCGCCGCAACCGGGCCTGGACCTCAAGTGGTGATGCAGCGCGTTCCCGATCGATCCGCTCGCCGGGCCGATGCGGAGCGCGCACGGCACATCGACGAAACTTGCGAGCACCGCCGCGCACAAGCTCAAGCCCTTGCCGCCGAAACCGGCGCCAGCCGCGCCGGCCACGCCATCCTTGCGCACCGCCGCCGACGCGAACTGACGCGGCCCGCGCGATCCTGTCCGATCATGTGCGGCACGTATGTGAGCTGCACCAGCTTCGCGCGTCCTTCGACAAGCTCAGGATGAGGAGACTGGTAATTGCATCAGCGGTGATCGCAACAAAAAAATTCCTCATGGTGAGCCTGTCGAACCATGAGCCTGTCGAACCATGAGCTTGCCCGCCTACGCTGAAGCTTCGGCGGATCAATTGGGCGCTCATGTCCGCCGGAGCTTTGGCGAAGGCGGATCGAAGCACGCATCGTGGGACTTCAGGGCTTTTGGCGAGACACGCCCCGCTTCAGGGAATCAGACCGGCCTCAATGTAGCGTGTGCATGATGTTCATGACGGCCGGACCCATGATCACCACAAACAGACAGGGCAGGAAGAAGATCAGCATCGGCACCGTGAGCTTGGGCGACAGCGCGGCAGCTTTCTTCTCCGCCGCCATCATCCGTTGTTCCCGATTCTCCTGGGCGGTGACGCGCAGGCCTGGCCCACCGGCGTGCCGTATTTCTCCGCCTGGTTGACGGCAGCCGCGACGGCCCTCACGCCCGAATGGCCGCAACGTTTGGCGAGATTGTCGTAGGCCATTCGCCGCTCGGGCAGATAGGAAAGCTCGGCCGTGGTCAGCGCCAGCTCCTCCGCGAGTTCGGGCGATTGCGCGCCGACCTCTCCCGACACACGGGTGAAGGCGGCTTCGACGGACATGCCCGATTCGACGCAGATCAGCATCAGATCGAGCGCGTCGGGAAAGGCCCGCATGATCGAGCCCTGCCGCTTCTGCGGTGCGGCTGGAAAGAAACAGGTCCGGCAGATAGAATCCCGCCAATCCGGTTCCAACTGCCGCGTTGAGCTTCATGAAAGAAGACCAGTGCAGGTGCGAGACCAGGAACAGGAAGATCAGCGCGGCCACGAAAACGATGAAGGGCATCACGAAGCGAAAGAAGACAAAGGTGACGAGCGCGCCCTGGCCGCGATAGCCGGCGCGCGCCAGCCGCTCGCGGGTGCCTTCTGCTTCGACGATGCGGGAGAGATTGAGCCGTTCCACGGTCTGCTTGACGAAAACCAGCGGCTCGGTGCGAAGTCCGCCGCGCTGCTTCAGCGCCGCATGATGCTTGCGCCGCAGTTCCTCGCGCCGCTCGGCCACGGCTTTCATGCGGTTGCCCAATGCATTGCGCTCGAGCAGCGGCAGCCCGAGCGTGACAACGGTCGCAAAGGCGAAAACCGCCGAGAGCAGCGTGGCATCGAAGCGCATGTCGAAGAAGATATTGAAGAAACCGACGTCCATGTGCGTCTTCCGATCGTGCTAATGCTTGAAGGAGATCATCTTCTTCATGATGAAGATGCCGATCGCCATCCAGACGACGCAGCCGGCGAGCATCAGATTGCCCGCGCGCGTGTTGAACAGCGGCTCGATGTAGGCCGGGGTCGAGAAATACACCATCGTCATGACAGCCGGCGGCAGGGCGCCGATGATCATCGCGGAAGCCTTGGCTTCCGAGGAGAGCGCCTTGATCTTGCCCTGCAGGCGCTTGCGGTCCCGCAGCACCGCCGCCAGATTGCCGAGCGCTTCCGACAGATTGCCGCCGGATTTCAGCTGCACGGTCATGACGATGGTGAAGAAATTCACCTCCGGCGTGGGCACGTTTTCGTACATGCGCTTCAGCCCCTGCTCCATCGTCACGCCGACCTTGAGGCCCTCGCAAAGCTTGACGAATTCCCCCTGCACCGGTTCCGGTATTTCCTTGGCGACGATCTTGAGCGCTTCGTTGGTGGGCAGGCCCGTCCTGACGCTGCGCACGATCACGTCGATCGCACTGGCGAATTCACTGGTGAATTTCTTCTGTCTGCGCTTCGTCAGGAAGTGAAGTGCCCAACGCGGCAGTCCCAACCCGACGCAAAAACTCGCCAGCAGCATCACCAGCACCGGTTGTCTGGTAAAAAGACAGATGACCGCGGCCACCACCGCGGCGCCGCCGCTGATGATCCAGAATGCGCGCGGGGTGATCTGCAGGCCCGCCCGCGCGATCCGGCGCTGCAGGGTGGGGCGCTGCTTACGCTCGCTCTGCTGCCGATCGAGATCCTTGAGCAGGCCCTGCACGCTCTTGCGCCGCTGCTGATTGACAAGCGCTACGCTGCGCGCCGGCGCCGCCGCGGCCGCCGAAGGTCGCGAGACGGCGGCCATGCGCTTTTTCGACGCGGCCGACGGACCGGAGAACGCGAACACCGCGCCCCCCACCCCGACGACTGCGAGGATGGCGGTCAAGGCAACGAGGATCATTCCGCTCATGCGCAGTCCTCACTGCTGGAGCGCATCGAGCGCCTCCGCAAGTTCGCGCTCCATGCCGAAATAGCGGGCACGCTCCCAGAAAGTCGGGCGCACGATGCCGGTTCCCATGTGGTGTCCCTTGATCGTGCCGGTCTCGTCTTCGCCTGAGATTTCATAGGTGAGAAGATCCTGGGTGATGATGACCTCTCCCTCGGTGCCCACCACTTCGGTGATCTTCGTGATCCGGCGAGAACCGTCTCGCATGCGCTCGGCCTGGATGATCACGTCGATGGAGCCCACGACCATCTCGCGGATGGTCTTAACTGGCAGCTGAAAGCCGCCCATCGTGATCATGGACTCCAGGCGCGATAGCGCCTCGCGGGGAGAGTTCGCATGCAGAGTGCCCATGGAACCGTCATGGCCGGTATTCATGGCCTGCAGCAGGTCGAAGGCCTCCGGTCCGCGCACTTCGCCCACGATGATCCGTTCCGGGCGCATGCGCAGACAGTTGCGGACGAGATCGCGCATGGTGATCTGTCCCTGCCCCTCGAGATTGGGCGGGCGCGTCTCCAGGCGCACCACGTGCGGCTGCTGCAGCTGAAGCTCTGCCGCGTCCTCGCAGGTGATGATGCGTTCCTCGGTGTCGATATAGGCGGTCATGCAGTTGAGCAGCGTGGTCTTGCCCGAACCGGTGCCGCCGGAAATCAGCACGTTGCAGCGCGCGCGACCGATCACGCCGAGAACGCGCGCGCCGGCCGGATTGATCGAACCGTAGCGCACCAGATCCTCGAGCGTCAGCTTGTCCTTGCGGAATTTGCGGATGGTGAGCGTGGGACCGTCGAGCGACAGCGGCGGCGAAATCACGTTGACGCGGCTGCCGTCCAGCAGACGTGCGTCGCAGATGGGCGAGCTTTCGTCGACGCGGCGGCCGACCTGGCTGACGATGCGCTGACAGATGTTCATCAGCTGGGCGTTGTCGCGGAAGCGGATCGGCGTCAGCTGCACCTTGCCGCCGACCTCGATGAAGACGCGGCCGGCGCCATTGACCATGATATCCGCAATGTCGTCGCGGGCGAGCAGCGGTTCGAGCGGTCCATAACCGAGCACGTCGTTGCAGATGTCCTGAAGCAGCGCTTCCTGCTCCGCGATGGACATCACCACGGCCTTGATCGAGATGATCTCGTTGACGATGTCGCGAATCTCCTCGCGCGCCGAATCCGGGTCGAGCTGTGCGAGCTGGGCGAGATCGATCGTATCGATCAGGGCGCCGAAGATCGTCGTCTTGATCTGGTAATAATCATCCGAACGCGGATTGGCGATCGGCGGCGGCGGCTTCGACGGCCGCGGCGCCGTCGATGCAGCCGCCGTTCCAATCTCGCCGATGGGAAGCTGAGTCACATTGGCGCGAAGAGGCGCGGGCTCCGCCCGCTCGACGGCGGGAGGAAGCTGTCGTTGCTCCGAGGTGGCGCTACGCTTGCCGAACATGGTTCTGGTTTCGCTTTCCTGCACCGTTTGGGGGGAAAAACAATTCCACCGGCGAATTGCGGATGGTGCGCATCATCCCTGCTTCAGCCCTTTCAGCAGCGACATGAACGGCAGCACCCGTTTCTGCGTTTCGCCATGCGGGCTACGTCCGGTGATCAGCTCGGCAAGCCGGGCGATGCCGTCCGCGGCGTGCGATTTGGGATTCATCTGCACCAGCATCTGGCCGTTATTTGCCGCTGCACCGAACAGCTGCGGCTCGAATTGCACGCTCAGCGACGGTTCCAGCCCTATCGTCGAAGCGAATTCCTTGACCGGGATTTCGGGACGCTTGGGCACACCCACCTGATTGAGCACCAGCCGCGGCGCGGCGTCGTTGGGACGGTTCTGCCGCAGGAGATCGATAAGCGCCTTCCCGTTGCGCAGGCTGCCGAGGCACGGCGCAGCCACGATCACGATATCGTCGGCTGCCAGCAGCGTCTGGCGGACCCAGGGCGTCCAGACATGCGGCAGATCGACGACGACGCAGGGCGACATCTGCCGCACCGCGTCGAGCACGGCTTCGTAGGCCGCGGGTTGGGCATCGTAGCCGCGTTCGAGCAGCGTCGGCGCGGTGAATAGCGCCAGATGATCGCTGACCTTGACGAGAACGCGATCGAGCAGCACGTCGTCCAGCCGCTCCGGCGCGGCGAGCGCGTCGGCCACGGTCTGGGTGGGCTCCTCGTTGAAGTCCAGGCCCAGCGTTCCGAACGGCAGGTCGAAATCGACGATGGTGGTGTGGATATTGAGCCGCTCGGCGACGCACCATCCGACATTGTGCGCGAGAGTCGACGAGCCCGCGCCGCCCCGCGCGCTGACGAATGCCACGACGCGCCCGACCGGCTGAGCCTCGCGATCGACGTACAGACCCGAAATGGTCTCGATGAGATGAAGCGGGTTGAGCGGCGCCACCAGATATTCGCTGACTCCGCGCTTCATCAGCTCGCGGTAGAGTTCGACGTCATTGATGCGTCCGACCACGACCACCTTGGTCGCCGGATCGCACACATCCGCCAGGCGATCGATCTCTTCGAGCGCCGCCTTGCCCTGCAAACGCGTTTCGACGATGAGCAGGTTGGGCGTGACGAGCCCCGTGAACCGATCCACCGCCGCCTGCACGCCGCCAAGCTCGACCTCGACATGCGCCTTCGACAGCCGGCGGTCCGCAGCCGCGCGTTGGAGCGCTGCGCCGGTATCGGGAAATTCGCAATAGGCCGAAATGGCAATCCGGGGCACCGGTCGCTCGTGTGCCGCTGCGCCGAAAGGCTGTTCGCCATTCTTCAGTTTTCCGGCCGCAATGGAAGGTGACATGAGGATCTCCAGGTTTTACTGGCCGCCACCGGAACTGCCGACGTCCGACAGTGTGGCCGACTGCGATGACGATTTCTGCGAGGCCGTGGATTGCGCCTTCTCGTAGGTGCCGACGACCGTCTCGCGGCGCGTCGCATCTCCGGCGTCCATTCCGCGCGGCGCCACGAGATCGCGCGGATCCGCCACCATGGCGGCGATGTTGTGCTGGATCGAGCAACCGAAGTCCGGCAGCGGAAGATTGGCCGCGGTGTCGCTTGCGTCCTGCGACCAGTTTCCGCACGGATCGGTGTGCGCGCCATAGACGATGTAGCCGATTTCCACGCGTGCGTCGGCGCTGGCGGCGTCGTGCGTGCCGACCAGGATGCGCGCGCGCGGCACGCCCATTTGGACGAGATGATCGCCGAAATAGGCGATCGCGGCAGAGGAGTTGGGGCCGCGAGGAACCGAGATGCTGAGGGCGCCGTCTCCACGCGACAGGTAGTCCGCCACGAAGCTCGCGAACTGTGTGCCGTCCTGCGGCGTCAGGCCAGCCGATGAATCGGAGAAGGCGAGGCGGATCGTTTCATAGTGCGGTGCGACCGTGATCGGGTGATTGCGCAGGCCGTCCGCGAAGACAGTCCCGTCGTTCGTCGGCGCCGCGCAGCTGCCGGCCAGAAGCACCGCGGCAACGGACGCCATGCGCAGGATATGCTTCCCCGCATTCGCGGAACGGAAGAGTGGTTCACAGTTCTTGACGTGATTCATCTTCGCTACTCCACGATGAAGCCGGATTTGCCGTCGGCGGCGGATTTCAGACCGTGCGGATCGTTGCTATAGATCGTGTTCATCTTGCCCAGCAGGTCCTGCTCGGGATCGGTCGCCGGGATGAACCCGTCGGTCGGCGCCGCGAGCCTGGTTTCGTGCGTGGGATCGACGAGATAGGCGCTCACGACCACAACCAGCTCGGTTTCGTTGTTCTGGAAATCGCGGCTGCGGAAGAGCGCACCGAGCACCGGCATATCCTTCAGGCCAGGGAAGGCATCGATGTCTTCCTTGGTTGTGTGCTGCAACAGACCCGCGATCGCAAAGCTTCCGCCGGACGGCAGCTCAACCGTCGTCTCGGCGCGTCGGACTGCCAGCGCTGGAATGCTGAGAGCGGCAACATTGATGGGCTGGCCCGTGGGGCTCAGCGCGGTGGTCGCGGACTGAACGAAGGCGCCTTCGTTCGTGAGCTCGCTGACTTCGGTGGAAACCTGCAGCGAGATGCGATTTTCGCTGAGCACCACCGGGGTGAAGGCGAGCGCGACGCCATACTGTTTGAATTCGACGGTGACGTTTCCATACAGGTCGCGCGAGACCGGAACCGGGAACTCGCCGCCCGCCAGGAACTTTGCGGTTTCGCCCGACACGGCCGTCAAATTGGGCTCGGCCAGGGTGTGGTCGAGACCGACCTGGTCGAGCGCGTTCAGAATGCCCTGGACATTGTTCGGGCCTGGGGCCGACGCGGTGCCGATATTGCCGATTTGTGCGCCCGATGCCGCGGAAAGAATCGTGCCCAGGCCGTAGGGATTCGCCGTTGCAAGCGCGATCGGCACCCCGCCGGTCGTGAATGCGGCGGAGAGGTTCACGCCAAGCTGCTTGGCGATGCTGCGTTCGATCTCGGACACGCGAACCTTGATCAGCACCTGCTCGCGGCCATTGACCTTGAGCATGTTGACGACCTTCGACGGATCGACGCCCTTGCCCGCGTCAGACGCGAATCGCGTCGCCAGGTCCGTCGCGCGTGCCGCCTGTTCGGCGCTCGCAACCGAGCCTGTGAGCACGAGATTGTCGTTCAATGCCGTGACCTTGATATCCGAGCCCGGGAAATTGCCGCGCATCATCGAGGTGAGGCCTGCCACGTCGCGTTCCACCGTGATGTCGATCGACAGGATCTGGTGTCCCGCAGCGTCGAAGAAGAAGGCGTTGGTCTGCCCGGTCTTGATGCCGAGGAGGTAGACGCGGCGCGCGGTCCGCACCACGGCGTCGACGATAGCGGGATTGGAGACCAGCACGTCGCGCGCGTCGGTATCGAGCTGCACGATGGCGGCCTTGTCGAGAGCAAGCGTCAATTGCTGGTGCGCCGGGCCCGAACCGCGCGCGGCGACGTTGATGACGCGAGTCACCGGCGCATCGGCCAGGTGATGGGATGCTGCGCCTGCGGGACCGGCGAGAAAGGCTGCCGCGAACAGGGTGATCGTCAGAACGACGCTGCGCATGAGCTACTCCTTCGCTCCAACGATGCTGGGCCGATCGACGCCATAGCGGATGACGTCGATTTCGTTTGAGCCATCGTTCGGGCCGTGTTGCGGGGACGTTGCGGCGTTTGCGGTTTCGTTGTCGCCCAGGGCGCGAAGCGCCAGCGAGAGCGTGCCGCTGGCGCGCGCGCGCTCCACCATCTCGACTTGGGCCGGCGCCAGCTCGAGCGTGGCGGTCCGTCCGACGACTGTCTTCGCGTCCTTGCTCTCGGAGGTTTGATCCACCGCGAGGATGCGCACGTCCTTCAGGATCGTGGCGGTGCGGAAATGATGGGCGTCGCCGATCTGCTGGCGTGCAGAGCACGTCGACGCGGTCATTGGGCAGAATGAAACCACCCGCGCCGGTATCGGCGGAGATGGTGATCGAGACTGCGCGCATTCCCGGCATCAGCATGGCGGAGAGAAAGCCGCCCGCGTCGGCATGCACGATCTTGGTGGCCGTCAAGGGCTCGCCCCGCATCAGCGGCGCACGCACGACGGCTCCGCGCACGATCTTGGAGATATCGGGCGCCGTATCCTGGGTGATGAAGCTCGAATCGACCGATGTTCTCGGCCATTCCTGCCAGCGCACGGAGGCCGTGGTCAGCTGGGCTCCCGGTGTGAGATCGCCGGCGGCGACCAGCACGTCGCTCATGACGATACGGGGACCGGGCGCGGCCACTGTCGGCGGGGTTCCCCCGCCAAGAAGGCTGCGCGCGAGCAGGGCTACGCCCCCGGCGGCGATGGCTGCAACGGCCAGTACGATGATACGGGATCTGTCCATGGGATAGGGCTCCTCGACGCCCGATCCCACCACGAAACTTTTAGAGAATGCTTAACGCCGTGCCAACCGACGCAGGAGCGGCACAAAGTAATTTGAGGCAAACGCCGTCCTGCGCCGTATTCCTCCCGCAGGTTCGACGACAGCATTGTGCGGTGCCTCCGGGGAAAAAGGGCGCACGCGGAGCCGCGACCCGCCTTCGCTAAAGCTATGGCGGGTCAGGAGATTCCGTTCGTACGCCGAAGCCTCGGCGTCGGCGGAACGACGCGGCGTTAACGAGGTGGAGAAAAGCCCTGGACGCCTTCACGGGGGAAAACCGTACCGCCTTCCGCGTCTCCGCGTCTCCGCGTGAACCTTTTCGGCTGCCGACTGGAACTCCCGAGTCGAGAAGACCGGAACGCTACCATGCATGCCGGGGGAGGAAAACATCGGCTGGCAACGTTAACGCGGGGTTCAACAGCGGGACGCTAGCCTGAACCGGCGACAAACTGACGGCACAATATGACGAGACGATCCGGCGAGGGCATGACTCCAGCGGGAATTGCCGTAGCCGCCGCGGGCGGACTGGCGCTCGCCTATCCCGCCTATCTGTTCCTGATGTTTCGGGCGCACGACTGGATTCTCACGTCGAACGGCCGCCCGGACATCACTGATTTCCTGGTATTCTGGCTTGCCGGCCGCGCGGCGCTGCACGGCGCGGCCGCCGCTGCCTACGATCCGCACCTCTTTCATGCTGCGGAAGTTGCCGCGACCGGCCACGCCTTCGCCGGCCAGCTGCCTTGGCGCTATTCGCCTCCCTTTCTGTTTGTCGTGGCGGCGCTGGCACTCCTCCCTTACTTGCCCGCCTTCCTCATCTGGGTCGCCGGCACGCTGGCTGCCTTCAGCGTCTCAGTCTTCCGAATTGCCCGATCGCGTGTTGCCCTGGTGCTGGCCTGCGCCACCCCCGCAGTCTTCATCAACGCCATTTGCGGGCAGAACGGACCTTTGACGGCGGCGCTGATCGCGGGCGCATTGCTGACGCTTGAAGAACGGCCCGTGTTTTGCGGAATCTTTCTCGCGCTCCTGACATACAAGCCGCAGTTCGGCATCCTTTTTCCGCTCGTGCTGGTCGTTGGAGGATATTGGCGGGCGCTGGCGGCCGCTGCGATTGCGACTGCTGTATTGATGGCGGCTTCCTGGGCTGCTTTCGGCGGCGAAACCCTCGGCGCCTTCTTTCATTTCCTGCCCATCACGTCGAATGCGCTCCTCGTCCACGGCGCGAACGGGTTCAACAAACTCGAAACGGTGTACGGGCTGGTGCGCTGGCTCGGATACGGAAACGGCGCCGGTTGGGCGGCCCAGGCGATCGTCATTCTGGCGCTCGCCGCCATCCTCATCTGGTTATGGCGGCGCGACGTGCCGTTCGCGCTCAAGGCGGCGGCGCTCGCCACGGCGACGCTGCTCGCGACACCCCACCTCTACGTGTATGACTTCGCGGTCCTGGCGGTCGCGTTCGCGTTCCTCTATCGCCAGCATGCGTTCGATCGGGTGGAGATGGCCGGTATTGCGCTCGCCAATCTCTGCATCGGCGCGTTTCTGTTTTTCCCCACCCCGATCGGTCTCCTGGCGCTCGCGTCGGCGGTCGCTCTCATCGCCCGCCGCGTTGCGCAGGTCACGCTGCAGATCACGCCGCTCGCGCTGCCCACGCAGCGCTACGGCCTCTCCGCTTGAACCGGCTGGAACTGCGCGATTCCGCCAAAGAATGGGCACGCGGAGACGCGGAGACGCGGGATCAATGGCCGCCTTCCGCGTCTCCGCGTCTCCGCGTGAACCTTTTGCTGGCTGATCCCTGCTCCGCGTGGGGGGATTTGTATTTGCTCTGCTACCCGACCATCCCGGCGCGGAACACGTCCGTGTAGGGAAGAACGGCGAAGGCGCCCGAGGCGAGCGCGACACCGTAGGGAATGCCCGACTTTTGATCGTGCAAACGCATCAGCCAGGCTTGCCGTGCAAGGAATGCGGGCAGCGGCAAGAAGCGAAAGCCGATGATCGCGAGCGTGAGCACGCCGCCGAACATGGAGGCGATCAGCGCAAACTCGAGCAGATCCGGAAAGCCGAACCAGAGCGCGACGCAGGCAAAGAGCTTCGCGTCGCCTCCGCCGACCAGCCCGCCCGCAAAAAGCGCAAAACCCACGGCGAGGCCGGTTACCGCGCCGAGGAGGTGCCATCCCAGTACCGTCAGCGGCATGGCTGTCGCGAGAACGAATATCCCAAACCCGGCGAGGAGCACGGCCTGAAGAAAATTCGGAATGGTGAAGCTTGCGAGATCCCATCCCGCCGCCGCGAGCAAGGCCGCCGGCATCAGGACGAGGACCAGAAACTGCGGAATCATGGCGTCCCTCGTCCTGCAAAACAGAGGCAGTTCTATGCGCGAATGGTGAACGATTCGCAAAAAGGCAAAAGCGCAACGGCCGCCCGGAAGGGCGGCCGTTGCTTCTCTGTCTTCCGCTTAGACCGGAATTACAGCGATCCTGCAACCGTGCTGAACGTGTTCGACACGTTAGTGCCGACAAGCGAGACGGCTGCGATAATGACCACCGCAAGAAGCGCGGCGATGAGGCCATATTCGATCGCGGTTACGCCGGATTCATCAGCGACGAAGCGATTAAGGATCTGCGTCATTGAATTCTCCTGAGGATCGAGAACGTTCCAACCCAGTCGAGCCGGCACCGATCCCGAATCCGGCGCGCAGCCGCGGCTGCGAGATATTAGAGCGAACCCGCAACCGTGCTGAAGGTCTTTGACAGGTTTGTGCCGACGGCCGAAACCGCAGCGATGATCACGACCGCGAGCAGTGCGGCGATGAGGCCGTATTCGATGGCGGTCACGCCAGAACTCGTCAGTCACGAAACGCGATACAAGGTTTTTCATCGAAGTCTCCGTTAGATTGACACCCGTCCAGCTAGTGCCGATCTTCAAGGCGGCCCGACGCATGGACACGAGCGCAACCATACGCATCGCTTCCTAACAACGCTTTAATCCGATCTCACACGCGCAATGCCGATTCGTGTCTGTTTGATACAAGAACGGCCTGCGGCAAGGCAAAATACCAGCGGCGTTGCCGGATCATTTACCAATCGCCGAGAAAATGGAGCGGCGCATTCTTGAATGCAGGCCCGCACCATCGTGGCGCGCTCGCAGTTTGGTCGTGCGCTGAACTACGGGCCTCGTAGCTACAATTTGCAAACCGGGAACCGCCGATGCCATTGAGGGGAAATTCGCGCGAGGGGCTGATCATCGCGGCTGTCGCGGCGCTCGCGGTATATGGGCTTGCGCTTCTGTCGCCGGCCATCTTCAACGACGCCGACACCTATTGGCACGTCCGCGCCGGCCAGTGGATGCTTGCGCACCACGCCGTGCTCTCCACAGATCCCTTCTCTCTCTCCTTTGCCGGAAAACCGTGGGAGACCCAGGAATGGCTGGCGGAAATCGGCATGGCCGGCGCGTTTCAGGCTTTCGGCTGGAGCGGCGTGGCTGTGCTTACCGGCTTGTCGATGGCGCTGGCCGCGGGCCTGCTCGCACTCTATCTCGCGCGATGGCTCGAACCGGTTCCGTGCATTGTCGTGCTGGTTCTCGCGCTCGGCTGCGTGATGCCCGACTATCTCGCGCGTCCCCATATTCTGGCGCTGCCGTTCCTGGTTGCCTGGATCATCGGCCTCGCCAATGCGGCCGCCGCGCGTCGGGCGCCCCACTGGACGCTGCTTCCCGTGATGGCTGTATGGGCCAATCTGCACGGCAGCTTCATTTTCGGCATTGCACTTATCTTTCCGTTCGCTCTCGAAGCCGCGCGCGGCGATCGGGCCGCCTTCGCGAGGATTGCAAAGGCGTGGGGGTTGTTCGCGGTTGGAGCCGTTGCGGCGGCATTGCTCAATCCGCGCGGCGTGAGCGGGCTGCTGTTTCCGCTGCAGCTGATGCATCTGAAGAGTTTGTCTGCGATCGGGGAATGGCAAAGTCCGGACTTTCACAAGCTAAATCCAATGGAGATCGCGGTTCTTACAGCCGTTTTCTTCTTGATCTGGCGTGGTGTGCGCCTGCCCGTTGTCCGTCTGCTCGTTTTGCTGGGGTTGTTTCATCTGGCGCTGCAACATGCACGTTACGACATGCTGCTCGGAATCGCCGGCGCCATTCTACTCGCCGAACCGGTGGGAATGAGCCTGCGCGGCGGTGCTCCATCGCGAACGCCATGGCGTTACCAGGGGGTGGCGATCGCAGGCCTCGCTGCAGCGATGCTGGTGTGCGCAACTATCCGTATAGCGTGGCCGGTTCGGCGCACCGATGGTCCGGGCTCTCCCATATCCGAGCTTGCCGCACTTCCCCCGTCGGTCGCGGCGCAACCCGTATTCAACAATTATGCCTTCGGCGGTCTTCTAATATTCGACGGCATCAAGCCGCTCGTCGATAGCCGCGCGGATCTCTATGGAGACGCGTATCTGGCCGACTATTCGCGCGCGATCGACGCCGACGAACCCACGGTCGAGGCGTTATTCAGAAAATATCGCATTGCATGGACGATGCTCGCGCCGGGCGATCCGCTCGTCGCGGCCATGGATCGTCGCGCCGGTTGGCATCGTCTGATCGCCGACCGGTACGTGATCATTCATGTCGGCCCGGGAGCTGTTGCGCGTTCCATTCCGCCGGCCCGGCTGAGCGCGCGGGCTCCATAGCGCGGATACGATCGAATTCGCGGCCTCCGGCCAGCATTCCTTTCTGCTGTTCCGGGTCAGTTAAATGTTCCTTTACACGTCCCCCCTAGCATTGCGGTACACGCTGGAGAAAAAGACATGGCACGCGCTTTCGGCTTATCGATTCTCGCGGCGGCATTGCCGCTCGTGATACCGGCCACCGCCCACGACGCCGTGTGCCATCAGGTTCATCGCCACCAGGCCGTTCACGCCATGATGCCGAATCATCCGGTCTCGGGCGTCGCCGTAGTGATCGATCAGGCGCGGCTCGTCGCCTTTCCCAAACCAGTCAAGACGGTATTTGTCGGCAACCCGACGGTTGTCGACGTGTCGATGATCGACTCGCAGCACGCGTTTCTTCTCGGCAAGACGTTCGGCATGACCAACCTGATCGCGCTGGCGCCCGATGGAAATCAGATCTCCAATCAGCAAGTTGTGGTGCTCAACAACGGCGCGGCGGTCACCGTCAATCGCGGGGCAGAACAGTTCAACTACATGTGCACGAGCGCGCATTGCGAAGCTGCGCCAAGGCCCGGCGATCCGACGACGTTCGTCTCGAACACCGAGAGCGCGACCACACAGCACGAGAATGTCGCCACGGCAAATGGCAATAGCGTGGTGGCTCAGCAGGCGCAAAACTGAGTTGTTGCACAGATTCGAACGCCGAGACGTCAAAGCCCCTGCTCTGGTCGACGCGCTGTAACTCAACGATCCCGGTCGCCGACGTTCTAAGGAGGCTGGATCGACCCAGCCCGGAGTGATCGTGTTGCACGAGCTCTTGCGCGACACCGAGTGGAACTTGGCGCGGGGAATTCACGCACCCCAAGCCGATTCTCCCCCGATCTCCCAGCTCGGACAGATACGAGACTCGCTCCACCCGCTTGGAGAGCGTCTGGGTCTGTTTGCAATCCTGATTGCGTTTTTCTCTCTTGTGACGGTCCTGATCTTCTGGTCCTGGCTCGCGCATCTGCATTCGGCGCTGATCGGGCCGCCCGAAGACAACATGCAGGATTTCTGGAACACCTGGTACGCGGTGACGGGACATGGCACGGCCCATTTCTTCGCAACCAATCTGTTGCGGTTTCCGGAAGGTACCTCCCTCCTTTACCAGTCCTTCGCGTACCCCCAAATCGCTGTGGTGTTGGGACTGAGCCGGATTTTCGGGACCGGCCTGCACACGCTCGTCGCGTTGCAGAACGCGATTTTGCTGGCGTCCTTTCCGATCGCGGGTGTGGGAGCCTTTTATCTGGTGCGGCATCTCACCCACAGCGTGGCAGGCGGTCTGATCGGCGGCTTCGTGTTTGCATTCAATCCATCGCATGTTGCCCATGTCATGCATCATGCACATGTCTCATCGATCGAATTCATTCCCTTCTTTGTGCTGGCCTATCTTCTGGCGCTGGAGCGGCAAAGCAGATTGTGGCTGGGCACTGCGGCGGTTCTCTACGCATTGAGCGCGCTGTGCTGCTGGTACTATCTGTTTTACGGCGCCTATTTCATCGGCTTTCATCTGCTCTACCAACGTGTTCGCGACCGCGGGTGGCCCCGCGGCTGGCATCTCGTGGCTCCCTTGACGTGCATTCTGGCAGCCCTGGCGATCCTCTCGCCGCTGATCGTCCCCATGATCATGGTCACGCGACCCTTCCTGTATGACGAGGGCGGCAACATCGCCGTTGCCGATCTTCTTTCGTACATCGCTTTCCCGCCCGAGCATTTGTTGTCCGGTCTTACGCGAAGCCTTTATGCCCGCTTCACCGGCGTGCCTTGGGAATCGACAGCCTATCTCGGGCTGATCAATCTGGCCGTTGTGTGTTGGCAAACCGTGCGAACCGGGTTCGCGCGCGATTCGCTGATGTTCTACGTCGTCTTCGGCATGGCGACGTTCTCCATTCTGGCGTGCGGCGAAACATTGCATGTCGCAGGCGTCGTGACTGCCCTGCCCTTGCCCGACATCGCGCTCGACCGGCTGCCGTTCGTGGCCAATGTCCGCACGCCCTCGCGCGCCATCGTTTTCGTGTATCTGTTCCTGAGCATCGGCGTCGGGTATGCCGCCGCGACGCTTTTGCGCGGGAGCCGGATCGGACGGCGGACCGGCATCGCCGCGCTGGCGGTCCTGATCGTGCTCGATTTTTATCCGGCGAATCTTTCGGCCACTCCCGTCGCATGTTCCCCAGAACTGACAACATTGAAAGCGGATCCGGAACGCGGATTCGGCGTCCTGAATCTCCCGTTCGGATACGCCGAGGAGAATGCATACATGCTCGAGCAGGTGTGTCATCGCCGGCCGATGGTGGGCGGCATGACCACGCGCGAGATGGGAACCACGCTTCTCTATCGCCTGTCGCTGACGAATTTGACGCGGCTACACGAACAGCTTGTGCAGGCGCGCGTGAAATACGTTTTGTTGCACCGCCCGAGGAATGGACTCTTTCGCTGGAACAAAGAGATCGCGCCCCTCTACCAGTTCCTGAAATCCTATCGCCTCGTCCATGAAGGTCCGGACATGATTGTGCTGCGGGTTTATTGAGCGTGCGGTACGGATCTACCGTGATCAACGCGAGTTGATTGTCCCCGCGTGACGAGGTGGTTGACGCGCTCGCCCTTCAGCCGGCGCAAGCGTCCGGCGGCTCTGCTGGCTGGGATGTGGCGCGTCGGGTGCTCGAAAAGAACCACATCGGGAAAGGCGCGGCCTGCCTTGCGGCGGTATTCGGTATTTTTGCCCTGGCCACCGCTTTGGTTTTCTGGCCGTCGATTGCGCATCTGCATACCGCCCTGGTCGGGCCGCCCGAAGATAACATGCAGGACTTCTGGAACACTTGGTATGCAGCCGTTGGCCGCGACCCGGGGCACTTCTTTGCCACCAGACTCCTGCGTTTTCCGCAGGGAACCTCGCTCGTCTACCAGTCCTTTGCCTATCCGCAGGTTTTCGCGGTCGTGGGACTGAGCCGGATTTTCGGGACTGACCTGAGCACGCTTGTCGCGCTTCAGAACATCACGCTGCTGGCATCCTTCCCGCTCGCCGGGTTGGGAGCCTTCTATCTCGTGCGACATCTCACGCGAAGCGCTGCGGGCGGCCTTATCGGCGGCTTCGTGTTCGCGTTCAACCCGTCGCACGTCGCCCACGCGTTGCACCATGCAGGCGTATCGTCGATCGAGTTTCTGCCATTTTTTGTCTTGAGCTACCTGCTGGCACTGGAGCGACGAAGCACACTCTGGGTGGTGATCGCGGCCGGCTTCTATGCGCTCAGCGCCCTGTCGTGCTGGTACTATCTGTTTTACTGCGCCTATTTCGTCGGCTTTCAGCTGCTCTATCAGCGCGTTCGCGACGGCGCCTGGCCCCGCGACTGGAACCTTGTGGCGCCGGTCCTGTGCATTTTTTCCGCCGCAGCGATACTCACCCCGCTGATCGTCCCAATAGTCATGATGACGCGGCCATCCGTATATATTGGAGGCGGCAACTATTTTGTCGCCGATCTTCTCGCCTATGTCGAATTTCCACCGGAGCATTTGTTGTCCGGTCTTTCGCGCGGCCTCTACGCCCACTTCAGCGGTGTTGCCTGGGAAACGACAGTCTATCTCGGACTGGTCAATCTGATGGTTCTGGGCTGGCAATGTCTCCGTACCGGAAGCTCCCGCAAGTCGCTTATGTTCTATGTCCTTTTCGGAATGGCGACGTTCTGCATCCTGGCCTGCGGCGAAACACTGCATGTCGCGGGTATAGTCACCGCCCTGCCCTTGCCCGATATTGCGCTCGACAGATTGCCCTTCTTCGCAAATGTCCGCGCACCTGCACGCGCCATCGTCTTCGTCTACTTGTTCCTCAGTATCGGGATCGGCTTCGCGGCAGCCAGTGCCCTGCGAAATGGTCGATTGGCATCGAAGGTCGGAGTTGCAGCCGTCGCGGCGCTGATCGCGGTGGATTTCTATCCGGCGACCCTTGCTGCGACCCCGGTCGCCTGTTCTCCCGCGCTCACGGTGCTGAAGGCGGATCACGAGCGCGGCTTCGGAGTTCTCGACCTGCCAAACGGCTATATCGAAGGCAACTCGTATATGCTGGAACAGACGTGTCATGGCCGGCCATTGGTCGGCGGCATCACGACGCGCGAGATGGGAATCACGCTTCTCAATCGTCTTGCGTTGAAAAATCTCCCGGTGCAGCGGGAGCAGCTTGTGCAGGCACACGTAAAGTACATTCTGCTGCATCGCCCGGCGCATGGACTCTATCCCTGGAGCGGGGAGCTGCCATCCGAAAGACAATTCCGGGAATTCTATCGCATCGTCTATAAGGGCCCGGACATGATCCTGCTTCGCACGTATTGAGGGTCACGCATACCCTGGCTTGTGTAAACTGCCGCATTGTCTCTGCGGTTCAGGATGTCGCCGGAACCCATTCGGCCGCAGGCGATTCCGCATACCGAAATACGCGACGCAGGATGAGTGCGCCGATAAGAACGGCGATTCCCGGCCCGATTGGGGTTGTCTGCGCCAGGAAGGTCAGCATCAAGAGATTGATGGCAACCACGCCGCACCATTCGAGGCGGTCGAATGGGCGGTGGCGATACAGAAAAGCCAAGGCTACGACAAAGACAGGAAAATCATAGATATGCACGTACGGAGTCGAGAGCATTACCGCTGCCGCGAGGCCTGCCGCTTTCAACTCGTATGCCTCTTCCTTGTGCCAAAGCCAGGCCATTGCAAGTACACAGATCCCGATTGCCGCGGCTTGTGCAACCCAAGCTGACAGGTCCCCCCCGCCGAGAAGGCGCGCGATGGCGTACGAGCTTTGCATCTTCCCCCATCCCTCGCCACCGAGGGTAAGGTACGCATGTGCAACGACGGGGAGGGACCGGTAGAAGCTTAGATATGCGCCCGCTCCGAATACCCATGCGGAAATGCCAACCGCAAAGATCGCTGTGATCGTGGCGGAGCAAAGTGTCCGCCAATGACCGCCGCAGATCAGCGCGATCGGAAGCAGAATTCCAAATTGCGGCTTGTACGTCATCAGTCCGAGAAGAATGCCGCTGATAACTGGTCGAGTTGGGAGGAAGAGAAGAACTCCGCCCAGCACAGCCGCGGTTAGAAATCCATTTTGCCCCCCGAAAGCCGTCAGCAAGACAACAGGGGAGGCGCAGGCGCCCAGGATACCTTCCCATCGGCGCGCAATCGCGCCGATGGTGACGGCGTAGGTCGCACCGGTTGAGATTACCCAGCCGAGAAAGGCGACGAGATAGGGCGCGCTCGCCAGGAGTGCTGCCACAAAAAAGAACAGGGGCGGGTAGTTCCAATAGTAGTAATTGGGGGACGGCCCCGCGGCAAATACCTGCACAGCGTGTTGTGCGTTCGGATCGTAAGCGGAGGCAGCATGTCCTGAAAGAGCGTCGAGGCCCGAAGCCCAATAGGCCAGAAAATCGCAAGGTACAGGTTTGCCGCTCGCCGCCAATATCCAGCTGCGCCGACCGAGCATCATGGCCAGTCCGGCCACGTAGCCCGAGAAAACGCCAAATGTACCTGCCACAAAGAGCGCGTGGGCGCTCCAGGTGCGCTGGGCGGACGTGGCGGTCGACTTCACTCAAACCTCGGTTTGGGTGACAGCGCTGACGCCAATGCAGCCCGGATTCCGACATCTGAACGACGACAAACAGGTTCGACGACGCCCTGCTGTGTGACGGAATCGGCCTTCAACAAACGCCACCAGATGATCGCGCCAATAGCGGGGCACGCGATAAGCGCGGCCGGATGCGCTCTCCCCCACCAGAAAACACCGAAGCTCAAAATCGCGACCGCCACTGCCGCCCACTCTTTCCAGCTGAATCGCTCGAACCGGTAGAGAAAGGCGAGCGCAACGGACAGCGTGGTGAGATCGTAAGCCCAGATGTAAGGCGTAACGAGCGGTATGGCCGTAGCAAGGCCGGCCGCTTTCAATTCGAACGCGGCCCTGCTGCGCCACAGACCGGCAACGGCTACCACACAGGCGGCGCTGAGGCAGGCCTGCATGGACCATGCGATCCATTCCTGGACGCCCAGGGACCGGGCAAGACCATAAAGGCTTTGCAGGCACGGGAGATAGTCGGGATTGGTGACCATCACTTCCCGGTCTACGACCGAAAGTCCGTGAATGAATGGCAGGAACGTGTCGAATCCAAAAACGGCGCCCGACAGCGCCGTCCAGAATGCCGTGCCGGCGCATGCCCAGGCAAAAGCACGCCAGTATCCGCCAAACGCAAGCGCGATCGGAAACAGCAAACCGAGTTGCGGCTTGTAGCTCAAAAGTCCCAGAAGAATACCGCTGACCGCAGGGCGGCGCTCAAGCATCAAGAGCACCGCGCCGACGATGGATGCTGTCAGGAACTGGTTTTGACCCCGCATCATCCCGAACATTGCCCACGGCGCAGCCGCAGCGAGCAAGAACCCTTCGCCCCGCCTGGTGATCGCGACAGTGATGCCTGCGTGCAGGAGCAGCGTCACGTCATTCAGCGCGTTGAACGCGGCCGCATAGGGAAGACACGCAAGCGCGGCGGCGACGAACAGGAAGAGCGGCGGGTACCACCAGCCGATCACGTCCTTGAAAGGATGTCCGACGGTCGCGATTTCGGCGGCGTGTCTCAGATGCGGATCATAGGCGGCAAGCGCATGCCCCTGTAGCACAAGTCGTCCTGCCGACCAGATGGAGACGAAATCGTCGACGAGGGGGTGGCCACGAGCATCAAAATTCAACTGATGCAATCCGCACATAACGGTAAGCAAAACAACGAACGCGATGCCGGGTGCTGAGACGATCGCCAATACGACAATGCCCGCGCGCGACGGCGCGCGGCTCTGTCCAGGTGCTGGTTCGGATTGAGTTGCCGCCATGGCTCAAGAAATAGCCGGGGCGTGGTTGCTTTCCTGTTAAATGCGGTCTGAAAGGCGTCTCAGCCGACGAGCGCCTCAGCTCGGTTGGCGACACCCTCCGTGGACCCTCGTGCGGTGCCCGGCTCCGATAGTGGCGGTTCCAGCCAAGCAGCTACGAAATAAGCGAGCGCCAACGTCACCGCGGCCACTGACGCACCGAGCAGGACCATTTGCCACGCATTCCACGCAGGGCTCACCGCATTGGCCATCAGGATGACCGGCATCTGACACAGATAAAGTGGATATGAAAGATGTCCCAATTGTGCATGCCATCCGGAAGCTGGCTCTCTGGCTCTTATCAGGCATGCGATCAAAACGGGCGTGATCACGGTGACGGAGATCGCGTCTGTGAACACGGGATTAAAAAGGTTGGGTGTCACAGCCAGACTGCACCAGATGCCCATCGGCAGGAATGCAGGCAGTGCGGGTAGGCGCGAGAGCCATCCAGAGATCGACAGTCTATAGAGGAGCACTCCCATCGCGAAGGCCGGCGTCGCACGAACGAGCGATACCAGTATCGCATCGCCGGACCAGCCGAAATTCCAATGATCGGGAGATCTCATCGCGATCAGCGCAGTCGCCAGCCAGCCCGCGCAGACGATCACTACAAGCATTCTAAGGTTCAGCCATCTGATCGTCCGCGCATAGAGAAGGTTGACGACGACTTCGCCAAAAATGGACCACGCGGGGGTATTCAACGTGAACGCGCTCAATGAGCTCCCAAGTGCCGGAATGAGAAGAGACTCGAGAACGACAAGTCTGAGAAGCGCGGGAATGGTGAGCTCTGGGCGCGTGTGGTTCAAAGCAATCAGGATGAATCCCCAGCATATTGCGCCAAGGACCAGCCCCAACCAATAAACCGGCCCGAGGCGCCTCACCCGTGCCCGCAAGAACGATATGATCGACATTCCGTTGCGCAGGCGTTGCTCGTAAGAGCTTGCAATCACAAAGCCGCTGATCATGAAAAACGTATCCACGGCGATATAGCCGTGACCGATTCCACGCACGTGTCCGTGCAAGGGAATCAAATGATAAAGAAATACTGTAAGCGCGCAGACGCCGCGCATGCCATCCAACGCAATGAAGCGCTTCCTCACGACGTCTGCTGGCGGCAACCGCCATCGGAAATATGGGCCGGTTCAATCGGTCGAATGCGCAATTGCGGTTCCGGCTGGAAGAACGGAAGAAAGGCGTCGGACATCGAGGAGGGTTGTAGGAGGGTCGGATTGCCGTCTCGTTAAGCGGGTGCCGGAGCAAGATCGTGTTCGACGGTTGGCGCCCTGCCCGAGACCGATCGCTGGTGTCAGGGTCCAGGAAAGGTCGGATGCACAACAGCTTGAATGTTGTGAATGCCGGACGCCACGTGCTGCGGGCGCGGATTGACGATGGGGATCGTCATCGGATCTCCAGCAGGTTTCGGATTCGTTAATCCAATTCGTAGTTATCTTGCCGGATGACCTCGAAGCGATTTCTCGGGCTCGACGGCCTGCGGGGCGTCTGTGCGCTGACCGTTGTATTTTTTCATTGCAACGATTTTTTCCATAAGGGTGCATTCTTTCAGCACGGATTTCTCGCCGTCGACGTGTTCTTCATTTTGAGCGGTTTCGTCATCGCGCTGACTTACGAGCGCAGGCTGATCGACGGCGGCCGGCCCCTGGATTTCCTCAAGACGCGCGCTCGCCGCCTGTTTCCCACCTACTGGCTCGGCGCGGCCATCAACGTCGCGATGTTCATCGGGATGGCAACGGCGGGCGTGCTCGCCGCGCGCAACTCCTGGTGGATGATCTGGCTGTTCGTTCCGGTCACAACTCTTCTGCTGATTCCGGACTACGTAACAACGGACGGAGTGCTTTATCCGCCCATGGACAGCGTAGCGTGGTCGCTGTTCGCGGAATGGGGTGCATACATTGTTTACGGGTGCCGCATGTTCCGCTGGAACACAGCGAGCCTGCTCGTGGTGACCGTTCTCGGATGGATGCTGATGACGTTTGGCGGATATCATACCGGCGTCGGCTGGTGCGTGGGCGCGGAACGATCGACTCTTTTCCCGTGGGGTATCCTTCGCTGCATACCCGCGTTTTCTGCGGGAGTGCTGATCTACCGGATTCACACGCACCGGGTCTTTGAACGTTTACCGGTCATTTCGACCGAAATTCTCCTGGCGGCGTGGCTCGGTATTGCAGTCATTCCAACCTATACCGCCACACCCACGATCGACGCGATCATCGTCACAATCATCTCGCCCTTGCTGGTTTGCCTCCTGATCCGGTCGGACCACAAGGCACCGCGGTTCTGCGGGATTCTAGGTCAGTTGTCATACCCACTGTACGTCGTCCATCCCGGTGTGATCCTGCTTGCGACTTACACACCGCTCTTTGGCCTTTCACATGGGCCGCGCCCGCTGAACGCCGTTGTGGTGGTAGGGTTGTGTATCGCGCTCGCATGGGCGGTCATGAAAGTCGTTGCGCGCGTTCCGGGCGGGCGGCCCGCCCGAGTTTCTGGCTGGGCTTTTACGAAGCTGCGGCCGCGTACAAACGCGATCCTTCCCGGCTAGTCATGGCGTAGATGTCCCGCGATGCGCTGCCGCGGCGCGACAAGGCCGAGCGCATCCGACCTCCCGATCCGTGTCTCGGACAACCGCGTGCGTTGATAAATGAACATTAGGACTTGGTCCCTAGGCTGCTGGAAATGACCACGCAACAGACCGCGGTCGCGCCATCGGGATCGGCATCGTTCCTGGCAAGCTCGACACCGATCATCCTCTTTGGCGCGGCGAGCTTCCTCAGCGCGTTTCTGCTGTTCTGGGTGCAGCCCCTCTATTCCAAGATGATATTGCCGCTCCTCGGCGGCTCGCCGTCCGTGTGGAACACGGCGATGATGTTCTTTCAGCTCATGCTGCTGGCAGGATACGGCTATGCGCATTTTCTGACGCGCTGGGGCGCCAGCCTGCGCTGGCAAGTCGGGATTCACGGCGCGGTCCTGGCCTTCGGACTTTTGTTTCTGCCTCTGGCGGTTTCGCCCAGCCTGGCGCCGCCGACGGGCAGCACTCCAATATATTGGCTCGTCGGTCTGTTCGCCGTCTCGGTGGGCTGGCCCTTCTTCGCCTTGTCGGCATCGGCCCCTCTGCTGCAAGCGTGGTTTGCGCGCAATCGTCATCGGTTCAGCAGCGATCCCTATTTTCTTTACAGCGCAAGCAATTTCGGCAGTCTTCTCGCATTGCTGTCCTTTCCCGTCCTCCTCGAGCCGCGCATGGCGCTTGCCGGACAGAGCAACGCCTGGACGCTGGGCTACGAATGTCTGCTCGCGCTCTTCGTCATCGTCGGTCTGTTTCGGCTGATGGACCACGAACCGGCGCGTCACGTGCCGATCGTGGCCAGGTCGATTTCGCCCGCGGCGCCCGGCCTGAATCAGCGCCTGACATGGGTCGCGTTGGCGTTCGTTCCGTCGAGCCTGCTCCTGGGGGTCACAACCTACATCACTACCGACATCGCCTCGGTGCCGCTGCTCTGGATCGTTCCGCTCGCGCTTTACCTGATGTCATTCATCGTCGCCTTCGCACGAAATTCGATTTCGCCGGCCGCATGGACGTTGAAGCTGCAGGCCATCGCCGTCGTCGTGGTGGCGACCCTGCTGATGCTGCTTCTGATCTTCGGAATGAGGGGCTCCGTCATTCTGGTGATGGGCGCGCACCTGCTGGCGTTTGCGGCAACGGCGCTGGTCTGTCACATCGAGCTTGCCAGACGACGGCCCGCCGCGGAAAACCTCACTTCGTTCTACTTCTGCATGTCGATCGGTGGCGCTGCGGGTGGCGTCTTCAACGCGCTCGTCGCGCCGCTGATTTTTTCATCCGACTATGAATACTACCTGGCCCTCATTGCGGCGTGTGCCCTGCGCAGTCTTGCAGGCAACGCTCACAAGCCTTTTTCCATATTCGACATGCTGGGCCCGCTGCTGCTCGCGATCGCGGTCGCGGCGATGGCCTATGGCGTGTTTCATGCCGACAGGCTCGGCCTTGTCGGCCGTCTTGTCTGCGTGATCCCATGCGCAGTGGCGCTCTACAGCTTTGCCGATCGCCCACTCCGATTTGCCCTTGGCGTCGCGGCGGTAATGGGTACCACCCTGGTGGTACACGATTCGGTCGGCGTCCTGGCAACCGAACGCAACTTTTTCGGCATCAACAAGGTCAAGCTCAGCGACGACGGTCGCGAGACTGCGCTCATTCACGGGACAACCATGCATGGGACGGAGTTCACCGATCCCGCGTTGCAACGCGAGCCGCTCGCCTACTATGCGCGCTCCGGACCCGTGGGCCAGATATTTGCCCTGTCCGCGCCTCGGCCGAACGTGGCGGTCATCGGGCTGGGTGCCGGGGCGCTCGCCTGTTACCGCAGACCCGGCGACAGCTGGACTTTCTTCGAGATCGACAGCGCGGTCGAGCAGATAGCGCGCGATACGCGTTATTTCCACTACCTTGCCGATTGCGGCGGCAATTCGCGGGTGGTTATCGGAGACGGCAGGCTGTCGCTCAAAAGGATTCCCGACGCGCAATATGATCTCATCGTCATCGATGCTTTCAGCTGGATTCCATCCCGACGCACCTGCTGACGAAGGAGGCGCTCGCGCTTTATCTGCAAAAGTTGAGGCCGCATGGGATCGTGCTTTTCAATATCAGCAACGAATTCCTGCGAACTCGCGCCCCCACTGGCAACGTTAGTCGAGGATGTCGGAGCGGCCGGCCGACATCAGTTATTTCTGCCGTCCCCAAGGCAGGCAAAAGAGGGCGCAAGCGCAGCGGAGTGGATGGTCGTGGCGGCCGGCGAAGCGGATCTGGCGTTTCTGGCCTCCGAAAAAAGATGGCAGCCAATAAAGGGGGAACGCCCGGGCACGCCCTGGACCGACGATTTCTCGAACATCTTCAGTGCGATGATCTGGTGAATGCGCCTTTTCGCGCGGCGCCGACGCGAGCCCGCAGACGCGGCGCGACAACATCCCCCCGACGCAGCGACGAACTCTGAACTCAGCCTGCTGAGACAATTGGTGGAACTGCGCGCGACATGTTCCTCCGGCTGCCCGTCCCGTCGAACGGCGAAGCGACGCCTTGTCGTGCGCGCAAGGAATGTGCCGCGAGGAATGCGGCCGCGGCCAGCATCGCGATGACGCCCACGGGAATGAACGCCGCGGCAGATCAACGC
>CAWEXK010000033.1:0-196666 GCA_963812975.1 uncultured Alphaproteobacteria bacterium | reverse complement strand
CGGTTTCCTCCACCGTATCGATCAGCAGTTCGGCGACGTGATAGGTCTGTCCGAGTTCGCATTTGATCTGCACGAAGAGCGGCTTCATGGGCGATCTCCGGCTCGGTGCCCACGGAACCAACCGGACGCCGTAGCGTCAAGCGCGCGGCTTTACCCGCACGCGCTTTGAACCTTAAATAAAGCGGAGCCGGAAGGAGCCTGATTCGCGGTGAGAGCGGTTTGCGTGGGCGGCGGTCCCGCCGGCCTCTATTTCGCGATTGCCCTCAAACGGCTTGACCGCCGCCACGAGGTGCTCGTAGTCGAGCGCAACCACGCCGACGACACGTTCGGCTGGGGCGTCGTGTTCTCCGACCAGACCATCGACGTGCTGAGCGAAACCGACCCCGACAGCGCCGCCGCCATCACCGGCTTTTGCGCATTGGGACGACATCGACGTCCATTTCCGCGGGCAGCGGATCCCGGTCGGGCGGGCATGGCTTCTGCGGTATCGCCCGAAAGCATCTCCTGGACATCCTGCAGGAACGCTGCCGCGCGCTGGGCGTGGAGCTCCGCTTCGAATGCGAGGCGGATGCCGCCGCTTTCGCCGACGCCGACCTCATCGTGGCGAGCGACGGCATCAACAGCGCCACCCGGTACCGCCCAAGCGGCGATCTTCCGTCCGAGCATCCAGCGGCGGGCCAACAAATTCATCTGGCTCGGCACCGGGCAGAAATTCGACGCGTTCACCTTCATTTTCAACGAAACGGAACATGGCTGGATACTGGGCGCATGCCTACCGCTTCGAGCCCGAAACATCGACCTTCATCGTGGAGTGCAGCGAAGCCACCTGGCGCGGGCTCGGCTTCGAACGCGCCGGCACCGAAGAAGCCATCGCGATCTGCGAGCGTATTTTCGCTCCCCATCTCGAGCGGCCGCAAGCTGATGAGCAATGCGCGCCATCTGCGCGGCTCGGCGTGGCTGAATTTTCCGGTGCTCAACTGCGAGCGCTGGCACAACGGCAAGATCGTGCTGATCGGAGACGCTGCGCACTCCGCGCATTTCTCCGTCGGTTCGGGCACCAAGCTTGCTCTCGAAGACGCGAACGCGCTTGCCTCTTCGGTGCATGACCATGGCATGTCGCGAGCAGGCGCTCGATGCCTTTCAGGCCGACGCGCCGTCTCGAAGTGATCAGGCTGCAGAACGCGGCGCGCAACTCCACCGAATGGTTCGAGCATGTGCCGCGCTACGTCGGTCTGGAGCCGATCCAGTTCGCCTATTCGCTGCTGACGCGCAGCCAGACGAATCAGCCACGAAAATCTCCGGCTGCGGGACCGCACCTGGCTGGAGGGCCTCGAAACCTGGTTCGTGCGGCGTGCGGGGGTGGCGGCATGCCGGCCCACGGCCACCCATGTTCGCACCGCTGCGTCTGCGCGGACTGACGCTCGTCCAATCGGTGGTCGTTTCGCCGATGTCGATGTATTCGGCCGTCAATGGTCTGCCCGGTGATTTCCATCTGGTGCATTATGGCGCCCGCGCGCAGGGAGGTGCCGCGCTCTGCTGGTCACGGAAATGACGGACGTGTCGGCCGACGCGCGCATCACACCCGGGCTGCGCCGGGATATACACCGACGACCATGAACGCGCGTGGAGTCGCATCGTCGATTTCGTACACTCCCAGACCGACGCGAAAATTTCGCTTCAGCTCGGTCACGCCGGGCCGAAAGGCTCGACCAAGGTGCCATGGGAGGGCGAGGACGAACCACTGTCGATCGGCAACTGGCCGCTTATCGCGCCGTCTGCCGTTCCGTGGTCGCCGCGCAATCAGATGCCGCGCGAGATGGACCGAGCGGCCGACATGGAGCGCGTGATCGAGGAGTTCATCCGGGCCACCAAGCGCGCGCTCGCCTGCGATTTCGACATGATCGAACTTCACGCCGCCCATGGCTATCTGCTCTCCGCCTTCCTCACCCCGGCCATGAACAAGCGCCGGGATGAGTATGGCGGCGCAATCGAGAATCGGCTGCGCTTTCCCCTGGCGGTGTTCGCCGCGATGCGCGGCGTCTGGCCCGACGAGCGGCCAATATCAGTCCGCATCTCCGCCACGGACTGGCTTGGCGACGCGGGAAACAGCGAGGCCGAAGCCCTCGTCATTGCGCGCAGCTTCGCCGAGGCAGGCGCTGACATCGTCGATGTCTCGGCGGGCCAGACCTCAACCGAGGCCCGACCACTTTACGGGCGCATGTTCCAGACGCCGTTCTCGGATCTCGATCCGCAACGAGGCGGGAGTGGCGACGATGGCGGTCGGCAATATTTACGAGATCGATCATGTGAACAGCATCCTGGCCGCGGGACGCGCCGATCTCTGCTGTCTGGCGCGACCGCATCTGGCCGATCCCTACTGGACGCTTCGCGCCGCGGCGCAGCAGGGATATGACGAGATTTCCTGGCCCAAGCCCTACTGGGCGGGTCGCGACCAGCTGATACGGAATTCGGCCGTGCCCGCTGAACTTTCCTTGGCGGGACGCCATGCCGTCGTGACGGGCGCTTCGCGCGGAATCGGCGCCGCGATAGCGGCCCGGCTGGCGCAGATGGGCGCGCAGTTGACGCTGATCGGCCGCGACGCGCAGTCGCTTCGTCGCGAAGCGGCGCGCAACCCCGATGCGCAGGCCGTGGTCTGCGATGTAACCGATCCATCGCAGGTGCAAAGGACGTTCGCGCAAGCCCATGCCCGCGCGCCGATCGCCATCCTGATCAACAATGCGGGGGCAGTGGAGAGCGCCCCGTTCCTGAAGACCGATGACGCGATGCTCGAACG
Organism: uncultured Alphaproteobacteria bacterium; assembly: GCA_963812975.1. GTDB lineage: Bacteria > Pseudomonadota > Alphaproteobacteria > Micropepsales > Micropepsaceae > Rhizomicrobium. Next base: position 193,872 of record CAWEXK010000033.1, on the reverse strand, counting down.
GATGCTGGCCGTCAATTTTTCTTCGGCATTTCGCTGCACGCGCGCCGCGCTGCCCGCGATGGTCGAGCTCAGGCTGGGGACGCATCGTGAATATATCGAGCATCGCGGGACTGCGCGGTTACCCTATGTCAGCGCCTATGTCGCGCGAAACATGCGCTGGTGGGACTGACGCGCGCGCTCGCGATGGAGAACTGCACGTATGGGAATCACCGTCAACGCCGTCTGTCCCGGCTACACGGACACGGAGCTGGTGAGCAAGGCTGTCGCTACGATCATCGCCAAAACCGCTCGAAGCGAGGCCGAGATCGTCGGCGAACTGGTCCGCAACAATCCGCAGCGACGGCTGATTCGGCCGGAAGAAGTGGCCGATGCGGTTGCGTGGCTTTGCGGACCAGGCGCGGAGTCGATAACCGGTCAGGCGATCGCCGTCGCCGGCGGAGAAATCATGTAGAGGGAGCGCATGGCAACGATAGATGCAGCTTATTCGCCCAGGCATTTCCGCTGGGCGCTCAACGGCAGTGTCGGGATTGTCACGCTGTCGCGACCGGAGCGCAAAAACCCGCTCACCTTCGAATCCTATGCCGAACTGCGCGACCTGTTTCGCGCTCTGGCCAATGCCCACCGACGTGAAGGCGATCGTGATCACCGGCGCCGAGCGGAAATTTCTGCTCCGGCGGCGATGTGCACGACATCATCGGTCCGCTCACGAAGATGGACGTGACCGGACTTCTCGATTTCACTCGCATGACCGGCGATCTGGTAAGTGCGATGCGCGCCTGCCCTCAACCGATCGTTGCAGCCGTGGACGGCGACCTGCGCGGGTGCTGGCGCAATTCTCGCGATGGCTTCGGACATCCGCTTGGCAACGCCCGGCGCCAGAACCGCCTTTCTGTTCGTTCGCGTCGGTCTGGCGGGTTGCGACATGGGAGCGTGCTCGATCCTGCCACGCCTGATTGGCCACGGACGCGCTTCGGAGCTGCTTTTTACCGGCCGCGTCATGACCGCCGAGGAGGGTGAGCGGTGGGGATTCTACAGCCGGCTGGCGCCCGAGACGGAACTTCTCGCGGAGGCCCTGCGCGTGGTGGGCGAGCTGGCGCAAGGTCCGACTTTCGCCCATGCCATGACCAAGAGGATGCTGCATCGCGAGTGGAACATGGGCATCGATGACGCGTTGGACGCCGAAGCCCAGGCGCAGGCGTTGTGCATGCAAACCGAGGATTTCCGCCGCGCCTGGCAGGCGTTCGCCGCTAGGAAAGTACCAAAATTCGAAGGCAATTGAGAGAACGGGGTTTGCAGACTGCGCATCTCGACCGCTTTGTTCTCGACCGGCTTCCCTCTCGGGAACTCCTGCCGGAATTCCTCTTCGACCGGCCGGAGTTTCGATATCCCGAACGAATGAATGCGGGCGCGGAATTGATCGACCGCGCGATCGCGGCGGGCTGGGGCGCCCGCACCGCCCTGCTCTTTCCGGGCGGCAAATGGACCTATGGCGAACTCGCCCGCGACTCCAATCGGGTCGCTGCCGTGCTCGTGCAGGATTACGCGCTCACGCCAGGTGCGCGCGTGCTGCTCCGCGGCATCAATAGTCCGATGCTGTGCGCGCTCTGGCTCGCAGTTCTGAAGGTGGGCGCCATCGTGGTCGTGACGATGCCGCTGCTCAGGGCGCGGGAACTCCTCTTCATGCTCGAGAAAGCGCGTGTCGATCTCGCGTTATGCGAAGAGGGTTTGCTCGAGGAGCTGACGACCGCGGCAGAACAGTCGGGCGGGCGCATCGCGAGCTATTCGCGCGACGGCCGTTCTGCCGCGACCGAGATCGAGCGGCGCATGCGTGGCAAGCCGGATGCGTTCAGCGCCGTCGACACCTGGGCGAGCGATCCCGCGCTCCTCGCCTTCACCTCGGGCACCACGGGCAAGCCGAAAGCGACGGTCCATCTTCATCGCGACGTGCTCGCCATCGCCGATGCCTTTCCGCGCTCGATTCTTCGGGACTCACAAGGACGATCTGTTTCTTTGCAGCGCGCCGATGGCCTTCACGTTCGGACTGGGCGGCCATCTGGTCTTTCCGCTCCGCTACGGCGCGGCTTCCGTTCTTCTCCCGGGCGGCACGCCCGACGACTTGCTCGACGCCGTCGTGGAATACCGCCCGAGCGTGCTGATGACCGCGCCGACGGCCTATCGCGCGATGAGCGCGCGCGCAGCGCGCCAGGACCTTTCGCACGTCCGGCATTTCGTTTCGGCAGGCGAACATCTTCCGGTTCCGACTCTCGAGGGCTGGCAGCGAGCGGCCGGAAAAGGAATCATCAACGGCCTCGGCGCGACAGAGATGCTGCATATCTTTCTTTCGAGTCCACTTGCCGAGGCAAAGCCGGGCGCGACGGGGAAGGCCGTCCCCGGCTATGTGGCTGCCGTTCTCGATGAGGAGTTCAATCACGTCGCTCCCGGGGAGACCGGCTGCCTTGCGGTGAAGGGCCCGACGGGGTGCCGCTATCTCGAGGATCCGCGGCAGGAAAACTACGTGCGCCGCGGCTGGAACATCACCGGCGATGCGTGTGCAATGGATGACGATGGCTGCTTCTGGTTTCAGAGCCGCACCGACGACATGATCGTCTCCGCGGGCTACAACATTTCGGGATTCGAGGTGGAGGAGGCGCTCTTGCGCCATCCGGCAATCCAGGAATGCGCGGTGATCGGAGCGGCGGATGCCGCGCGGGGCCAGATCGTCAAGGCTTTCGTGGTTCTGAAACCTGACTGCCTGCGCTCCCCCGGGCTCGCGCGGGAGATCCAGGATTTCGTCAAGGCCGATATCGCGCCGTTCAAATATCCGCGCGCGATCGAATATCTCGACGCGCTGCCGCGCAATCCGTCCGGCAAGGTGCAGCGCTATCTCCTGCGCGAAAACGCGGCACGATGAAGCTCGTCGATCCTCCCGCCTGGAAACGCCCGCGCGGCTATTCAAGCGGGGTGATCGAGAATGGATTGCTGTTCGTCTCCGGCCAGGTGGGGTGGGACGAAACCGGCGCCTTCCCGCCCGATCTGGTCGAACAGGTCCGCCAGGCGCTGCGAAACATCTGCGCGGTCGTCGAAGCTGCAGGCGCGAGACCGCAACGAATCGTGCGGCTGACCTGGTACATCACCGATCGCCACGCATACAAAACGCGCAGCACCGAGATCGGCGCCGCCTATCGCGCCGTCATCGGCCGCCATTTCCCCGCCATGTCGGTCGTCGAGGTCAGCGGCCTCGTCGAGGACGAAGCCCAGGTCGAGATCGAAGCGACGGTGGCGATGTAGCATTGCATCCGCGTCGTGGGTGCGAAAGTCTGACTCCTGCACGTGGAACGGCCCACTCACCAAAGTGCGTTATAGGGAAATGATCCACGGATGCCGTCTATCCGGTTGACGATCTCCAGCTTCTCACGCAGACGGCTTTGCGTTTTAGCGGCGCGCGCGGCGGGACTTGTAAATGGCCTCGCGGGCGAGACAGACGGTTTCGCTGTTATGCGGCGCGGCGGGCCTCGGTGCCGGACAGGGCATCGATCCCCTCGGGGCGGAAGGCGCGCAGGAACAGTTCGAGGTTGGCAAGCGTCCAGAGGATGCGTTCATTGTTGCGGCGTCCGTCGAGGTGCTCGTCGAGCAGATGGTCCAGGGCGGCACGGTCGCAAAGCCGCGCCGTGGAAGAGGCATCGCTCGCGAGCAGGTCGCGCAGCTCGCTGCGATAGCGTCCCCGGAACCAGTCGGAGAACGGCACGCGGAAGCCGAACTTTCTGCGCGAAAGAATCTCCCGCGGCAATATTTTTCGCATCGCGGCGCGCAGCACGCGCTTGCCGCCGCGGCCGTGCGCGAGGAAGCGGTCGGGCAGGCGCGCCGCGAAGCGTGCCAGCTCGACATCCATGAACGGCATGCGCCCTTCGATTGAGCCCGCCATCATCATGCGGTCGCCGCGCTCGAGCAGATTGTCGGGCAGCCAGGATGTCTGATCGAAAAACAGCGTCCGCCGCAGCGCAGAGCGCGTTGCGATGGAGAAAGGAAAGAGATCCGGAGGCGAGATGCACGCCGAATTGCCCAACAGCGCGATTCGTTCCGATGCCGCGATGCCGCCGAACCAGACACGCAGGCGCGTCGCGGCGTCGCGTTCGCCCAGGGCGGCCGCGAGAATCCGCAGCCGCGGCCTATTCGTCGCGGCGGCGGCTCGGCGTACCAGCCCCTCATGCAGCACATGGGGCAGCAGACGCTGATAGAGAGCGACCCACTTTTCTGCGCGGTGCTTGGGATAGCCGCCCAGCATTTCGTCGGAGCCCTCGCCGGTCAGCACCATCTTGACGCTCCGCGCCGCCATCTCCGACAGCATGAGGATCGGAATGTCGGAAGCCTCGCTGACGGGAGCGCCGCGCCGGCGGACCGCGAGCGGCCAATGCGCCAGAAAGGCGTCGGGCTCGACCACCAGCTCGCGATGCTCGGTGCCGAAGCGCGCAGCGATCGATCGCGCATGGTGCAGCTCGGACCACGCTTCCTCGCGAAACCCCACCGAAAAGGTGCGGATGGGGGCGGTGCTGTGTTTCGCCATGGCAGCGACGATGGCCGAGGAGTTGATGCCGCCGGAGAGATAGGCGCCATAAGGCGCGTCGCTGCGCATGCGGATGCGCACCGCATCGTCGAAGATGGCGGCGAATTCGCGGACTGCCTGGTCGAAGCTGACGAGATCGGGTTCGATTTCGGCGAGCGGCGGCGTGAAATAGCGCAGAGTTGAACAACGTCCGTCTTTCCACACCGCCGCCCAGCCGGGCAGAAGCTTTCGCACCGCCCGGAAGAAGGTGAGCGGCGCGGGCACATAGCGGTTCAGGAGATATTGCCCGAGGGCCTGGGGCTCGATCGTTCGCGAAATGTCGGGAAAAGCGAGCAAAGGCTCAATTTCGGAGGCGAAGACAAATCCATGTCCGCCCTCGGCAATGAAAAGCGGCTTCTTGCCGAAGGCATCGCGCGCGAGCACAAGCTGCTGCGTCCTGGCGTCCCAGAGGGCGAAGGCGAACATGCCACGCAGGCGCGACAGCGCGCCCATGCCCCAGGCGCGATAGGCTTCGATCAGGACTTCCGTGTCGGATTGCGTCGCAAAGACGTGGCCGCGCGCACGCAGCTCCTCGCGCAGTTCGAGATAGTTGTAGATCTCGCCGTTCAGGATAATCCCGACCGTGCCGTCGGCGCTCCACATCGGCTGCGCACCGCCCGCGATGTCGATGATGGAAAGACGGCGATGGCCAAAGCCGATCTGATGTCCACCGTCCGCTGTCGTGCCCAGCCAGCAGCCCGCGCCGTCAGGTCCGCGGTGGACGAGCAGATCGCTGAGGCGTGCGAGCGTCTCGCGATCGCGCGCCCGCGCTCTCGGGAGCGCCCAGCCAAATATCCCGCACATGGTAGCCCGCCCCAACGCAGCGTTTTGACGTCGCCATCTCGTGTATAGCACGTCAGGGAACCAGCTCCCACGGCCGCCGATTGTTGTGACATGAAGCGGGCCGCTGCCGTGAAGACACCGCGGGTCCTGGCGCAATGGGATGCCATCCGCGCGGACTCACGGTCCTGTCGTGCCTGCGATCTGTGGCGCGCGGCAACGCAGACCGTGTTCGGCGAGGGGCCGATGGACGCGCCGCTGATGCTGGTCGGCGAGCAGCCCGGCGACAGGGAGGACATCGCCGGCAAGCCGTTTGTCGGACCCGCCGGCCGCATCCTCGACCGCGCGCTCGCCGAGGCCGGCATCGCGCGCGACAAGGCTTACGTGACCAATGCGGTCAAGCATTTCAAATTCGTTCGACGTGGCAAGATTTGTTTGCACCAGAAACCCGACACCGCCGAAATCAAGGCATGTCACCAGTGGCTGGCGCGCGAGCGCGAGATCGTGCGCCCCAGACTGGTCATCGCCTTGGGCGCGACAGCGGCGCGATCGGTGTTCGGAAAGGCGATGCCGATCGGGCGCAGCCGTGGCCGCATCCTTGAAGCCGAAGCCGGAGCCGGAGCCGGAGCAAAGGCGCTGGTCACAGTTCACCCGTCCTATCTGCTGCGCGTCGAGGAGACGGATAAGGAGCGGGAATACGCGCTGTTCCTGGCCGACCTGCGCCTCGCCACGCCCTTCGCCCGCTAAAAACCGCGCTCACGCTTGACGCCCGGCCGCCCGCGACGATATCTGCGCGCCCCTGCTATATTCGCCCAGCTGCCGCCGTTCGGCGCCCTTCTTCCGGAATCATCGATGACGAATCGACCGAAGCTTTCCCTCCACATTCCCGAACCGCCGGCCCGGCCGGGGGACCGACCCGATTTCAGCCGAATCTCGATTTCGGAGGCGGGCGCGATACGGCGACCGGATGAAGCTGTCCCTGCCAAAGACATCGCCGATCTCGCTTACACGCTGATCCGCGTGCTCGACGAAAAGGACCACGCCGTGGGGCCGTGGAACCCGCACCTCGATGCGGAAACGCTGCGCAAGGGTCTCAAAGGCATGCTGCTCACGCGCGCCTATGACGACCGCATGTTCCGCGCGCAGCGCCAAGGCAAGACGTCGTTCTATATGAAATGCACCGGGGAAGAGGCGGTCGCGATCGCGCAGGCGATGGCGCTCGATCGGCACGACATGTGTTTCCCAAGCTATCGCCAGCAGGGTTTGCTGATTCAGCGCGGCTATCCGCTGGTCGCCATGATGTGCCAGGTTTATTCGAACGTGCGCGATCCACTGAAGGGCCGGCAGCTACCGGTCATGTACTCGAGCCGCGAATTTGGCTTCTTCACCATTTCGGGCAATCTTGCGACGCAGTTCAGCCAGGCGGTGGGGTGGGCGATGGCGTCGGCCTACAAAGGCGACGATCGCATCGCTGCTTCGTGGATTGGCGAAGGCGCGACCGCAGAGGGCGATTTTCATGCCGCGCTGACATTCGCGGCAGTCTATCGTGCGCCGGTGCTTCTCAATATCGTCAACAATCAATGGGCGATCTCGACCTTTCAGGGGATCGCCGGCGGCGAGCAAACGACGTTTGCCGCGCGCGCGATCGGCTACGGGCTACCGGGGCTGCGCGTCGACGGCAATGATTTCCTCGCCGTGTATGCGGCGACGCTGTGGGCCGCGGAGCGGGCTCGCGCCAATCTCGGCGCAACCGTGATCGAGCTCTACACCTATCGCGCCGAAGGCCACTCGACGAGCGACGATCCCGCGCGCTATCGGCCCGCGGACGAAGGCAAAAGCTGGCCGCTCGGCGATCCGGTGACGCGGCTCAAAGCGCATCTGATCGCGCTCGGCGAATGGAGCGAGGAGCAGCACACGCAAGCCGGAAAAGAAGCGGTCGAGCAGGTCCGCGCCGCCAATCAGGAAGCGGCGAGCTTCGGGACGCTGGGCAGCGGCAAGGTCGCGAGCGTCAAGACGATGTTCGAAGACGTCTACAAGGACATGCCCGCGCATTTGCGCCGCCAGCGCCAGGACGTGGGAGTCTGAGCATGGCGCGGATGAACATGATTCAGGCGCTCAACTCCGCGATGGATGTGATGCTCGCGAAAGATCCCGACGTGCTCGTGTTCGGCGAGGATGTGGGCTATTTCGGCGGCGTGTTTCGCGCCACCGACGGACTGCAGAAAAAATATGGGCTCACACGCTGCTTCGATGCGCCGATCGGCGAGGGCGGCATCGTTGCTGCGGCCATCGGCATGGGCGCCTATGGCTTGCGGCCAATCGTCGAGATTCAGTTCGCCGACTACATCTACCCCGCTTTCGACCAGATCGTGTCCGAGGCGGCGCGGCTGCGCTATCGCTCCGCGGGCGATTTTACGGCGCCCATCACCATCCGTACGCCCTATGGCGGCGGCATTTTCGGCGGCCAGACCCACAGCCAGAGTCCCGAAGCGCTGTTCGCCCATGTCGCGGGCCTGAAGACCGTGATCCCCGCGACGCCCTACGACGCGAAGGGTCTGCTGATCAGCGCCATCGAAGACGACGATCCGGTGATTTTTCTCGAGCCCAAGCGCATCTATAATGGGCCCTTCGACGGCCATCACGATCATCCCGTCTCGCCCTGGTCGCAGCATCCGGCCGGCGAAGTGCCAACCGATTATTACACCGTGCCTCTGGGCAAGGCCGGGATCGTGCGCCAGGGCAACGACCTGACGCTGCTCGCCTATGGCACGATGGTTCATGTGGCGGTGGCGGCCGCCGTTGAAAGCGGCATCGACGCGGAAGTAATCGACCTGCGGACCATCGTCCCGCTCGATGTGGAGACCATCACCCGTTCGGTTGAGAGGACAGGGCGCTGCGTGATCGTGCACGAGGCGACCCGCACCAGCGGCTTCGGCGCGGAGCTGTCGTCACTTGTACAGGAAGGCTGCTTCTATCATCTCGAAGCGCCGATCGAGCGCGTCACCGGCTGGGACACGCCCTATCCGCACGCCTTCGAATGGCAGTATTTTCCGGGGCCGGCGCGCGTGATCGCCGCAATGCGCCGCGCGATGGGGGACTAAAGATGGGGCGTTACGTCTTCAAGCTGCCCGATGTCGGCGAGGGCACCGCCGAGGCCGAGATCGTCGCCTGGCATGTGAAGATCGGCGACAGGATCGAAGAAGACCAGCAGCTCGTCGATGTGATGACCGACAAGGCGACCGTCGAGATGACGTCGCCGGTGACGGGCGTCGTTGTTTCGCTGCATGGAGCGCCGGGAGAGATGGCGGCCGTCGGTGCGCCGCTGGTCGAGCTCGACGTCGAAGGCGCGGGGAACGCGGTGCCTTCTGTGGAGAAGCCCCCTCACCCCAGCCCTCTCTCCCAAGGGGAGAGAGCGAGTGACGCGCATAAGGCGGAGAAAAAATCGCTCTCCCCCAGCTCTGGGGGAGAGGGTCGGGATGAGGGGGCGGCCAAATCTGCTGACGCGCCCGCCTTCACGACGCGGCCGCCTGGAACCAAGCCGGTAGCTTCGCCCGCGGTGCGCCGGCGCGCGGACGAATTGGGAATTCATTTGCAATTCGTGCCGGGTGCGGGTCCTGCCGGCCGGATCGAGCACGGCGATCTGGATGCCTACGTCGCTGCGGGCGGCAAGTCCGCGATCGCCGTCGGTGGTTACGCGCAACGCGACGGCGTCGACGAGATCAAGGTGATCGGCCTTCGGCGCAAGATCGCCGAGAAGATGCAGGAATCGAAGCGGCGCATTCCGCATTTCGCCTATGTCGAGGAAATCGACATGACCGAGCTGGAAGATCTGCGCGCCCATCTGAACGCCACGCGCGGAGCGGATCGGCCCAGGCTCTCGCTGCTGCCCTTTATGATGCGCGGGCTGGCGCGGCTCCTCCCCGCCTATCCGCAGATCAATGCGCGCTTCGACGATGAGGCGGGGGTCGTCCATCGCCATGCGGCGGTGCATATCGGTATCGCGACGCAGACCGCCAATGGGCTGATGGTACCGGTGGTCCGTCACGCCGAAGCGCTCGATATCTGGCAGGCCGCCGCCGAAGTGGCGCGGCTTGCAGCACTCGCCCGCGACGGCAAGGCGAAGCGCGAAGAGCTCAGCGGTTCGACGATCACCATCACCAGCCTCGGCGCGCTGGGCGGAATCGTGACCACGCCCGTGATCAATCATCCGGAAGTCGCCATCGTCGGACCCAATGCGATCGTCGCGCGCCCGGTGGTTCGCGATGGCCAGATCGTCGTGCGCAAGATGATGAATCTTTCGTCCTCGTTCGACCATCGCGTCGTCGACGGCTATGACGCCGCCGAATTCATCCAGCGGCTGAAAGCGCTGCTCGAGCATCCCGCCACCCTCTTCATGGTTTGAATCATGTCCGAAACGATCACGACGAAAGTCCTCGTCGTCGGCGGCGGACCGGGCGGTTATATTGCCGCGATCCGTGCGGGCCAGCTGGGACTCGACACCACGATCGTCGAAGCCGACAGGCTCGGAGGCACCTGCCTCATCCGCGGCTGTATTCCCTCCAAGGCGATGATCCATGTCGCCGCCGAATTCGAGACGATGCATCGCGCGCACGGCAAGAAAGGCCGTCACGGCATTTCGCTGTCCGCGCCGCCCGCGCTTGATATGCCCGAGCTGGTGCGTTGGAAGGAAGGAATCGTCACCAAGCTCAGCAATGGCGTTGCCGCGCTCTGCAAGCGCGCGAAAGTTCGTACGCTATCCGGGCGGGCGTATTTCTCGGACGCCAAGACCTGCACCGTCGAAGGCAAGGATAACGCCACGATCACCGCCGAGCATGTCATTTTGGCCAACGGCTCGGTCGCCGCGGAGCTACCATTCCTGCCTTTTGGAGGGCCGGTGATCTCGTCGAGCGAAGCGCTGTCGCTCGAAGCCCTGCCGGAGAAACTCGTCGTCGTCGGCGCCGGCTATATCGGACTCGAGCTCGGCATAGCGTTGCGGAAATTGGGTTCGCAGGTGACCGTCGTCGAAGCGCTCGACCGCGTCCTGCCGCTGTTCGATGCGGAGCTCTCCGCGCCCGTGAAGAAGTGGCTCGACCGCGAAGGTGTCACCGTTCACCTGGGAGCAACGGCAAAGGGTCTCGTCAATGAGAAGGAGGGCTCGGCGCTCGCGATCAAGACAGTGGCCGGCACAACCGAGCATCTGTCCGCCGACAAGATTCTGGTCACGGTCGGGCGAAAGCCCTGCACCGACGGCTGGGGATTGGAAAACATGGCTATCGACATGGATGGGCGATTCGTGCGCGTCGACGATCAGTGCCGCACGTCGATGCGCAATGTGTGGGCCATCGGCGATCTCGTGGGCGAACCGCTGCTCGCGCACAAGGCGATGGCGCAGGGCGAGATGGTGGCCGAGATCATCGCCGGACACAAGCGTCGCTTCGGCCCGGTGGCGATTGCCGCCGTCTGTTTCACCGAGCCGGAAATCGTCACAGCAGGCGTTGCGCCCGGCGACGATGCGACCGCCAACATCGACATCATCAGCGCGATGTTTCCCTTCGCGGCCAGCGGCCGCGCGCTGTCGATGGATGCCGGTAGCGAAGGCGGCTTCGTGCGCGTGCTGGCGCGCCGCGATGATCATCGCATTCTGGGCATCCAGGCGGTGGGCGCGCACGTCTCCGAACTCGCAGGCGAATTCGCGCTCGCGCTCGAGATGGGCGCAGTTCTCGAGGACGTCGCCGGCACCATTCATGTGCATCCCACTCTCGGCGAAGCCTTCCACGAAACCGCGCTGCGCACCCTGGGCCACGCGCTGCACATTTGAGCGCCGCCTGCGCGCGGGCTGACGCATGACCCAAACCACCGATGGCCAGCCGGTGCCGCAGCGTTACTGGGCGATTGCAACTGTTGCGCTCGGCATCACCATGTCGGTGCTCGACAGCGCCATCGCCAATGTGGCGCTTCCCACCATCGCGCGCGATCTCCACACCGATGCCGCGTTTTCGATCTGGGTGGTGAACGGCTACCAGCTCGCCATCACCATTTCGCTGCTGCCGCTCGCCTCGCTGGGCGACATAATGGGCTATCGCCGGATCTATCTTGCGGGGTTGGCGCTCTTCACCTTCGCGTCGCTCGCCTGCGCGCTTTCCCACACGCTGACACTCCTCGCCCTTGCGCGCGTGCTGCAGGGCTTCGGCGCCGCGGGAATCATGAGCGTGAACACCGCGCTCATCCGCTTCATCTATCCCCAGCGCATGCTGGGGCGCGGCATCGGCCTCAATGCGGTCGTCGTCGCCATCTCGGCAGCCGCCGGACCAACCATCGCCAGCGGAATCCTGTCCGTCGCGCCGTGGCCGTGGCTGTTCGCGGTCAACGTACCGATTGGAATTGTTGCCTTTGCGATCGGCGCCCGCGCGTTGCCGAAGACGTCTCGCGCGGTGCACCGCTTCGACTTCGCCGGCGCCGTGCTCAGCGCCGGCACTTTCGGATTCCTGATCGGGGGAATCGATGCGGGTGGACATGGCGAGGCGGGAAGGTTTGTTGCAGGCGAACTGACGCTGGCGGCGGTGTGCGGCTATCTGCTCGTCCGGCGCGAGCTTTCGCGCGAGGCGCCGTTATTTCCGATCGACCTGCTCCGCATTCCCCTGTTCGGGCTGTCGGTGGGCACCTCCATTTGCTCTTTCGCCGCGCAGATGTTGGCGCTGGTATCTTTGCCATTCCATCTGCAACAGGAGTTCGGCTATTCGGCCGTGCAAACGGGGCTGCTCATCACGCCATGGCCGCTTGCCATCGCATGCGCCGCACCGATCGCTGGTCGCCTTGCGGACCGTTATCCGGCGGGACTGCTCGGCGCGGTGGGACTTGTCATTTTTGCAGCCGGCCTCGCCGCGCTCGCCTTCCTGCCGCAGCGCCCCGATTTTGCGGACGTGGCGTGGCGCATGATGGTGTGCGGTTTCGGTTTCGGGTTCTTTCAAACGCCGAACAATCGCGCCATGATCGCGTCAGCGCCGCGCACCCGTAGCGGAGGCGCGAGCGGGATGCTTGGGACCGCGCGCCTGCTCGGCCAGACCATGGGCGCAGCCCTGGTCGCGTTGCTGTTTGGTCGCGTCGCGCGGCACGCCCCGGTTTATGCGCTCTTCATCGCCTCGGGGTTCGCGATTGCCGCGGCCGCCGTCAGCTCGCTTCGATTGCTTCAAACATTGCCGGACTCGGATGCACGCCGCGAGAGCGCCCTCGCGCCCGACGAGGCGCTCATCCCCTAACGCGCCCCAAACACGTCCTGGAGCGTTGCTGCAGGAGAACCGCGTTATGCCGATGTGACCCCTTTGGGGCGGCGCTTCATTCCGTTCGCGAGCGGTGCATCGGGCGCCAATCGATCCAGCTGCGCCATGATCGCGTCTGCGGCGTCGCCTTCCGTGGCCTGCGATGAGGGCGGGAGCGGATCTTCGCCCTCCAGAATGGAAAGCAGCGATTTGCGCGCGCGTGCCACCCGGCTTTTTACCGTACCCACCGCGCAACGGCAGATCGCTGCGGCATCTTCATACGAGAACCCGCCGGCTCCAACCAGGATCAAAGCCTCGCGCTGCTCATCGGAAAGCTGGGACAGCGCGCGCGCCGTGTCCGATAGTTCCGCCGCCCAGGACTGTTCGGCGCTCGAACCCGGAATTCGCTCGGCCGCGTCCTGGTCCCAAGGTGCCTGACGCCAGGCACGACGGCGGTCCGAGTAGAACTGGTTGCGCAGGATCGTGAACAACCACGCTTTCAGATTTGTACCCGGCGCGAACATGTTGCGCGCCTGCCAGGCTTTGACGAGCGTTTCCTGAGCGAGATCGTCCGCGGTTTCCTGATTGCCGCACAAGGAGCGAGCAAAGGCACGCAGGAACGGAATCAAGGCGAGCAGATCGGTCTTGAATTGCGCGTCTGCATCCACCTTCGCGCGCGGTACCGCTCCAGTATCCGGATGTGGCGCAGTCACGTCGCCCCCGCCTTGCCTTCTCCGCTTTCGTCAATTTGGTGCAGAAGTTCCAGAAATTCGTCGGGCACCGGCTCCTTGGCGACATTATCGTAAAGTCGCCTCAGCTCGCGGCCCAAGGCGCGCTGCCGGGCGCGGATGTTGCGCGCCTTTTCCAGATCGTTCTTCTGTTCCTTTACCACGGGATCAACATTCCAACCCCGCCTTTGAGTCGCGGTCGCCACCTGTGCCACTCCAACGCAGACGATTATACAAGATTTAGCGGCCGCCACCTTCTGGGTTCCGCCCTTAGGCTCGCAAACGTCCCTCCCGGCCGATGGTTCCGGCTGGCGTTGGAACTGTTTATGCTGGTAGTCGTTCCCGAATTGGCAGCCTTGCCGTCGTCGAAGGATTTTCGAATGAACGTCACCCACGCTCTGGCGCCGCACTTGCCGTATCTGCGCCGTTATGCCCGCGCCCTGACCGGATCGCAGGAAAGCGGAGACGCCTACGTCAGGGCGGCGCTCACCGCACTTCTCGCCGGCGAGCATGTGCTCGAACCGGACCTGTCGCCGCGCGTTGCGCTTTATCGCCTCTTCCATCAGATATGGTCCAGCCCTGCCGCGCACTACGAAGCGGCTGCCGCGCAAATAGACGACAGCAACAATCCCGAAGGGCGCCTTCTGGCGCTCTCCGCATCCCGGCGCGCCGCTCTTCTGCTCACGGCCGTGGAGTCGATTCAGCCTCGATGAGGCGGGTGCCATTCTGGGAGAGTCACCGGAGGAAGTCGAGCGCGCGATCATCGAAGCCCAGCGGGCGATCGAGACGGAGCTGGTATCGCGCGTGCTCATCATCGAAGACGAGCCCATCATCGCGCTCGATCTCGAGAATCTCGTCGCCGAGCTCGGCCATGAGGTCGTCGGCACCGCGGCGACGCGCGATCAGGCCGTCAAACTGGCCCTGGCCGCGCGGCCGGGCCTCATCCTGGCGGATATCAATTTGGGGGAAGGCGGTTCGGGCATCGATGCAGTAAGCGATATTCTCGACAGCTTCGACATTCCGGTGATTTTCGTGACCGCATACCCCGAAAAGCTTCTCACCGGCGAGCGACCCGAACCAACCTATCTGATTGCCAAGCCCTTCCTGCCGGAAACGGTGCAGGCGACTGTCGGTCAGGCGCTCTTTTTTCACCCCATCAAACGCAAAGCAGCCTGACGGCAACCAGAGTTGAGGCAGAACACATGGGTATTTTCCGACGCAGTCGAAAGCACAAGCGGAACCTGGGCGCGCGACTCGATGAGCTGCAATCCGATTTGAGCGCGCTCCGCCGGGAGGCCGGCAAGTTGGTCGAAGACGTGAGCGGCGCCGCGATCGGTGCGCTCGACGCTGCCGAAGCGGCGTATGGCGACGCAGGAAAGTGGACGGCCGGCAATATCAGTTCCATGCGGAGTTCGGTGCGCAGCCAGCCCTTGGCGGCGTGCCTGGTCTCGCTTGGCGCCGGCGCGGTCCTGGGAGCACTGCTTCTCCGCCCCCGCTGACGCCTGGCAACCTTTGTTAACGCGCAGGAACGACGCGGCTCCATCAGGCGTTGTATCTCCGGCTGGAAAGGGAGACCGCAAATGCTTGGTTGGGCCTTGAGTTTCCTTCTCCTGGCGTTGGTGGCCGGTCTGTTGGGCTTCTTTGCCCTTGCCGGTCTCGCCGCCACGATTGCGAAACTGCTGCTGCTCGTCTTTGTCGTGCTGCTCCTCGTCAGTGCGTTTTCGGGGGCGCTGCGCGGTCGCCCGCCCGCCTGAAATCCGAGGTACAGCGTCCGGGAGCAGAATTGCGAAAGTATTTTTGTGCCCAATCCCTGCCGCTGATCTTTCCGACGCAAAAATTTCCTGTTTTCCCAATGACTTAAGGGCGATATTTTTTTGTGGCCATCTTTCTTAAGAAAAATTCGGAACCAGAAAGGGGGGACCGCGTTCTATTCCCCGAGCGGATGTCCGGTCCGGTACGCCCCAGCCCCTTCGACACCCCGCACCGGTTGTCCGCTCACTTCCTTCCCCCTTAGAGCCGAAGCGCCCGCTTGAGAAAGCGCGTTTCGCCCTGCCTGCGACGCGGCAACGGAACCGCGACGGGAAGGAGCCGTTTTCGAGGAGGGGATGGCCGGGACGATCCGCGCACCTCCCTTCAGCAAGCGATCACCGCGGGAATGAGAGATGAAGGGCCGTGCGAATTCCGACATTGATGAATTGCCACCGACGCAAGCGCGTCAGGGGGCCATGACCGGGCACATGCGCTATGTGCTCGCGATCAGCGTGGCGCTGGTGATCGCCGCTTTCGCAATTATTTATTTCCTGTATTTCTGAGCGTTCAGTCCTTGGCTCGTTCCACATAGGAGCCGTCGGCAGTCAGCACTACGACCCGCGCGCCCGGCGTAATATGGGTCGGCACCATCGTGCGAACGCCGTTGCGGAGAATGGCCGGCTTGAACGAGCCCGACGCGGTTTGACCTCTGACGACCGGCTCGGTCTCTGCGATCTCAAGCGTGACCCGCGCCGGCAATTCCACGGAGATGGGTATCCCGTTGAACAGCGCCAGACGGACTTCCATGTTCTCGACGAGAAAGGGCGCAGCGTCGCCCAGAACGGCCTCGGTCACCGACACCTGCTCGAAGTTCTGCGGATCCATGAAAATGTAGTGATCGCCGTCATGATAGAGATAGGTGTGCGTGCGCTCGTCGATGAACGCCTTCTCCAGCGTGTCGGTGGTCTTGTAGCGCTCGTTGATCTTCACGCCGTCGCTGATCCGGCGCATTTCGAGCTGTGTGACGGGCGTGCCTTTGCCTGGGTGGATGTTTTCCGCCGTCAGGACGACATACAACTTCCCGTCCCTCTCGATCACATTGCCCTTGCGCACGTTGCTTGCGATAACCGAAACCACCGAATGACCTCTTGCGCTTCGCCGCGCGGGTCATAGCAGCCGCTCAATCCCGGGCCAAGAGCCGATGCCCCGCGAACAATGGTGGACCGCCCTTCGCCATGCCGACCGCAGAGCTGCTCTTGATGCGCGCGGCCGCATCAAACATGCACTGCGCCGGCATTTCGAGCGTGCCGGCTTTACCGAAGTCGAATGTGGGATCCTGCAGAGGTCGCCAGGCAATGAAACGCATCTGCACGCCTTCGCCACGGAACGCATCGATCCCGGCGGCGCGCGCGAGCGCTTCTATCTGCACACTTCTCCCGAATTCGCCTGCAAGAAATTGCTCGCTGCGGGCGAACGGCGCATCTTCGATTTCGCGCGCGTGTTCCGCAACCGCGAGCGGGGCGATCTTCACGCGCCGGAATTTACCCTCCTCGAGTGGTATCGGGCGGACGAGCCTTACGACCGCGTCATCGCAGACTGTCTCGAACTGATCGGGATTGCCGCGGATGCCGTACCGGCCGGGCTACTGATGTTTCGCGGGCGCGGCTGCGATCCATTCGGCGCGCCGGAACGTTTAACGGTCGCCGAAGCGTTCCGTCGTTTCGTCGGCATCGATCTTTTCTCGACGCTTTCTGACGATGGACAAGGCGACTGCCAGCGTCTCGCCTCGAGCGCGCGCCAAAACGGGATCGAAGCCGCCGCGGACGACAATTGGTCGGATCTCTTCAGCAAGCTGCTCGTGGCGCATATCGAACCCCGTCTGGGTTTGGAGCGCCCGACTATTCTCTACGAATATCCGCGCTGCGAAGCCGCGCTCGCGCGTGCGACGGCGCACGACTCCAGGCTCGCAGAACGCTTCGAACTCTACGCTTGCGGTATCGAGCTCGCCAATGGCTTCGGCGAACTCACGGACGCCGCCGAGCAGCGTCGGCGCTTCGAACTTGAAATGGTGGAGAAGGAACGCATTTATGGTGAACGTTACCCGCTCGACGATGACTTGCTGGCGGCGCTGGCGCACATGCCGGAGGCGAGCGGCGTGGCGCTAGGCTTTGATCGTCTCGTCATGCTCGCGCTCGGCGCACCGCGCATCGCAGACGTGATCTGGACACCGCTGGAGAACGGGGAGTGACACTCGTGCATGCATCCGTCCCGACGGCGGCGGGTCTTGCCGGGCTGCGCGATCTGGAGGAGAGCGATATCGCCCACATCGTCGACTATTGGCACGAAAGCGGCGATGCGCTTCTCGATTTTCTCGGCATAGACAGGACATTGCTTGGAAGCAGGGACGCTACGCGTCGGCGATTCCATGGCGCGTTGCCCTCGGGCGATCCCCATCAGCCGCGCATCGCCTTTGCAATCACCCTTGACGGCAAATTCGCCGGCTACACGCTGCTCAACCGGTACGAGCCTGAAAACAATTATTCCCATTGGCACATCACCGATTCGCGTCGGCGCGGCGCCGGGCTTTCGACCGCACTCTACCCCTCGCGTATCCGGACGTATTTCGAGACCGCGCCGATCGCACGGCTGATCCACCAGACGCGTACGCGCAACGCGGCCGTCAACCGCATGCTGGACAAATTCATCCCGGTCGCGGAGACGATGCATATCGAGCACCCGGACGGCGTGGCCGAGCCCGGTGAGTTCCACATTCGCTACGTGAAACGCGCCGACGTGCCCCGGCTGTTCGAGATTGCCGCGCGGCGCGCATGCGGGCTGAAATGACCGCGACACTCAGGACCCCGCGGGCGCTCGCCGATGCCAAACTGATTGCGGAAACGCGCATCGATTCTCTTTCCCGGGTCGCGGCGCGATACGCGATCGCCATTTCGCCCGCGATCGCCCAACTCATCGACCGCAGCGATGCCGACGATCCCATCGCGCGCCAGTTCGTGCCAAGCGAAGCAGAATTGAATGTATCGTCCGACGAACGCGCCGATCCCATCGGCGATGATGCGCACAGTCCCGTTCGCGGCGTCGTCCATCGCCACGCCGACCGCGTACTGCTCAAACTCGTGCATGTCTGCCCCGTCTATTGCCGCTTCTGCTTTCGGCGCGAAAACGTGGGACACGCCGGTGAGGGGGCACTGTCCACGCGTGAGCTGGACGCAGCGTTTGCCTATATCCGCGCGCATCCCGAGATCTGGGAAGTGATCGTCACGGGCGGCGATCCGTTAGTACTGAGCGCACGGCGCATCGCCGAGCAGACCCGGCATATTTCGGAAATCCCTCACGTGCGGATTCTGCGCTGGCACACGCGTCTTCCCGTCGCTGCGCCGGAGCGCGTGACGCGGGAGCTGGTGAAGGCGATGAAGCTTGCGCGCGGCGCGACCTACGTTGCGCTCCACGCCAATCACCCGCGCGAGCTGACGCAAGCAGCACGGGCCGCCTGCGCGCGGATCATCGACGCGGGAATTCCGATGCTGAGCCAGAGCGTTCTGCTCAAAGGCGTGAATGACGACATCGAAACGCTCGAGGCGCTGATGCGCGCCTTCGTCGAGACCCGCATCAAGCCGTACTACCTGCACCACGCCGACTTCGCGCCCGGCACGTCGCACTTCCGCGTAGATGTCGAGGGTGGACAGGAACTCATCCGTCTGCTTCGCGCGCGGGCGTCCGGGCTCTGCCAGCCGGAATACGTGCTCGACATTCCTGGCGGCTTCGCGAAGGCCCGCATCGCGCCCCCCGATTTCGAGGACATTCGCGGCGCGCTGGTGCTGCTGGATCACGCGGGCACGCGACATGCCTACCCGCGGGCGCGAAAGCGGAAGATATAGGTCGTCCGCCTGCGCGCGCGCTCGGCGCTATTGCTGCTGCGAAGGCGGCGGCCCGTTCTCCTGCGGCGGCGGATAGTTGCCCTGCTGCTGTTCCTGAATTCGCCGCATCCTGCGGCATTTGTGCGGATGATTGGCACACCATTGCGCGCTGTAGCCGGCCGGCGGGGGAGGCTGGCCCTGGTAATAGCCTCCGTTAGCCGGCGGCGGACCGTATTCTCCACCCTGCGGAGGAGGTCCGTAACCCTCGCCCTGTGGAGGCGGCCCCTGCTCCTGCGGCGGAGCTCCCATCCCCTGCTGTTGCGGCGGCGGCGGTCCGTATTGTCCACCCTGCGGTGGTGGGCCCCCCTGGTCGTAGCCCGGGGGCGGACCGTAGGCTGGCCCCGGAGGCTGGTCGTAATATCCGGGCGGCGGGGGAGGATAGCAGCCGAAAAGCGTGATGGCGGCACCAACCAGCGCTGCCGATGCCAGTAGAGAACGCATGTCTTCAGGCCTCATCGAAATAGGAGCCCATCCGGAGGCCATCTAAGGCGAAGCGGGTGGCCGGCGCAACCTTGGTCGTGCGCTCAGATCTTGCCGCATCGACGTGTTCATGGACGCAGGACACGGCTTCTCGCCGACTACCGCCCCTCGTATAACGACGCCGATGCGAAGCTCGCCTGGTCGCGCGCACTCGCCTGGTTCAAGCAGCACCACGTAATATGAGACACGCGGAGCGCCGAGGCGCGGAAGCAACCTGTCACCGCGTTTCCGCGAGCGCTCACCTTACATATACGCGCACTTCGCTTGACGAGATCGATGGGTCGGTGGAGGACGACACCGCCATGCGCGTGGCCGGTACGCCCATCTCGCTCATCGAATGCATGACCGCTTGCGCATTTTGCGCTGCGCTATCCTGGGCAGGCTGAACCGATGCGGCCGGCCCGGGCGCCGGCGAAACGCCGACGACATTGAAAGAGGCGCTGGGCATGGCCGCGAGCGTGCGCGACAGCGCCGAATAGAGCATGCGGTCATAGGAGACGTGGGCGCGATCGAATTTGATGGTGACGATCGGTTCTCCCGGCACGAGCGCTGCTTCGCGCGAAGCTCTGGCGGCTGGCGTCGACGTCGCCAGCGAAGTGTATTCTCCCGCCTTGATGGCGCCGGCGAGCCTGGTCAGGTTTCCGCGCTCATTTGCGACGTAGGCGGTTTGCCGCTGCACGGCCCGGATCGCCTCACTGCGCAGCCGGTCGAGCACGACGATGGTTTGGCGCGTTTCATCGGACAATACCGCGAGCTGGCGATGGTCCTCGTCTACCGCGCCCGAAATGTTGAACGTGGCCTGGATCGTGTCGAGCTCCTGATGGGCAGTGGAGGAGTCGCCGGAAACCTCCGTGGCGAGGGCGGAAAGCGCGTTGATGTTGCTCGTGAGCGAATCGAGCGCACCCTGTGCCGTATTCCATTCGTTGATCAGCTGGGGATTGCCCCGTGTGGTGCCGGCGCCGAGGTGGGTCGCGATATGCGCGGTTGCGTCCTGGTAGGCCGTCGACGTCTGGGTCGCCGAATTCTTGAGATCGGCGAAATGCTGCGCGTCGCCCGCGAGTTTGGTTTCGATCCCCTGAAGCTGCGTGCGCAAGGACTCGATCGTATGGCTGACCGTCGTCCCGGTCTCCCCGCCTGGCTGGACAGGGACAGTGGTGAACTCTCCTCCGGCGGACGCGGGGGCCGCCTCCGTGGTGGTGACGGCAGCCGGGGGCGGTACCAGTGTAGCCGAGGCGGGCGCGGGGGTTTCTGGCGCTGCTGCCGGCGCGGCCTGCGGTGCGGTCGTGCCAGGCGCACCGCCTTCCGGCGCGGCCGGCGCAGTGGCGGGCGGCTGAGCCGCCTGTTCGGTTCCGCCGCCGAACAGCATCTCATCGATGCTGCCGCATGCGGCCAGGCCGAGCCCGGCGCCCGCTGCAAGAATGCCCAGGGCAAGAATCCGTTTTCCTGCCGCCTTCATCACTATCATGCGTGTTGTCTCCGCTCCGGCGGAAGGTGCTGAAGTCCCCTCGCACCCATCCGGGCCGCCGCTCCTCGACCGGCGAACCGGCTGCGGCCACTCATAACCGCGCCAACCGGCAGGGACAAGGGAGCCGGCGCCTGGAGCAAGTTCATGGGCGCGGCGGCGGAGGCGCTTGCCGGGGCGCGGCTGCTTGCACGCGCAGCATTCGCTCACTAGGTTTCGCGCCCCGCCGCACCGGTAGCTCAGCTGGATAGAGCACCAGACTACGAATCTGGGGGTCAGGGGTTCGAATCCCTTCCGGTGCGCCAGTTTTCACGAGTCGGATCAACGACTTAACCGGCGGTATGTTTTCGCCGTCACGAACACGCCCGATCGGGCACCGGATAAGCACCGGTTTCGGTCCCGTCTCTTACCATAGTTTAGCCGAGGCGCTTCCCGAACAAAGGGAGTAGGTCGAGTTCGCCCCCCGCCTCGTTTGACGAATCAACTGCGCGACGACTCTGTCTTTTTGGCCTTGCCGCTCGGAACAAGGAACGATTCCGAATCAATATGGCAGCGAACGAGCGCATGTCTCGAATGTCGCGGACGAAGGCAATGACCATTCCATTTTCTTGTTCAATACCAATCCCCGCCTCCGCGGTGCATATGAAAAGTGGTTCGACATGGTGTGCTTTCGCAAAGAATGCGATGACCGGACAATGTTCATGGTGATGCCCACCATATGCTCCCGCATTGCAGCTGCTGCACGTAACGCAGCCCGCGGCGCAAAGAGCAACGGTGGCCGAAGCCACCCCAATATCGAGGCCAAATAGGCCCTCATCTTCCTCGTAAAGCTCGTCCTCGATCTGCTCGTACTCATCCTCGGGATCAGCAGCGGCTTCGATGCGTCCGACAAGGGTCGTCTCCAACTCAAACACACGCCGAGCGTCACCCCATGAAAGTCCGCGCAAATCTGAATAAGAGCGATTGCACCCGAGACCGCTGTCAGTCCCAGCCTCGCCTCGTCCCGGCCATCCAAGTCCTTGGTTTGACAGGGAACGAGTGATACCGATCTCGAAGTTTCGGTAGGTAAACATCGCTATTTATAGCGCCGCCCCTTTGGGCGGTGGCGATTGATTTCTCGGGAGATATGGCAGGCGATCTTGTCGAGCGTGGTTGTGGAAGTAATCTCGCATTCCCACACAACACGAACTCGCCAGCCGAGCGCTCGTGGCACCATTTTCTCGCTCCGTAAACCGGTTAAAGGGACCCCTATTCCACATCCGTGCCTTGCACCGAAGATGCGTCTACAATCTTCGGGAGATTTTCCGCGATTGCGAGAACGGTGGATGCTGCCCCGCGCGCCGCCATTCGGCGGAAGTCATCAGCGAACTCCAGCGATTCCCTCGCTCCCTGCCGCCGTCGATTTTCGCGCTGATCTGAATGCGTGTTCGTAGCCCAGAAGCATAATGCGCATGCCAAGTATGTACTTCTCTGTCACGACCTCGCGCGCGACATCTCCTCGTTGGGACAAGCGATATTTCAGGTGATACACATTGTCGTAATTGATTTTGTACACCAACTCGTCTCCGAGTTCCTCAATTGTGCCGCCGTCCGTGTCGGTGAAATCCTCCGGCCACTTTTCTACTGCATATCCCTCAACTTCGCGGCCGTCCTTTGTAAGAAGGATACAGTGCGGAAGTCCATGAGTGGGTGCGGCCTCACCTTCGCCTTTTTGCTTTCCTCCCTTGCCACCTTTCGGCACTCTTGGTTCCGGCGGCTTATCCGGCTTTGGGGGCGGCGGCGGCGGCGCCTCAGCTTCAAGGATGTGTACGTCGATTTCTTCGCTTTGCACTGGGGCCGACATGGCCTGATCGGCGAGCCGGATGCGAAATTTAAATCGCGCGCCCGGCTCTAAGACCTCATCGTTCGGAGCTAGAAATAGTGCCAGGCGACCATCTTTGAGGTGTTCGCGCACGGAGAAATTTTTTCGGATTGCATCATCCAATATCACTCGTCCCTGGTTGTCGGTTCTTTGAAGATAGCCATTTTCGACATCGGTGCGGGCCGAGATAGGTCGGGTTCGGTTCAATGGGATTTCTAATCCCTTCTTTTCAAATCTCTCTTCGAGCCTGACAAACGTAGGACTGTACTTTCCTTCAAATTCGCGCGCGCCGCTTTCATTCCCGGTTGATGCACCCCCGGCGGAAGGAAGGCGAATCGTGGGATCGCGGCTCGAAAGAAGTCCCGCAAGCGTGGAGTCTTTATTGACAAGTTGCTGAAACAGATTGTTGCTCTCTGCCTTGGATGCGCGCTCTAGCTCCTCGGCGGCGACTTTAGCCTGTAGCTCCTTCAACGCCTCTGATTCGCGAATTGTCTTAGTCACCAATTCAAGATAACGCTCTCCGTCTTGTGTGTTGCTGATATGCTCTCTATCGCCTTTCCACACTTCGTTATGCGCGGCGAACTCAAGACCGCTGGCGTCAACGATGAGCACCACGCGATCCTTTAGTGCGGGAAACCCGCAGTTTTGGGACAAGTACCCGCGCGTTTGCTTGAATTGAACCTGCCCGTTTACGGAGTGAAAGACGCGATTATTCGTGCTGGCGGGCTTAAGCCATCCGGGCAGCTCACGCTTAAGGTGGATCGCGCTTATGGAAACCTCGCCGAGATGGGGGTCCGTTAGCTTTCCGACGAAGATCTTGTTCTGTCCGGCTGCGTCCTCTTCGTCCTCAAGACCTTCCTCACGATGGGAGTTCAGAAGCAAGAATTCCATCCCATAGAAAGGTCTCGGATCGACGCCCAGCGCCCGATCGCCGCCGCGCTTCTTGTCCGGCTTTTGCCGGAGATCGAGGAGGCGAAACGGTAAGATCGTCTCGACGAGGTTTTCGTTGAGAGCATCGCGAGAGCCCTTAAAGCTAAGAAACCTGGCGCCGACTTGGTAGTCGTACAGTTTCACGATCGTGCCCGTCTGCAGATGGACACGGTCGTATCGCTTGTTGTCCGCGGACTGAAATGGATAAAGTTCCGAGGCCGCGAAGCGTGCGATTTTTCCTCCCGGCATAACGAAGTACTCCGCTATCGGCATTTCGTCCCGGTTTCCCGGACGCCGACGCAATAATGTCCATCCCCACTCGCCCTTGTCGTCATATCGGCGCGAAACGATTAACTTGAACCACTGGCGTCCGCAGTAACGAAGCACGCCCGATGATCCCATGTTAAATTTGCCCTGGACGAATGGGATGCTTTTTTTGTTTCCCGCGCTCAGAGACAGAAAGGTTCCGGCAAAATCGTCCGGGCTTTGCCCTTCGCCGTTATCGGCGAACGTGTAACAGGGGAGGCCCTCCGATTTTGATTTAGCGCCTGTGATGCCGATCACGAGGTTCTTCTGTGCGAAATCCTTGAGCCAGGGATCGCTGGGTCCAAGGTTGACAAGTTTGCCCCCTCGCATTTTTTTTATGAGCACATCGACCGCCTCATACATCGTCTGCGGCGCGTCTTTCCCCTTGGGATTTATGCCCTTTAGCAGGGCGTGCTTGGTTAGAACGGCATCGACCATATTGGTCATAAGCTCGGTCAGGGCCTTCCCCCCATCCGATGCCTGGTTTCCGGTAATGTTGAAATTGGTCTCTCGCCCGTCCAACGGCCTCCAGTTCTTCGCATCCCGCATTTCGGGGGTAGAAGCGATGATTTCTGCGACGGCGCCCTCAGATTCAGCAGAAAGGAGCCTTAGGCAAATACCCTTTGAATTCATGTCCTTAGCCCCATCACAATGTGAATTTTGTGCCGCCGTTTTTCTTCTTGGAGAGCTCAAAGCGCTTCTTGCAGGCGTTTATTTCCTCGCTTAGCGCCTTGAATATCTTCGTAATATCGTCGTCAGTGTAGTCATAGTTAGATCTATTCGACAGATTTCCGATCAGTTGAACGTCCTTGATAGCCTTGCTAACCCTAGCTTGGGCCAGCTTGACAAATTTTGCCCTGTCTTCCTCTCGCGTCATGCGCGTCTCCATCAATATGTACTCGTTTATTATGAAAATGTACTATCATGCAAGGGCTTGGCGAGAAGAATCTACGCGTTCCCGTGAATTCCGCGGGGCCAATACCCACACAACCTGTTGGCGATAAACGAGATTTATCCGATCACAGCTTTGCGGGCCTGCAAATCATGAGTATAGTCAACTATACTCATTGGAGGCGGCGTTGGGACGCGAGCGGACCTATTCCACGGCGGAGGCTGCAAAGCGAGCCGGCATCTCAAAACCAACACTGCTCCGGTGGATAAGGGGCAAAAAGATAGCTGACGTTCGCCGTGATCGAAATGAATGGCGCGTATTCACCGAGGCGGACATTCAGCGGATTAGAAAGGTAGCGCTGCGATGAGGCGGCGAGGGACGCCGCAGCCAGGCGGAACAAAGAAGCCTCGCTTTTTGGCCGTCGATTTCTTCTGCGGAGCAGGGGGAACGACGCGCGGGCTCATCGATGCGGGCGGCTATGTAATAGCGGGCGTCGACAAGGACGTGCGCTGTGAGCGCACGTTTTCCGAGAATAACGTGAACGAAACGTTGGACTATCTGCCCACGCGGTTTTTGAATTACGATATTTTTCCGAAGTCGGACGAGTATCCGCAGGGCCGGCGGAGGGAGTTAGCGCACGCGCTTGATAAGTTGATCCCGTACTATCAGCGCAAATCGGCCAATGTACCTTTGCTGTTTGCTATCTGTGCCCCCTGCCAGCCCTTCACCCGCCTTTCGCGGAAAGAATTGAGCCGCAAGCGGAAAGAGGGACGTGCGAGAGACTGCAACCTTTTGCGCAAGGCTGCGAGCTTCGTGCGGCGTTTCAACCCCGACTTGGTTCTTTCCGAAAACGTCGCCGGGATTAAAGATCCGAAATACGGTGGCGTGTGGGATGATTTCAGAGTCAGCTTGGAGAAGGCCGGCTATGTGACCGGTACGAAGGTTGTCTGCACATCGCGCTTCGGTGTTCCGCAATTCCGTAAGCGCTCAATCCTGCTCGCGGCCCGTCGTGAACTCGTGAAATCTGAGCGGTTGGCTGACCTTTTGGGGTCGGAGATTCTTGTGCCGGATTCCGATCCGAATGCGATGATAGTGTCTGTCGCTGAAGCAATAGGGCATCTTCCGCCGCTGAAAGCTGGCGTTGAACACCCGTCACTGCCCAACCACAAGACACGCACTTTGAGTGAGTTGAACGTAAAAAGAATCTCTTCCGCCAAACCCGGCCAGTCAAATGCCTATATGGAGGAGACTCGGTTTGGCGATCTGACGCTAGACTGCCACCGCAAGGTCAATCGCAGGCTAAAGGGACGGTGTTTTACCGACGTCTACACGCGAATGCATCCTGATCGACCGTCGCCGACGATTACAACGAAGTGCCACAGCATTTCAAACGGCCGCTTCGGGCATTATGATACCAAGCAACAACGCGGAATCTCATTGCGAGAAGCGGCTGTTCTACAGTCGTTTCCCGAGGACTACATCTTTTATCCGATGGAGCAAATTGAGCCTGTCGCCCGGATGATCGGGAATGCTGTACCTCCGAAGCTCGCGCGCTATTTCGCCCGCTATCTTGTCAATTCGATCGAACTTCCGCGATAGCACGCATCTTTTGAGCCTCAAGCTCCTCTATCAATTTTCGGGTCGCGGGCTCGAGGTCGCACGTCCATATGATGCGCACTTGCCAACCCAGCTTATGGAGCGCTTTGGTGTTGCGCTTATCGCGTGCGATATTCCCGCTGAGCTTTTTGGCCCAGAAGTCAACGTTCGATGATGGCTTGCGGCCTCGCCGACAATGATGGCCGTGCCAGAAACAGCCATGAACGAAGACGGCGTATCCATACCTCGGTAAGACCAGGTCCGGACTGCCGGCGAGGCATGCATTGTGAATCCGAAAACGAAAGCCAGCTTTGAAAAGCGCCGACCTGACGGCCAGCTCGGGCCCCGTATTCTTCCCCTTGATGCGCGCCATGTTTCGGCTGCGCTCACCACTAGAAATACGGTCGATCACTTAGTACCAGCTGTCTCAACTTTGGTGGGCGCATCACTCTCAACCAACCGTACAAGTGCAACTTAGCCCCGGCAAACCTCCGCGGCCAAGTAGTCAAATAGAACCGTCCGCACACTTATTGCCGCCCGTCTGAGCGGCGGCATGCGGCAGCCTTTGTCCCTTGGTGCTCTCATCCAGATTTGTGGTGCGCCGCAACGTTTCAACAAATCAGATAGGTCGCTCGAAAGCGCCTTCGCAATCCGCGCCATGACCAGGAGGCTCGGGTTGCGCACGCCGGGCTCGATGCCGCCCATGTAGGTAAGATCGACCCGGGCTCGGAACACGACCTCCTCCTTGGTGAAGCCTAGCCTGGAGGTAAATCACGTTTCTACGTCGGGCTTATCGAAAGCTCGGGGTCGGCCGACTTATCCCACGCCGAATAAGGCCTTCGCCACCTGGGATATTGCTTCCAGCCGGACGAACTTTGCCCTCGGTACACTTCGGATACTGGGCCGTTCGCGCTTGACCCCGAGACGGTCAGGTCGCGATCGCCGGCCGACGCGAGCGCCGAGGTCTTCCTCGCTCAACCGGGACTCGGGCAACCCGCCCAGCCATAGGTAGGGGCCGAGTTCGAGAGTGTCTCCGTCGAACAGCAGCCAGAGGACGCATCCGCTTGGCGTCCTCGTGAGCGCAACGTTGACGGGCACATGTGCGGTCTTCGCCGCTCGATGGCTCGCCTTGAGTTGCACATGCCGCCATTTCCCCTCGCATCCAAGGACGAGATCGTAGCCGCAATCGTCCACCTCGGAGCGGAGCACGCCGATGTCTCTCGCCCCGCCGAGCCAGAGGCAGCGCAGCAGTTCTCCCAGGGAACAGGTGCTCGACGACCTTCTCCCTCAGAACTCGAATGCAGGAAGTGCGAATCGGCGTCCGGCCCCATATGCCGGAGGGTTACATAATATAGTTGATAAACTCAAAGTGTGTACTCGGCTGACCTTGGCGCATGGACATGCGTCGGTTGGTTGGCCGGAACGTCAAGAGGATTCGGGAGCGGCGCGGGCTCACGCAGGAGCAGCTCGCGGAGCAATCCGGCTTCAGTCAGCAATACATCAGTGGGCTAGAGAACGGCCGGCGCAACCCGACCGTTGTCACGCTCTACGAGTTGGCGCAGGCGCTCGGCACGGATCACACGGAGCTCTTGCGGCCCGACCGTCGCAAATAGCGCGGTCGGCGAGGCGCATTAGCCGCGGCTGGTGGTGGGCCAGGCCGCCGCCCGTAGCGCACGGGCCCGGCCGGAGCAGATGCACCTGTGCGTCACCGCGCGCGTGCGCGCGAGCCGGGCATTCGTCCGCCGATCTGTCGCCCGAGGGCGGATACGGTGCCCGGTCCGGTGCTCGGCGTCACCGTCCCTGCCCATGCCCTTGGTCCGTCTCCGCTATTGGGGCGCTGACCCGCAGATTGCGTATCGGAGGTTCAAATCGGGGTGCCGAACCGGAACCTACCGTTTGGGCCGAATGGCGTAACCGTCCGCCAAATCGAAAAGCCTATTGACGTTTTTATCCCATTGAAACCACGGGGCGATTCCGTAACGCTGCCATACCGATTCAAACCGTCCAGCGAGACAGTTTGAAGCCGCTTGACAGTCCGACGCGAAGCTGCCATATACGTTCCGACGACAGTCATGCCGACTGGCGCGAACCAAATGAAGGAGTAAATTGTCATGGTAGATTTGATGGGACCGCTTACAAGCGGTCAGCGGTGGAGCCTACTGGTTTCCGCCGCAAAGCGTGGCGTGGAGGAAGCCGGCTTTGAACTCGCCCGTGTTCCAGGGCGCGGGCTTTCAAACGTATGGACCCTGAAGAAGGGCGGGAAGGCGCAACTCGCCTCGATCCGCACTACCCGTGATCGATACATCGCATTCCCGCCGTTGGAAGAAGGGAAGAAGTGGAAAACGCTCAGCGACGTCGAACTTGTCGTGGTTGCGGCGGTGGACAAAAAGGAAATGCCGGAAAACGTCGAGGTGTATCTCTTTCCTGCAAATGAGGTCCAGAAGCGGTTCGATGCATCCTACGCCGCGCGGAAAAAGGCCGGCCGCGTCATGACAGACAACTTTGGAATGTGGCTTGGGCTCGACGAAGACGTACGTGACACGCCTGCGAGGGTCGGTTCAGGAAATCGCGAAGCAGTACAAGCGCATCGCGAAATATTCGATCGCCGAACTGCTCGCATCCGCGGGCGACGCAACAGAACCGGCTGACGAAATCGATGCGGTCGACGTGCAAGAAGCGCCGCGACTGCGGACTATCACCGAAGTGAAAGAGTGGGCCCGTGAACAAGTGGCTGAAATCGCGCAAGTTCGCGTGGAGGCCGTACAGATCGACGTGAAGGTGGAATATTGATTGGCTTCAATGCCCGGTCTCGTCGCGATACGCGCGCGCATCGATGGCGCGACGGGACCGGCACTCACGCTTCGGGCGTTGCCGCGCGCGCACGCGCGAGCCTCTGCTATACTTTATGGATTGCACCACCGGTGGTTCGCCCCGCTGAGTGATACAAGGGCATGAATCAGAATGATCTACGCAGATTCAAATCGGATCCAAATTGTCGGAGATAGCAAGGGCGACATACTCCACGCGGCGGCCGCCCTTTATCGGCTGGTTCACAAGCTAGGATATAAGGACGTCATCCTCGACTTCTCAGATGCATTCCTCAGTCCGGCTTTCATGGTTCCGTTTGCTACGCTTGCACGAACGTATCGGACGGACAAGGTGGACTTCGAGATTGTGCCTCCGAGCAGTGAAAAGGCTGCGAATTTACTGAGAAACGCCAATTGGGCCCATCTTATCTGTCCCGAAAAGCACGATCCCATGGACCGCCTAAACCGGCTCCACATGTCGGCATTGCAATATCGAAATGCCAAAGAGCACTTCGGCGCGGTGGACAAAAGCATCAATCTCATCTTGCAGAGCGTCCCGGGGCTGGATCGGTCACGACTCAAGGCGCTGGAATGGTCGCTAAATGAGATAACCGACAACGTTCTAAACCACGCGGAATCTCCAGTCGGGGGTATTGTTCAGATGACAACATATCCCGCAAAGCAGGCAATTGAGTTTTACGTGTGCGATGGAGGATTGAGCATTCCTAAAACTTTGCGACGAGGTCGGCCCGAAATAATGGATGACGTCCGGGCCTTGCGGGCAGCCGTTGAAGAGGGAGTTACCAGAGATACGAGCACGAACCAGGGAAACGGACTATTTGGAACATTCAAGTGCTGTGAAGTCAGCGGGGGAGAATTCGAAATTCTTTCTGGCAACGTCCTTCTCCAACACAAGCCGGGGCAGATGCAAGTGAAGTGGAATCAAGTTCCGTTCAATGGCACATTTGTGAGAGCACGAATCAATTATGGATTTGAGCAGCTCCTTGAAAAGGCACTTATATTCAAAGGGAGAACGCACGATCCACGCTTCGACTTTGTCGAGCGCATGTATCAGGCCGAAGGTGACGATATCGAATTTATGGTGGCGAAGGAGCTGGATGCCTTCGGCAGCCGCGAAGCTGGCCGCCTCGCTCGGACGAAAATCGAAAACCTTATGGACAAACAGACGTGTGCGGTGGCTTTCGATTTTTCGGACGTTCACCTGATTTCTAGCAGCTTCGCCGATGAAGTGTTCGGGAAGCTATTCGTTGCTCTTGGCGCTCTCCGTTTTGGTCAACTCTGCAAGTTCAAGAATGTCGACGTTACGGTGCAGAAGTTGATTGATCGGGCCATCGAGCAGAGGCTGAAGTCGTAAAAGAGAGGCCGGCGAGGAGCCCTTTCATCGCCGGCCGAGTCGTCCGCCTGTCACTGCGGGATTCGAATTCAGGCCCTCACGCCGGCGTGCGCCGCGAACTTTTTCATGACCGCGTGATCGCCTCGCACGGGTCGCATGAAATCCCTGAACGCCTTCTCGGTGGTCGCTTCGGAACGTCGCGCGTCGATTGTGCCGAGTACCTTCGTGAGCCTCGCCGTGGCCGCGCGCTGAAGCGCATCGTCGCCGGATGCGATCGCATCGCCTGCGTCTGTTAGCGCCGTGATCAGCTCCCCGCGAAACTGGTGAGGGAGCCGCGCAATCATGTGTGTATCGACGCCGAGGATGCTGCCTCCGCTTCCTGCGTCGTGTCGCTTGTTGAACGTGCTGATCTGCATCTCTCACTCCTGATCGTTGAGGCAAGCCGCCGGATCCGAGGCGAGACGCCCGGCGAGGCCCTGCCACATCGGCGCCGCGCGATGGACCTCAGCCACGTCGGGACAGATGTTGTCCGGATAACTCACCGACGGCGCGCGCTCCGCGTGACGATAGAGCTTGGCGTCGCCCAAGAATGCCTTGAGGCTCCACAGCCTGGCGTACTTCGTGCGAAGTTTCACCGCGTCCGCTTCGATTTCGGCGGCGATTTGGGCGGCTTGTTCGAGCATCACGTCGGCGGCGCGCTCGGGCACTCTCGCGCTCATTTCTGCCAGCCCGCCGTTCGTCTGTGCCAGCCGCTCCATGACCTCGGGCTCGCAGGCCCTCGCCACGTCGGCCTCGCGCGTCGCGCGTGCCAGCTCTCGCTCGGCCTCCGCCAGCTCGTCGTGATCGACGACGACGCGCGGCCCCGTCGGGTTCACGAGTTGCGCTGACAGCTCGCGCACGTCCCGCTGCCTGATGGCGTCGAGCCTCTCTCGTGCGCTCAACTCGGCCTGTTTGATGCAGCCGAGCTTTCGTACCTGGGCTGTAACCTCATCGACATCGGCGCGGTCGTGCTCGATCGCAAGGAGGAGATTTGCAAGTCCCTGCCGCGCGGCGCTGACGAGGGCACCCGTGTCTGTGCTATTATCCATGGGAGCAGCCCCGAATGTGTTTCGCTCGGAGTCTGTCGCGTGTATTCATGGCCGCACGCCGTCATTCAGTGCTCGCGAGTGATCGCGGGTGGCCGATGGGGTTTAGGGCCGTCGAGCCTCATTGTCGAATAGCCGATGACGCCGATGACAGTGATGACATATAATATTCGGCACAGAATCGTATAGCCGTAGTTGTTCTTCGAAGCTGAAGAATAGGAGCTCCCTGGTTTAGGACGGCCGAGCGAACGTGTCGTCGAAGCGTCATCGGCGTCATCAGTCAAAAAGGGCTTCGCTTCCGACGTGGCGGCCCAGGGCTGCGCGCATCTCTGGCAACGGCGGAAGCACCCAGGCGCGCTCACTGCCTCGCTTCACACGCCGCGTCTCCAGGCCAAGCGCCCTGCCTGAATCCGTCAATGCCGGGAAGGTGGCCTTCTCGTGATAGATGCGATTGCGCTTCAGGTACAAATCGAAGTCGTCGAGCAAAGCCCTGCGACCCTCAGAGCCGACGGTGATGGGTTCGCTCGACCACTGATCGCTGCTCACGCCTATGAGGGGCAATTCGCCGCGGCTGAGCGTCTCATGCCACCACTTCATGACGGGGGTCAGACCAAGAAGCTTCTGCTCCGCCAGGGCTTCTGTCCTTGGCATGTCACGCGAAGGGTGCCAATCGCCAAGGTCAAGCGCCGTCAGATCGTGAACCATTCCGGCGAGGCCGCCATCGTCAAGCTGCTTGTGAAGCTGGGCGAAGAATGCCCGTTCGCCTTTCCGGTTGTCCGAAACATTGAATACTGCGAAGCGGCGGGCATCGGGTCCGGCGGGCACGATCCACTTCTCGTTCGACGCCATCATTAGATGTACGAGGTTGCGCCCAGGAATGATGTCGCGCCGACCTATCTTGATACAGACGTGCCGATCTGAAACGCGAAGAGCGCCCGGTGGTCGACGGGCGCTCTCCTCGCTTTCGGAGACTGTATCGGTGCGATTGTGCCGGCCCATAGGGTTGAAGCGCGAAGATACCAGCACTGCCGACGAACATCTGGATCGGAATAGGACATCCAGGCGTCCAGTCGGTTCACACAATGCCCTTGATGCAAGCGCCGGGCCAACGTCCCGCACACGCGCCTCTCAGCCGCTCAGAGAAACAAATCCGGCATGCTCAGCCGGCGCGTAATCCACGCGTACGAGATACAGCCCCCTGGGCGGCGCGACCGGTCCGCAGTGCGACCGGTCGCGCGCGGCAAGCGCACTCGCGACGTCGCGGGGGCGCCATCTGCCTTCACCGACAAGCTTGAGCGTGCCTACGATCGAGCGCATCTGGTGATGGAGAAACGAGCGCGCCTTCGCCTCGATGTGAATCTCCTCGCCGGCACGGCGCGCGCTGATTACGTCGAGTGTCTTCACCGGCGATCGTGCCTGGCATTCGGCCGCGCGGAAGGTCGTGAAATCATGCTGGCCAATCAGACCAATAGCGCCGGCGTGCATCGCATCGGCATCGAGCTCTCGCGCCACATGCCACACGCGTCCAGCTTCGAGTGCAGAGGGCGCGCGGCGGTTGAGGATGCGATACAGATAGAGCCGTGCCGTCGCGGAAAAACGGGCGTGGAATTCCGGGGCGGTGATCGTTGCATCCAGAACCGCGACCGGAGCCGGCCGCAGATGATGGTTCAGCGCATCTCTCAGCTTGTCGGGGGAAAATGACCTTTCCAGATCGAAATGCGCGACCTGCCCCAGCGCGTGCACGCCCGCATCGGTGCGTCCCGCACCTGTGACCGTGGTCTGTTCGGCAGAGAGCCTGAAAATCGCGTGCTCGAGGGCCGCCTGCAGCGACGGACCGTTCTGCTGCCGCTGCCAGCCGGCGAACGGCGCGCCGTCATATTCGAGCGTAAGCCGGTAGCGGGGCATTCAGCCCGTCATCGCCGCCAGAGAATTTCATAGTGTGGCTGATGCAGGGGGCCGCACTGAAGCGCGACCCAGCGCTCGCGCAGTTGCGGCCAGCGTTCGAAGACGGCGAGCTCCAGGACGCGAAAGCCGTCGGCGAATTCGTCGATCGTCGCCTGGGCGTCCCGCGTGTGCAGCACGGCAAAGAAAAGATCGATCGACAGCGTGTCGCGCGCGCCGGCATCGATCTGCACGACATCATCCCAGCGCATCTGAATTCTGCGGCGGCTCTGCGCGAAGACGATACCGTCGGCCGCGACATCGACGGCGCCCGGTTTCTTGCCGCGCGCGCGCCAGGAATTTCCCATCCGGCGCCACAGCGACGGCCGCAAGGCAGGACTCACAATCGTTCTCCCCGGCGTAGCGGTAAGCCGCGCAGGAATTCGTCCGCTCCCGCCACTGCGCGCCCTGCGCGCTGCACGCGGGTGAGCCGAAGCGCACCTTCTCCACAGGCAACCGTCAGACGTTCGTCCAAGATTTCTCCCGGGTGACCAATGCCGTCGACGGGATCACCATAGAGGATTTTCAGCCGTTCGCCGCGTCCCTGGCACCATGCGCCGGGCTGTGGCGAAAGTCCGCGCACAAGACAGTCGAGTTCCCGCGCCGGCCTCGTCCAATCGATGCGCGTCTCGTCCTTTGCGATTTTCCTCGCATAGGTCGCACCGCGTTCGTCCTGCGCGCGCTCAATGACGCTGCCGCGTTCAATGGCGGCCAAAGCACGCGCCATCACATCCGCGCCGAGGCGCGCCAGTTGATCGTGGAGTTCGCCACTGGTCCTGCGGCCGATCGCGACGCGTTCCGCCATCAGAATAGGTCCGGTATCGAGACCCTCTTCCATGCGCATCGCCATCACGCCCGTCTCCTCGTCGCCGGCCATGATCGCGCGCTGGATGGGCGCAGCGCCACGCCAGCGCGGCAGAAGCGAAGCATGCAGGTTGAAGCAGCCAAGCCGAGCCGCGTCGAGAACGGGTTTGGGTAACAGGATGCCGTAAGCGACCACAACTGCCACATCCGCCTCCAGCGCGGCAAAGGCGGCACGCGTCGCTGCATCCCGCAGCGTTTCCGGCGCGCGCACTTCGATGGAATGGGCGGCAGCGAATATGGCGACGGGCGATGGCTCGGGTGTCAGTCCCCGGCCCTTTGGGCGCGGCGGCTGCGTATAGACGGCGGCAATCTCATGCCGCTGGCCGAAAAGCTCCGCGAGCGTCGGCACCGCGAAATCCGGCGTGCCCATGAAGACGACGCGCAGGCTCATGCGCGCCGATCAACTCGCCTGTTTCAGCCGCTGGGCCTTGGCAAGTTTTTTCAGCGCCATTGCCCGCTTCAGGCGCGAAAGGTGGTCGACGAAAAGGATGCCTTCGAGGTGATCGATTTCGTGCTGCAGGCAGGTCGCGAGCAGGCCCTCCGCCTCGAGCGTGCGCAGCTTTCCTTCGCGGTCGAGATATTCGGCGCGGATCTGGGCCGGCCGCTCGACCTCCTCCCAGATATCGGGGACCGACAGGCACCCTTCCTCGAAGATTGCCGTCTCATCCGACGTCCACAGGATCTTCGGATTGATGAAGACGCGGGGCTGGCTACTCGTGTCTTTCCGCGCCAGATCCATCACCAGCACGCGTTTCGGCACGCCGACCTGGATGGCGGCGAGGCCGATTCCGTCGGCGGCGTGCATGCTCTCGAGCATATCGTCGGCGAGCCGGCGAATTTCCGCGTCGACCGCGGCGACTGGACGGGAGATGCCCTTGAGCCGCGGATCGGGGGCAGTAAGGATGGGGCGCAGAGCCATGAGTTCGGAGATAGGCGAGCCCCATTCCCGGGTCAAGACAAGGATGAGTGACCCCGCATGACGGCTTCCGTGACCGCGCTGATAGCAGCATTGGCGATGGTGGCTTGCGCGATCTTTGCGCTGGCTTTCGCGACCGTACGGCGCAACCGCGGCGTCGACCTCGCCGGACTTTCGCCGCGGCTTGAAGCAGTTGCCGCGGTGCAGAGCGAGATCGCCGGGCGGTTCGCCCAGGCGCTGGCGGGGCAGACGGAACTCCAGACGATGCTGGGCGGCAGACTCGAGGCGCTCGACCGCCGGCTCGGCGACAGCCTCAAGGAGACAGCCAGCCGAACGGCCGAGACGCTTGGCGGAATCCAGACGCGACTCAGCGTGATCGATGAAGCGCAGAAGAACATCACTGCTCTGTCGGGCCAGGTGGTGAGCCTCCAGGAGATCCTCGCCAACAAGCAGGCACGCGGCGCTTTCGGGCAGCAGCAGATGGAAGCCATCGTCGCAGACGCGCTTCCGCCAGCGCTCTACGCATTCCAGGCGCAGCTCTCCAACGGCAGCCGCCCGGATTGCCTGATACGGCTGCCGAATGCGAACGCCGGCATCGTCATCGACTCGAAATTTCCGCTGGAAAGTTTCGTTGCACTGCGCGCAGCCGAGGAGGGCGCAAGAAAGGCGGCGCTGGCCTCGGTTCGGAGCGATGTCCTCAAGCATGTGAAGGACATCGCCTTGAAATATCTCATTCCCGGCGAGACTAGACGCCGGCGATCATGTTTGTGCCTTCCGAATCGATTTATGCCGACCTGCACGAATTCTGCCCCGATCTGTTGCAAAAGGCATTGCGGGAACAGGTGGTGATTGTCTCGCCCAGCATCCTCATGCTTGCGATCGTGACCGTCCAGACGGTGCTCAAGGATGCGCGGATGCGCGAACAGGCGACGCTGATCCAGAAGGAAGTCGGCCTTTTGATGCAGGATACAAAGCGCCTCGCCGATCGCGTGATCGCGCTGCAGAGGCATTTCGCGCAGGGCGAGACAGACCTCAAGGAAATCGCCGTTTCTACGGAGAAGATCGTCAGACGCGCCGGCGCCATTGAAGCCGTGGAGATGACGCCCAACGACACGCCGCAACTTCTGGATAAGGCGCAGGGTATTCCATAGCTGGATGAATCACTTCGGAGACACCGGGAAGAAAGCGGCTCTTATACGCCTTTCTTCTGCGCGTCTCGGTGGTAAGCTTGCGGCCGCGCGCAAATCAGGTCGCGTAAGCGGTGGCGAGCAGGGCAAGTCCGCCAACGCCGAACGCGGTCGCCGCGTACCAGAGCCAGTGGCGGCGCGTGATGATCGCCACGGTCGACATGGCGATACCGATTTCGAACAGGGTGGCCGCGCCCGTCAGCCAGTGGTGGCGGCCTTCGTGCCTTTGGCTTTCGATGCTCAGCCGATCGCGGTCACCTTCGAAATGCACAGCCTCCGTGCGATCCTTGGTCTGTTTCGCGCCTTCGGTCCTGGCCGTTTTGGCATAGTCGCCGGCGAGAGCTCCGCCCGAGCCGGCGGCGATCGTGTAGATGTGACGCTTCAGCCCGTCGGCCTGGAATTCGTCCCAAGCGTCTGTTGCCTGGTCCTGCTTCAGCACCGCCTCACTTGCCGCGCCGAGCGCGCGACCACCCTCTACCGTCTCGAGGCTGCCGGCCACGGCGGCGAGAACGGCCAGAACTGCGACGGTGACCGAAACCAGAGAGATAAATGGATCGTGCTCATGGGCCGCATGCGCGGCGTGCTCTGCGTGCTCATGGGCGTCCAGTGCCGGATCGTGTACCATGTGCCCCTCAAGACTCAGCGCCGCGGCGACCGTATACTGGCGCGCGGTCGAGTGCTCAAGCGGCGGGTGGAACGAAGGATACGATCTGTGTGCTCGTTTGCTGCTGCTCGCCGCGCACGCGGCAAGCGGCGTTGCCATCGTGCGCGTCAGCGAAGCCCGCAAGAAAACCAAACGCTGACTTACTGAGGCTCGGGGTCTTCCAGCATGGAGCGGGCCCCCAGCGCTGACGGGGCCCGCCCTTCAATCCTCAATAGCCGCAGTATCCATCCTCGTAGTCGTAATAGCTGCAGTACGATGCGGGATAGGGATAACCCCAGTAGGGATAGCCATAGAGGCCAATTCCCCACCACCCGCCCCACCCGGGCCCGTACCAGCGACCGCCCCACCAGCCGCCGCGCCAGCCTCCCCAGCCCGGGCCAAACCAGTGGCCACGCCAATAGCCACCATGATAACCGCCGAACCCGCCATGATAGCCACCGAACCCGCCATGATAGCCACCGAACCCACCATGGAAGCCGTTGCTCGTACCGTGGAAGCCACCGCCATGAAAACCGCCACCGTGGAAGCCGCCACTGCTGCCATGCATCTGCGCTGACGCAGGTAGCGCCACGGCGGCGGCTCCAAGCGCGCCTGCGAGAGCCGTTGCGCGCGTCAACGTCTTCAATTTTTCCGAAAGTTTCAGCATCTTCGATCTCCTTCGTCTGGTGCCGCGCCCCGGCCTCGCCAGAACCTCCAATTTCGACGTGCAGTAGGAACGAATGGCCGCCCTCAGAGTTTCCGCGGCCCGGCAGGATGCCGCGGGCAGTTTAGCACATTCAGGCGGCGCGGGAGCCTGCAACGCTAGGTGGGCCGCAAGCGTCCTGCGGCGTGCCCGCGTCCGCGCTTCAAGATTAACGCCGTCCACTTCTGATGAGGCCGGCCCCATGTTACAATTCGGTCCAGAGCTTCAGGGGGAGTTCAGATGCGCAGGCTGATCCGGCGAATGGTACTGTCTGTCATCGGTTGCGCGGGTTTTGCGGGCGCGTCATCCGCCGAAATGCTGAATTTCGCGTGCAGCGCGCCCGACAATGCGCACGCCTATCGTCTCGCGATCGATCTGGATAGCGACCTGATCGCCAGCGACAGCGGGCAGGGGGCACGACGCTGGGCGGCAATCATCACGGACAAGGATGTTTCCTGGGACGAAGTATACAATTCCCGCATCGCCCACATTGCGCACCACTATGTGCTCGATCGAGCGACGGGAGCATTGCACGCGACCGATCTGGCGCATGACGGGTCCGCACACGGTATTTTGAGCGCCGCATGTTCGAAGTCTTCATAGCGCGCAATTCATGCCGGATTTTGACGAGATATGTACGGCGGTGAAGACGCTTCGAACTTCGCGCTGAGACCTTCTCCTCTCAGAACGCCTTGGAAAGTCCGACAAAGAGGCCGCGCCTCGGCCCCCACTGCGGCGCGAACACGCCCACGCCGCTGCCGCTGCGGATCTGATATTTCTCGTCGAACAGATTGATTACGTCGAATCGCGCCGTCAGACCTTCGACGCCGAAGATGGCGAAGTTCTGTGCCACCCCGGTGTTGACCTGAACGTACGGCGGCCCGTGCGCGCCGTTCGGGATCACGAATCCGTTCGGGAACACATAATCGTCGCGCAGACCCGTGCCGTAGATGAGGTCCGCGTCCAGCAGCGTGTCGCCCCATTTGTAAGCGACGCCGCCAGACGCTGACAGCGCCTGTTCGTGATCGAGATGAATGTAATGGTTCTCGACATAAAAGAATTGCTGGGGCAGGAAGCTGAATTGACTCGATACCCAATCCTCGCCGACCGCATGCTCCACGGAGAGATTTCCATAGGTGGAAAGATTGCCGAGGGTGTAATCGGCCGTCAGTTCCGCGCCATATTGTTTGCCATGTTCGTAATTGAACGGCGTCAGTATGATGGGAGCGCCGAACTGTCCTTCGTCGATCAGATCCTTCGACAGTTTGTAATAGCTGTCGATGCCAACTACAAGTCCATCCAGGATCTGCTGCTGCGCGCCCGCGTCGAAATAGTTGGCGTGCTCGGCCACGGGCGTGGTGTCCTCCGTGATGGGCGGCGTCGCGGAGGTGCCGGCGGTCGCGCCGGCGACCGGCGGCGGCGAGAATTTGAGCACGGACTGGTTCGCGATGAGTTCGAAAGGCGGCGGTGAAAAATAGCGCGCATAACCCACATGAATGGTTGTGCCGTCCAGAGGTTTCCATACAGCGTTGATGCGCGGGCTGAGCTGGCTGCCTTGACTGAATGCCTCATATTTGTCGAAGCGCAGCCCGTAATTGAGGGTCAGGTCCGATAGCACCTGCCACTCGTCCTGCAGGTACAGGCTGTATGTCCACTGCGTTGCCGTGGCGTTATCGACGATGGTTTGCGGCACGTCGTAGTTCGGATTGTATGGCGGGTTGCTGGTACTGTAGGGCGGCGCGGCAAGCGGATTGCCGGAATAGGGCGCGCACGAATAGGGATTGCTTGGCGAGCCGCCAACCATCGCCTGGTTGGGCGTCGTGCAGTACTCCGGCACCACGGAAGAAGTCGTGTCGCTCGTCAGCCTGTCGGTCTCGATGATCACGCCGCCGCGGATCGTGTGGGAATCGCCCAGGCGCCAGGCCGCCTCCGACTGTCCGCCGAACGCGATGTCCTGCTTGTATGCGGATTGAGCGATGCCGTTATAGAGCAGATCGCCGATCTGGTCGGGAGCGAAATTGAGACCCGAATAGCGCGCAAAGAACGACAGCTGATAGTCGAGCGGCCCTTCGCTGTGAAGATAGCTCAAGATGCCGTAATGGGTGATTTCGCGCTGCGTCTCGTTTTCCGCAGCACTCGGATAATAGGTCCCGTTGCCGTAGGGGTCGTCGATATCGGTCAGTCCCAGCGCGGGCGTCAGCCCGGCCGTGTTCGGAATCTGGAAATGATCGTGAGAGGTTCCGAGGATGGCGGTGAGACTGCTGTTGGAATCGAGAATGTCCTCCACATAGGCGAAGCCGTGATATTGCGTCGTCCTGTCGTGAATCGGATTGGAGCTGCCGTCGGGCAATTCAATGCCAAGCGAATCGGTCAGGTAGTCGCCCGAGACAAAATAGTTGAGTGAGCCTGATGAGCCACCGTAGTCGAAGCTGGGCTCCAATTCGTTGTGGCTGCCACCATACATCGAGACTGTGCCGCCGGAGTCGAAAAGGCCGGTCTTTGGCGTGATATTGACGACCCCGCCGGTCGCGAGCCCGTATTCCGCCGGCAGAGCGCCGGTAATCAGTTCGACGGAGGACGCAAGCCTCGG
The DNA here is from genome assembly GCA_963812975.1 of uncultured Alphaproteobacteria bacterium. Classification (GTDB taxonomy): domain Bacteria; phylum Pseudomonadota; class Alphaproteobacteria; order Micropepsales; family Micropepsaceae; genus Rhizomicrobium. The sequence continues at coordinate 153,207 of CAWEXK010000033.1, read as the reverse complement.
ATCGAGCGTCTGCCCGAAGACGCTGATGCCTTCCGGAAGGGTAATGCCATCAAGCCGGTATTGCAGCGCGTTGTGTTCGCCGCGGATGTGAAACTGTCCGAAGGAATCCTGTGCCACGCTGGGCATCTGAAGAATCACCTGATTCAGCAGCGTATTGTCGCCGCCCGGGGTATCCTGAATTTCCTGCGCCGTGATGGCGTAGGTCGAAGCCCCGATCTGGGTCTGGATTGCGGCGCGCGCCTCGCTCAGCCGTTTGGCGGTGACGACGACGGTTTCGACCTGAGAATTGGCAGACGCGTCAGTAGCGGTCTGCGCGAGTGTACCTGTCGGCACTGCAAGTGCAGCCATGGCTGTAGTGGCCAGAAGCAATGAGCGATGCATGATGATGGGTACCCTTGTACGCTCCCATTCTCCGCGCGGGCGTGTCAGCATCGCGCCAAGAGTCGGATTGGTTTTCCGGGATTCGCCGCTGGCGCTGCCGAACTGGCCTCGTTGCGACGGGCTTCAGGGGGAAAACATCAATTCGTGGGGGGAGCGCGGCCGTACCAGCTGTGTGAGAACGACGCGACGAAGGCCAGCTCGCGTGTGAATTGAACAATCTGGAAAGCCGCGAGCACGGGAAGCGGAAGCACGATCGGAGCCGGGAGGAGGTAGGCGCCGGAGTGCAAATATTCCTGGCAGAGGGGACAATGCGCCGGGTCGTCATGAAGCGGCGACTTACCATGATCGGATTGACCGAGCGCCGCATCAGGGTCCGGCAACGACGGGATGTGGATGTAAGTCTGGGTGAGATAACTAGCCTGCGCGAACACACCGACAATGAAAGCCAGTAGCAGGCGGCGCCACAGGTCGTTCCCGCCGCGATTTCTGCCTCGCACTCGCGAATGCCTGAGCACTGCCGGCAACCATCCCCGTTCGGCCCCGGCAAGATAAAGGCCCTGATTGCCGCTGTCACCCGGAATGTGGATGCATCGACGCGACCGCCGACGATGGCGCAGATTTGCAGACGGGCTGGAACGCCCTTAGCCTGAGCTCGGACGGGCTGACAAGGGCGAGCGCATGCATCCGGTCGTCAAGTGGGCGGGCGCGATTGCAGCCGCACTCCTGGGTTGCACGGCCTTTGCCGGCCTGTATGTCTATGTCGCCTCCGAGGCCATCGTCGAGCGCCGCTATCCGCTTCCGGCGATCGAGGAGCCGGCAGTCCCGTCGCCGAAGTTGGTGCAGCGCGGAGCGCATCTCGCGGCCATAGCGGGCTGCAGCGACTGTCATGGCACCGATTTCCAAGGACGCCGCGCAAGCAAGGTCGAGGCGCTTCAAGTCTGGTCGTCCAATCTCCGGCTTGCGGCGACGAAGATGTCGGACGGAGAGTTCGAACGCGCGCTTCGCCGCGGCATCGCGCCGGATGCAACCAGCCTTTGGGGCATGCCCTCCGCCGACGACACCTATATGAGCGAATCCGATGTAGCGGGCCTGCGGGCCTATTTGCGCTCGCTCGGTGCGGCCGGGCAGCCCCGGCCGCAGGCGGTCTGGACATACCGCGCGAGGCTCGCACTTCTCGACGGGCGCATCACACCGGCTGTACTCGTCGCCAGAGACGCACCGTCCTCGCTCGACCTGGGCCCGCGCTACGACGGCGGACGATATCTCGCGCGCGTGGCCTGCAGCGAATGTCATGGCACCGATCTGGACGGATTGCCCGCGCGTGGCGCACCGGATCTCGACACCGTTTTGTTCTACAGCCGGCCGGCATTTTTCGACCTGCTGCGCCGCGGCGCCGCGACACGCTGGCGCGGCGCGCCGGTGATGAAGCGTCTTGCGTCCGCTCGTTTTTACGCCCTTGCCGATTATGAGATCGTGGCGCTGTACGACTATCTGGACGCGCGCGCCCACGCGCCGCCTGCGCTCGTCGCTCGGGCGAAGGCGAACGAGGCGCGGCGGCGCGCGGAAATTGCTTTTGACAGTGACAACTAGCCATGACGAACCGGCCGCGCCTGCGTATAAAGCCGCGTGAAGGCCGGCGCGCCCGCGCCGGCGCGCCATGGATATTTGCAAACGAGATTGCCATCGATACCGCCACGCGGAGCCTTCCGCCAGGCGCACTCGTCGAAGTCGAAGGTGACGAGGGCCGCAAACTCGGCGTCGGCTATTACAATGCGAACAGTCTGATCGCCGTCCGCCTCTTCCAGGTTCCGTCGGGCACCGACATCGATCGAAATTTCTTCGCCACCAGAATCAGATGCGCGCTTGCCCTGCGCGATGACCTCTTTGACAAGCCTTATTATCGTCTGGTGAATGCGGAGGGAGACCGCCTGCCGGGCCTGGTGATCGATCGCTTCAGCGACTGCTGCATTTTGCAGATCACGACGGCGGGGATGGAGGCGCTGTCGGAAACAATTCTGCAGGCGCTCGACGACATCGTTGCGCCGGAGAGGATCGTAATTCGCGGCGACGCGCCCGCCCGCGCCCGCGAGCATCTTCCTTCTTTCGTGAAAGTGGCGAAAGGTCACGTGCCTCCGCGGATTGCCATCGAGGAGAACGGCACACGTTATTTCGCTGACTTCCTGGGCGGCCAAAAGACCGGCTGGTATTTTGATCAGCGCGACAACCGCGCTTTCATGTCTGCGCGCGCGCGGAACAAATCGGTGCTGGACGTCTTCTGTCACTCGGGTGGATTTGCCCTCGCTGCGGCGCGCGCGGGCGCAAGAGAAGTGAACGGCCTGGACAGCTCCGCGGCTGCGCTCGCGCTGGCGGAAGACGGCGCCGCTGCGAATGCCGTCGGCGGGACTTGCCGATTTATCAAAGGCGAGGCGGTGGAAGAGTTCGAGCGACTGGCTTCGGCCCGTGAAACGTTCGGCGTCGTGATCTGCGATCCGCCGCCTTTTGTGAAGTCCCGCAAGGATCTGGAATCGGGCGCGCGCGCCTATCGCAAGCTGGCCCGTCTGGCGGCGCGGGTGACAGCCCCGGGCGGGTTTCTGATGCTGGCATCCTGCTCGCACAACATCGGAATGGAGCGCTTCCAGACGGAATGCGCAGCCGGAATCGCCAGGTCAGAGCGTTCGGCAAACCTGATCCGGATAGCCGGAGCCGGGCCCGATCATCCAATCCATCCGATGTTGCCCGAATCGTCGTATCTCAAGACGCTCGTTTACGCCCTGGAGTGAGAAAGGACCGCGCTGCTACCCGGGAAAATCATTGTAGCGGCTCGGCTGGCGCCGAAGCGCGGCGTAAGTGCGATCCAGCACGTTGTTCACGAACGCGCTCGCATCGCAGCCCTTGCCGAGAAAATCGTTCTGCAGGTCCAGGGCCGATTTGGTCCTGCCGCTAGAACACATCCTTGCGGGCACGCATTTCGGCGAAGACTTCAATGTCGCTGGCGTCCGACATGCTCAGTGTACGACGGATTTCGCGGGAGTCGGGCCGCAAGAAGGGATTGGTTCGTTTTTCCAATCCGAGCGTGGAGGGAATTGTCGGCGCGTCTGCCGCCCTCAGCTTCTCAACCTCGCACAGGCGCGCCCGCAAGTCGGCATTGCCGGGCTCCAGGGTGAGCGCAAAGCGACCATTGTTGAGGGTATATTCGTGGCCGCAATAGACGTGCATCGAATCGTCGAGGCACATCAGCTTGGAAAGGCTCCGCCACATCATTTCGGGCGTGCCTTCGAACAGCCGCCCGCATCCCATTGCGAATAGAGTGTCGCCGGTGAAGACGGCATTTTCGTCTTCAAAAGCGAAGGCTATGTGTGCACGCGTGTGGGCCGGTATTTCGAGCACCCGCGCCATGTGAGAGCCGAGAGAGTATGGTTTGTCTTCCTGCACGCCCTCGTCCAGCCCAGGAATGCGCGCGCGGTCCTTTTCCGGACCAATCACCTGCGCACCGTATTCCCGCTTCAGCGCGACGTTGCCGCCGGTGTGGTCGGGGTGATGGTGGGTATTCAATATGTGAGTGAGCCGCCAGCCCCTTGCCTCGAGCGCGGCGTGCACCGGTGCGGCCTCCGACGGATCGACCACCGCGCAAACTCCGTCCCGCGCGTCTCGCACCAGATAGGCATAATTGTCCCTCAGGCAGGGGATGAGTTCGATCTCGAGCGCAGTCATCCGGTTCTCCTTGAAGCGCATGTTAGCAATACCACCGCGCCAGTTGAACGGGGCGGGCATTGGGGCTAGGCAGTTTCCATGCAGCCCGGTTTGAAGGACCCACAGTCCTTTTACGAGGAGCCGATCGGGCAGGTGGCGCGCCGAACGATTTTCCGCCGCGTCCGCCTGGCATGGCCCGTCGTGCGTGGAGAACGTCTGCTCGGCTACGGCTATGCGCTTCCATATCTCCGACCATTCGTCGGCGAGGCCGAGCGTGTCGCGGCGCTTGTGCCTGCACACCAGGAGTTGGGCGCTGTCGATCTCCCCTTCGTGGCACAGGGTGAAGAGGACGCGTGGCCATTCATTGATTCACTCTTCGACCGCATATTGGTTGTCCACGGCCTGGAATGTGCGGACTCCACCCGAGCTTTATTGCGTCAGATCTGGCGCGTGCTCGCCCCCGAGGGCAAACTTATTTGCGTCGTGCCCAATCGCGCGAGTCTCTGGTCGCAGATCGAGCGCTCGCCATTTGCGCATGGTCGGCCGTTCAGCAAAGGTCAGATCGAAAGTTCTCATGCGCGACTCCATGTTCGTGCCGGAGCGGTGGGACGCGGCTCTGTTCTTTCCCCCGATACGCTCGCGCAGAGTGGTGCGCAGCGGTGCCGCCTGGGAGCGGATGGGACGTGCCTGTTGGCCCCGGCTGGCGGGCGTTCACATTCTCGAAGCGACAAAGTCGCTCTACGCGCTCGCCGCTCCGGGAAAGGCTCGCGCGCGCAAGCGACTGCTTGTCCAGGCGGTGCGGTAATCGGATTTCGGACTATTCGCAGATGCCGCCGGTCGCGGCATGGCAGCCATGCGTGCGGATGGTCGCCGCCGCACTTTTGATTGCTGGTGGCGCTTCCTATTTGCAAACGTGCCGGCGCGACGACCGGTCTTGCCATCAGGAGTCTGTCATGCGTTTCATGAACATCACGATGTCGGTTGCGGCTCTGTGCGCCAGCGTGGCGCTGAGTTCAGCATCTGCTTTAGCTGAGCAATCCGGCAGCCTTTCGACTTGCGCGAAGCTCGCCGGGGAGGTCCATGAGGCACTCGCAAGCAATATGCAATCTGCAAACTATGAAGCTGCAACGAAAGAAAAGGGTTACGGCCGCGACTTTTGCCTGAACGGACTCTATGGCAACGGGGTGGCTCATTACGAACAGGCACTCAGGCTGCTTGGCGCGGCGAAGAGCTAGGCGGCAGCGTGCAGGTTGGCGCCAGTACGAAGATCGCGCCTTCGGCCAGGAGATTGGGGCCGCACGCATCCAGCCGCATCGAATGCGTGCGGCCCTTTTCGCTGAGCGCGAAGGATTGCTCGATCTTTGCTGCGCTGTCACGCGCGAGCGCGACGAAGTCGGCGATGGTGCAAAGGTGGATATTCGGCGTCTCGTACCACCGGTAGCCGAGCGCGGCCGTCTGTGGCATCCGGCCCTGAAGCAGCAGCGACAGCCGTATGCGCCAGTGGCCGAAATTCGGGAATGAAACGACCGTGTGGCGCGCGATGCGGAGAAGCTGCGCAAGAACCGCACGCGGCGAGCGAGTCGCCTGGATCGTCTGGCTGAGGATCACCACGTCGAACACCTGGGATGGGTAATCCGCCAGGTCGGTATCGGCGTCGCCCTGCACGACGGAGAGGCCGCGCCGTACGCAGGCGTTGACGTTCTGCTGAGAGAGTTCGATGCCCCGGCCGTCGGCGTGCTTCTCGCTCGCAAGGTGCTCAAGAAGATCGCCTTCGCCGCAGCCGACGTCCAACACGCGCGCGCCGGGTGGAATGAGCGCCGCGATTGCGGCGAGGTCGGGGCGCAGGGGCGTCATTGCCGGTTCATGCAATGCCCGCCTGGGCCGCGACTGAGCCCAGAAAACCCCTCACCGTCGCAAACAGTTCCGGTTCGTCGAGAAGGAAGGCGTCGTGTCCCCGGTCGGTGGCGATTTCGACAAAGCTGACATTTGCCGCCGCAGCGTTCAGCGCGTGCGCGACGCGTTTGTTTTCTGCCGTGGGAAATAGCCAGTCGCTCGTAAAGGAAATGATGCAGAAGCGCGTGCGCGAGCCGCGAAATGCCTCCGCGAGAACGCCGCCATGTTCGGCGGCGAGGTCGAAATAGTCCATCGCCCGTGTGATGTAGAGATACGAGTTCGCATCGAAACGGTCGACGAAGGTGATGCCTTGATGATGCAGATAGCTCTCGATCTGGAAATCCGGTCCGAATGCGAATGACAGGGATTCGCGATCTTGCAATGTGCGCCCGAACTTGCGCTGCAAGGCAGCCTCCGAGAGATACGTGATGTGCGCGGCCATGCGCGCGACCGCAAGTCCCTTCGCAGGGCTTGTGCCGCTCCGCGCATAGTCGCCCTTCTGCCAATCGGGATCGGCCATGATGGCCTGCCGGCCAACTTCATGGAAGGCGATGTTCTGTGCCGAGTGACGGGCTGCTGCGGCGATGGGCACGGCCGAAACGATGCGCGCCGGAAAACTCGCCGCCCATTGAAGCACCTGCATTCCGCCCATAGATCCGCCGAGCGCACAGAGAATCTTCTCGATGCCCAGCGCATCGAGTAACATCGCTTGTGCGCGTACCATGTCGCGAATGGTAATGAGCGGAAAGGAGAGCCCGTAAGGCTCTCCCGATACGGGATCGGTGTCGGCGGGCCCTGTCGTCCCCATGCAACCGCCGATCACATTGGGGCACAGAACGAAGAAACGATCGGTGTCGATCGGCCTGCCCGGACCGATCATCATCTCCCACCAGCCTGGCTTGCCCGTCACCGGATGGCAGCTCGCCGCGAACTGGTCACCTGTCAGCGCGTGACAGATCAGCACAGTGTTGGATTCTGGCCTCATTCAGCGTTCCGTAGGTCATGAATGCGACCGTGAATGGTGCGAGCGCGCGGCCGGCATCGAGGCTCAATGGCTGCGACGTCCCGAAGGCGAGCGCCCGCCCTTTGTCTGCGCCCGGTACAGCGACGGGCCGCAGGAAGCGTGGAGACGCCAAATTCGGCAGGGACGGTTGCGCCTTCGATCCGAAGAGGCCGGTTTTCATTGGCGCTGACACCCGACCACTTGCTCGCCTTTTGCCGTCAGCTCGATGCGGGCAGTTGAACTTCCGCATGCACGAAATGGAGCCGCGCCGGAAGTTGGTGTGGGTTCATACATCAGAGCGACCCTGTGTCAACGCGGCCCGGTTGCAGGCTTTGATTTCGTCTCGACCGCCCATTATCAATGGATGCCTTTCGCAGATCGGTCGCGCACGGTGAAAAGTCCTGACCAATAGCCACATGCGTCAATCGTCATCCCCTTCAAGCGAACCGCTGGCATCGCTTCCCTTCATGGCGGGGCAGGCCACACCGCACGCGGCCCTTGTCGGCGGATTCGCCGACCCTGTCGTGCCACCATGAGTGTTTGGCCCAAACCCGGTGTGCTTGAGATTACACCCTATGTTGGAGGACGCGCGCAGGCAGCTGACGGTGCGCCGGCGATCAAGTTGTCCTCGAATGAATCCGCTCTGGGGCCCAGTCCCGCAGCGATCGCTGCTTATGAAGCAGCGCGAACGGAGCTTTCGCGTTATCCGGAAGGAAGCGCGCGCATTCTGCGCGAGATCATCGGCGAAATCCATGGTCTCGACCCCGAGCGCATCGTGTGCGGCAACGGCTCCGACGAACTGCTTTCACTGCTCGCCCACATCTATGCGCGACCGGGCGACGATGTTGTTTTCACCGAGCATGCTTTTCTTGTCTACCGGATCGCCGCCCTTGCCAGCAGCGCCGTTCCCGTCGCGGTACCGGAGAAGGATTTGCGCGCCGATGTCGATGCCGTACTGGCTGCAGTTACGTCGCGGACGCGGCTCATATATCTTGCCAATCCGAACAATCCGACCGGCAGCTGGCTTTCGGTCTCCGAGATCATGCGCCTGCACGGTGCCCTTCCCACCTCCACGCTTCTCGTACTCGATGCAGCCTATGCCGAATACGTGCAGCGGGATGATTACGAAGCTGGAGCCGCGCTGGTGTCGCGTTTCGACAACGTCGTGATGACGCGCACCTTTTCGAAAATCTACGGGCTCGCCGGTCTGCGCGTCGGATGGTCCTACTGTCCGGAGCGGGTGGCGGATGCGATCAATCGCGTGCGCGGACCGTTTAACGTGTCAATTCCCGCGCAGCGCGCTGCCGCTGCCGCGCTGCGCGACCGCGCCCACGTGGCGCGCTCGGTCGCACATAATGCGGAATGGAAGAGCTGGCTGGCCCGGAACATCCGCGCCTGCGATTTGCGCGTCGACGAAGGCGAAGGAAATTTTCTCCTTATCCACTTCCCAAGTTCACAGTGCGCAGAAAGTGCGGACACATTCCTGACCCGGCGTGGATTTATCCTGCGGGCGGTCGCCAATTACGGTCTGCCGCACTGCTTGCGGCTGACCATCGGTAGCCAGGAAGCCAATCGCGGTGTGGCGGCGGCACTGGGGGATTTCATGCGGCAGGCCGGACCATGACGGAAGATTCGAGGCCCCTGTTCGGGAAGGTGGCGCTGATCGGAATGGGGCTGATCGGCTCGTCGCTGGCCTATGCGATGCGTCGCGCCGGTCTCGCCGCCCACATTGCCGGATTTGGCCGGCGCGCCGAAACTCTGGAGTTGGCACGCAGGTTGGGATTTGCCGATTCCCTTCATGACACGCTGGCGCCCGCCGTGCGCGACGCCGATCTGGTGGTGCTCGCCACTCCGGTGGGCGCGTTCGGCGAACTCGCGCAGCGGATGGCGCCGCATCTCATGGCTGGCGCCATCCTCAGCGATGTCGGCTCGGTAAAAATGGCGGTGATCCGGGACGTGACGCCTTTCGTTCCCGCCGATGTTCATTTCATTCCGGCACATCCGATCGCGGGCACCGAGCAGTCCGGACCGGAGGCGGGCTTTGCCGAGTTGTTCGACGGACGCTGGTGCATTCTGACACCGCTTGCGGGCGCGAATGCCCAATGCGTCGCGAGGCTCCAGGCGTTCTGGCAGCGCTGCGGCAGTCAGGTTGAGATCATGGATGCGAAGCACCACGATCTTGTCCTTGCCATCACAAGTCACGTGCCGCACCTGATTGCCTATAACATCGTGGGCACAGCCGCAGATCTGGAGACGGTGACCGAGGGCGAGGTCATCAAATATTCCGCCGGTGGCTTTCGCGACTTCACACGCATCGCGGCCTCGGACCCGGTGATGTGGCGCGATGTCTTCCTCAATAACCGCGAGGCGGTGCTCGAAATGCTGGGCCGCTTCAATGAGGATTTGAGCGCGTTGCAACGCGCGATCCGCTGGGGCGATGGCGAGATGCTGCTCGCCCTTTTCACGCGCACACGCGCCATCCGCCGCTCGATCATCGACGCCGGTCAGGACATTGGTGAGCCCAATTTCGGCCGCTCTCGCGCCCGGCCCTAACTGAAGCCGCGGCGTTCTCGGCGCCATCCGCCGAGACATCCGCGTATTTGATCGTAGGGTGGCGGCGTGTCGCCCTCGCGCCAGATTTCATAATCGGCGAGGCCCGAACCCATCAGCATGCGCAGTGCCGCCAGATCGACGGCTTCATCGTCCAGCTGATGCGTCTTATGAATCAGCGCGAGCTCGCCCTCGCTGTTCAGATAGTGGATCTCGTAGCTCGGCATTGGCGCGTCCTCGGTGCAACTGGCACTTCGCCATCAGCTCCCCTCACTTCGCGGACGTTGGACGCTAAAAAAGCTTCGTGTTGAGAATAAGGCGTACCCCGCTGCTCGAATTGTCGCAGAACGTCGCTGCATAGCAACGCGCGCTACCGGGTCCATTAGTACAGCGCGCCGAGGGTCCCCGCCGGTAAAGACGTCTTTGTGAGGTCTCTGCGAGACAGGCTGACGCTTCCTTTGTTAAAAACCACGGAGAGGCTGAGCGGGCGGGTTCTGGTCATCGAGATAGCATTTGTCAAACGACGAAGGGCGGTCGCGAAAGGCGCGGCTGCATTGGTGGTCGCCGATAGATGCTCTGTACCAGTAAATTGCAGATCGAGTGTTCCTTCGGGACGATGCAGCGTGTCGAGGGTAATTCTTCCTTGTCCGGTTGCCGTTATCGTGCCCCAGTCGATTGCGATGTGGTTAAGGTCGAGCGTTCCATCGTGTCGACGCCATTTGTCGACCGCACCCTGCCACGTGTCCCGGCCCGACAGGAGTGGGGAGAAGCCATTTGCCGGCGCGAAGCTTGCCGCAATCGTCAAATGATGAATATCCGCACCCAAGCCGGCTCGCAGTGGCGGAGACAGATGAATTGCATCGGCGCTGAACGCGATGTCGATCGCCCCGTGCCGAGGCGACTGCCGCAGATGCAGCTGCGCGCGCGCGCCCCATAGCTCGGGAGAACCGATGCCGCTGAGGTCGAGATCGAAGCGCACGAGCCGGCCGTCAACGGCGATGGCACTCGCACGCAATGCGCCCGGATCGAATGCGAATTGATGTGGCGCGCCTGTGGTATCGGTCCAGGCCAGCTTTTGCCTGCCGGCCGCTTCGAAGATTTCCTGCGTCCTTCCGAAGGTCAGTTCATGAATTGCAAAATGTTCGGTGTGCCAGGTGAGCGGACCGCGAACTGAATTGACCTCGATCGTGACATCGCCAAGCACGGCATCCACGTTGAAGGGAAATCCTCCGATCGCATCGGAAACGAAATGCAGAGTCACGCCCGGCGCGATTTCGCGCCCGTTGACTTGCAGAAGCCGGCCCTCGAAGCCGTCCGCGACATCACGCCAGCGAAGCATTGCCGCCGCGGCCAAGACTGCCACCGCGAGCAACGGCGCATACAAGAACGTTCGGCTCGAATAGCGCATTGACGTCAGTGGGTCGGGGTTGGATTTTCGCAGCGCCGGGGCAGAGCGAGTCTCACGGGATCGCACTTCATCCGCAGCGGGAAAAGCCGCAGGCGATGCAGGTATCGCAATTTTCCTGGCGGATCACGGCCGGGCTGCCGCAGCGGGGACAGGTGCGCCCGCGCAGTTCGCCCGCGGCTATGGCGACCGCCTGCGCCGTCGGTGGTTGCTCGGGCATCTCGCGCGGCGCCATGAAGCCAGTGGCGACGAGATGGCGCTCGATGACTTCGCCGATCGCAGCCAGCAGCGAAGGCACATAGTGACCGCTCATCCATTGACCGCCTCGCGGATCGAACACGGCCTTCAACTCGTGCGCAACGAAGGAGACGTCGCCGCCCCGCCGGAACACGGCGCTGATCATTCGCGTGAGCGCGAGCGTCCACGCGTAGGCTTCCATGTTCTTCGAGTTGATGAACACTTCGAACGGTCGGCGGCGTCCTTCCTTTTCCAGATCGTTGATGGTGATGTAGAAAGCGTGATCGGAATCGGGCCATTTGATCTTGTATGTCTGGCCGAGCAGCACTTCGGGCCGGTCGAGCGGCTTCGTCATATAGACGACGCCGCCGGATTCCTCGAAGGAGCGAATTGCCGTCCCATGGACCGCCAATGGCAGCGTCGGCTCCTGCTCCTGTTCATTTGATCCGGTCGTGACACTTTCAATCGAGGGATTGGGCCGGGCCTCCAGTACGGCGCCCCGAAGCTCGTTCGGACGATAGGTTGTGCAGCCCTTGCAGCCGGACTCGTACGCCTTCATGTACACATCTTTGAAAGCATCGAACGAAATGTCCGCTGGCAGGTTGATGGTCTTGGAAATCGAGCTGTCGATGTGCCGCTGGGCCGCCGCCTGAACCGCGAGATGGTGTTTGGGCGCAAGCGTCTGCGCAGTGACGAAATAATCCGGCAATGCCGCGTCCGCGCCGAAAAGTTCGTGGAACTTCCGGCACGCATAGTCGGCAACCATTTCCTCGCGCCGCGCTCCGTCCGGCATCAGAAGCTTGCGCCCGTATGTGTAGGAAAAGACCGGCTCGACTCCGCTCGAAACATTCTCCGCGAAGAGAGAGATGGTCCCGGTGGGCGCGATGGAGGTCAGAAGCGCGTTGCGGATACCATGCGTGGCGATGCCGTCCTGGATTGCCTGTGGCAGCGTGCGGATATGCGGCGCGCTGAGATAAGCATCCGCGATCGAACAGCGGAAAGGCGCCTTTCTCCTCGCGCGATCTCGACCGAAGCCGCATAGGCGGCATGCGACAGCACCGACAGCCAGCGGTCGATGAGCGCCAGGCTCTCGGGCGCGCCGTAGCGCGCACGGCAGAAGATCAGCGCATCCGCAAGACCCGTGACGCCAAGGCCGATGCGCCGCTTGGCCGTTGCTTCCTGCCGCTGCTCGGGCAGCGGAAATCGCGAGATGTCGATCACATTGTCGAGGAGTCGCACCGCCACTCCCGTCAATCGCGCGAGTTCACTCTCGTCGAGCCGCGCTTCCGCCGCGAACGGTTGGCGCACGAGCTTCGCGAGGTTGATTGAGCCCAGAAGGCATGCGCCGTAAGGCGGCAGCGGCTGCTCACCGCAGGGGTTCGTTGCGCGGATCGTCTCGCAATAGGCGAGGTTGTTGCGGGCGTTGATGCGGTCGATGAAAATCACGCCTGGTTCCGCAGAATCGTAGGTCGCGCGCATGATGCGGTCCCACAAGTGCGCGCGCGGGTAACGAGCGATAGAGCCTGCCGCCGAATTTCAGGTCCCATTCCCTGTCACTCCGTACCGCCTCCATGAATGCATCGCTCACCAGCACTGAAAGATTGAACATTGCCAGCTGACCGGGCATGCGCTTGGCGTCTACGAACAGTTCGATGTCGGGATGGTCGCAACGCGAGTGTCGCCATCATCGCGCCGCGGCGCGAGCCCGCCGACATGATCGTGCGGCACATCGCATCCCACACCCCCATAAAGGACACCGGGCCCGACGCATCAGCGGCAACCCCTGCGACCGGCGCTCCTGCGGGTCGCAGGGTCGAGAAATCGTAGCCGATGCCCCCGCCCTGCTGCATCGTGAGCGCGGCCTCGCGCAGATTCGCGAAGATGCCCCCCATGTCGTCGGGAATTGTCCCCATCACGAAACAGTTGAAAAGCGTGACGCTGCGCGCTGTGCCCGCTCCGGCGAGAATGCGGCCGGCCGGAATGAATCGGTATCCCGTCAGCGCCTCGGCAAAGGCGAGCGCCCACTGGCGGCGTTTTTCTGGCCGTTCCGCCTGCGCCGCCGCCATCGCCACGCGCGCCCAGCTGGCGGGAACATCGAAATCGACCGGGGTCCCATCCGCCGCCTTCAACCGGTACTTCATGTCCCAAATCTGATGGGAAATATCGTTCACGTGTCCTCCGCTCCGGGAGCGAGAATTGTGTCACCTGGTTCCTAATATGTTCTAATTTATAAGTGCCCGCCCAACAAGGTGTCTCGCCCGCTCTACTGGCGTTCCAGCAGCGCGCGGCCTTCGCGAACGAGTTCCGACGTTGCCTGTTCGATGCGCGCCTCCAGTGCCCGCATGAAATCCTGACGCTTCAATCCGGGCGCGATCGGAGCAAGGAATTGAATTACGATGCGCCCGCGCTTCTTGAGGAAGCCTGCCGGACCCGTCCAGAACAATCCAGAATTGAGCGCGACGGGCACGCAGGGTGCGTCAAGTCGTTGATAGAGCGCTGCGATGCCGGGCTTGTAATCCGGCGCAGCGCCGATCGGTTTGCGCGTACCCTCCGGAAAGATCACGACACCCAGCCCCTGCGCGAGCGCAGCGCGAGCTGCCTTGGTCATTCCCCGCAACGCAGCGCCCCGAGCCTGGCGATCGATGGCAATCATGCCGACGCGGCGCGCATACCAACCGTAAAACGGAATCCGAAGCAGCTCGCGTTTGAGGATAAAGACGGGATCGCCCAAGAGATAAAACAAGGCAACCGTGTCCCACATCGTCATGTGTTTGGCGGCGAAAAGCGCAGTCCTTGTCGGGACGCTGCCGCGGACTTCATAGTCCAGCCCGGCGATGGCCTTCAGCCCCCACAATGTGCCGGCGCACCAGCTGCGCGCGGCCATGACTGCGCCGCGCCGCGGCAGCACAAGTGCGGGCAGGAACGCGATGTGCAGGATGACGCTGATCAGTGCGAACCAAACAAAGAAAATTCCAGATCGCAGCCAGTTGATCATGTGGAAGCAGGGACAGGGGCGCCGCGGTGTTCCCAATGCCGCGGAAACATTTTGATAAGGGCAAAGCTCCCCAGATATTTCGCATATTCGTATTGAAGCGTGCGGATCGAAGCTGGATCGAGCCACCAGCGGCGCGCGGCCACAATTTCGGGGACAGGATAAGGTACAAGTATCACGCCGGGCATGGCAGCAGAGAATTCCTCAAGGCTGCGCGGCATGTGATAATTGGCCGTCACCACCACCAGGCTTCTGAAGCCATGGGCGCGCGCCCACGCTGCGGCTTCCATCGCGTTTCCATGGGTGTTCGTCGCCGAGAATCCCAGGTCGGCGCAGCAATCGAAACGGCGACCGCCATGCACGAGAGGCTTGAGGCGGTCCTTGGTCATAAAGGAATGGACGCCCGAGATCAGCAGCCTGTGACCCACGCCGCGTTCAAATAGCGCCACGGCCGCATCGAGCCGATCCTCGCCACCGGTCAGCGCGACCACTGCATCGGCGTGGACCATGCGCGGAGCGTGAGCCGGCAGCTCAGCGATGAACACGACGAACCCTATGACATAGGCGCCGAGCAAACCGACGACACACCGCCAAAACACGCGTTTGAAGGCGAGGCCCTGCGTGGCTTCCACTGTCCCTCCGAGAGGCGCGGCTGGCCGCGACCCAAGTCTACCCCGCCGGCCGCCAGCTCAATAGTTTCGGCCGAGCGCGGCCAGAACCGAGAGCCTGGCGGTGGCGAGAGCGATGAGCCCGGCCGCGGCAGGCACTGCAAGGAGCCATACCAACTCGACCGGCTGCAGACCAAGCGGAGGCAGAAACGGTACTGGTTCGATCCCGGCCAGTTCAAGGCTGCCCGCCGCCGCGAACAGACCGCCGGCGAGCGCCGAACCAATAGCGGACGCAATCACCGCTGACACAAAATAGTGCCATTCGAAGGCATCTGCGATGAAGCCCGCTCGCGCACCCATCTGGTGAAGCAGGGACACGATCTCGTGGTGCGCGGCGAGTCCAGCCCGGGTAGCGAAAGTGACGGTCGCCGCCGTCGCCAGCGCGATAAGACCAAGAATTGCCAGAGAAGACCAGATGACGGCATCGGCGACCCGCTTGAGCCGTGCGAGCCAATGCCCATGATCGTCGAGAAGCGAATCGGGCGCAACCTGCTTGAGCCTCTGAGCAAGAGCAGCGACGTCAATCCGCGCACCGGGCGCAACTGTCGCGTCGATGAGCCGAGGTAGCGGCAACTCCTTCATCAGAGCCGCCGACCCGAGCCAGGGTACGATCAGCGCGCGCGTGTCCGCATCGCTCACAAGATCCGCACGCACAATGTCTTTCGTTCCGCGCAGAAGTTCCAGCGCGACATTGGTTTCGGTCTGCCAGGCGGGATCGACCGCTCCGTGCTGGGGTGGCAGGATTTGCACCGTGAATCCTGTCGCAAGCCCGGCGCGCCATCCCTCCGCCGTCCGGGCCGCGATGAGCGACGCGCCAAGCGCCAGCGCCGCAAGGAACGCCATCACGCCAATGACGATATCGAGCGGAGCGGCACCCTCCCAGCGCGGCATGATTCTGCCGGGGCGTTCTGCGCTCATCGCTGCGCCCTCAGCTCGACGAGGTGTCCGTCAACAAGTCGCATCTCGCGCGCTTGCGTCCGTTCGAGCAGCGTGCGGTCGTGCGTGGCGATCAGCACCGTGGTGCCGACGCGATTCAATTCGGCGAAAAGCCGCACCAGCCGCTGGGCAATTTCGGAATCGACGTTGCCGGTCGGCTCATCCGCCAGCAGAAGATCTGGACGACCCACGACCGCGCGTGCGATCGCAACGCGCTGTTGCTCCCCGCCCGAAAGGGTGGGCGGCCGGGCGTGCAGTTTTTCTCCGAGTCCGACCCAGCCGAGCAGCTCTTCCACATCATGCGCGTAGTCCTCGCGATGTCCACCCGCGAGGCGCAGCGGCAGCGCGACGTTATCGAAGGCCGATAAGTGATCGAGCAGCCGAAAATCCTGGAATACAACACCTATCCGCCGCCGCAGCGCCGGAAACGCCGCGCGCCCGATGGTCGCAAGGTCGCAGCCAAAAAGCGTGATAAGCCCGCGCGTCGGCGGCTCAGCGAGGAACATCAGCTTCAGCAGCGTCGTCTTGCCTGCACCCGATGCGCCGGTGAGGAAGGTGAATGAGCCGGCTTCGAGAAGGAATGTCACGTCCCGCAGGACTTCTGGTCCCGCCCCGAAGCGCATCCCGACATTCTCGAACTTCAACATAGTCTTCATCCACGCGCTCTCGGCGCCTTGCGCACCTCGCGGCTCGCGCATATCGCAGTGCGACGCCCGTCACAAGTCTTGCGGACCCTGTCTCCAAACACCGGCGCCGCATCCACGCTCCAGGTCTGGAACACGCAAATGCATCCCAATAAGACGCAAGGTTAACGCGGCGGGCCGCTCTCGTGCGAGCGGTTTTCGCAAAGCCAGCGGCGCCATTCGCTTCTTGCAGTGGGAGCGCGCTTGGGCCATTTTCCATCGAATGCACGCGTCGCAACCATGATCCTCACTTGTCCGCAATGCGAGACTCGCTATCGCGTAGAGGCGGCACAATTCTTGACTGCGGGCCGCAAGGTGCGATGCGCAAAATGCGGGAATATCTGGCACCAGGCGCCACCCGAACCGGAGAGTACCCAACAGCAAGAATTTGCCGTGCCGCCCGGCGTGACGATCGACGAGCGAACCGGGGCCGCGGATGTGGTGTCGTCTCCGGCTGATCGCGTTCTCGCCCGAAAAGCGGCGCCGCGCGAGAGACCCTGGGCGGAGCGCCTGGGTCTCATCGCCGGCTGGGCGGCGCTTGCCGCAATGATTTTTCTCATAGGCTGGATGGGGCTGCGATTTCGCCAGGAGATCGCGGTGCTGTGGCCGCCATCGTCGTCGCTCTACGGGACCTTCGGGGTTGCGGTCAACGTGCATGGCATCGCGATCAACAACTGGACCTATCGCTGGGAAACGGAGAACGGCCAATCCGTCGTCGTGGTGACGGGCAATCTGGTCAACCTGTCCTCGCGCGAATTGACCGTGCCGCCCGTCCGCGTCGCGCTCACCGACGACGACCAGCGCGAACTCTACCACTGGACGTTCAAGCCGCCACAGCCCACGCTGAAGCCGGGTCACAATTTGAGTTTCCTCACGCGTCTGTCGAGCCCACCACCCGGCGCGCGGCATTTGCAGCTACGCTTCGCGAGTCAGGATTGAAGGAGGGCATAGGACTTCGCGTCCTTTTCTCCCAGTCAGATATCTGCACGCGAGTCGGCGATATAGCCGACGCAATCTCACAAATGTCACCGACTCCCGATTTGGCGCTTCCCATTCTTGTGGGCGGCTTCGTCTTTGCCGCGGATCTGCTGCGCGCGCTCGATGCGCGGGGAGTTTCGCTGCCCGTCGAGTTCCTCCAGCTGCGCAGTTACGGAAGCGCCCGCTTGGCCGAAAACGAAATCCAGGTGCTTGTTGGGCCCGGTAGGAGCGTGCGCGGGCGACGCGTCCTCCTGATCGACGGAGTTCTCGATAGCGGATTGACACTCGACAAAGCGAGAGAACTCGTCTCCGAAGCGGGCGCGCGCTCCATCACAACGGCCGTTGTCGTCGATAAGCGGCGGCAGAACGCGCGTCTCAGGGCGGATTTTGCTGCCTTTACCGACATCGATCGTTTCGTCGTGGGATATGGAATGGATGATGGCGGCAAGCTGCGCGCTCTATCGTACATCGCGGCGGTGAACTGATCCCGCTCGGCAGGGCGCCGGATTTCCGATCACGCGTTCGGTCAGGCCAGATTCTCTTCCCAACTTGGTCCTGGCGAGGGAACTGGCAGGCCGCAATTCCAGTTAGAGGATCGGGCGGCTTCCGCGGCGGGGAAGATAGGCCGCGTTTGCGCCGGGCGAGGTCGGTATGTTCCCCAGGCTTTGTCATGTGGGCCGCGCGGAGGAGGCAGTGTTGGCCAAAGCGGCGCTCGCCCGCGCAGCCGCTCTCGGCTTTAGCGGAGTGATTGTCACTCCCGAGGTTTCCGCATGGCGCCGGGGGGCATTGTGCGCACTCGGGGAGGCGTGCGCGTCGCGCGGGCTCGATCTCTTGCTCGACCTCGATGTAGCGCAATGGGATATGCACGACGATATTGTCAGGCGGCATCCGGATTGCTTCGCGATTCGACACGATTCGAATGGTGAGGCAGTGGACCCACGTTCGCTCTCTCAAGGCCGCGGCCGCGCCTTCTTGCGCAGCTGCGACGACACGGAGGCGGTCGCGGCATGGCTCGAAGGGTCCATTGCGGGGGCGATCGCGGCCGGAGTTCCGGGGCTTTCGCGCGGTCTACCCGGGTGGCGCCGGGATCCAATTGTGGCGCGCTCTTATTGGTTTCACCCGGGAACGTGCAAATCGCAAACTCGCATTCATTGCCGACACTACCGGAATGCCATGGGACCAGCTTGCCGGGCTCCGCGGGTGTGGATTTGATTACACCCTGTCGTCGCTGCCGTGGTGGGATCGACGCGCCAACTGGCTCATTGAAGAGCATGAGGCGCTTGCCCGCATCGCACCCGTAATGGCGCAGGTAGAATCGCCAACTACGCTACCTCTGGCCTCGCCTGGGGCGCGACGCAGCCGCCTCGCCATGGCGGCACTGATGGGCACGGGCCTGATGATGCCGCTTGCCTTCGTCGACAGCCTCGCGGAGGAAGATGAGGCGGAGCTATCCGACTACGTTCGTGCGGTCAATGCTTTGCTCGGTTCCGAAACAAGCTCGCAGCGAATTCTGCTGAAACCAACCGGCGCAGGCGCGAATGTCACCGTGCTCATGCGAACGGACAGTTACAATCCGGCTTTCTCGGGCGAAGCCTTTGTGGCGCTCGTCAATCCAAGCGCGACCATAGCGGTAGTGCCGGGGCCGGAGACGGCGCTCGCCTTGGGGGATTTTGATGCGTTGAAGCCAGCGCTGGACACTTACGCTGCGGATGCCGAGCTGCCCCCTGGGGCAGCGCGGCTGTTTCATGCCACGCGCACCGGGGCAATTCGCCAAGCGCGCGAAGAAGGCGAGAGGGTCGCAGGCTGGGCTGCCGAAGCACCACGCATCGTCATTTCAGAAATCACTCCCAGCGTGGCGGGCGGCCGTTTTCCAGCGCGACGCATTGTGGGTGAACGCGTCGTCGTCGAGGCGGATATCTTTACCGACGGTCATCCGCTCATTGCCGCGCAATTGTCGTGGAGGGCGGAGGACGAGCGCGATTGGCAGCGCGCGCTGATGACGCCACTGGCCAACGACCGCTGGCGCGCCGAATTCGATCTCGCGCGCATCGGACGCTATCGCTTCGTCGTCTCGGCGTGGCTGGACTCCTATGGTGGTTTTGTGCGCGACCTCGTGAAGAAGCGGGATGCCGGCCAGGATCTGGCGCTCGACGCGCAGGAGGGTTTGGCTCTCGTGCGCGCCGCCCGCGGGCGCGCAACCGGAGTCGTGCTTGCGGCGCTCAACAAGTTGCTCGACGCATTCGACGATCTTGCATTGGACGATCGCATTGCGCTGCTGATCGCGCCAGAAACACGCGCAGCGGTTGCCCGGGCGGAGGAGCGCCGTTTCTTTGCCAAGAGCACGAACTACGCGATTGAAGTGGAGCGCAAGGCGGCCCGCTTCGCGAACTGGTATGAGCTGTTCCCACGCTCGCAAACGGACAGTGCCGGCCGCTCAGGCACGCTACGCGACGTTATTGAGCGGCTGTCCGCCATTGCGGCGATGGGTTTTGACGTCCTCTACCTGACGCCAATCCACCCCATCGGCAAAACCCACCGCAAGGGACGCAACAATGCGCTGCAGGCCGAGCCGCAAGATCCTGGGAGCACCTATGCGATCGGCGCCTCCGAGGGCGGTCACGACGCGATTCATCCCGACCTCGGAAACCTTGAGGATTTCCGTGCCCTCGTTTTGTCCGCGCAAGAGCAGGGACTGGAGCTCGCACTCGATTTCGCCGTGCAGTGTTCCCGGGACCATCCCTGGCTGCAAGAACACAAGGGTTGGTTCGCATGGCGACCCGACGGTTCTATCCATTATGCGGAGAACCCCCCCAAGAAATACGAGGATATTGTCAACATCGATTTCTACTCGCCGGATGCCGTGCCGGCGGCATGGCTCGCTCTCCGTGACGTCGTACTTTATTGGATCGACGCGGGCGTGCGCATCTTCCGCGTTGATAATCCGCATACCAAGCCATTCCCTTTCTGGGAGTGGATGATCGCCGATGTCCGCGCGCGCCATCCGAACACCATTTTCCTGTCGGAAGCGTTCACGCGTCCCAAAATCATGTACCAGCTGGCGCAACTTGGATTTTCGCAGTCCTACACCTACTTCATCTGGCGCAACACAAAGCGCGAACTCACTGAATATCTGATGGAGCTGACGAGGCCGCCCGTCAGCGATTTCTTCCGCCCGCATTTCTTTGTGAATACGCCCGATATCAATCCTTATTTTCTGCAGGATTCGGGTCGCAGCGGCTTTCTCATCCGCGCGGCGCTCGCCGCGACGCTATCCGGGCTGTGGGGGATGTATTCCGGCTACGAGTTGTGCGAAGCCGATGCTCTCCCCGGTCGCGAGGAATACAAGGATTCCGAGAAATACGAGATCAGGCCTCGCAACTGGAATGCGCCTGGGAACATCATCGCTGAAATCTCCGCGCTCAACCGCCTGCGAAGGGCCGAACCGGCACTGCAGAATCACCTGGGCCTCACCTTCTACAACGCGTTCAACGATCAGATCCTCTATTACGGCAAGGCGGCGCCAGGGCACCGGGACCGTATTCTCGTGGCGGTCAGCCTTGATCCGCATCACGCGCAGGAAGCGGACTTCGAGAGTCCTCTCTGGGAATGGGGCCTCGCAGACGATCAGACGTTGGAGACCGAAGATCTCCTGGGCGGTTCGCGCGCATTATGGCGGGGCAAGATGCAGCATTTGCGGCTCACGCCCGATCAGCCATACGCAATCTGGCGTGCCCGACCTCTGCGAGATTTGTGAGCATGGCGCGCCGAAGATCGGCCACGTTTTCCGCGGATCCCCACTGGTATCGCGATGCGGTCATCTACCAGCTGCATGTCAAGGCTTTTTTTGACGCGAACAATGACGGCGTCGGCGATTTTCCCGGCCTGATACAACGCCTCGATTACCTCGCCGAACTCGGAATTAACGCGATCTGGCTTTTGCCCTTCTATCCGTCGCCGCGGCGTGACGACGGCTATGACATCTCCGATTATCGAGGCGTGCATCCCGAATATGGATCAATCGCGGATGTGCGCACCTTTATTCGCGAGGCGCACGCGCGGGGGATACGGGTCATCACCGAGCTTGTCATCAATCATACGTCCGATCAGCACCCGTGGTTCCAGAAGGCGCGGCACGCCAAACCCGGTTCGCCGGCGCGAGACTTCTATGTCTGGTCCGACACGGACAAACTCTATGCCGGAACGCGAATCATCTTCCTCGACACCGAGAAGTCCAACTGGACGTGGGATGAAAAAGCCGGGGCTTACTACTGGCACCGCTTCTACTCGCATCAGCCGGATCTCAACTTCGACAATCCGCGCGTCCTCAAGGCTGTCATCTCCGCGATGCGTTTCTGGCTCGACATGGGTGTCGACGGTCTCCGGCTGGATGCCGTGCCCTATCTCGTCGAGCGTGAAGGGACGACGAGCGAGAACCTGCCGGAGACCCATCAAATTCTGAAGCACATTCGCAAGCTGGTGGATGATCACTATCCCGACCGCATGTTGCTCGCCGAAGCCAACCAATGGCCGGAGGACATCCAGGAGTACTTTGGCACGGGCGACGAATGTCACATGGTGTTCCATTTTCCGCTGATGCCGCGAATGTACATGGCAATTGCGCAGGAAGACCGATTCCCCATCACCGACATCATCCGGCAAACGCCCGATGCTCCGGAGGGCTGCCAATGGGCGATTTTTCTGCGCAATCACGACGAGCTGACGCTCGAAATGGTGACCGATCGCGAGCGCGATTATCTCTGGGAGGTGTATGCCGCCGATCGTCGCGCGCGTCTCAATCTTGGTATCCGCCGAAGGCTTGCTCCGTTGCTCGAGAACGACCGTCGACGCATCGAACTGATGAACGGCCTGCTGCTCACCATGCCGGGAACACCCGTCATCTATTACGGCGACGAGATTGGCATGGGCGACAACATCCATCTCGGCGATCGCGATGGAGTGCGCACGCCGATGCAATGGTCGTCGGACCGAAACGGCGGTTTCAGCCGCGCCGATCCGGCGTCACTCGTGCTGCCACCGATCATGGACCCACTGTGGGGCTATCAAGCGGTAAACGTGGAGGCGCAATGGCGCAATCCGCACTCTCTTCTCAATTGGCTTCGGCGCATGTTGGTTGAACGAAGCCGCCACCAGGCGTTTGGGCGCGGAACGTTGCGGCTGCTCTTACCGCAGAACAGGAAGGTGCTGGCATATCTGCGCGAGTATCAGGGCGATGCAATACTTTGCGTGGTCAATGTCTCCCGCTCGGCGCAGGCGGTCGAGCTTGAACTCGGTGAGTTCGCCGGGCGCACGCCGATCGAACTTCTCGGCGGGACACCCTTTCCATCGATCGGCCACCTCACCTACCTGCTGACGCTGTCTCCCTACGGCTTCTACTGGTTCAAGCTCAGCAAGGACGCGCCGCCGCCGGCCTGGAGCACGGCCACTCGCGCGCACTTTGTCGAGCATCAAACCTTCGTTCTGCGCGGAAGCCTCGCGCATTCTCTCGAACGGAGCATGAAGGAGGCCCTCGAGACGGACATCCTGCCGGGTTACATCGCCGGCAGGAGATGGTTCCAGAGCAAGAGCACAGAAATAGAAAGGAGCGAAATCGTTGCGGTCGCGCCAATGCCCGGCGCGGAAGAGGACGCAGCTTTCGCCGATATTGATGTGTGGATCGACGGCAACCGGATTCGCTATTCGCTACCCATGGCGATCGCGTGGGAGGACCATCCGCCTTGTCCCTTCGAAGCTCCGCTCGCTTTCGCCCGCGCCCGCCGCGCGCGCAGCGTTGGTCTGCTCACCGATGGATTCGCTTCGGCTAATTTTGCCCATGCGATCCTGGGCGGACTCGTGCGCGGCGAGACAATACCCTTCGGCGCCGGCGAGATCGTGTTTCTGCCATTGAGCACCACCGCCGCCAATATTCCCTGGGACGCCGAGATCGAATGGCCGCGCGCGGAACAGACGAATTCGAGCCTCGTAGTGGGCCGCCGTGCCGTGGTCAAATTGTTTCGCCGCGTTGTGACAGGAATCCATCCCGAACCGGAAATGGCGCGCGTGCTCACCGAACGCGGCTTCGGCGGCATTCCGCCATTGATCGGCGAAGTGGTGCGGCGACATGCATCGGGCGAGACTTCCACGTTCGCGGTCGTTGAGGCTTATGTCACCAATCAGGGCGACGGAGCGGAATGGACGCATGATCAGCTTACCCGAATCATCGACGAACACGCCGTGGCGCCGCTCGACCCCGCGCGTGACCCGTTCGAATCCTATTGGCTGTTTGCACAGGCGCTTGGCCGCCGGGTAGGTGAAATGCATGCCGTTCTCGGCCAGCCCAGTGACAATCCGGCCTTTGCGCCCGAAACCGTGGATGAAGCCGCCGTCAGCGCCGCCTGTGCCGGCGCCCGCGAACAGCTGAAGGCCGCACTCAAATCGCTTATTCATACGGAAGACAGGGAACAGCGGCGGCTCATCGCTCAACTGGCGGCGCGACGCGACGCAATCCTCGATCGTATAGCACGGCTGCTCGCGCTCGGTCTCGGATCGAGACGCACGCGCATCCACGGCGACCTGCACCTTGGGCAAGTGCTGGTCTGCGGCAGCGATGTCATGATCATCGATTTCGAAGGCGAGCCGATCAAGCCGCTCGCCGCGCGGCGCGCGAAGCGCAGCGCCATGCGCGACGTCGCGGGAATCTTGCGCTCTTTCGACTATGCAGCCGGCATCATCGAGCGCGAGCGCAAGCTCGCCGCCGGCGCGCCGGGGCACGCCCGTGCCGCGGAGCTGCTGAAACAGTTTCGGGATTCGGCCGAGCGCAGAATTCCTGGACGCTTATGGCGAAGGTCGCGGGCGACCGCTCGACGACGTTGAGCGACAGATTATCGAAGCATTTGCAATCGAAAAAGCGGCCTATGAGATCGTCTACGAATCCAGCAATCGTCCGGACTGGGTCGACATCCCCCTGCGCGGGCTCGCCCAGCGGCTACAGCGCGTCGCGGCGCCATCCAGTGGATAGCATTACTGCCACAGACATCGATGTGGCCGCTGCGGCCGCGTTGCGGCAAGGCCGTCTTGCGGATCCGTTCTCCTATCTCGGTCTGCACGAATCCCCGGTTGGCCCTATCGTGCGCGTCTTTCTTCCCGGAGCATTGGGAGTAGACGTCTTCGCGCGGGAAGGCGGCGAGCATCTTGGGCGTCTTGCGCAGGTCGACTGTGCCGGGTTGTTCGTCGGTCCGCTCTCGCGCAGCACGCGCTACGTCTTGAAGATTCAATGGCCGGGAGAGACGGAGCAGACTGCAGATCCCTATTCTTTCGGGCCGGTGCTTGGCGATCTTGATCTTCATCTTTTGATTGAAGGCAGCCACTGGAAATTGCCGGAACGATTCGGAGCAAACGTCGCGTCGATCGATGGCGTGACCGGCGTGCATTTCGCCGTGTGGGCGCCGAATGCACAGCGCGTGTCGGTGGTCGGCGATTTCAACGGCTGGGATGGCCGCCGCCATCCGATGCGGTTGCACCATACGGCAGGCGTGTGGGAAATCTTTCTGCCGCGTGTTGCTGCGGGTGCGCGCTACAAGTATGAGATCGTAGGACCGAGAGGCGAGCTGCTTGCGCAGAAAGCGGATCCGCTTGCACGCGCTACCGAGCGACCTCCGGCGACGGCTTCAGTCGTGCCGGGACCCTGGAACCTTCGCTGGACCGATGCGGACTGGATGGAGGCGCGGGACATCCGCCAATCTGGAACGTCACCCATCGCGATCTACGAAGTTCATGCCGGATCCTGGTTGCGGCCCGTGCGCGACCCGCTCGGCACGCTGGACTGGCGAACTCTCGCGGAGCGTCTCATTCCCTACGCGAGCACGCTCGGCTTCACACACATCGAGCTTCTGCCGATCATGGAACACCCTTTCGGCGGCTCATGGGGATACCAGCCGTTATCGCAATTTGCGCCAAGCGCACGTTTCGGGCCGCCGGAGCACTTTGCGCTCTTCGTGGACGCATGCCATCGCGCGCAGTTGGGCGTGATTCTGGATTGGGTGCCGGGTCATTTCCCAACTGACCCGCACGGGCTCGCCCGCTTCGACGGTACGGCGCTCTACGAGCACGCTGACCCGCGCGAAGGTTTTCACCGTGACTGGAACACCTATATCTACAATCTTGGTCGCCGCGAGGTGCAGGGTTTTCTTATTGCGAGCGCGCTCTATTGGCTTGAAACGTTCCACGTCGATGGCCTGCGCGTGGATGCGGTGGCCTCGCTGCTCTATCGGGACTATTCGCGCGAACCCGGCCAATGGATCGCGAATCGATTTGGCGGCCGGGAAAATCTCGAAGCGATCGATTTTCTGAAACGTCTGAACGGTATCGTGGCCGAGCGAGTGCCCGGCGCCATGATGATTGCCGAGGAGTCGACGGCGTGGCCAGGCGTGTCCGCGCCAGCGAAACAAGGCGGGCTCGGCTTCTCTTTCAAATGGAACATGGGCTGGATGCACGACACGCTGGCCTATGTCTCGGACGATCCCGTGCACCGGCACTGGCACCACGACCGGATGACTTTCGGTCTGCTCTATGCCTTTTCCGAGCGTTTCATCCTCCCGCTTTCGCATGACGAGGTCGTGCACGGGAAAGGCTCGCTCTACGGGCGCGTGCCGGGCGACGCATGGCAGAAGCTTGCGACGCTGCGCGCCTATCTCGCCTTCATGTGGACGCATCCCGGCAAGAAGCTCCTCTTCATGGGCGGCGAGTTGGGACAGATTCGCGAATGGAATCACGACGGGGAGATCGATTGGTTCCTGCTCGCCGATGCGGGTCACGCCGGACTGCAGCGTCTCGTCGGCCAGTTGAACAAACTCTATTGCAGTGAACCTTCGCTTTTTCGCCGCGACTGTCGAAGCGATGGATTCGCGTGGATCGTCTCAGACGACGCAGAAAACAGTGTCTTCGCCTACGAAAGGCGCATGGAAGGGGAGGCGCCCCTCATCGCGGTCGTGAACATGACGCCAGTGCCGCGGCGCGGCTATCGGGTCGGCGCGCCGTGCAGCGGATTTTGGCGTGAGCTCCTGAACACCGATTCGCAGCTTTACGGCGGCACCAATGTCGGCAATGCGGGCGGCCTTCACACCTCGAAGACGCCTGCCCACGGAAATTCGCACCTGCTTGAACTTTTGCTTCCTCCACTTGCCACGCTCGTTCTGAAGCATGAGGGCTGAATTTGCCTCGGTGCCAGAGAAACTCGACGCGGGCATGCCATATCCGCTCGGCGCAAAATGGGACGGCATGGGCGTCAATTTCGCGGTGTTCTCCGCGCATGCGACTCGCCTGCAGCTGTGCTTTTTCGACGCCGCGGGACGCCATGAGTTGGCGCGGCGGGATTTGCCCGAGCGGAGCGGGGATATCTGGCATGGCTATCTCCCCGGTGCGCAGCCTGGACTCGTCTACGGTTTTCGCGCGCACGGACCCTATGAGCCGCAAAACGGCATGCAATTCAACCCGCAGAAACTTTTGCTCGATCCTTATGCCCGCAAGCTGGTAGGCGCTCTGCGCTGGACAGACGCCGTCTTCGGCTATCGGCTCAATTCTGCGCGCGCCGATCTGAGCATCGACCGTCGCGATAGCGCATCCGACATGGTCAAGGCCGCGGTAGAGGAGGAGAGCTTCGATTGGGGCGATGACAAGCGCCCGTGCACGCCCTGGAGCGATACGGTCATCTATGAAACGCACGTGAGGGGGTTGACGAAGCTGCTCGATTGCGTGCCGGGGCCGGAACGCGGCACCTTTGCCGGCCTGACACATCCCTTTGTCATTGAACACCTGAAACGGCTTGGGGTGACGGCGGTCGAGCTTCTGCCCGTCCATGCCTTTCTGCAAGACCGACGGTTGATCGAGAAGAAGCTTAGCAACTATTGGGGTTACAACACTCTTGCCTATTTCGCACCGGAACAGCGCTATCTGTCTGAAGGCCACGCAAACGAAATGCGTGCCGCGGTGCGCCGGCTGCATGCGGAGGGCATCGAGGTCATCCTCGACGTGGTCTACAACCACACGTGTGAAGGCAGTGAGCTGGGTCCGACGCTGTCCTGGCGCGGACTCGACAACGCGAGCTATTACAGGCTGCTCCCTGATAACCGTCGGCGCTGCGTCGACTACACGGGTACCGGCAACACGCTAAACGTCTCGCAACCGCGCGTGCTGCAGATGGTTCTCGACTTCGCTGGGTTACTGGGCGCAATCCTATCACATCGACGGATTTCGCTTCGATCTCTGCGTGACGCTGGGGCGCGAAGAACATGGCTTCGACCCTGGCGCCGGCTTTTTCGATGCTTTGCGACAGGATCCCGTGCTGTCCCGGGTAAAGCTGATTTCCGAGTCCTGGGACCTGGGCCCGGGCGGCTATCAACTCGGGCGTCACCCGCCGGGGTTTGCTGAATGGAACGACCAATTCCGCGATCGCATCCGGCGATTCTGGCGGGGTGAATCCGCTATGCGACCTGGTCTGGCGGAACGCATTTCCGGTTCAGCAGATCTCTTCGAGCATGACGGGCGCAGGCCCTGGGCGTCGATCAATTTCATTTCCAGTCATGACGGCATGACGCTGGAGGATGTCGTCAGCTACAGCCGGAAATACAACGAACCCAATGGCGAAAACAGCGCCGACGGCCAATCGGAAAACTATTCTTCGAACTGGGGCCACGAAGGTGTCCACGCCGACGCGAGAGTGAGGGCGCTGCGCGCGCGCATAAAGCGGTCCATGCTGATGACGTTGTTCGCCTCGCTCGGTACGCCGATGTTGCTTGGCGGCGATGAGTTCGGCCGCTCGCAGAACGGCAACAATAACGCCTATTGCCAGGACAATGAGATTTCGTGGTTTGATTGGCGGCTTCTTGCCGCGGACGAGGGGCAGGAGCTGACGGCATTCGTGCAGCAATTGGCCGCGCTTCGACGTGTAATTCCGCGAGCGGATATTTTCCTACACGGCAAGGACCAGATTGCACCAGGCATCGCTGACATCGAATGGTTCGACGAGCGCGGGGTTCGGCTGTCGCAGGCAGATTGGCGCAATGCCGAAGCGCGCGCGCTCGTTGTATATTTGGCGAGCCGCGCCGCGAACGCGTCCGCGCAAGTAAGCGCGCTGGCAATGA
Organism: uncultured Alphaproteobacteria bacterium; assembly: GCA_963812975.1. Classification (GTDB taxonomy): domain Bacteria; phylum Pseudomonadota; class Alphaproteobacteria; order Micropepsales; family Micropepsaceae; genus Rhizomicrobium. The sequence continues at coordinate 124,656 of CAWEXK010000033.1, read as the reverse complement.
ACGCGTCCGTCACTGCGCTCGACTACCGACTGCTCGGAAATGTGCGCTGGCGTATGCTGCTTGACAGCGCAGTGCCGGGACGCGGTGAAACGCCGCTGGACCAACCCCTTTACCGCATTGAACCGCACGCGGCCGTCCTGCTCGCGGGCATGGTGACGGCTGAATTCGACTAGCCGAGGAAACGAATCTGTCGCGCGTCTGTTAATGCTCGGCGGGCAATGGGCCCATCGTGTCTCTTGCTCCACCACAAATTCCACTGCCACACCTGCCCGGTTTCATCATGAGCGATGATCGATCACTTCATAAGCTCGCGGCTGCAGCCGGCCTGGACGTACGCTGGACCGATGCCAGTGGACATAAGCACACGGTGGGCCCCGACACGCTCAAAGCCGCGCTGCGGGCGCTCGAATTGCCTGCGGACACACAGGGTGACATCGCGGACAGCCTGGAACGCGCACGCCGCGAGAATGACCGTGTTCCCACGCTGATCGTTGCGCGCCAGGGAGAGAAGGTTCGCTTGAACCGCTGTCGCAAAGCCAGGCTCACTTTGGCAAGCGGCGCGTACACGCCGCTGGGTCTGCGCGTCGAACGAGGCGGATGCACCTTTCGCGCGCCTGAAGATCTTGGTTATCACCACCTGGAGCTGGATTCTGCAGCATGCATCCTCGCTGTGACACCGGCGCAATGTGTGAGGCCCGAAGACGTGGTCACGGATCGCTCGCTCGCGGGAATTTCTGCCCAGATTTATGCACTGCGAGGCGGCACCAGCGGCGCATTCGGTGACTTCGCTGCGCTCGGCGCGTTCGCCAGGAAAGCGGGCCGATGGGGATTCGACGCGGTCATGACCAGTCCGACGCATGCCCTGTTCGGTGCCGACCACGCCTGCTTCAGCCCGTACGCGCCGTCTACACGCTTTTTTTTCAATCCGGTCTTTGCGGACGCAACTCTTGAAGGGGCCTCGCCGAGGGCGGATTTGAACTCCTCCGACCCGATCGATTGGCCCGCGGCCGGCATCGCAAAACGCCTGCAACTCAGGAGCGCATATGACCACTTTCGAGCGCGCAGCCATCGGGGCAATTTCGAGCGGTTTTGTCACCGCGGTGGCAGGCGTCTGCTGACGCATGCGCTGTTCGAGGCGCTGGACCTGCGATTTCGCGCGGAAGGCATTCGTGAAGCGCGCAGGTGGCCGGCGGCTTTCCGTTCTCCCGCGGCGTCCGGTGTGCGCGCATTCGCGCGAGAGGCAAGGGAACAGATCGAATATCAGCTTTTCCTGCAATGGCTTGTGGCACGAAGCGCGGATGCCGCGCAGAAGTCAGCGCGTCGCACCATGGCAATCGGGATCATCGCGGACATCGCCGTGGGGATCGATCCTCAAGGTAGCCATGCGTGGGCCACGCCGCAGGAGCTTTTGTGCGGACTTCACGTCGGCGCACCGCCTGACATTTATAGTCCGCAGGGGCAGGATTGGGGACTGACCGCGCTCTCGCCGCGGGCGTTGAAAGCTTCCGCCTATGCGCCTTTTGTCGCCACCCTGCGCGCCGCCATGCGCCATGCCGGCGGCGTGCGAATTGACCATGCCATGGGACTGCGCCGCCTGTGGCTGGTGCCTGCGGGTGCGGTTGCGTCGGAGGGCGTGTATCTTCGCTTTCCCCAGCGCGAGCTTCTCAGCCTCGTAGCACTTGAATCACAGCTCCATCGCGCCATCGTGATTGGCGAAGATCTGGGCACGGTGCCGGATGGATTCCGCGACGAACTCGCCGCCGCCGGCGTGGCCGGTATGCAGGTATTATGGTTCGAGCGCGATCGTGCCGGTCGGTTTCTGGCTCCGCGAAAGTGGCGAGGTGACGCGGTTGCGACCACGACCACACACGATCTTCCCACGGTCGCCGGTTGGTGGAGTGAACGAGACATCGATTGGCAGGCGCGCACGCGCACATTGCGGAAGGATGAAGCACGGCAGCGTGGAGAACGGGCCGCGGACCGCCAACGGCTCTGGTCGGCTTTCAAGAGAGCCAAGTGCGCAACTGGCAGCGCGCCGGCGGCCCAAGCCGCCGATGCAACAATTGCTGCTGCGCTCCGCTATGTTGGGCGCACGCGGTGTAAGCTTGCTTTCGCGCCGATCGAAGACGTGGCCGGCGATCGCGAACAGGCCAATCTGCCGGGCACAGTGGACGAGCACCCCAATTGGCGGCGAAGGCTGAAAACAGGCGATCTGTTGCGCGATCCATCCGCGCGCGCGCGGCTCCAGGCTTTTATTGCAGCCAGGCGCGCGACGTGATTCCGGAAGGCCTCGAATTTCGTGCGGAAATCATCTTCGACGACGCAGGGGCGGGCTGGTCACAATTGCCGCGCGCCCTGCGGTGCGGGGCGAGAGTGCTCAAGCTGCAGCGCGCGCGGCTTGCGTCACGCGGGGAATGCGGAAATGGGCGATCTGGGAAAGTCGCTCCGGCTCGAGGAGCCTTACCAAGCCGCCCTTGAATTCGATCAGTTGATTGCGCCGAAGTTGCTGGAGAGTGCGGTTGAGGTGCACGACGCTGAGCCCGAGTGCATCAGCCATTATCTCCTGCGTGAGCGGGATTGCCACCGTCGTCTCGCCGGCTAAACCGACAACACCCAGCCTCTCGTGAATTTCAAGGATAAAATGCGCGGTACGTTCGTAGGCGGTCTGGCGGCCCACGCGCATCAACTGGTTCAACAGATATGCCTCATCCAGGCTGGCGGTCGCATAGCAAGCCTGGGTGAGACCCGGATAGGATTCCGCATCCGTGGTGATCGCCTTGCCCAGCGCGCCTGCGTCCGCAATTACGACGGGAGTGAGCGCGAGCGAAGTTGTGAGTGCGATTGCTTGCGGCCGCAAACACAGACCGTAGACGTCGCCCGGAAGGATGAATTCAAAGATCTGCCTTCGACCATCCGGAAGAGTGCGGAATTGGCACGCCCAGCCGGCCATGAGCAGCCGCGGCGAGTTCGAGCGCTTCGCCCTCGCGGATCAATTGGGTTCCGGCAGCGACCTCCTCCGTTTGTCCGGCAAGCGAATCGATGAGCGTCAGATCTTTCCCCGAAAGCTCGGCCAGCGGCGAGAGACGTTTGACCAGGAGGTCGGCATGGGAGGAAGTATCGAGCCCCAGCGCGCGCCATCGCTCCATCGTCGTTCTCCGCTTTCGATGAATGCCAGCCGTAATCAAGTGCGAAACCCTCTCGGAATGCTCCCGCCTCGCCTCCCTCGCGTGCGGCAACAGCTTAGCGTGCGATAGACTTTAAGCTCGAAACGAACGAGCGCAGGGTTCGTTGCCGATCCGGCCTTAACATCTGAGCGGCGGAACGATGCGTTCCCGCGCCCAACTGGGCCGACGTGAGGGAACCCATTGGTCATCCGAGGCTTGACTCCATGGCGCGCATCGCTCGGCCCGGCAAGTTGGTAGCAAAGCGGTCCGAGTAGACCCTTTGACAGTCTTGCGATGCGCGTCGGTTGCCTACCCGCGGGAGTTTTGCCTCATGGCCCAGCCGTTCACCCTTTCTCCTCTGCCTTACGACGAGGGCGCCCTTGCGCCGGCCATATCAGCGCGAACGGTAGGGTTTCACTACCGCAAGCATCACAAGACTTATGTCGAGACGCTTAACACGCTCGTCGAGGGTACCCGCTATGCGGAGATGAAGCTCGAACAGATCGTGCGAACCACGGCGGGTCGGGAGACCGAAAAAGAAAAGAAGATTTTCAATAATGCAGGGCAGGTTTGGAATCATGATTTCTACTGGCGCAGCCTTTCACCGCGACTCTCCAAGCCAGGCGGAAAGCTCGCCCAAGCCATCGATCGCGATTTCGGCGGACTAGACGAGCTGCTCAAGCAATTCGCGGAAGCCGGCAAGGAACAGTTCGGAAGCGGTTGGGCCTGGCTCGTATCGAACGGCGGGAAACTTTCGCTCTCCAAGACAGGTAACGCTCTCGATCCGATGGCGCGCCACATAAATTGTCTGCTCACCGTCGACGTGTGGGAGCACGCCTACTACCTCGATTATCAAAATGAGCGCGCCAGGTACCTGGAGGCGGCGCTTGGCAAGCTGAACTGGGATTTCGCAAGCGAAAACCTGGACAAGGAAGATCATCCTGTCCGCGCGGCGGCCTGACCGTCCGAGTCTGTCGACTGACGCTGTCAGAATCCTGAAATAATGCATTGCGCCGCGAGGGGATGTCATTCTCTCGCGGCATGCTATTCTTTGCGGGTGCCCCTCGTCTGAAGCGGCGGAAGGGCTGTCAGATCGCGGAAATCATCCCGCCCAAGAGGACAATCCATGAGCGACTGCTTCGTCTACGATGCCGTGCGAACGCCGCGCGGCCGCGGCAAGAAGGATGGTGCTCTGCACGAAGTCAGCACACTCGAGCTTGCGACACAGGCGTTGCGCGCCCTGCGGGACCGCAATCATCTCGACACCCGGCATGTCGATGACGTTGTGCTTGGCTGTGTCGATCCGATCGGCGAGGCCGGTGCAAACATCGCGCGTGTCGCAGCGCTCAATGCCGATTATGCCGACACCGTCCCCGGGGTGCAGATCAATCGTTTCTGCGCGAGTGGCCTGGAAGCCGTCAACATGGCTGCGGCACAGATCATGTCCGGCCAGTCCGGAGCGACGATCGGAGGTGGCGTCGAATTGATGAGTCGCGTCGGGATGGGGGCGTCTGGCGGTGCGTGGCCGGTCGATCCACAGATCGCGTTCAAATCCTATTTCATCCCGCAAGGCATCGGAGCCGATCTGATAGCGACGCTCGATGGTTTCTCGCGCGACGAGGTGGATGCCTTCGCGGTCGAAAGTCAGCGGCGCGCGGCACACGCATGGGACAATGGCTATTTCAGCAAGTCTGTGGTGCCCGTAAAGGACATTCTTGGTCAGACGCTTCTCGACCGCGATGAGCACATGCGCCCGGATGCATCAATGCAATCATTGGGCGCGCTCAAGCCATCTTTCGAGCAGATCGGAGAAATCGCGGGGTTCGACGCGGTGGCGATGCAGCGCTATCCGCAGGTTGAACGGCTGAACCACGTCCACCACGCGGGAAACTCGAGCGGCATCGTGGATGGCGCCGCCGCGGTACTGCTTGGAAACGGCGACCTGGGCGAGGTAGCGGGCCTGACGCCCCGAGCGCGCATCAAGGCTTTCGCATCGATCGGCTCGGAGCCGTGCATCATGTTGACCGGCCCGGCGCTGGTGGCCGACAAAGTCTTGAAGCGCGCCGGTATGGAAAAGGACGACATCGATCTTTATGAGCTGAATGAAGCATTCGCCTCCGTCGTGATGCGCTTCATGCGGGTGTTGGGCGTCGATCATGAAAAGCTCAACGTCAATGGGGGTGCGATAGCGATGGGCCATCCACTGGGTGCGACCGGCGCCATGCTTGTGGGTATCGTGCTTGACGAAATGGAGCGGCGCGGCGCGGAGACCGCCATGGTGCTGCTCTGTGTCGGAGCCGGCATGGGCACCGCCACCATTCTCGAACGGATCTAGGGTATCGAACCGGCGCGAGGCGCACACCAATGCAGCTCACCAATTTCCAGTGGGACGAGGACCCGGATGGCATCGTCACGCTCTTCTGGAACGTGCCGGGGCGGTCGCTCAATGTGCTCACCAGCAGCGCGATTACAGACCTGGCAAATGTCGGGGAGACGCTCGCGTCAGATCCGCGGATCAAGGGACTTGTCATCACCAGCGGCAAAGCGAACGGCTTTTGCGCCGGCGCGGCGCTGGATGAAATGGAGGAGAGTGCGAGCGCGCCGAGGCTGGTCTCGCCCCAAGAGTCAATCGCGACGCGCTACGAGGCAGTGATGCGGTTCCATCGCGTGCTGCGTCGGCTCGAGACCTGCGGCAAGCCCGTCGTTGCGGCGATCAATGGGCTCGCGCTGGGCGGCGGCCTCGAAGTGGCGCTGGCCTGTCATTATCGCATCGTCGCGAGTGATCCGAAGATTCAACTGGGTTTGCCCGAAGCAAAAGTAGGGCTCTTGCCGGGCGGAGGCGGCACGCAGCGCCTGCCGCGCCTGATCGGGGCGATGGCGGCACTGCAATTGATCCTGAAAGGCGACACCGTCGATCCCCACAAGGCGCTCGCGCTGGGAATGGTGAATGCCGAGGCGCCACCCGACGACGTTCTGCTCCGCGCAAGAGATTGGATCAAGACAACGCCCACGAGCGTGCAGCCTTGGGACAAAAGCGATTTCGCACTACCGGGCGGCGGTCCCTATTCAAGCGGCGGCACTCAGACGTTCACGATGGGCAACGCGTTGCTGCGCAAGGAGAGCTACGGCAATTATCCCGCGCAGCGTTTCATCATGAGCTGCGTCTATGAAGGCATACAGATGCCGATCGATACGGCGCTCCGCATCGAGGCGCGCTATTTTGTCAAGCTGCTCACGGAACCTGAAAGCCGCAACATGATCCGCTCGCTGTTTCTCTCGATGCAGGCGCTGGGAAAAGGCGCGCGGCGGCCACGGGCTGAACCGAAAACCGACGTGAAAACCCTTGGCATTGTGGGTGCCGGCGTGATGGGCGCGGGAATCGCCTACGTTGCCGCGCTGGCCGGGATCGACGTCGTCCTGGTCGACACGACGGTAGAGAAGGCACATGCGGGGCGTGAGCAGGTGGCGAGCGTCATCGACCGGAAGATCGAGCGGGGTCGCGCCACGCCCGACTCGAAAGCAAGAGTTCTTGGCCGCATCCTTCCTACTGCTGAATTTGCTGAACTTGCTCCCGCTGATCTCGTCATCGAGGCAGTGTTCGAGGATCGCGCCGTTAAGGCCCAAACGACAAAGAGGGTCGAAGCCGTGGTGGGCGCGGACGCAATATTCGGCTCGAACACATCCACCCTTCCGATCACCGGCCTCGCCGAGGTGAGCGAGCGGCCCGAAAGCTTCATCGGAATTCATTTTTTTTCGCCCGTGGATCGCATGGGTCTCGTGGAGATCATTCGGGGCAAGCGAACGGGCAGTCGTGCGCTGGCCGTCGCGGTCGATTTCGTACAAAAAATCAGGAAGACACCGATCGTGGTCAACGATTCGCGCGGCTTTTACACGTCACGCTGCTTCGGCACCTATACGCGCGAAGGCATGGCGATGCTGGCAGAAGGCATCCACCCGGCGATGATCGAGAATGTCGGGCGTATGGCAGGAATGCCGATGGGGCCGCTCGAAGTGATCGGATTCCGTCGGCGTGGACACCGCGCTCAAGATTACGCGCGAGACGCGCAAGGAGTTGGGCGTCGATAGGGTCGATGACGCGGAACATCTTCTGTCGTGGCTCGTGGAAGAATCAAAACGTGCGGGACGCAAGACGGGTAAAGGGTTCTATGATTACGACGCGAGGGGAAAGCGGCAGCGTCTTTGGCCGGAGCTTGTAGCGTCACGGAAGGGCGGCTGGCGCACCGATGCCGATGTCGAAGAGATGAAAGCGCGCTTCCTCTCGATACAGGCGCTCGAAGCGGCGCGCTGTTTTGAAGAACAGGTGATAACTGACCCGCGCGATGCGGACGTCGGCGCGATCCTCGGCTGGGGCTTTGCGCCGTTCACCGGTGGGCCTGTTTCCATGATCGATACACTGGGCGCTTCCGCCTTCGTCGCGCGCTGCGAGAATTTTGTCGCCCGCTACGGCAGCAGATTTACGCCCAACGCACTCTTGCACGAATTGGCAGCTGCAAAAGACACGTTCTACGCCCGCTTCGCGCCGCAGAAAGGCGTCGCGTAGGTTTCGCAGAACGCGCGCGTCTCGGCAGTTCGCCGGATATTGCGCTAGCCGCGCGCGACGGCATTTCGCGCAAGCTGCACCGACGCACCGCGGTCGCAGCAGCCGCTCGAACCCTTACGCGATCAGTGCCGTTGTCCCACGAGCCTCATGAATGCGCGCGCGATCCAACCCGAACTGCGGCGCATCTGCGGAATGGCTTCAGCCATTCGCCCATAACGTCCGAACACAAGGTGCCCTAACATCGACAATACTCCGATGCCACCTCACGACGTACACGGATGATACGCCGTTCATAGCGGGCCCACAACAGTCCGTGGCTAGACCCCGATCATGTGGATGCAAGCCTTAACGGCGTATTAAGGATTGCGCGCCTCCCCGTCTCGTTTCGTGAAAGTTGCCCGAATTTCGTATGACGCCACCTGGTCAGCGCGAAGCTCCGGGTCCTGGCACGGTAACCGGATTGTCTCCCGGCGACCCGCCCGGCCCGGTATTGGTGCGCCGGCAGGTCGCAAATCCACTGCTCCACCCGGCTCGATATCGATCGTCGCCTTCATATAGCTGCTGATCACCAACCGGGCGGTCGCGCAAATCGGCGCCCTGATCGGTTGCCGCAGCGCAGCCATCTCCATAACCTTCCTTGAAGCTCGGACTGTTGCGAACCGCAGTCGAGTCGCCCGATATTGCGCATGCTGCAAGCGCGAGGGCGGCCGATGCGAGAGCGAAAACCAGTTTCACGCAATACTCCCTGAAGCGGCGTTACTTGCAGGCGGCGGCGGAGGCTAGAGCTGCTTGCGGAGATACTCAAAAATCGCATAGCCGATCAACGCCGAAACCAGACCAATGCCCAGATTGGTGAACGTGAAAACGTCCCAGATGGCTGAAGCAAAGCTCTTGCCATGCGCGCTGTTCGAACGCGTGAATTCCCCCATGAGCAGATTCGAATAAAACAGAAAAATGATGAATCCGGATTCAATGGCGGCACGCCAGACTCGGCGCCAGCCTCCGATGCTTTGGAAGCTCTCCCGCCCGGGAAGGCGCGGCGTCCCGCGGTTCCTCCATTTTTTCCTCTGCCAGCCTGGAAATTTTTCGTTGCGCTGCCACGGGCCCACCCTAGCACAGCTGCTCGCGGCCCGACCCGTTCAGGTTGGCAACCCCGCAATGGCCTGAACCGCATTCAAACAGGATACCACCCCGACCAATTTGCCCGATTTCTTTTCGACGACCGGGAGCGAAGTGGCACCGCGGCAGAAAAGATGCATCGCCTCGATCTCCGACGAGTTCTGGAGCGAGCGTGGCGTAATTGCGATCCGCGATGTCGCAGACGCGCCGACTCTTCACGTCCCGAAATCTTCTCCGTAGTTCGTCGGGATCGTCGCTTATGAAGCGTAGATTGGACGTGAGATTGCCCGCCAGCGCGACGCGCGGCACGAGCAGACTCAACAGATCGTGAACGCCGAACATGCCGGTGTAGCGCCCTTCTCCATCGACGACGGGAACGTTTAGGGAGCCATGTGCGATGAGCTGTGACGTCGCGTTGGCAACGTTTTCATCTTCGCGGATGGTCAGCGGCGCTCTCGTCATGATCGCGGCACAGTTCATGCTGAATTCTCGGGCGGGGGTGCCAGTTCCTGTATCGCGACTGTCCATGGACTGCAAGTTGACGTGGAACGCAAGACCCGTGCCCTCCGACTCTTCCAGCGATCGACCGTGGAGCGGAACCCCCTCTCTATTCGGCGCGGGCGCGCTCCTGCGCCTCGATATCTGTCTTTGTCCGCGCGAGTCCGTTCCGGATTGTGTTCTGAAGGTTTCCGAGCGACGCGAATGTGCCCGTGCACAAAGTAGTTCGGCCGGCGCAGCTTGCAGGCGCCGCAGCTGATGAACCGAACTCGTACGGCGACGCGGAATTGCTCGGCCCCGAGCCTGCCCAAGTCTCGGGCTTTTGCGGCATCAGGACGGAAACGAGACCTATCCAGAAAACGGCACGCAGCAGCATGGCGGTCCTCACCGGCTCGCGTGCGAACATACGGTCGTTGATTTGAGGACGGATGACACCGATCGCTAAACTTGAAGGCAACGGCGTGGATCCTCGCCTTGTGATTCTTTGTGGTAAACAATCCGGCACTTGCCCGAGGGGCCAGACCGGTTCTGGTCTCATGCGACGGCGGCGATCTCGATGATTTGTTGGTCGCAACCCCGTCGCGCTGCTTAACAATATGTAAATGCGTTACCAGGGAAATCTTTGCGAATTAAAGAACGCAGCGGTCGGCCGTTCAAACTTCGTTAAGTTCCGACCCCCAAGCTGCCATCGCGTTTTCGACTGTTGGAAAGCGGATGCGACGCACCGAGGCCGGCGCAGCGGGTGTGCGCACTGTGGAAAAGCAGCGCTTTGTGGCAGTGCAGGCCGCCAAGGCGGCACTGGGCGCGCTGCTCTGGCTTTCCTATGTGGCGCTGGTGGGTTCTCCCAACCTGGTTGAAATGCTTGCGCTGGCGGGACTTATTGCGCCGTTCGCGTTCGCCTTGCTCGCGATCCAGGGTATCTCGCTCGATATACTGGAGTCTGCCTCTCTGGCGTGCTTTGCCGCCTTGATTGCATACATGGTCGGAATTACCGGAGGCATGCAATCGCCCCTCATTATCTGGTTTGCGCTCTTGCCGGCCGAAGCCGCGCTTGGGGGCGGACGCAGCGCCGTGGTGCGGGCCACGGTGGTCGCCGCGCTGGCGCTTTGCTCGGTCGCTGCGCTGGAAGCGCTGGACGCGCTGCCAGGCTCGAGGCTCAGCTCGCCGGTGTGGGAGGTCTATGCTGGTTCGGTGCTGGTCGCGATCGTGCAATCTGCGGTCATCGCGATCGCTGCCCAGGATCGGCAGCGCGCAGCAGACCTGGCTGCCTCGCAAGGCGCCGAGATGTATCGGTTCCTGGCCGATAATGCGACCGATCTGATCTCGCGCCATGTACCGGATGGCCGCATCCGATTCGCGAGCCCCGCCGCCCGCCGTTTGCTCGCGCTCGCGCCCGAGGCGCTCGAAGGTCTGGCGCCATCCGCCCTCGTGCATCCGGATGATCTCAAGACCGTTCGGGAAGCCTTCGCCGAGGCGAGTCATTTTGGCAGAATGGCGACCGCGGAGGTGCGCTTCCGCCGGGCGGATGGAAGCTTTGTCTGGACGGAAATCCGCTGCCGGCCGGCCAAGGCCGATAAAGGCGCGGCTGCGGATATCGTTGCGGTGACGCGCGATATCACGGAGCGAAAGGAAAGCGAGCGCGCCCTGATCGCCGCGCGCGACCTGGCAGAGCAGGCAAGCCGCGCCAAGTCGCGATTCCTTGCGAATATGAGCCACGAACTGCGCACGCCGTTGAACGCCATCATCGGGTTTTCCGAAGTGATGTCCCACGAGATGTTCGGAGCGCTTGGTGGACCACGTTATCTCGAATACGCGAAGCTGATTCACGAGAGCGGCGGACATCTGCTCGAGCTGATCAACGGCATTTTGGACATGTCTAAGATTGAGTCGGGCAAGTTCGAGCTGAGCGAGGAAGTCTTCGACCTGGATACGGCCGCTGAGCAGTCGCTGCGCTTCGTAAAGCTGCAGGCGGAACGCAAGGGAGTGGCGCTCAGAATGTCGATCGCACCGGGCGCCAGAACGATCTTCGCGGATCGCCGGGCGGTCAAGCAGATTCTGGTCAATCTCCTGGCCAATGCTGTCAAGTTCACGCAGCGTGGCGGCGCAGTGTGGATTGCGGCGGCGCGCGAGGGCGTCGGCATCGAGCTTGCGGTCGCAGATACAGGCGTCGGCATAGCGGAAGCAGATGTGCGCCGCCTCGGACAACCATACGAACAGGGCGCCGCGCCCAATGGCCGCGCACAAGATGGTACTGGTCTCGGGCTTTCACTCGTCAAGGCGCTTGCCGCACTGCATGACGGCGACGCCCGCATCGTATCGATTTTGGGCGAGGGCACAGTGGTGCGCGTGCGCCTGCCGCACGCGGCGGTGACTACAACCGCAGCGCTCCTCGCCTCGCGACCTTTCCAGGAAACGCCGCTCGCGCTTAAGGGCGCTGCGTGATCCCGCGCCTCAAAGCTGCCATCTACGTCAAAGCACTCATTCGCCGCGCGGAAGTCTCGGGCGCCTCGGTCTACGTGGTGCATCGCGGCGGGGAGGAAGCGGGCGCGCTATTGCTCAAGATCGCACGGCTTGATGGGACGTGCACAGTGCTGAGCCAGGCCCGACGCGGCGAAGGGGAACTAGTCTGGATCAAGCCGCTCGGCGATATATGCGACGACGCCGTCGCCGCGAAGTATTTCGATAAGCAGGTACGTTTCGATCCCGATCTGTGGATCTTGGAGATCGAAGACCGCGAGGGCCGCGCCTTCGTAGATGAGGCGATTGTGGGAGGCGCCTGACCCTTGTGGCGAAGAGATGATCTTGCGGATGCGGCTGTGCGCTGCTAGGTCCCCGCGCCTTATGAAGTCTGCAGTCTTCAAACCCGATTCTCCCGCGCGCGAGGCGGCGCGTCGGCGGAGCTTTGCGATAATCTCCCACCCGGATGCGGGCAAGACAACGCTGACGGAGCATCTTCTGCTGCTCGGCGGCGCCATCCGGATGGCCGGGCAGGTAAAAGCTCGCGGGGACGCCCGGCGCGCCCGCTCCGACTGGATGAAGATCGAGCAGGAGCGCGGTATCTCGGTGACGAGCGCTGTGATGACCTTTGAATATGAGGACTGCGTTTTCAATCTTCTCGACACGCCGGGACATGAAGATTTCAGCGAGGACACCTACCGGACCCTGACAGCTGCCGATTCGGCGGTAATGGTGATCGACGCCGCACGCGGAATTGAGGCCCAGACGCGCAAACTGTTCGAAGTCTGCCGGCTTCGCGATATCCCGATCATGACTTTCATCAACAAGCTGGATCGCGAAGCGCGTGATCCGTTCGAGCTGATCGACGAGATTTCCGATCAGCTGCAGCTCGAATGCGCGCCAATGGTCTGGCCGGCAGGCATGGGACTCAATTTCAAGGGCGTCTACGACTTGAACGCAGACGATTTCGTCCGCTTCGGGCCGGGTACGCGCGTGGACCGCGCTGCACTGGCGGAGATTCTTCCGAACGATCTGCAGGAGAAGCTCGCCGAGGAGGTGGCGCTGGCGCGCGGGGCTTGTCCGCGTTTTGATGCGGAAGTCTATCGAACGGGGCATCTGACGCCCGTGTTCTTCGGCAGCGCGCTCAAAAATTTCGGCGTGCGCGAATTGCTGGACCAGTTGGCTCGCCATGCGCCTGCACCGCAGGCGCAGTCATCGCGGACGCGCACGGTAAATCCGGCGGACGACGAAGTCACCGGCTTCGTATTCAAGGTGCAGGCGAACATGGATCCGAACCATCGCGACCGGGTCGCATTCCTGCGCCTGTGCTCGGGACGCTTCCGGCGCGGAATGAAGCTGAAGCAATCGGGAACCGGCAAAACGCTGGGCGTGCACAATCCCATTCTCTTTTTTGCACAGGAGCGGGAAACCGTTGACGAGGCGTGGCCGGGAGATGTGATTGGAATACCCAATCACGGTGTGCTGCGCGTGGGCGATACGCTTTCCGAATCCGGCGAGGTCGTGTTCACCGGAATTCCAAATTTCGCTCCCGAAATATTGCGGCGCGTGCGGCTCGGCGATCCCATGAAGCAGAAGCATCTGTCGCGCGCACTCGAGAAGTCTCGCTGAAGAGGGTGTGATTCAGGTGTTCCGCCCACTTCTGGGCGCGCAGTGGATCGTCGGCGTCGTGGGGTCGCTCCAGCTCGACGTGCTGAAGAGCAGGCTTCGGACGGAATATGGCCTCGATACCGATCTCGATGCCTCACCTTACGACACAGCGCGCTGGATCTCAGGCCCTGCGATCGAGTTGGCAAGATTCATCTCCTTTCATCGCGAGCAGATGGCGGAAGACCGCGATTCCGCGCCAGTGTTCCTCGCCAGGAGCAATTGGGAGTTAGGCTACGTGGCGCAGAAATTCCCGTCTCTCTGCTTTGCCAGGACGCGAGAGCGCGCCGACGTGCACGCTGAAACATAACGCCGCCGGCATTTGCCACGGGCGCGGACTTTGCTACGCTGACGGCCGATTTGCGGGCGCGGGCGAATGTCGATATCCGAGTGGATTTCTCCTTTCGTTGGCCGGCTGGCATTGGCCTGGTTCTTCCTCAGCGAGGCATGGGCGTACGCCAATGATTGGAACGTGACGGTCGCGCAGATGCGCGACGCCCAAATACCCGGAGCGCCGATCCTGCTTGTGCTTGCGCTTGCGGTGATGTGTATCGGCAGCCTCTCGCTCGCCCTCGGCTACCACGCCAGACATGGAGCAATGCTTCTTTTCGGGTTCACGATTGCAGCGTCAATTCTTCTCCATGCCTACTGGAATGTTCCCGATCAACCTCAACGTCTGGCCGATTACGCCCTGTTCTCGCGCAATATTGCGATCGCAGCTGGCTTGTTGTTTGTGGTTGGCCTCGGTCCCGGTCCCTTCGCGCTGGACAATCGCAGGGAGCCTCACTGAGCCCGCAAGTTCAGAGGCGTGCGTCCGGCCGCAGGACGAAACCCGCCGCTTCAAGCCCCTCACGAATTTCCCGCGCATGCGCAGCGTCGCGCGCCTCGATCGTGAGACCTAGATCCGCCGACTTGGCCGACATGTCCGTCAGCATGCGGTTGTGCGAAACCTCCAGGATATTGCCGCCCGCCTCGCCCACGAGCGTGGCGATGCGGGCGAGCAGCCCGGGCCTGTCTTCGATCTTTACTACCACGGAGAGGATGCGCCCCTCGCGCGACAATTCCCGCAGGATCACATTGGAGAGGAGGCGCATCTCGATGTTGCCCCCCGACAGAACCACTCCGACCTTGCGTCCGCGGAAGATTTCGGGATTGGCCGTCACGGCCGCTAACGCCGCCGCTCCGGCGCCTTCGACCACGGTTTTCTCGATTTCGAGCAGCGAAGCGATAGCCCCTTCGATCTCGCTCTCCTGCACGAGCAGTACGTCCTTCGCGAGGGCACCCAGAACGCGCCGCGCCAGCGTGCCCGGTCGTTTCACGGCGATTTCCTCCGCGATCGTCTGGCCGGCGCAGGGCAGCGATGCGTTCTTCAGTGCATCGTACATCGACGGATAGAGTTCGGCCTCCGCGCCGTATATTTCGATTTCCGGCTTCAGGGATTTGGCGCCGATCGCGATTTCCGGAGATAAGACCTCCGCCGCCGATGGGCACCACGATCGCGTCAAGATCGGGCGCCGATTCCAGAAGCTCGAGCGCGATGGTTCCCTGTCCAGCGATGACTTTAGGGTCGTCATAGGGATGGATGAAAGCGAGGTCCTCGGCCTGTGCAACCTTCTGCGCACGCTCGAACGCCTGCTCCAGCGTTACGCCATCGAGAATCACGCGCGCCCCGAAGTTCCTCGTGTACTTCACCTTGTTGTAAGGCGTGCCTTCCGGCATCACGATCGTCGTGGGGATTCCAAGACGCCCGGCGTGATAGGCGACGCCTTGCGCGTGATTGCCGGCCGACATGGCGACAACACCGCGCCTGCGCTCCTCGGCCCGCAGCGAGAGGAGCTTGTTGAGCGCGCCGCGTTCCTTGAACGATGAGGTGAACTGCAGATTCTCGAATTTCAGGTAAATGTCGCAGGCGTGCAGCTTGGAGAGAGTGCGGGACCAGTGGCTCGGCGTGCGTTCGACGGCACCCTTGATGCGTTCTGCCGCCGCGCGGATGTCTGCAAGCGTCACCTCCGGAAAATCGTTCGCGACGTCGGGCGATCCAACCATTTGTGCCGTCCTTCTCCGGAATTGCAGGTCTCAACGGCGCGCTCGGTGCGGTTTTTTACAGGAAAGTGCCACCCGGGGAACAGGGAATTGTCCGCCAGCGCCCGGTAATTTCCCCTGCGAGGAGGAAAAGCGAAGAGCGGTGCGGGCATTCTGGCCACTGGTCATTGGTTATTTCGCACCTATGTACCTGCGACGCATCTTTGATCCCGGAGGCTTTCTCATGAAACTTTTCTACTCGCCCGGCGCCTGCTCATTGTCGCCTCACATCGTGGCCATGGAGGCCGGGATCCCGCTTGAGCTCGAAAAGGTCGATTTGACGGCACACAAGACCGCAAGCGGCGGCGATTTCTATGCCATCAATCCAAAGGGCTACGTGCCGGCGCTCCAGCTCGACGATGGCGCAACGCTGACCGAAGGGCCGGCAATCGTTCAGTATCTCGCCGATCAGAAGCCGGGCAGCGGTCTCGCGCCCGCAAACGGCAGTTTCGCGCGCTACAAGCTTCAGGAATGGCTGACCTTTATCAATGGCGAGATCCACAAATCCTTTGGCCCATTATTTCGCACGCCATCGGAGGAAGCGAAGAAGGACGCGGTGGAAAAAATCGCCAAGCGCTTCGTCTATGTAGAGAAGGAACTGGCCGATAAGCCCTTCCTCACCGGCGACACCTTCACCGTCGCCGACGCTTATTTCTTCGTGATGCTGACCTGGGCGCATCATCTCGGAATCGATCTCAAGCCCTATCCGAAGCTCGCCGCCTATTTCACGCGCGTTGCCTCGCGGCCCAAGGTTCACGCGGCGATGAAGGCCGAGGGCCTGGTGAAATAGCAGCCGCATCGAACGACGCCGGTCGATTCGCAGCTTCCGACACGTGCCACGACCGGCGCACCGGCGCCGCTAACTTCTCAGCGTGTGCGCGGTTGCGCGCGCCGCAAACCTATTTGGCCGCGTCGACCTTGGTGACCTGCGATGCAATCGCCATCCACTTGCCGCCGCGCTTTTCGAAGACATCCATCCACGTGTATGCGCCGCTCGTGTCCTTGCCCTTGAATGAACTCTTTTCGTCATCGGCGCCCTGGACCACGGCAATATTGTTCATCACGCGCACTTGAACGTCGCGATTGGTCATGCTTGTAGCCGACATCGTTCCGGATTTCACTTCGTCGATCAGTTTCGTCTTGTCTTCCATCTTGCCGCTATCGTTCTGCCCCATCCAGTCGTCGGCAACGATGGCCGATATGGCCGCAGTATCCTTCTGGACCATCGCCTTCGACCATGCCGCTTCGAGATTGACGAGCTGCGTTTGCGTAGCCGACATGTCCGCGGCAACTGCCGCGCCGGTCAGGAGAAACAATACGCCCGCTGCGGAAATTAGACCCTTCATGATTCCCCTCCTTTGGCAGACCGTCGCACCGGCAACGGCCATTCAAGAGCCATCGTAGTGTTTGTTGCTGGGTGTGGCAACGGACCGAGGGCGGAGGCGCCTGAAGTCGGCGCCGGCGCTTGTTCCGCGTTGCTTGCCGGTTCGTCAGGAACCTGGAACCGGCGGCGACTCGAAGTAAGCGTCGAGAATGGATGCATAAATTGCGGTCAGCCCGTCGATCTCGCTGAGCAGTACGCGTTCGTCGACCTTGTGCATGGTCGCGCCGGCGAGGCCGACTTCCGCAACCGCGCAGTAATCCTTGATAAACCGCGCGTCCGAGGTGCCGCCGGTCGTCGAGAGTTGTGTCGTGCGTCCGGTGGCTGATTGAATGGCGCGCGAGACAAGTTCGGTGAACGCGCCGGGCTTTGTCAGGAATGGAAGTGCGCCGACCTCGGACTGGATCTCGAGATTGCCGCCCATCTCCAAAGCGACCTCGTCGGCGTGTTTCCTGATTCGCCGCGACAGCGCTTCCGGCGTGTGCAGATCGTTGAAGCGAATGTTCGCCGAAGCGCGCGCGAGCGCGGGCGAGACATTGGCGGCTCTGTTGCCGACATCGAAGGTCGTGAATACCAGTGTCGAAGGTTCGAAATGCGGCGTACCCTCGTCGAGCGGTTCGGCAGCGAGCTGCGATACGAGTCTGGCGAGAATCGGAATGGGATTGAGCGCCTTCTGCGGATAGGCGGTGTGGCCCTGCACGCCGCGGCTGGCGATATCGACACGCATGCTGCCGCGGCGGCCGATCTTGATCATGTCCCCGGCGGCGGCGACGGACGTCGGTTCGCCCACAATACAGTGATCAATCGTCTCGCCGTTTGCTGCCATCCAGTCGAGAACCGCGGCCGTGCCATTGACCGCAGGACCTTCTTCATCGCCAGTGATCAGCAAGCTGATGGACCCCCGCAATGGAGCCTGCAAATGACGCGCGGCCGCGGCGGCGAACGCGGCGACAGCGGATTTCATGTCGGCTGCGCCGCGCCCATAGAGGAAGCCGTCGCGAATCTCGGCCGCAAATGGATCGCAGCTCCACAGCGCCGTATCGCCGGGCGGCACGACATCGCTATGGCCCGCAAAACAGAAATGGGGCGACGCGTTGCCGATGCGCGCATAGAGATTATGGACGGCAGCTGTTCCCGGCGCCTCGAATTGCAGCCGCGTGCAGGCAAATCCGAGCGGCGCGAGCGCCGTCTCGAGCACGTCCAGCGCGCCCTCATCCTGCGGCGTTACCGAAGGGCAGCGGATCAGAGCCTGCGCGAGCGCTACGGGATCAAGCATCTCTCAAGAGTTCGTTGATGGAGGTTTTCGCGCGGGTGCGTTCGTCAACGCGCTTGACGATGATGGCGCAAGCAAGTGCGGGGCGATCGGCTCCAAGCGGCAGCGTGCCCGGCACCACCACCGAATAGGGTGGAATGCGACCGTAGACAATCTGTCCGCTTTCGCGCTCCACGACCTTGGTGGACTGGCTGATGAAGACGCCCATCGAAAGCACGGACCCCTCTCCCACGATCACGCCTTCGGCCACTTCCGAGCGCGCTCCGATGAAGCAATTGTCCTCCACGATCACCGGCTGCGACTGAAGCGGCTCCAGAACGCCACCGAGACCTGCTCCGCCCGAGATATGGCAATTACGTCCGACCTGCGCACAGGAGCCGACGGTTGCCCAGGTGTCGATCATTGTGTTCTCGCCCACGTGAGCCCCCACGTTGACGAAGGACGGCATCAGTACCGCGCCCTTGCCGATGAAGGCGGAGCGGCGTACGAGCGCGCCGGGCACCGCGCGAAAACCTGCGGCGCGGAATTGCACTTCGCTCCAGCCGTGGAATTTGGAATCGATCTTGTCCCACCAGTTTGCGCCGCCCGGACCGCCCGGCACCTCCCGCACGTCGTTGAGACGGAATGACAGCAGCACGGCCTTCTTCAGCCATTGATGCACGTACCAGACGCCCGCGTGTTTTTCCGCCACGCGCAGGCGTCCGCAATCCAGTGCCTGAACAGCTTCTTCCACGGCATCGCGAACCGGGCCTCGGACGGACGCATCGAACGAGTCGCGGTCTTCCCAGGCATCGTCGATGATTTGGGCGAGATCCTCCGTCATGTCAAATCCTGATTGAGTCCAGAAAGGCGCGCAGATCCGCCGCTTCGAAATGAATATTCTCGGGCGAAACCTGGGGATCTTCCGGTCCTTGCCTCGACCATTCTGAATCGTTCCTAAGCCAAACTGTTGTGAAACCGAGCGCATGGGCCGGCACGAGATTGCGGGCGATGTCGTCGAAGATGGCACTTCGCCACGCTGGCGCGGCTGCGCGCGTCAGTGCGACGCGGTAGGAGAGGGGATCCGGTTTTGGACGGAAGCCGAGGGTTCGAATGTCCCACAGCTCCTCGAACAGGTGGTCAAGCGCCAGTCGGCCAAGCACGCGATCGGCGTGGTGGCGGCAGCCATTGGTGAAGACGAAACGGCGGCCGGGCAGACGCGACAGCGCGCGACCCAGCGCCGCATCCGGCTCGAGAACTGAAATGTCGATGTCGTGGACATACGCGAGATAAGCGTCCGGATCGACACCGTGCAGATGCATCAGGCCGGTTAGCGTCGTGCCGTGCTCGCGATAGTAGGTCTTTTGCACGCGCCGAGCCTCCTGGGCGTCCATCCCGAGCTGCGCCTGTACGAATTGCGTCATGCGCGATTCGATCTGCGCAAACAAACCGCATCTGGCAGGATAGAGCGTGTTGTCGAGATCGAAGATCCAAACGTCGACATGGCGGAAATCCGGCGCGGGATCGATCGCATGTGCGGTCTGCATTGCGTGGAGAACATGGTCGATGGCACAAGACGACGCAAGCCTGTGCCAGATGGTTCCCCGCGTGTCGCCCAAGCCCGTTCTCATCGTCACGGATCTGCGCAAGGCCTATCGGGGCGCCATCGCCGTGGACGGCATTTCCTTTGCGATAGCGCCCGGGGAGATCGTAGCGCTTCTGGGACCCAACGGTGCAGGCAAGACGACGACGGTCAACATGATCCTGGGCGTGCTGGAACCGGAGGCCGGCTCCATTCGGATAGACGATTGTGATCTCAAGGAAAGGCGCAGCGCGGCGCTCGCCTCGACCAATTTCTCGGCGGTGTACGCGGCATTGCCCGGCAATCTCAGCGTCGAGCAGAATCTGCGCGTGTTTGGCCTGCTGTACGAGGTGCCGAAGCTGACGCAACGGATCGAAGATCTGCTTCGCCAATTCGATCTCGAGAAGTTCCGCCGTACGAGAAGCGGAGTTTTGTCCTCTGGGGAACAGACGCGACTGTCGCTGGCAAAAGCGCTACTTAATCGTCCCAGGCTCCTGCTCCTGGACGAGCCGACAGCATCCATCGATCCCGCGACCGCGCGCGGCATTCGCGCGACGATCCGAGCCTTCGCGCGCGAGAATGCGGCCGCCGTGCTGTGGACAAGTCATAACATGTACGAGGTGGAAGAAGTCTGTTGCCGCGTACTGTTTCTGTCGCGCGGACGAGTACTCCTTGAGGGCGACCCGAGATCCCTGCCGCGCGAGCACGGCGCCGCCAACCTGGAAGAACTGTTCGTGAACGTCGCACGCGAGCAGCTTCGCGGCGCGGCAAGCTGATGCGCGCCCGACGCATCGGTGCCGTTGCGCTGCGCCAACTCTACCTGTATCGCGGAAGCCCGACCCGCGTGGTCCCGCTTTTCGGCTGGGTTGCCATCGATATTACTCTCTGGGGATTCATCTCGCGCTATCTGAACAGCGTTGCCGCGCCGGGATATAATTTTGTTCCGGCGCTCCTGGGCGCCGTGCTCCTTTGGGACTTTCTTGCCCGCGTGATGCAGGGCGTGTCCACAGCCTTTCTCGAGGATGTGTGGTCGCGCAATTTCCTCAACCTGTTCGCGACGCCGCTGCTGATATCTGAATACGTTCTGGGGCTCGTCATCACTGCGATCGTTACCAGCCTTGTCGGATTGGTCACCATGCTGGCGCTGGCGTCGGTGGCGTTCGGGCTTTCCTTCCTCGCATACGGCATCGTGCTCATCCCGTTCGTGCTGGTGCTGTTCCTTTCGGGCATTGCGCTCGGAATCGCAGGCAGCGCGATGGTGCTTCGGCTCGGCCCGGCGTCGGAGTGGTTCATCTGGCCGATGCCCGCGCTGGTCGCGCCCTTTGCGGGCGTATTCTATCCGTTGTCGACGCTGCCGGGATGGATGCGGACCATCTCGGGTTTGCTGCCGCCCGCTTACGTATTCGAAGGTATGCGCGCGATCATGCGTCATCAGCGATGGGACGCTGCGAATCTCGCCCTTGGCCTGGCGCTATCCGTCTTCTACATCATTTCGGCTGCGCTCTTGTTCCGCCAAGTCTATCGAACTGCCGTACGCACCGGGCTTCTCGTCCGCTACAACGCCGAAAGCACGGCCTGAAGATTTTCACGCGTATCCCATGATCATTTGGCGGCGCGTGATTGCGTGAGCTTCGGGGCGGGCGGCAGCAAGCCGTCATCGCCGATATGGGCGACGAAACCGGTGAGCCCTTTCGTACTGGTGGCAGCGAAGCCGGCTTCGGTAAGTCCGCGCACGCTGCAGCTCGCACCGCCAAATATCTCGAACGCCACGTCAGCGACACAGAAATTCGTCGGACCGTTGACCAGCTTCGGGTTGCCGTGTTTCTCCGCGAGCAGATAGACGGTGTCGAAAGCAAGCGCTGTGGTCAGCACTTTCGCGCATGCGCCGGGCGGGACGTCCCACCAACCCCGGGCGACACTGATGCGGCTCGAGCGCAAAGCGATCGCCGCCCAGAGTTCCGCCCGGCTGTCGTTGCAAATGGAATAGCCAGCCGGCGCCGCAGCCTTAAGCGCCTCCGTCTCCAGCGCGTCGAAGAGGTCCTTATCGCTCGCATTGGTCGGCAGCCGCAGGCGCGCGCGGAAGTCCGCGAGCGCCTTGGCGTCGGAATTGGCATCGCTTCCCAGAGCGACCCTGTAGCCGATATCCGAAAGCAGCCGCGCGACCCCAGCGGCGCGCGCGACGCCGAGATTCGCAAAGCGACGGGTTCCCACCAGAGTCATTGTCCATGAGGCAGCATGGCCGGTCGAAACGGATGCGAACGGCATCAAAAACGCATCGTCGGAGCCGCAATGGATCGTTCCCACCGGCACATCAATGGCAAAATTGGTCTCCTTGGCGCAAAGCCGGATGCGACCGCCCCAGATGCGCGCGGGGCCGGCATGCGCCAGCGAACTGCGCGCGTAAACGAAGTAGGCCGGCTGGTTCAGCGAGCCTTCGAGGGCAACTCCGCAATCGCCCGGCGCGACCCGTGTCCAGCCACGGGTCAGCATCTGCAGACCGGATTCAAATCCAACTGCCGTATAGACGACGTAGCTCGTTCGGTTGCAGATGCGCAGATCGGCAGCAGCGGGCGCGGCGTGGAGCGCCGCTCCAAAGAAAAGCGCCCCGCAAAAAACCGCGGTGCGTCTCATTCCTGCGTGATCATCGTTCCCGCGCCATGCTCGGTGAACAGCTCGAGCAGCAGCACATGTGGAATTCGTCCATCAAGGATGACCGCCGCGCGAACGCCCGCCACTACCGCGTCGATCGCCGTTTCGATCTTCGGGATCATGCCGCCTGAGATGGTGCCGTCGGCGATCAGCGCGCGCGCTTCGCCAACACTGAGACGCGGGATCACCTTGCCCTCGCGGTCGAGCACACCTTCGACGTCGGTCAGCAGCAGAAGTCGCGCTGCCTTCATCGCTCCCGCGACCGACCCAGCCACCGTGTCGGCATTGATGTTGTAGGTCTCTCCCTTGCGGCCAATACCGATCGGCGCGATGACCGGAATCAAATCGGAATTGATGATTGTGCGAAGCACTTCGGGATTGATCTTGTCCGGTTCGCCGACGAAGCCGAGATCGACAGGTTTCATCTCCAGCGACTTTGGATCGAGCTTCATGCGCTCGAGCTTGCGCGCGATGACCAGATTGCCATCCTTCCCGGACAGCCCGACGGCGCGACCGCCGGCCGCATTGATGCCGCTCACGATCTGTTTGTTGATCGCACCCGTGAGCACCATCTCGACGACTTCGATGGCAGCACTGTCGGTCACCCTGAGGCCATCGATGAAGGTGGATGGAATCGACAGCTTCGAAAGCATCGAGCCGATCTGCGGTCCGCCCCCATGGACGACCACGGGATCAATTCCCGTTTGCTTCATCAGCACGATGTCCTGCGCGAAGTGCTCGGAAACGCCGCCCTCCATCGCATGTCCGCCATACTTGACCACAATGGTCTCGCCGTCATAGCGCAGGATGTAGGGCAGGGCTTCGACGAGTACACGCGCGGTCGAGCGCCAGCGCGCCATGACACGCAGGCTGCGATCCTGACTGACTTCGTCCTGCAGCGCCATTTTTACGGTTCCGGCCAAGCCCAAGGCTTATAACCCATCGCCCCAGGCTTCTGCCAGCGCAGCAATATGGTCGCGAAGCGGGTCGATGCCATGGGATTTGCGCGCCGACGTGGCAAAGATGTCGGGGTGGGCCGCCGTCCGCCGCGCCAGCTGTTCGGTGCATGTGGCGCGAACACGCCGCTGTTCGTCCTGAGTCAGCTCGTCGATCTTCGTGAGTACGCCGGCATAGGACACTGCCGCTTCATCGAGCAGATCCATCGCATCGCGATCCGGTGGCAGTATGCCGCGACGCGCATCGATGAGGAGCAGCGTGCGAACGAGATTGGCTCGACCGCGGAGATACGCGAAGATCAGGCTTTGCCACTGCGCGGAGAGCGACCGCGACGCCTTGGCATATCCATAGCCAGGCAGATCCACCAACACGCACGTTTCGCCGAGGCGGAAGAAGTTAATCTGCCGGGTGGCGCCGGGCGTATGCGAAACCCGCGCGAGCGCGCGGCGCCCCGTGAGCACATTGATGAGGCTCGATTTTCCAACGTTTGAACGTCCGAGGAATGCGATCTCCGGCAATGTGCTCTCCGGCAGCGCCCCGACGCTCGCAGCGCCCGCAACGAAATCACACGGCCCGGCAAACAGCTTCCGTCCGTCCATGTGTCACCAATGCCGCATGATTTCACCAAGAGGCCGCGCCACCAGCTACCGGATCATTCGCCGGGATGGGAGCGGGCGCTGCCATTGGGCGAGCTCAAACGTTTGAGGAACGCGGGCACCTTCAAATTGTTGAATAGATGAACTTCCACGCCCTGCCGGCGCATCATCACATATTGCTGCCCTACGGAGAGGAGATTGTTCCAGGTCCAATAGATCACCAGGCCTGCGGGGAAAGTGGCAAGCATGAAAGTGAAGATGAGCGGCATGAAGGTGAACATGCGCGCCTGCACGGGATCGGCGGGAGCGGGGTTCATCTTCGTCTGCAGCCATTGTGACACGCCCATGATGGCCGGCCAGATGCCGATATGAAGGAACGTCGGCACGAAAGCTGGAATCGAATAAGGCAGAACCCCGAACAGATTGAGGAACGAGGTGGGATCGGGCGCGGACAGGTCGCGGATCCACCCAAAGAACGGCGCCTGACGCATCTCGATCGTGATGAACAGGACTTTATAGAGCGAGAAGAACACAGGTATCTGGATAAGCATGGGAAGGCAGCCGGAAAGCGGATTGATCTTCTCGCGCTTGTAGAGCGCCATCATTTCCTGCTGCTGGCGCAGCTTGTCCTCGGAGAAGCGCTCGCGGATGCGCTCGACATCCGGCTGCAGCTTCTTCATCCGGCTCATCGATCGGTATGAGGTATCGGCGAGCGGAAAGAAGAGAAGCTTGATCGTCACGGTCAGGAGCAGGATCGCGACGCCGAAATTGCCGATGTAGCGGTAGAAGAAATCAAGCAACAGGAAGATTGGCTTGGTCAGAAAGATAAACCAGCCCCAGTCGATCGCCAGGTCGAAGCGTTCGATACCCAGGGTGTCCTCGTAATGCCGGATGACGGACACGACCTTGGCGCCGGCAAACAGACGTTGCGTCAACTCAAGTGTTGCGCCCGGCGCGAGTGTGCGGCCATGGAGTCTGTAGTCGGCCTGATACGCCTTGGCGTTCGCAAGCGGCGTCGCGCGATACGAACCGTCGAAAGACTGGTCCTGCGGCGGGATGGCGGCCGCCATCCAGTACTTGTCGGTAATGCCGACCCATCCGCCGGTCGAATGAAAGATCTCGGGCGGCTTGCCGTTCTTGAAATCGTCGTAGTTCGCGTCCTTGAGGGCGCCGTTGGCGGCACCGACGAATCCCTCGTGCAGCACCCAGTAATGCTTGGTATCCGGAACGCCATCGCGCGCGACATAGCCGTAGGGATAGAGCAGAACCGGCCTGCCGCTCTTGTTTGCGACCGAGTCGCTCACCGTGAACATGTATTCGTCGTCGACGGAAATTGTGCGCGTGAAGGTCAGGCCACCGCCGTTGGTCCATTCGAGCATCACCGGCGATCCGGGCGCCAGCGTACTTCCGTGTATGAGCTTCCACTGCGTGTCGTCGTTGGGTAGCCCGATGTTCGCACCCGGAGAATCCACGAAACCGAACACGGCGTAATAAGGATAGCGTGTGCGCTCCGGCGAAAGGAGCGTGATCTCGGGACTCTTGGGATTGAGCGTCTCTCGATAGTGCTTGAGACGCAGGTCGTCGAACCGCGCTCCGCGCAGCGTGAGTGAGCCATCGAGAGTCGGCGTGTCGATTGCAATGCGGGCGCCCGATGCCGTCAGCGCCTGGGTTCGGGAAAGCTCGCCCGTACCTGCTCGCGACACCGTTTTGGGCGCGCTCACCCCGCGCTCCGGTTGCGTCTCTGCGCGATGCAGGAACGCCTGACGAGCCCGTTCCGCCTGCATCTGCGGCTGAGCGATGAAATACTCCCAGCCAAGCAGCACCATGGCCGACAGCACGACGGCGAGAATAAGATTGCGATTTTCGTTCATCGTTCTCTATCTGAGCGGCGGCACGGGATCGAACCCCGACGAACCGCCAAGCGAGGTGAAGGGATGGCAACGAAGCAGGCGGCGTCCCGTGAGGACTGCGCCTCTCCCCGGCCCATGGGTCCAAAGGGCTTCGAGCGCGTATTCGGAGCAGCTCGGGGTAAAGCGGCAGACGCGCGGAAGCAGCGGCGCGATGAACCAACGGTAAAGATAGACCGGTGTGAGCAGGAGCACGAGCGCCAACGCGCGGGCAGGTCCGAGGTAGTCATTCGTCACCGGGTATCCCCTGCCTGACACCGGCCAAGTCTGGCGTGAGCCGCGAGAAGCGCGGATTTAAGGTCACCAAGCAAACCGTCGAACGGCAGGGCCAACGTCTCCCGCCGCGCCACCAGAACATAGTCATTGCCGGGCACCCCATAAAGGGGAAGGAGCACCTGCGCGGCGGCTTTCAGCCGCCGGCGCGCGCGGTTGCGCTGGACGGAGTTGCCGATTTTCCGGCTCGCGGTGAAGCCCACCCGGATGGCCGCCCGGGAGCCCTCAGGTGTGCGGCAAAGCTCAATGGTCAAGCCTTGGGTCACCCGCCGGACCCCGCGTGCCGCCCTGAGGAAATCCTGGCGTTTCTTCAGGCGCGTGAGCGCGGGTCCATTTGTCTGGACAGACGGGTCGGCGCGGTCGGCGTCGGTCAGGCCGACAGCCTTTTCCGGCCATGGGCGCGTCGGCGCGCCAGTACCTTGCGGCCGCCCACCGTTGCCATGCGCGCACGAAAGCCGTGGCGGCGTTTGCGCACGATCTTGCTCGGCTGATAGGTGCGTTTCATCGCTTCTTCTCCCGACGGCCTGCTCAGGGGAGCAGAGCTTCTAAGGAGCCGTCCTGAAAGTGTCAACCTCGGACGGGAAAGCGTCTCGCTCGCTGCAGGCCTATGCGGGCACGCACAGCCGCGAAGACCGCAGACGGGAATGTCCCTCGGCGATCTGCGCCTTCGCGTGAACCAACGCTTGCGATAAATGCCGCACGAAAGGCGAGATTATGTAGTTGATCCGACCAGAGTGGCCTAATGTCTGGCAGCCCGGGACCAGGTAGAGCAGTCGTGGTTACGCTGAAAGTTATTCGCGGGGGTGCAGGGTCCGAAGAAGGCGGTACGCCGGCGCAGAATCGTCACGAACTCCGGGACGCCGCCGGCTCGGACGCCTCCGCCGGAGCCGCAGAAGACGAGCCTCGGCGCGCGCTTACGTGCCGGCGCGAAGGTTGCAGGGGCGCTGGTCGCACACAGCCTGTCGGGACGGCTGCTGCTGCTTACCATTTTGTACGTGCTGCTGACCGAGGTGCTGATTCTTTTGCCGACGCTTGGCCGCTACCATCGCAGCCTGCTCGAAGCCCACATCGTCAGCGCCGAGATTGCCATTCTGCCTTTCACCGAAGCCGGCGGCGAGCAATTGTCGGAAGACCTTCGCCGCCAGCTGCTCGCGCGAGCCGGCGCGGCGGCAGTCATGCTCACCCGGCCCGATCAGCGCGAGCTGTTCCTCGCGCGAGACGAGCCGAGCCATGTGGATTTGACGATCGATTTGCGCCAGCAGAATTTATTCGCGCAGATCGCCGAGGGGCTCGATTGCATGGTGGCGGGCGGCAGCCGGACGCTGCAAATCGTGGCTGCGACCAGAATCGAACACGCGCAAACGGTGGAAGTGATCAGCGACGAGCGTCCGATCCGCACGGACTTACTTGCCTATGCGGGACGTCTCGTGCTGGTCGCGCTCCTGATCTCGGTGGCGACCGGCATGCTCGTCTTCCTCAGCCTTTACGCCGTGCTGGTGCGACCTATGGGACGGCTGACCCGGGCCATGGTGCGCTTCCGCGAGGATCCAGAAAACGCGGGCAGCACCGTGCAGGCTTCGAATCGCCGGGACGAGATCGGCCAGGCCGAGCGCGAGCTCGCGTCGATGCAGCGCGACATACAGGGCTTCCTGCAGCAGAAGGCGCGGCTCGCAGCGCTCGGTGGTGCGGTCGCCAAGATTCAGCACGATCTGCGCAACATTCTGGCCAGCGCGCAGCTTGCTTCCGACCGGCTTGCGCGCGTCGACGACCCTGTCGTGAAGAGGCTGGCGCCGCGGATTGTTGCGTCACTCGACCACGCAGTCACGCTGGCGACCCGCACAATGCGCTTTGGCCGCGCCGACGAGCATCCCCCTCAACGCGAGCGCTTTCGGCTTGCGCCACTGATCGACGAAGTCGGAACGTCTGCGGTCGCGGGTGATGCGGCTGACAACGCGGTCCTGTTCACCAACAACACAGACCCGTCGCTCGAAGTGGATGCCGACCGCGAACAGCTCTTCCGCTTGCTCCTTAATTTGATCCGCAATGCGGTCGAAGCGGTCAAAGACCATGAGCACGGGATTGTCGCGGTAGAAGCTGCGCGCGAGGGCGCAGCGGTCACGATTCGCATCCACGACAACGGTCCGGGTATCGCGGATCCCATTCGGGGCAAATTGTTCCAACCTTTCGTGGCCTCGACTCGATCAGCCGGTACAGGCCTCGGTCTTTCGATCGCCCGCGACCTCGCCCGCGCGCATGGCGGCGACGTCGTGCTGAAGTCGACGGGGAAATCGGGCACGTGCTTCCGTGTCGACCTTCCCGACGAGGTTGCAGTCTGAATGGCATGGGACCCGCAGAAATATCTCGTATTTGGCGGCGAGCGGACGCGGGCGGCGGCCGATCTGCTGGCGCGTGTAGAGCTCGTCGCTCCGAGTCACGTCGCGGATCTCGGCTGCGGCCCGGGAAACTCGACGGCGCTTCTCGCGATGCGCTGGCCGGAAGCGCAGATTGATGGAATCGACAATTCGTCCGCGATGTTGGCACAGGCGCGAGACACGCCAATTCACGCGCGCTGGATCGAAGCCGATGTGGCGCGCTGGTTTCCGGAGGCCGCCTATGACGTGATTTTCGCCAATGCGACGTTGCAATGGCTCGGCGCGCATGAAAGCCTGTTGCCGCGCCTCGTGTCGTATCTTTCGCCCAAAGGCATCCTTGCCTTTCAGGTACCCCGAAATTTCCATGAGCCAAGTCACGCCATTGCGCAGGAATTGGCGGGCGAGCCCCGCTGGGCGCAAAGGCTCGGCCGCGCGCGCGACTGGTGGAATGTGCTTGCGCCCGAGGAGTATTACGACATTCTCGAGCCGATTGCGAACGGCATCGACATTTGGGAAACGCGTTATCTGCAACCACTTGAAGGCGAGGATGCCGTTTACCGCTGGGTGCTGGGAACAGGGCTGCGCCCTTCCATAGACGCTCTCGAAGGCGAACAACGTGAAGCATTCATCGACGCGTATCGAGAGCGCGCCGCCCTCGCCTATCCGCAGCGCGCAGGAGGCGTCACTCTTTTTCCCTTCCAGCGTCTCTTCTGCGTCGCAAGCATTCTGCGAAGATCATGAATTGCGGCGCCCGGCGACGGAGTCGGCGAAAGGATCACGTCGCCGCGCCGAAACGTCAATCGCCCTTCGCAATTCCGTCGCGCCGGGGATCGGACCCGCCGATATAGCCGCCAGGAATGCTTTCGACGATATTGAGGCCACTTTCGAGCGGGACGATCACGACGTGATGACCCATCGCCGAGAGCTCGGATGCGTATTCGACGATTGGGGTCGCGGCTTCGAGGATTGTCGGTCCGTTCGGATTAGCATGGTGGGGTAGCGCGGCCGCGCTCTGTGGATCGAGTCCGCCGTCGAGCATCGCGACGAGCGCCTGCGCAGTATAGTCGATGATCAGCGGGCCTCCGGGAGAGCCAAGCGCGATCCGGAATCGTCCAGCCGAGTCAAACACGATCGCCGGCGACATCGCGCTCATCGGGCGTTTGCCCGGAGCCGGCGCATTGGCCACGGGCCTGCCGTCGCGCACGGGCTCGAAGGAAAAATCCGTCAGCTGATTGTTGAGAAAAAAGCCTTTGGTCATCATCTCCGATCCGAACACATATTCGACCGTCGTCGTCATCGAGACGGCCTCGCCGCGGCTGTCGACAATCGACATGTGGCTGGTTCCTGGAAGCTGGGGAGTGCGCTGTGGAGCAAATTCAAGCGCGGCGTGTTTCAGCGGCGGCTGTCCTGCGCTGGCTGTTCCCGTATCGTGCAGGGGATCGATCAACTGCGAGCGCGACGCGAGATAGGATTCGTCGAGAAGCCCGGCGACGGGGACACGCACCACGTCGGGATCCGCGAGCCACATGCTGCGATCGGCGAAGGCAAGACGGCTCGCCTCCGAGAAGAGGTGAATCTCCGAGAGCGTGTTCGGCTGAAGCTGCTTGGAGGGAAAGCGCTCCAGCATGCCCAGAATCTGCAGTACCGACACGCCACCTGAGCTTGGTGGTCCCATCGAGCACAGGCGATAGGCGCGATAGCTGCCGCAGACTGGCGGCCGTTCCTTCGCGCGATAGGCGGAAAGATCGGCCAAAGTCATGCTGCCTGGGTTGACCGGGGCGTGATCGACCTTGTCGACGATGGCCAGCGCGATCGGGCCGGAATAGAAGACCTTCGCACCGCCGGCGGCAATGGCGCGCAGAGTTTTCCCAAGCTCCGGATTGCGCAGCGTGTCGCCCTGTTTCAGCGGCGTTCCGTCCAGTTTGTAGAAATAGGCTTTGATATCGGGCATGCGCGCCATGCGCGCGCTTTCGCGCAGGGTGGCCGCGAGCTTGCGGCCCACCGGAAAGCCCTTTTCCGCGAGCGCGATTGCGGGTTCGAACAATTTCGACCATGGCAAACGGCCGTATCGATCGTGGGCCATCTGGAGCATCGCAATCGCGCCCGGAACGCCGACCGATAATCCGCCGGGAATCACCTCGGATTTTGGTCTCGGTTTTCCGCTTGCATCGAGAAACATGCCGGAAGTGGCGGACGCCGGAGCGGTTTCGCGGCCGTCGAAACTCGTCACCTGTTTCGTGGCGGGATCGAAAAGAAGGAGAAACGCGCCGCCGCCGATGCCCGAGGACTCCGGCTCGACGAGCGTCAGCACCATCTGCACCGCGATCGCGGCGTCGACGGCCGAGCCGCCCGCGCGCAGCATTTCGAAGTCCTGCATCGACTGCGAACGGGTTGGCCGCGGCGACCATGTCATGCTTTGCCGGCGTGACCGCCGCGCAGGCAGGAGGAACAGTCCCGTTAAATAGAAGCGCAGCGACGGAAAACGTAGTTAGTGCGAAGCGGGCTTTTCCCCTCCCGCCTTGTGGGAGAGGGGTCCGGGTATGGTCCGCACAACCGGCACGCCGCGGCCGAGGGGTCCTGTGACGGACCGAGCGATCCTTCACCCAAGCCCGCGCTTTGTCTGACACTTCGCGCTGAAATCCTCTCCCACACGGCGAGAGGAGGAGTCGGAGTCTCGCCCTCAGAACAGGTTGGTTCGGCTCCGACATCTTCGCCCTTCCCTTTGCTCGCGCGGCGGCGTTACCGTTGCCAGCGATGACGCGGCCGGGCAAGCGCAATCTCATTACTGATGTGGCGGGACTCCTGGTCGGTCAGGCCGACGATGCGCGCGCGCGCACAGGTGTCACCGTGATTCTCGCTGAGCAGCCCGTGGCGGCGGCCGTCGATGTCAGGGGCGGCGCGCCGGGAACAAGCGAGACCGATACGCTGGACCCCGTGAGTCTTGTTGGCGCTGTGGATGCAATTACCTTGTCCGGAGGTTCGGTTTACGGACTTGACGCAGCGAGCGCCGTCGCGGCGTGGCTTGGCGCGCGCGGCCGCGGCTTTCAGATCGCGCCGCCTGCGCCGCCTGCGCCGATCGTCCCCGGCGCCATCATCTTCGATCTCGCCAATGGCGGAGACAAGAAATGGGGCGCCACGCCGCCCTATCGCGCGCTCGCTCTTGCCGCGGCAGAGAGTGCGGGCCTGGATTTCAAGCTCGGGAATGCCGGAGCGGGATTTGGTGCAATCGCTGGCAGCTACAAGGGCGGCACCGGAAGCGCGTCCGTGGTGACGGAAGACGGTGTCGCCATCGGCGCGCTCGCCATCGTAAATGCCGTGGGTTCGCCAATCATTCCGTATACGGATGTGTTCTGGGCCTTTCCATTTGAGCTGTACGGCGAATTCGGCGGCCGGCGCCTTGCCCCGGATGCGCCGCCCGTCGAATCGGTCATGCCGGACGACATCAAGAATCCGGCGCGTGCGGGTGCCAATACGACGATCGCTGTGGTCGCCACCAGCGCGGATCTCTCGCGTGTGGAGCTGAAACGCCTAGCGATCATGGCGGCGGACGGCTTCGCGCGTGCGCTTAGGCCTGTGCACACGCCGTTCGACGGCGATACCGTGTTCGCATTGGCGACAGCCAGGCAGGCGCTGGGCGAGCCCCGGCCATACGGGTTGATGCAGCTCGGCAATGCCGCCGCGGACTGCCTGGCGCGCGCCATCGCGCGGGGCGTCTATGAAGCGGCAACATTGGGAAGCCAGCGCAGCTACCGCGACGGCGCAGCCAGCGCTTTCCGGCGTCACGGCCGATAGGAGGCGTTGATCTTTTCGAGAGTTGTGCTGCCTGGGCATAGCTCGGATTCGCCGAGCCTGTTGAGCGGCGTCGCGACCGTGTTGAGATGCGCGTGGATGTCGTCGGGCTCCGGATCGAGATAAAGCAGTCCCGTTACAATCTCGCCGGCGGCATGGCGCTCCTGCAAATAGGTCATTGCCGCGATGCGGTTCCTTGGATCGTAATCAGCGTGCAGCTTGGCGAGCTTCAGCGCCGAGCCGTCATGCTGCGTCACGATTTCGACCGTGCCCGGCGCGTAATTGACGCTGATCGTCTCGCGCGGCGTAATGAAATCCAGACGGTTCACCGCTTCATTGTGCTCGCGTACGTAATCGAAGCTCTTGGTCGAACCCTGGTGGTTGTTGAACTGCACGCACGGGCTGATCACGTCGATGACGGCGCCGCCCCTGTGCGAGATGGCAGCCTTCAGCAGCGGCACCAGCTGATGGCGGTCGCCGGAGAAACTCCGCGCCACGAACGTTGCGCCGAGAATTAAGGCCATGCTCACGAGGTCGATGGGCGAATCCGTGTTGAGGCCACCGACTTTGCTTTTCGAGCCGCGATCGGCCGTGGCGGAAAATTGTCCCTTGGTCAGCCCATAGACGCCGTTGTTTTCGCAGATGTAGACCATATTGATGCCACGGCGGACGCAATGGGCGAACTGGCCGAGGCCGATCGAGGCGGAATCGCCGTCGCCGGACACACCCAGATAGATCAAATCGCGATTGGCGAGATTGGCACCCGTGAGGACCGAAGGCATGCGCCCATGCACGCTGTTGAAGCCGTGGCTGTTGCCGAGGAGATAGTCCGGCGTTTTAGACGAACAGCCGATGCCGGACATCTTGGCCACGCGATGCGGCTCGATGGCGAGTTCAAAACAGGCCTGGATGAGCGCTGCGCTGATCGAATCGTGGCCGCAGCCCGCGCACAAGGTCGAGATCGAGCCTTCGTAATCGCGATGGGTGAAGCCGAGCTTGTTGGTCGGCAGTCCGGGATGGCGGAGCTTGGGTTTGGCGATATAAGTCATTCTGCAGCAGCCTTGCGCGAGTCCAGCGTCATGCGCTCGGCGATCGCGCCGGTAATGAAGCGGGCGGTGATTGGCGTACCATCATAGTGCAGCACGGAAATGAAGCGCGCCGGGTCTATGGCACATTCGTTGACCAAAAGCTTCCGCAGCTGCGCATCACGATTCTGCTCCACAACGAAGACCTGGTCGTGGTCGTCGATAAAAGCTGAAACCTGCTCCGAAAAAGGAAAGGCGCGGATGCGTAGCGTATCGAGGTGCAATCCGCCGGGTTCGAGCGCCTCCAGCGCCTCATCCATCGCGATCGAGGTAGACCCGTAATAGATCGCACCGAATCGCGCCGGCTGTCTGGCCGGCCGGCGCAGGGGTTGCGGCACAAGGGTCTTGGCGGTCTCGAGTTTGCGCAACAGCCGCTGCATATTGTCGACGTAGACTGCGCCCTCCTCGCTGTATTTGGCGAAACGGTCGTGCGAGGAGCCGCGCGTGAAATAAGCGCCTTTCGTCGGATGTGTTCCCGGAAGGGTGCGATACGGGATTGCGTCGCCGTCCACGTCCAGATAACGGCCGAACACTTTGCCGGCCTCCAACTCCTCGACCGTCATGATCTTGCCGCGGTCGTAGCGGCGGGACTCGTCCCATGCGAGCGGCTCGCAGAGCCAGTCGTTCATCCCGATATCGAGGTCGAGCATTACGAAGATGGGAGTCTGCAGGCGTTCCGCAAGATCGAAAGAATGCGCGGCGAATTCGAACGCTTCTCGAGGATCTTTGGGGAACAGCAGCACGTGCTTGGTATCGCCGTGGCTCGCATAGGCGCAAAGCAGGATATCGGATTGTTGCGTGCGCGTGGGCATGCCGGTGGACGGACTTCCGCGCTGGATATCGAAGATGACGGCGGGTATTTCGGCATAATAGGCGAGCCCGAAAAATTCCTGCATGAGAGAGATACCAGGCCCCGAGGTCGCCGTGAACGCGCGTGCGCCGTTCCAGCCCGCGCCGATGACCATGCCGATGGCTGCGATTTCGTCTTCGGCCTGAACGATCGCAAATTTGTTCTGCCTGGTTTCGGGATCAACGCGCAACTTGCGGCAATGCGCATTGAAGGCTTCAGCGAGCGAGGTAGAAGGGGTGATGGGGTACCAGGCGGCGACGGTTGCGCCGCCGTAGACGCAACCAAGTGCCGCGGCATCGTTGCCCGCGATGAAAATGCGGTCGCCCACTGCGCCGGTGCTCTCGACGTTGAGTCCGCACGCACCTGCGAGATGCACCTCTGCGTAGTCGAAGCCCAGCCGGAACGCCTGCACGTTTGGCGCAATCAGCTTGTCCTTGCCCTTGAATTGCACGGCAATTGCCGCCTCCACGACGCTCGGCTCGATTTTCAGCAATGAGGCCAGCGCACCGACATAAAGAATGTTCTTGAACAGCTGACGCTGACGCGCGTCCGTATAGGTGCGATTGCAGATCTCGGTCAGCGGCACGCCGATCACATTCACGTCTTCGCGGAATCTGGACGGTTGCAGAGGCTTCGTTAAATCGTAAAGCAGATATCCGCCCGGATCGATGCTGGCCACATCCTTGTCCCAGGTCTGGGGATTCATTGCGACCATGAGATCGACGCCGCCGCGCCGGCCCAGCCAGCCGTGAGCGGAAATGCGTACTTCATACCATGTCGGCAGGCCCTGGATGTTCGAGGGGAAGATATTGCGCGTGCCGACGGGCACGCCCTTTCTGAGTATGCATTTGGCGAACAGTTCGTTTGCGCTGGCGGAGCCCGAGCCGTTCACATTGGCGAATTTGACCACGAAATCGTTGGTCGAAACTATCGGCTGCGGCATGAGTCTGCCTGCGCGGTTTCGAGATAGAACTTCTTCATGTCCCAGGCGCCCGTCGGGCAGCGCTCCGCGCACAGCCCGCAATGGAGACAGACGTCTTCGTCTTTCGCCATGATGCGCCCGGTCTTGAGCAGATCGGAAATGTAGAGATCCTGCGTGGGGTTCGGCGCGGGCGCGGTGAGCCGGCCGCGCAAATCGCTTTCGTCGCCGTTGTTCGTGAAGGTTATGCAGTCCATGGGACAAATATCGACACAGGCATCGCACTCGATGCACAGTTCCGTCGCGAACACGGTCTCGATGTCGCAATTGAGGCAGCGTTGCGCTTCGAGAAAGCCAAGCCTGGGATCGAAGCCGAGTTCCACTTCCATCCTGACATTGCGCAGCGTCACGTCCTGCGGCGCGTGTGGAACCTTGTAGCGCAGATCGAGCGAGATATCGTTGTCGTAGCTCCACTCGTGAATGCCCATTTTCTGGCTCGTCAGATTGACGAGAGGCGGCGGCCGGAGCTTCACGTCATCGCCATTGCATAGAAGGTCGATGGAAATCGCCGCTTCATGGCCGTGCGCAACGGCCCAGATGATGTTCTTGGGGCCAAAAGCGGAGTCGCCGCCAAAGAAGATCTTCGGATTGGTCGATTGCATTGTGACAGGGTCGACCTTGGGCATGTCCCAGCGGTCGAATTCGATGCCGACGTCGCGTTCGATCCAGGGAAAGGCGTTTTCCTGGCCGACCGCCACCAGCACGTCGTCGCATTCCATCATCACGTCAGGCTCGCCCGTAGGCACGAGTGCCCGGCGTCCATTGTCGTCGCGTTGCGCTCGCACTTTCTCAAACAGCACGCCGGTGAGTTTGCTGCCGGTGCGAAGAAATTCCTTGGGCACCAGAAAGTTGTGGATGGGGATCCCTTCCGCCATCGCATCGTCTTTTTCCCAAGGCGACGCTTTCATCTCTTCAAAGCCGGAGCGCACGACGACGCGCACATCTTCGCCGCCAAGGCGGCGCGAAGTCCGGCAGCAATCCATCGCGGTATTGCCTCCGCCGAGAACGATGACGCGCTTGCCGATCTTCTCCACATGGCCGAAGGACACGCTGGAAAGCCAGTCAATGCCGATATGGATGTTTGCCGCCGCCTCGTTACGCCCGGGAATTTCCAGCTCACGCCCGCGCGGCGCCCCGCAGCCGACGAAAATTGCGTCGTACTCCTCCGCCATCAGCAACTTGAGGCTGCCCACTTTTTCGCCGAGACGCAATTCCGGTTCGAGATCGAGAATGTAGTTGCATTCCTCGTCGAGCACCCGCTCGGGCAGACGGAATTTGGGAATTTGCGTGCGCATCATGCCGCCGGCACGCTTGTCCTGGTCATAGAGGACGCAGGTGTAGCCGAGCGGGAGAAGATCTCGTGCAACGGTCAGCGAAGCGGGTCCTGCGCCCACCAAGGCGACGCGCTTGCCGTTTTTTTGGTGCGCCGGTTTGGGCAGAAGGTCGCGGACGTCATCCTTGTTGTCGGCAGCAACGCGCTTCAACCTGCAGATAGCGACGGGATCCTTCTCGACGCGTCCACGGCGGCAAGCGGGTTCGCAAGGCCGGTCACAGGTGCGGCCCAGCACACCCGGGAACACGTTGGAAACCCAATTGATCATATAGGCGTCGGTGTAACGCCCTGCCGCAATCAGCCGGATGTATTCGGGAACAGGCGTATGGGCGGGACACGCCCACTGGCAATCGACGACCTTGTGGAAGTAGTCCGGATTTCTGACATCAGTCGGCTTCATGCCGGAAGGGCGGGCGGGCTCAGCGAGGCCGAGCTCCTCGGCCGGAACAGAACTCATCTTTGTGAACGCTCTCCATCGCAGCCTCGGCTCAACCGCCGCTGTATTCGAAACGGGCGAGGATTTTAACCCAGGCGCCTCGGTCGCTGCCCCTGAATTGCGGGATACTAATCCTTGCAGTCCCGCGCGCAATTGCAGATTTGGGCGCCCAACGCAAGGACCGGGGGATCGCCCGGGAGGCTACTGAGGTTCTGACTGCTTCAG
Organism: uncultured Alphaproteobacteria bacterium; assembly: GCA_963812975.1. GTDB lineage: Bacteria > Pseudomonadota > Alphaproteobacteria > Micropepsales > Micropepsaceae > Rhizomicrobium. The sequence continues at coordinate 87,444 of CAWEXK010000033.1, read as the reverse complement.
GTTAATGCCGGCTGAACGGACCCGCCAGGAAAACTCAAGCGACGTGGCGCGAAGTTCTTCAGCTCCGGGGTGCGCAGCGTGAGCCTATTCGTCTCGAACACGAGCGAAGGCGTCGTCGCCGACGAGCTTCAGTCGCACCACCGAAGAAACCGGCGCTTGCGGTACCTTAATGCTGACGCTACCGCGAGGAGACGATCCACTCAGGCCCGCGCGCGGCGAATTATCCAGCCGAACAGCACAGCGATCAAAGCTGCGAACGCGACGAGCCCCAACCAGTTCGCCGGCGCAAAATCAGCGGGCGCGAGCGCGAGTGGCGCGTCCGTCGACAGCGCCACGATCAAGCCGGCGAGCAGTACCCCGAACAAACTTTCTCCTACGATCATCCCGGACGCGACGAGCACGCCCAGCCGCTTCGCGTGAGAGGGATCCGCTGCGTGGGCGGCGCGCCGGTCGTAGAAGTGACCGATAACGGCTCCCAGCACCACGGGCAGGGTAGCGGACATCGGTAGATAAATTCCGATGCCCACAGCCAGCGGCGGCAGGCGAAGCCATTTGCGCCCGGCCAGAAACTCATCGAGTGCCACGACGACGCCCCCGAGCGCCGCGCCGATGCCAAGCATGAGCCAGTTGAGCTTCTGCTCAATGACGCCCTGCGCCAGCGCCGAGATGAGCCCGGCTTGAGGAGCGGGTAGCGGTTTGGCCACAGCTGCGGCGGAATGTGGCGCCCCGACGAAGCCGTAAGCCTGCGCGAGCAGATTGAGCACCGGGGGAATGACCGCGGCGCCAGCGATTACTCCGACGACCAGCGCCCATTGCTGCGCGCTGGGCGTAGCACCCACGAGCTGTCCCGTCTTGAGGTCCTGAAGATTGTTGTTCGATATCGTTGCTATTGCGAACACGATTGCGGTTGTGAACAACGCGTAGGCAACGAGCGCTCCCTGCGAGGAGCCGACCGGTTCTACGACGACCAGAAGAAGGGCCGCGCAGGTAAGAATGGCGAGGATGCCAACGCCGGAGATGGGGCTGTTCGAGGCTCCGATCAGCCCGGCCATGTAACCGCAGATCGCAGCCACCAGGAAGCCGCCGAAAAATACGAAAGGAATGGCCGCTGCAACAAGGGCGCCGGTGTGGATCGCGAGTGGCGTGGGACGAAGAAAATCCGCCAGTATGAGTGCGATCACTGCGATGCAGGCGAGAGCGAGCGCGCCGATCCAACCCGCCGACATGTCGAGGTCGCGCCGGTCCGAGGTGACTGCTTTTGCCGCGCGCGACGCCACGATCGTCGATGCCAGTCCGCGTGCGACCGGCCCCGCGAGCTTCAGCAAGGTCCAGATCGCCGCCACGCCTATCGTACCGGCGCCGATGAAGCGCACCTGATGGGTCCAAACGTCGACGGCCTGATCGCCGATGGCGCCATGCGCGGCCGGCGCCAGCGACGTGAGGAACGGAACTGCTCCCGCCCACGCAATGAGGAGGCCGAGCAGCATCGCCATGCCGACGGAAAGCCCCACCAGGTAGCCGGCACCCAGAAGAGCGAGAGAGAACGACATATCGTAACCACTGATGGCGGCCGGTCCGAGGCGAAAGAATTGCGTCACTTCGCCGGCGGCGATGCGCGTCGCGGCAAATGCGGCAAGTGCGGCTGATGCAATTGCTCCGTAGGCGACGGCGAAGAGACCTTCGCGCGCGTCAGAGGACGGTCCGCTCGCCACCGCCTCGCGCGCGTGGCTGCCGACTTCGAGCACCTCCGCTGCGGCGACGCCTTCGGGGTAGGGTAGATCGGACGTCGTCACCATCGCGCGCCGCAGGGGAATGGTGAACAGAACGCCCAGAATGCCGCCCGACGCGCAGATCAGAAATGACGTCCAGAACGGGAAACCCTGCCACCAGCCAACGATCACAAGTCCCGGCAGGACGAAGATAATGGCAGAGAGCGTGCCCGCAGCCGAGGCCACCGTCTGCACGATGTTGTTCTCGAGGATGGTTGCGCCCTTGAAGGCCGAAAGCACCGCCATCGAAATGACCGCCGCGGGGATCGACGTCGCAAAGGTCAGCCCCACCTTGAGGCCGAGATACACGTTGGCCGCCGTGAACACGGTGGTGATGAGCACGCCCAATACCAGTCCGCGGGCGGTCAGCTCGCGCCGGGCAGTAGCCACGGGTGATTCCATGAGAGCGATGCTCAAGCGAGCGGGCGGGCCGCGTCAATAGCGGAGCCGGACAGATTTTCTCTGCCGGCCGCTGACGGAGCAAGAAGCCGCGAACTCCGAAATCAGGCGCAAAAAAAGGGAGGGCAGCGGCCCTCCCTTTCCACGTCTCCCGCACGCCCGGGGGTAAGGGACGGAAGACCTAGTAGTGAACAATCTCGGCGTTGTTGCCGATCGCGACCGAAGTCACCGTCACATTACCCGTGGTGTTGGCAATCGCGGCGTTTATTGCCGAGTCCTCGGTCGAATTGTTGGTCTGATAGTTCTTCACCGTTGAATTGGGCGCATTGGTGTCTTCCTCGAATGCGTTGCCCGTCGAAAGGCTGGTGAGCGCGACGCCGTTGCCGGAATTGGCGACGGAGGCGTTCAACTGCGAATAGGGATCGGTGGCGTTGCAATCCTGCTGACTGTTGACGTTTACATCGTGCGGGTCGGTCGAGATGCTGACCTGGTTGCAGGCGGATTCGGAAGTCGAGACGTCACTGTACCGCCCGTATTCGCCACGGCGGCATTCATGATCGAGACGACGTCGGCGCCGCTGCCCACGAACTGCTTGTTGCTCACATTCGTGTTGTTCATCGTGATGATTTCGGCATTGTTGCCGCCGGCGATCGAACTCGGCCTCGACATTGCCCGTCGTGTCGGTCACCTGCACGTTTACCTTCGAGATGTCTGACTGCAGGTTGATCTGGCCGTTCAGGATATTGCTCTCATTCGACCCGTCCGCGCAGGCCAGGTTCAGCGGCAGGATCGCTAGAGCTGTACCAGCGATAAGGATCGTCATGCGCATGGTCATGGTGCTTCTCTTCTATGGTTGCGGTGGACGCGGGGTTACCCGGGGTGGGCGGGTCCACGGGCGCTGCGGCAGACACGACCTTGTCGGGCGCCGGGTGATCGCCAGGGGCGGCGGACGCCACACTGCCTTGTGCCGGCGGGTCGCCTGGGCCCGCCAGTGGATCGGATGGACCACCCAGCTGGGACGTGCAGGCATCTGGTGGCGTGTGGTAGAGCCGTGCGATCATTTCCAGAACCGCGCGTTCGATTACCGATCGCACCGCGAGCTGGATCGGCTCGAGAGCGCTTTCGCCCAGGCTCGCGTCGAAGAAAGTTTGTCCCATGAAGTCGAAAACGCCGGCTTGCTCCTGGCGGCCGATGATCTGCTTCTGATACGAGATTACGTCCACGACCTCGAGCGTGTTGGTGTCGACAAGCCGCAGATCGATGCCGACATTCATGACGTAAAGATTGGCGCCGGCCGTGCCCTTGACGCTGTTGGTGGCCGTGCCCCCACCGTCGCCGGTCGCACCGAGGGAGCGGATATTGAAGTTGAGTTCGGTGATGCCGCCGACCAGATAGTAATCGGAGCCGGGGATCGAGCCGGCGATGATGCGGCGGTAATCGCCGCCGTGATTTTGCTGTCTTCCGTCGGTGATCAGTTTCACATTGGCGTACTTCAATTCCATCTCGGCGACGGAAGTATCGAAACGTTCAACCAGCGGCACGCCTGCCTTCGCGAGCGCAGACATCGCCATCAAGGCCGCGCCCTGCGTCAGCTTGCGGCCGCTGTTGTCAGATTCGAGTTTGCCCGTGTAGTCCGCGATCTGCCCCACGGCGACGCGGAGGGGACGCGCGGATGTATAGCTTTTGAGACAGCGCAGAGCGTCGGAATAGGGCGTCTGGTTGGGGATCACCGGCGCGTCTCCGATCGGAGCGGTGTAGCGTCCGGTCTCGTCGGCCGAAGGGCTGATGCAGCCCGTGGTCGCGACCGCGGTGAGCGCGAGAACGAGGGGCATCGCAAGATATCGGCGACCGCGCGGTGTCATGGGAGGTGTTTCCTGCTTTCGAATGTATCAGTGGCCATTCTGGGTGACGGTGGCCGTCTGGTTGCCATTGTCGGTTTGATCGGAGTTGACGATCACGGTATTGCCCGTCCCAACTGTGACGACGTTCAACGAATTGCCGATGGCGGTGGCCTGACCCAGGATTGTTTGGCCGCCGAAGCCAGCGCCAGCTTGTTGCCTGTCCGTTGGCAAGTGTGGCGCCCAGTGCCGCCGAACCCAGTACGCTCGACTGTTGCACGCCGGTCTGCTGGCTCATCGTTGAGCTGGTGAAGACGCCGTTGACCACCGTCAGGTTGCCGTTGGCGTCGCGCAATGATGCATCCGCAGGCGCGTTTTCCTGCGCCTGCGTCATGCCATAGGGATTATTGTAATTGCTCGCATTATTGGCCACTTGCGCGTGGGCTGCCGATACAAGCAGTGCCGCAACCACGAAGGCGCCGCCAGTCCCTGCAAATCGGTAAATCATTATTCGCGCCTGTCTGGTTACGGGACGCAAGCGAGCAACCGCCATGCCAGCGAGCGGCGGCTTTCGCGACCGGTGTTGTTCCATTGCGGGAATTTGCCGGTTAGGTTCGGCAGGATTTGCTTCGAAGGCGCTCGCGGATGCCCGCTCTGCTGGTTCGAGAACTCTGCCTCGTCCCCGTCCTTCGGTGGCGGCACCGGCGCACGTGAGCTGACCCCGTGGCCTTTCTCCGGGAAGGGGATGCCGGTCAACCATTTCTGCGCGCGCCCGCCGCCGTCCTCTGGTTGATCGCAGTGCTGATGGGCGCGCACGCGCTGCGCGTTCTTGCCTTTCCGCAAGCGGAGATTTCCTGGTTCCATAACTACGGATTGGTGCCGGCGCGCTATTCCCACGCCTATCTCGTCAGTCACGGAGCCTACCCCGGGACATTCCTGGAACGGGCGCTTCCCTTCGTCACTTACATGTTTCTGCATGGCAGCTTCGCGCATGTTCTGATCAATTGCGTGTGGCTGCTGGCGTTCGGACCGATCGTCGCACGCCGGTTTGGGACGTTTCTGTTCCTCGCGTTCTTTCTGGTCTGCGGGGTGGCGGGCGCGGCAGCTCATCTAGCGTTGAATTGGGGCGACGCCGCGCCGGTGGTCGGCGCTTCGGCGGCCGTTTCGGGCCTGATGGCGGCCGCCTTCCGCATGTTGCCTCTCGCGCAGCAGGGGGGGTGGCAGCCACTCGCTCCCCTCCTGTCGCCCCGCATTCTTGCGTGGACCGCGATCTGGGTGATCGTAAACGTTGTGGCCGGCGTCACCGGGCTCGGCGCCGGCGGCGAAGTCCAGCTTGTCGCCTGGCAGGCACATTTGGGCGGCTATGCCGCAGGCCTGTTCCTGGCGGGGCCTTTCGACTCGTTCGCCGGATCGAGGGTGCGGACGGCGCCCCCCGCTTGAAGCAGGACAAGGAGATCATAAATCAATCTGCGAGCCCGCGTCTTCCGCGCGGGGGTGTCAGCGAGGGATGCGATCATGACGGACAGCCACGCCGCAGACAGCGGCACGATTACGAAGCCGACAGCACGATCACCGTTTCCGTTCGTTCGCCTGCTCTACGCGTTCGGTTATGCTCTGCTGGCGTGGCTCGCCTTTTGGCTGCTGTTGGTGCTCAGCACCATCCAGTTTGTCGTCATCCTTGTCACGGGCCGCGTGAATGAAGAATTGAAGAGGTTCAATCTCAGCCTGTTGCAGTATCTGTGGGAGCTGTTCGCCTTCATCACTTTCGTGCGCGATGACCAGCCCTTCCCGATCGGCCCGTTTCCAAAGCCGCAATAACGCGGACGTGCTCGGCGCCTTCGAGCTCGATCCGAATTTCATTCACCTCAATCACGGTTCCTATGGGGCGGTGCCCCGCGAGGTGCGTCACGAACAGGATCGCTGGCGCGCCGCGATCGAGCGCAATCCGACGGCGTTTTTTCAGGACGAGCTGCCTCCTGCGTTGCGGCGCATGGCGAGAGTTGTCGCCGAAAGGCTTGGGGGAAGCGGTGAGGACTGGGTGTTCTGCGAGAACGCCACTGCCGCGGTCAACTCGATCCTGCATTCGTTGCCGCTCGCGCCCGGTGACGAAATTCTGACGACCTCGCATGCGTACGGCGCCGTCCAAAAGGCAATGACTCTCGTTGCAGCGCGGAGCGGCGCACAATTGAAGATCGCGGCGCTGCCTGCTGTGCTGGAAGACGATGACGAATTGGTCGTTGCCATCGAGCGGTCGCTGGGCTCGCGAACCCGCCTGCTCGTCATCGATCACATAACTTCGGCCACGGCGACAATTCTTCCTGTTCTTCGCATTGCAGCGCTGGCGCGCGCGGCGGGAGTGCCCGTGCTGATCGATGGCGCGCATGTGCCCGGGCAGCTTGAGGTGGATGTGCCGGCGACCGCTGCGGACTGGTACACGGGCAACGCGCACAAATGGCTGTTTGCGCCGCGCGGATGCGGCGTGCTCTGGACGGCACCGGCGCGCCAGGAAACGACACGGCCTGCCGTCCTCTCGCATGGCACCGACCAGGGCTACGCGGCAGCTTTCGATTGGATTGGCACCCGCGACCCCAGCCCATGGCTCTGCTTCGAATCGGCAGCTCTTGCCCACGACGCTTTCGGCGGAAGGGCGCTCATGGCGCGCAATCGAGAACTGGCAGATTGCGCGGCGCGCGAGCTTGCCGCGCGCATTGGGCGCGCGCGTGGCCGGAGCGCCGTCGATGCGCGCCTCGATGGCCGCGTTGCTGCTCGATGAGCGTTCGGGAGCAGTCGAACGTGCTCTCCGAGTTTCGGCAAAGCGCTTGCCCGTGAGCATCGCATCATGGTGCCGCTCTATGCCTTCGCGGAGCGGCTTTGGCTCAGGATTTCCGCACAAATCTATAACACGCCAGAGGATTATCGCCGCGCTTGGCGGACGCCTGTTGCAGGCTTCTTCCAAGTTCTGCGAACCGGCCGCACCTGATTCCTCGCAGCACTTTGTGTGGCATTCCGGGTACAAGCCTGCACGATTCGACAACGGTCGCCGTCGGTTTCGACGAATATCTTGCCCGGCCAACGAGGCCTGTATCCTATCCTTTGACAGAAGGAATCACCGCGGGCGCGAGGTCGGGGTGCAGGCGGCCGCGCGCAAATAAGCTTTGTGCCGCCAGGCCGAAGCCAACGGGGAGCCGGAAATGTCCAGCAAACGTCCTTTCGGGGCCGGACGGTCCCTGCTTCTCATCAACGTATTGCTATTGTCCAGCGCGCTTGCCGCGCCGGCATTCGGGCAGATCGAGGAAGTGGTCGTCACCGCGCAGAAGCGGTCGCAGAAGACATCCAGACCGTGCCGATCTCGATCACGGCGTATTCGGCGCAGGATCTCGCGGCGCACCAGATCGAGCAGTTCAAGGATCTGCAGTTCAGCACGCCCAGCGTGACCTACTCCGAAGGGCAATTTCACCGGCTCGGATTTCTCGATCCGCGGCATCGGCGAGTCCGTCGTGGCCGGCGACGCCGAGGCCGGCGTGGCGACCGACATCGACGACGTCTACCTGCTCGACCCGCTGCTTGCCGAATCCACGTTCTATGATCTCCAGCGCGTCGAGGTTCTGCGAGGTCCGCAGAGTACGCTTTACGGTCGCGGCGCCATCGGCGGCGTCGTGAACCTGATCACCGCGACGCCGGATCTGACGACCGGTTACGCCGATTTGTATGCAAGCTACGGCAATTACAACGCCGTCGAATTGCGGGGAGACATTAACGCGCCGCTCGTGAACGACGAGCTCGCGGTGCGTATCGCCGGCGATTGGGTCAGGCATGACGGCTACATCGACAACGAGTTCAACAACACGCACATCGACTCGCAGGACACGTATTCGATCCGCGGCAGCCTGCGCTGGGAACCTACCGATCGTACGACGGTCGACCTGGTTGCGCAGTTCACTCGCGAGAACGACAGCCACATGCGCAGCACGCGCCAATTGTGCGATACGGATCCGACCGGCGTTCTCGGCTGCCTGCCGACGGGTGCCGGCAACGAGCCCGTCAACGCACTGTCGACCACCGCCTTCATCGAATCACGACGCAGGCCCTGGGCAATCTTGGTTTCGCGCTCAATCCGGCGCTCGCACCGTTTTTTGCCCAGATGGGACTGTTCAACCTCGAGAAGCCGCCGGGATTGCCGGCCGGATTCAACGAGCCGAGCAACCCGTTCCATGTCTATTCGGATTTCAACCCGACCTATCTCGCGCAGGACAGTTTCCTGAACCTGACGATCAAACAGAACGTGACGGAGCTGGCTGGATGCGACATTCGTGGGAGGCTACGACCGGCCTTCGAACTACTCGCAAGAGAGCTACAACAATGTCCCCGGTCTGAGCCTCGACACGCCCCAGGGGATTCAAACACTGGAAACGGCCGTCGGCACGTTCAAGGCGCTGCTCCCGCTCTTTGGCCAGTCCTTTGCGCCCTACGCCCAGTATTTCGCGAATATCGGGCAGGGCGAGCTGCCGGAATCGGACGTACAGGAATTGGGTTTGGTAAGCGGCCAATACCATTTCACGAAGGATCTCACAGCCTACGACCAGTCCGATTTTGGCGAGTCGCAGTGGTCCGGCGAGTTGCGTCTGAACACGAAGTTCAGCGGACCGGTAAATTTCATGGTGGCGGGTTACAGCCTGCACGCCAATTCGACGACGGACTACTACGTCGCATCGCCGATGCTGGATTATCCGTCGATCATTCTCGGCGGGTTCCTCGGTCCATTCTACAATCCGACGCAATGCGGAGGGGGCGGATGCATCCAGGCACCGTCGCTGTACCACAACGAAGGCGTCGAAGCGCTGCAATCCAATGCCGTCTTCGGAGAAGCCTACTACACGGCAATCCCCGATACGCTGACCTTCACCGGCGGCCTGCGCTACACGCAGGATACCAAATCGGAAGTCGAACCGCATTCTGTTCGAGTCCGTGCCGGCGCCGATCGGGGCAGACGGCGATCGACCAATCGATCAATGACGCCAACACGTTCAATCTGCTCGGTCTCCCCTGCGTGTATGACGCGGATCCGACGAAGGCGGGTTGTCAGGATTACGCGATTCAATCGGTGACGTACCGCAAAGTCACCGGCCGGTTTGTCGCGGATTGGACTCCGCAACTCGACTTCACCGATTCGACGTTGCTCTATGCGTCCTATGCGCGGGGCTACAAGGCCGGAGGCTTCAATCCCGGCATTCAACCGGGACTTACGGTCCCGGTCGCCTATGGACCCGAGCAGGTGGATGCGTACGAGGTAGGCACCAAGAACATGGTGCTGGGCAACACACTGCAGGCCAATGGCGACGTCTGGTACTACAATTACAAGGGTTATCAGGTTTCGTCGATTCTGGGGAACACATCCGTCAACGAAAATCTCAACAACGCGAATCTGTGGGGCCTGGAAGGCGAGTTCGTATGGGCTCCCACCGACCAATGGCAGTTCGGCCTCAATCTTTCCCACGAGAACAGCAGCATCGGCAATCAGCTGCTGCTCGACACGCGCAACCCGACAGGCGGGCGCAGCGACGTCGTCCTTATCAAGGACGACAATATTTCCTCGGCGGCGGGACAAAATTGCGTGTTGTACAACTTCAATCCCGCCCTGAACGGCGGCCTGACCCCGGGACAGCTCGGAATCCCCGGGTTCCTTGTCCCGCCCGGCGGCGCTCACGCCCTCGCAGCGGCCGGCATCGCGAATGCGAATTTCGGCTTCTGTCCGGTGGATGCGCCGGCAGCAATTCAGTCCGCGCTCGCTGCAACCGGGTGGTCCTACTCCGATCCAAAGGGCATCGGCGATGCCGACGGCTCGCCGGTCAACATCGGAGGGAACGAGCTGGAGAACACGCCCGCGTTCCAGGTCAACGTCAGTGGCCAATATACACAGCCGCTCGAGGGCGGCTACAGCCTGGTCGCTCGCGTGGAATATTATTGGCAGTCGCATATGTGGGGGCGCGTCTGGGAAGACCCGGCCGACCTCATCCATTCGTGGGACACCATGAACGCGCTGCTGACGCTCAATTCCCCCGACGCCCGCTGGTACGTTCAGGGCTTCATCAAGAATATCTTCGATCACTCCAACGTCACCGGCGAATATCTGACGAGTTCTTCGTCCGGCCTCTATACCAATGCGTTCCAGGAAGATCCGCGCACCTACGGCATCGCCGTCGGCGTGCACATGTAATCGCCGGTCTGGCGCGAGAACCAGGGCGCCCCTGTCGGGCGCCCTTTTTCTTGTACGAGCGCTACTACGCGGTGACGCCATGCGTCACGCCGCGGCGGGCACTTCGCCACTCGCGGACGCGTCGGCCAAACGTGTCAAGGTAGATATAGATCACCGGCGTGATATAGAGCGTAAGCAATTGCGACAGCAGCAACCCGCCAACGACGGCGAGACCGAGCGGTCTGCGGCTCTCGGCGCCCTGGCCGAAGCCGATCGCGATAGGCAACGTGCCAAGCAGCGCGGCCATGGTCGTCATCATGATCGGGCGGAAGCGGATCAGCGCCGCCTCGAAAATCGCGACCTCGGGCGAGGCATTTTCGCCGCGCTCGCGCGCGATGGCAAAGTCGATCATCATGATCGCGTTCTTTTTCACGATTCCGATCAGCATGATCATGCCGACGAAGGCATAGAGGCTGAGTGGCACGCCAAAAATCCACAGCGTCAGCAGCGCGCCGACGGCGGCAGACGGCAGGCCCGAAAGAATCGTAAGAGGATGAATAAAGCTTTCGTAGAGAATGCCGAGAACGATGTAGACGACGAACAGCGCCGCGAGCAGCAGGATTCCCATATTGCTCGTCGACGCCTGAAACGCCTGCGCGGTCCCCTGGAAGGTCCCCTGAATCCCGGCCGGCATGCCGATGCGTTGTTGAACATGCGCGATCGCGCCGACTGCATCGCTGAGCGCCATTCCCGGCGCGAGATTGAAGGAGACGGTGACGGACGGAAGCTGGCTCAGATGGTTGACGCTGAGCGCCATGGTTCCCGGCGTCTCTTTGGTGACGGAATTGAGAGGTACGAGGGTGACGCCGTCGGACGCCAGCACATAGAGCCGCGACAGATCGGCCGGATTGTATTGGTACTGCGGCAGCAGTTCGAGCATGACCCAGTATTGGTCGATGTCGGTGAAGATCGTCGAGATCTGTTCGCCGCCGAATGCGGCGCCGAGTGCGGTTTCGATCTGCGCCGGCGACACTGCCAGAGCCGCGGCCTTGTCGCGATCGATGGCCACATTGACTGCAGGCGCCGAAAGATCGAGATCCGTCGTGACGGCCTGGAATCCGGGCGTTTGCGCCAGCGCATTCATCAAATTGATTGCGCTACGCTGCAGTTCGGGCTGGCTGAGATCCTGCAGCGTGTACTGGTATTGCGATTTCGTGGTCATCCCCCCGATGCGGATCGAGGGCGGGTTCTGCATATAGACATTGATGCCCGGAATATGCGTGAGCTTGGGACCGAGCTCCTGGATGATCTGATCCGCGCTCAGCGCGCGCTCTCTCCTGGGCTTGAGAACCATGAAGATGGTGCCGGTATTGGTGCCGATACGCGCGCCGCCCGCCCCGACCGATGACATCATGTTCTGGACGTTGGGATCGCGCGCGATGATTGCCGCCGCCTGCTTCTGATATTCGATCATGTGAAGGAACGAGGTTCGGTCCGACGCCTCGGTGAAGGCGATGATCTGGCCGGTATCCTCGCTGGGCAGAAAGTCTTCGGGCATGATCTCGAACAGAATGGCGGTGGCCGCCAGGCTTCCCAGAAAGATGAGGAAAATCAGCGGGCGATTGCCGAGACTCCAGCGCAGCGACCGCTCATAGCCCGATTGCACACGGTCGAAGATCCGCTCGCTCAGGCGGTACAAACCGCCGTGGCGGACTCCCTTCTCGCTGCGCAAAATGCGGCTGCACAGCATCGGCGTCAGCGTGATGGAGACCACGCCGGAAAAAATGATCGCCAGCACGATGGTCACCGCGAATTCATGGAGCAGCCGGCCCACGATGCCGCCCATGAAGACGACGGGAATGAACACGGCGGCGAGCGACAGCGTCATCGACAGAATTGTGAAACCGATTTCGCGGGAGCCGTTCAGGGCGGCCTCGAACGGTTTCTCCCCCATTTCGATGTGGCGCACGATGTTTTCGAGCATCACGATTGCGTCGTCGACCACGAATCCCACGGACAATGTCAGCGCGAGCAGCGAAAGATTGTCGAGGCTGTAGCCGAGTAGCGACATGCCGGCAAACGTGCCGATCACGGCAATAGGAAGCGCAAGCGATGGGATCAACGTTGCCCATAGAGTGCGCAGGAAGAGGAAGATCACGAGCACAACGAGGCAGGCCGCGATCAGCAGCGTCGTTTGCACATCGGCGACGGAGGCGCGAATCGTCTGACTGCGATCGTAAAGGATGTCGAGATGCACCGAGGCCGGCAGTGTGGCCTCGAAATGAGGCAGGATGCGGCGAATCTCGTCCACGATCGCGATCGTGTTGGTGCCGGGCTGGCGCTGCACTGCAAGCACGATGGAGCGGTGACCATTGAACCAGCTCGCGACAAGATTGTTCTGCACGCTGTCGATGGCGCGCCCGATATCGGCGATACGCACCGGCGCACCGTCGCGCCATGCGACGATCTGTCGGTTGAAAGCACCGGCGTTGAGAAGCTGACCGTTTGCCTGAATCAGCGTCGCCTGATCCGGCCCGTTAAGCTGGCCGGTGGCAGCTTCGACGTTGGCGGCCTGCGCGGCCGCCGCTACCTGGTCGATTCCGATTCCGCGTGCTGCCAGAGCGTTCGGGTCCACCTGAATGCGCACGGCAAATTTCTGGGAGCCGTAGACATTTACCTGCGCCACGCCAGACAGGGTGGAGATTTGCCGGGACAGCAGCGTCTCGGCGTAAGTGTCCACCTGTGACATGGGCAAGGTCGCCGAATACATGGCGATGTAGACGATGGGAGAATCGGACGGATTGACCTTGCGGATCGTTGGCGGCGTCGGAAGGTTGGCCGGCAGTTGATGCGAGGCAGCGGAGATCGCCGCCTGGACGTCCTGCGCGGCGGCATCGATGTCGCGGTCGAGATTGAACTGCAGCGTGATCGATGACGATCCCTGGCTGCTCTGGGACGTCATGGAAGCCACGTCGGGGACCGTTAGAAACTGGCTCTCGAGTGGCGAGGTGACGGCCGATGCCATGGTCTCCGGCGCCGCGCCAGGCAGGGATGTGGAGACAACGATGGTCGGAAAATCGACGTTGGGAAGCTCGCTGACCGGCAGCGTCGCGTAGCCGAACATCCCGAAGATCACGAGCGCCGCCATCAACAGCGTCGTCATCACAAGCTTTCGGATGAAAGGCTCTGAAATGTTCATGGGCTAACGAAGCGGCGACCGGGCAGCGCTCACGATCTGCACGGGCTTTCCGGGTATGACACGCAGCTGACCTTCCACGATGATCTTTTGGCCGGCTTTGATGTCGCCCGCAATCGCGTCGATTGCGCCGTCGTCATAGAGCACGTTCACCGGACGCATGATCGCGACGTTGTTCGCGGACACGACGAACACGTAGCGGCTGTCGGGACCGGCATTGACCGCGTCGCGCGGCACCACGATCGCATGGGGATAGGCATTGAGCGAGACCGCGGCGTCGACAAACTGCCCGGGTACGAGGCGGAAGTCGCCGTTGCCGAATGTCGCTCGGACCTCAACCGTCCCGGTTTTTGCGTCCACCTGGTTACCGACGAAATTCACCGGCGCGGTGAGGGGGGTCCCTTGGCCCGGATTGATGCTCATGACCAGCTTCTTCGCCGCCATTTGCTGTTGGATACGCGGCAGATCGGATTGAGGCAGGAACAACGAGACCTTGATTGGCTGGAGCTGCGTGATGGTGACGAGAGGGCTGGTGCTGTTGTTGGCGGTGATGAGATTGCCAGGCTGGATCAGCAGTGGCCCTGTCTTGCCGTCGATGGGGGAGCGGATCGTGGTGTAGCCGAGGTTAAGCTCGGCGGCCTGGACGGCCGCCCGGTCCGACTGGACAGTCGCCGCATCGGAATCGGCGGCGGCGACCGCCTGGTCCCGTTGTTCGGCAGAGGCAGCGCCCTGAGCAGCGAGCGTCGCAAATCGCACCTTGTCGTTCGCTGCGCTGATCGCATTGGCCTCGTCGCGCGCGAGCGCGGCATGGGCCTCGGCAAGCGCCGCGGCGAAGGGTTTGGGATCGATCTGGAAAAGGACTTGTCCCGCCTTCACGATCTGGCCTTCGGCGAAACCCGCCGACAGAAGCTGACCGGTGACCAGCGCCGTCACCTGCACGGTTGAAATGGCGACAACGGTGCCGATTGAGTGTTGGAGGCCCGCCACGTCCTTCTCCTGGGCGAGAGCAATCGTGACGGGTGGGGCAGGAAACGCCGGACGGGGTGGTACCGCAGATTTGCCGAGAAAATGCCAGAGCAGCCATGTCGTCAGAATGGCCGCGACGGCACCCAGTGTCATTTGGAGCCGCCGTCGGGCTCCGGGCCGCTGACGGGGCAAGTCCCGCACGGAGGCGGGCATGGCCTGCAGGGCGTCAGGGATTCTAATGTTCATTCCTTGTCGATCCAGCGCCGAACGCTTTTTTCAGCAGCTGGCATGGAGGCCCGGCCGCTCCAAAGCGCTCGCCCCCCGGGCCGGTGTCTAGCATGACGGCCACGAAATGCGAGGGTTCCGGCGGGCGTTGCGACTTTTTATTACAAATCTGTTTTTCCCGGCGTTAAGCGAAGATAAAGCGCCGCTCGCTGGACCGGCCCTTCACTGAGGTTCCTGCCGGCGAATACCGGAAACCGTGTCGGGATACACTCTAAAGGTTCGTTCTTGCCGATTGCGCGATTTGCGGAGCGCTGTGCCCCATGTCTATAAGCCGCGCGCTCTCCCAGCCCGTGCGAGTCATGGATATCCGCAACGTCGCCATCATCGCCCATGTGGACCATGGGAAGACCACCTTGGTGGATCAGCTGCTCAAGCAATCGGGTGCCGTACGGGAGAACCAGCCCGTGCAGGAACGCGCGATGGATTCCAACGTTCTTGAGCGCGAGCGCGGCATCACCATCCTGGCCAAATGCACAAGCGTCGAATGGAAGGGCGTGCGCATCAACATTGTGGATACGCCGGGCCATGCGGATTTCGGCGGCGAGGTTGAGCGAATCCTCTCCATGGTGGACGGCGTCGTACTGCTGGTAGACGCAGCCGAATTGGTCATGCCGCAGACAAAATTCGTGCTCTCGAAAGCACTGGCGCTGGGGCTCAAGCCGATCGTCGTGATCAACAAGATCGATCGCGCGGACGCGCAGCCGACGGAGACGCTGGAGAGCGTCTTCGACCTGTTTCTTGCTCTCGAAGCCAATGATAACCAGCTCGATTTTCACGTGCTTTACGCATCCGGCCGGCAGGGCTGGGCCGTCGATTCGTTGTCCGATGACCGCGTGGGCCTGGCACCGCTGTTTGACCGTATCGTCGCCGACGTGCCGCGGCCCAGGCCGCTTGCCCTGGCCGGTGACTCCCATCCTTTTGCGATGCTGGTGACGACGCTCGAGGCCGATCCCTATCTGGGACGGGTGCTGACGGGGCGCATCGAATCGGGCGCCATCACCGTCAATCGTCAACTCAAGGCCTTGTCGCGGGACGGTGCCGAAATCGAGCGCGCGCGCGCAACCAAACTGTTTGCGTTCCGCGGACTTGCACGAGTTCCGGAGGAGCGTGCAGAAGCGGGAGACATTGTGGCGATCGCCGGGCTTGTAACTGCAACGGTTGCCGACACGCTTTGCGACCTCGAAGTCGTTTTGCCCATTGAGGCTCCGCCGATCGATCCGCCCACGCTTGCAATCACCGTGTCCGTCAATGACTTGCCGATGGCCGGTCGCGAAGGCAGCAGGGTGCAAAGCCGCGTCATCCGCGACAGGCTCCTGCGCGAAGCAGAAGGAAATGTCGCGATCAAGGTGCACGAAACGGGAGAGGCCGCGTTCGAAGTGGCGGGCCGGGGCGAGCTGCAGCTCGGCGTGCTCATCGAGACCATGCGGCGCGAGGGATTCGAGCTCTCGATCAGCCGGCCGCGGGTGCTCTACGAGAACGATCCCGATACCGGCGAGCGGCTCGAGCCGATCGAGGAGGCTACGGTCGATGTGGACGATGCCTATGCCGGTGTGGTGATCGAAAAAATCAGCCAGCGCAAAGGCGAGTTACAGGATATGCGACCCACGGGGGCCGGCAAGACGCGCCTGGTATTCCTCGCGCCCTCGCGCGGCCTCATCGGCTATCATGGAGAATTCCTCACCGACACGCGCGGCACAGGCGTGATCAACCGGATGTTCCACGGCTATGCATCGTTCAAGGGGGCGATCGAAGGCCGGCGGAACGGGGTCCTGGTGTCCACCGGCGAAGGCGAAGCCGTTGCCTATGCGCTGTGGTATCTCGAAGAACGGGGAAAGCTGTTCATCGTGCCCGGCACCAAAGTCTATCGCGGCATGATCGTCGGCGAGAATTCGCGCGGCAATGATCTCGACGTCAATCCCCTGCGCGCCAAGCAGCTGACCAACATCCGCACCCACGCCAAGGACGAAGCCGTTCGGCTGACCCCCATCGTGCCCCAGACTCTGGAACAGGCGGTCGCCTATATCGAGGACGACGAGCTCGTCGAGGTGACGCCGCAATCGATCCGTCTACGGAAGAAAGAACTCGTACCGCATTTGCGCAAGAGGGCCAGAGCGGTCGCGGAGTGAGTTCGTCTCACGCCTGGGGCATAAGGCCAAGCCTGCGGGCGATAAAGCGATCCACCGTACGCTTGGGCAGCAGGTTGGCGAGAAGATTCTGCATAGGATCCGGCGTGACCACATAGCGCGTGCGAGGCTTGTCCGTGGTCAGCGCATGGCACACCGCGCGTCCGATCCGGTCAGGCTCGAAGCCCTTTCGTCCGATGGCGAGCATATACTCGCGCAGCGCGCCAAGCGGCCCGGCGTAGGGCGTAGACTGATAGCGCGACACGTCGATTTGTTCGACCTTGTCCCAGATCGGCGTGGCGACGGCACCGGGAGCAACGATGACCACATCGATTCCGAGAAGCATCAGCTCGCGGCGCAAACTCTCGGAGAGTCCCTCCAGAGCAAATTTCGACGCGTTGTAGGGACCGATGAAGGGCGATGCACTCTTTCCACCGATCGAGGACATCATCACGATGCGTCCAGAACCGGCGTTTTGCGACCGCGCAAGCAACGGCGCGAACGCCTGGGTGACGATCAGCTGGCCGGTGATGTTGACCTCCAACTGGCGGCGAAATTCGTCGATATCGAGATAGAGCAGCGGGCCAGCGACCGCGATGCCGGCATTGTTCACGAGACCGAACAGGGATTCTCCACCAAGAGCGGATCCGACGGCGGCTGCGCCTGCCCGTACGCCGGCAACGTCGGTAACGTCAAACAGCAGGGGCGTGGCGCCAAAATCCCTGGCAAGCCGTTCCGCGTCGCCCTGACGGCGCACACTGCCGAAAACACGAAATCCCTTCTCGATCAAAACGGCGACGCAGGCCCGACCAATCCCGGTAGACGCTCCGGTTACGACCACGGTTTTCATTGGCTCCCCTCCTTCTACCCGCCATGCAATATAGTGGCAGAATCAAAGATCAACGCATATGAAACATCCGGACGAGAAGACGATCGAATTCGCGCACCGGCTCGCGGATGCCGCCGGAGCGGTGATCCGGCCGTACTTCCGCCAGCGGCTCGAGATCATCGATAAAGGCAACGCGGCATTCGATCCCGTGACTGCGGCAGATCGGGAAGCCGAGACGGCGATGCGCGACCTGATCCGTCGGGAACGGCCAGACGACGGCATGCTCGGTGAAGAACATGGCGCCGAGCCAGGACACAACCGCTTTCGCTGGGTTCTGGATCCGATCGATGGGACGCGCGCCTTCATTACAGGGCGCCCCACCTGGGGCACGCTCATCGCGCTCGAAGAGGACGGGGCGCCCATTCTTGGCATCATCGATCAGCCAATTCTGCGCGAGCGGTTCATCGGCTATCCTGGCCGCGCGGAATTCCGCTCGCAGGAGGGTAATGCGGCGCTCAGGACGCGCGCCTGCCCGGCGCTCGCGGACGCCGCCGTCTCGACGACCCATCCGTGGGGCTATTTCACTACCACCGAGCGCGCCGCTTTTGAAGCGGTCTGCGCGCGCGCGCGGATGAGCTATTTCGGCGGCGACTGCTACGCTTATGCCTTGGTGGCGATGGGCCACATCGATCTGATTGTGGAGGCTTCACTGGCGCCCTGGGATGTCGCTGCGCTGATTCCCATCATCGAGAATGCCGGAGGCATGATCACCGACTGGAGTGGAGCTTCGATGGGCGACGCCGGCCGTATCGTCGCGGCCGGCGATGCGCGTGTGCATGCGGAAGCATTGGCGGTTCTGTCAAAATTCCTTAGTTGAACCCGGATCAAGCATGCTTCTGCGCGAACTGATCGAAAGCTGACCAAAAGCGCGCGCGGATGGAATCGTTCTCCATCAGGATCTCGTGCTCGGCCTCGGGAATTTCGATGTAAGTGGCGTGCGGCAGGCGGCGAGCAAATTTGCGCACCGCCGCCGTCGAGACAATTCGATCGCGGCCGGCACCGAATACAAGGCAAGGGGTCGTGATCGCTTCGGCATATCCGGCTCGCGCCATGCGCGACATGGAGCGATACGCCGCCTTCAGCCACCCCCAGGTTGGTCCGGCGAGCCGGATGTCCTGCTGCGTCCGAAGCAGCGCCTGCGCCCGCACAAACCGTTTGCGGTCCGACGTGACGAGGTTGTCTTCGAACGCCATGTCCAGCGGGTCGCGCTCCTGCATGCCCCACACCCACTCGTCAGCGAAACCGGCCAGATTGTGAGTGGTGCAAACCAGCTGCACCAGCCAGGCGGGAAAACCCCGCGTGTCGGTACGCAGCATCGGCGCGGTCATCACCGCTCCAGCAAAGGCGCCGGGGCGCGCATGCAGCGCACGCAACAGGATATGCGCGCCCATGGAATGAGCCAGCGCGAGCGGTGGAGAAGCGGCAATCGGCGCAACGACCTCGTCCATGAACTGCTGCAGATCGCCGTCATATTCGGAGAAATCGGCCACATGCGCCTTCAGCGGATCTGCCAGCGTGCGCTCGGATCCGCCCTGGCCGCGCCAGTCAAGAGCCGCGCCCGCAAACCCGCGCGCAGCCAGCTCGTCCATCACCTCTTCATATTTTTCCAGGAATTCCGTTTGCCCGTCGAGAATGACGCACACGCCGCGCCGCGCAACGCTCGGCTTAGAGTCCCAACTCGTGGTACGAAGCCGTTTGCCATCGCGTCCCGCGATAAAGCGCGTCCGCAGATCGTTCAAGGCGCAGGACGTTCAGCTGCGCGCTTTCTGCAAGATGGGGCCAAGTTTCATCGCCAATCCCATATCGCCGGCCACTCTGAGCTTGCCCTGCATGAAGGCGGATGTTCCGTCGAGCTCGCCCTTGACCATCTTTTCAAAGGTTTCAAGGCTCACGCTGATCGTGCAATCGGCATTCTTGCCTTCGCCATCGCTGACTGTATTGGGGACGGACTTGCCGTCGACAAGCACGCTGCCGGGTTCGCCGAAATCGAATTTGAGCGTTCCGCCCAGACCGGAATTCGTTCCGATTGCGGTACTCATCTGGTTGATGATCTGACTGACCTGTTCGGAACTCATGAAAGATCCTTCCTCTCGATATCCTGTCACCGCGCGCGTCCACTCTGTCTGCCGCAACGCGCGGGCGATTTGAGCATGCGCACCGCGTGTGCACAACTGGAAGTGTTCCTGCCGCGCTTGGACTTGTCCGCCATCGGACATAAGCTCGGCGTACCGGAGGGACGATGTCAGAAGCGCGGATTGAAGCGGCTGTCGAGCAGGCCAGACGCGATGGGCTTGGGCGTACGTGTTTTCTCCTGCATTTTGCCGTGATGATTTTCATCGTCTCGGGATGGGCAGTACCCATGCGCGGACTGTTGGCTTTCTATCTGGTCTTATTGCCCGCCACCGTCGCCCAGTGGCAGTTCAATCAGAATACCTGTGTGCTCAACAATCTCGAATTGCTGCTGCGAAGCGGGCGCTGGCGCAATGCCGCCAATCCAGAAGAAGGGGCCTGGCTGCGGACCCTCCTCCATAGCACCTTGGGGTTGCAATTTCGCTCATCGCAACTAAATGCCTTCGTCTACGTCGCGCTCGTGGTCCTGTGGGGACTGGGCCTGGCACACCTGTTTCGCGGGTAGTTTAGCGCCCCGCTTGCTCCCTTGAAGGCGCGCAAAGCTGCTCCTACCTAGACTTTGTCCGGAATGGCCAAAAGGGCTTCCGGCCAAATCAGCGGCTCGCGCCATGACGGGCGAGTCCAACCCACTTCGCTTCGAAAAGGAGGCTGTGAACATGCGTAGCTTTGATTTTTCTCCCTTGTTCCGATCGACTGTCGGCTTCGACCGGCTGTTCGATCTGCTGGATTCCGTGCCTCAATACGACACGGCTCAGACCTATCCGCCCTACAACATTGAGCGCAGCGACGACACCCATTACCGCATCACGCTGGCGGTCGCCGGTTTTGGCGAGAAGGAGTTGAACGTGGAAGTGCGCGAAGGCGTGCTGACCGTCCAAGGCAAGCGCGAAGAGGGCGGTGAAGGCAAGTCCGCCTATCTCTATCAAGGGATCGCCGGCAGAGCGTTCGAGCGGCGCTTCCAGCTCGCCGAGAATGTGGAGGTTCGGGGCGCCAAGCTCGAGAATGGCTTGCTCCATGTGGACCTGGAGCGGATCGTTCCCGACGAGCAGAAACCGCGGCGCATTCCAATCAACGGCGCCGATGTGAAGGTGATCGAGGGCAAGGCCCGCGCCGCCTGATAAGTTTCACCTTTCGAAATTGACAGCCTCGGGCGTCGGAGACGGCGCCCGAGGTTTTTTGTGGGAAGACGCGCGAAGGACACCCGGCCGTCGCACTCCCCACATGACCTGGCGGTCCGACGGGCGCTGGCATTCGCCGGAGTTGCTTCGCGCCGCAATGTCAAGACCCCGGCCGGGCCGAAAAACTTGAGGCGGATTAGTGTGTTACGGGGCCTAGCGCGGCAGTTGGAAATCTGGCTAAGGTGCGCGGCTCGCGGTGACACGCTTGGGGCGGTGCTGCGGCTGACGAAGGGCCCACCTGAAGACCGCCCTTGAGAGCTACCGTTCTTGAACACGAGAGGTACGCCTTGAAGAAGCGCGCGTTAATGCTGTCCGCCGCCGCCGCCGCATTGTTCTCCGGGCGAGTCCTGGCTGACACGGATATCACCACCAAGGTCACCTCGCCGGTCAACACCAGCACGGACGGCAACATCACCATCGAGTCCGACGGGTCCATCATCATTACCACCAGCCCGCCGAGCGCGCCGGCGATCACCATCAATTCCGACGCGGTGGTCAATAATGAGGGCCAGATCGCTTATGACAGCGTTACTTCCGCAACCGGGGTGGAGCTGGAGACGGGCTTTACGGGGGAGTTCGAAAGCACCGGCAAGATCAGCCTGACAGGCTCGGGAACAAGCAAGACGGGCATCCTGATTTCGGGTCCAGCCGGCAACCTCGACAGCGGCACGTTCACGGGCGTTATCCCGGCCGGCGCCACGTCACCGGTCGCCATCGACCTTGAATCCGGATCGACGATGGACGTGCAGGGCGATAACTCCTACGGAATCGACCAGTTGGCGGGAACGAATATTGTCGGAGACATCGATCTTGACGGTACGCTGAACATAACGCCGACCTCGGCGACATCGACGAAGACTGCGATGGGAAACATCATAGCGGTGAATCTCCAGGGCACGATGACGGGCAACCTCAATATCGGGACGGGCGCCGTCGTTTCTGCAAGCGGGCAGGGCGCGGAGGGCATCCAGCTTCTTGGCGCGCTGACCGGCAGCATCGTCAATGACGGAACGCTGCAGACATTCGGCTCCGCCAGGGCTGGCAATTCTAACGTGAATACGGTCCTGCCCGATGCCGGGACGGCGCTGGGAATCGGTGCGAGCGTATCCGGAGGCATCTATAACGCCGGTCCGAGCACGGCTTCCGATACGACGACCGCACGCTCCATCATTTCAACGGTGGGCGATGCGCCAACCATTCTCATCAACCCCACCATCGGCAACACTGCGCCGACGTCCAATCTCGTGATCGGCATCTATAGCGACCCCACTGACCCGGGCTACTCCTTCCTCAATCGCGGCGGCATCAGCGGGTCTTCCGACAATGCGGGCGTCGATGTGACGACTTTCAGCATCGTCGGAGCGTCGTCGACCGCGCAAACAATCCTGCAGGGCGGTTTGTTCAACGGCGGCTCGATCGCGGCTGCAGCGACCACCAATACGAAGGTGGGCTCCGTCAGTGCGGACGCACTGTACATCGGCGGCTGGGCTGATGTGCCGGTCCTCACCAATTCCAACGAGTCCACGTCGGGCATCATCTCGGCCACGGTCACCGGTCCCGAGTTGGGCACCGCCACCGCCATCAGCATTCAGCAGAATGCAACGCTAAGCACGATCAATAACAGCGGCACGATCACGGCCTCGGTGAGCACATCCAATCCTCAGTTCGTGACCTCGCTCACCGCATATGCAATCTACGATGCGTCGGGCTCGCTGGACACGATCATCAACAGCGGGACCATCTCGGCGGTAACAACGACGCTCCTGAATAACGGTCAATCCGCAGTCGCGGCGGATTTATCTGTCAATTCGACGGGAGTGAATTTCGACAATACCGGCAACGTGACGGGCGCCATTCTGTTCGGTACCGGTAACGATACCCTGACCGACACCGGCACCGCGCAGATCCCGGCCAACGTCACGGGCAATGTGAGCTTCGGCGGCAGCAGCAACGGCGGCGACGATACCCTCTATATCGGCGAGTTCGGTACCCTGACGGGCGCCGTCACCGAGCAGCTGGGCAGCCGCGTGAACGTGACGATCGCGCAGGGAGGCACGCTCAATCTCGAGAACACCCCCACCAATCTCGGTCTTTCCAACGTGGTCGGGCTGTACGCCGGATCCTTCGACGTGGCCACAGGTGCCAATCTGGGTCTTGTGGTGTCGCAGCCTTTCAACGTCACCGTCAATCCGCAGACCGGCGCACTCATACAGGCGCAAAACGCCTCAATCGGCGATGACACGGATTTCAAAATATCCTTCGGCAGCTACATCGGCAATTACATCCCCGGGAGGGGCAATGTCGGAAACGATCCGACTGCGAGCTTCGATCTCATCAGCACGCCCAAGGGCGCCCTTGCCATTTCGTCGTCGGAGCTGGCCACGATAAACACCGATTTTTCGACGACTATTCCGTTCCTGTTCACCGGTGATCTGTGCACCTGGAACATCAACGGAGCCAGTAGCTGCGGAGGCCATAATCCGGGTGATTCGGAGCTCGTTCTCGATCTGACGCCGAAATCGGCGCAGACATTGGGCCTGACGGGCTACGCGCTGAAGATGTTTCCCTACGCCAACCAGGCGCTTGCCTACGACGACGCGCTCGGTGCGGCGATGCTCAACGACATCAGCAATAACCAGCAGGCGCAGGCCGCTTATGCCGCTTATGCCCCCGACGTGTCCGGTGCCACGCGCGCCCTCGCCATCTCACTCACCGACGGCGCGACCAACGTCGTCGCCGCGCGGCAAAGAACGCTGCGGGAATATGTCGACCAGGACGGCGACCTGACGCTGTGGACGCAGGAGTTCGCCGAGCGCCTGAACCAGGACAACACCACCGCAGGAACCGGCTACGGCGATACCGGCTTCGGCTTCGTGTTGGGCGCTGACGAGGGCGACCCCGCGGACGGTCGATATGGCGGCGCGTTCACATTCTTCTCCGGCGGCATGGACGCCAAGGCGCCGGTGATTCAGAAAACAGAGTCGGAATGGTACATGGCCACCGGCTACACCGACTGGCACGGACGGGGGTTCTTCCTCGACACCCAGGCCACCGTCGGTTACGCCAACCTGAACGGCAGCCGTGTCATCAACCTGGACGGCTATGTTCGGACCGCCGAGGACACGCGCCCGGCGGAATATCTGGCCGGTGGCGCGACGGCGGGCGTTCAGTACGATTTCTACGGCGCGGCAGTCATGCCGCAGATCAGCCTGGACGGCCTCGCGATGCGCCAGGAAGGCTATACCGAAGAGCATGGCGAGGGGCCGGACGGCGACGGCTTCGACCTTCACGTCAATCCGGACTACGCCGCTTCGGCGCGGCTTTTCGCGGGCCTCGATACACGCGACGACATCAATCTGGGAGATTTCCTGATGCAGCCGGAGGCGCGCGCGGGATACCGATATGATTTCGCCAACGGCCAGGAAAGCGTGAAGGCGAATTTCGTCGACGTTGTGCCCCTCAATCAATTCGAGATCAGCGGGCCCAAGCCGTCGCCGGGCAATGCATTGGCCGGAGCAGGGTTGGCGTTCTCCACCGGCGCCTGGTCGATCGGTCTGAGCTTCGACTACCTCTATGCGAACTCCGGCAATACGTCGGAAGAGGGGACCCTGACGCTGCTCGGCCGCATCTGAGCGTGTCAGCTGCGGGCGGCCGCAATCAGCCGCTCGATATCCCTTTCCGGAGTCGCACAGGACGTGACAAAGCGCACGAGTGTGCGGCCAGCCCCCGGCGGCGCCCAGTCGAGAAATCTGACCCCTCGGTCGCGTAGCCGCGCGGCCACCGCCACGGGCAGAGTGGCGAATACGAGGTTCGCTTCGACGGGCCGGGCGATCTCGATGTCCGGAATCGTCGCCAGCTCGCGCGCAAGCACACGGGCAAGCGTGTTCGCGCGGGCTGCCCAGCCAAGCCAGCGATCGTGCTCGAGCGCACAGACGAGCTGAGCGGAGACGAAGCGCATCTTCGACAACAGATGGCCGGATTTCTTGCGCCGGTATTCGAAATCGCGTGCCTCCTCCGGTTCGAAGAATATGACTGCCTCGGCGCCAAGCGCGCCGTTCTTGGTGGCGCCGAAAGAAAGCACATTGACGCCCGCCCGCCAGGTTGCCTGCGCAGGCGTACAGCCCAAATGGGCGAGTGCATTCGCCAACCGCGCGCCATCCATGTGCAGCTTCATCCCGTTGCGCCTGGCGACACTCGCCACGGCACGAATTTCTTCCGGCATGTAACAAGAGCCGGCTTCGTTCGCCTGGGTGATGCTGACCGCTGCGGGCTGCGCATGATGAACGAATCCGCTGCGGAAATGCCGGAGCGCGGCTTCGAGCGACTGCGGGGCAAGCTTGCCGTCGCGTCCGTCGAGCGTCACGAGCTTTGCGCCGTGCGTGAAGAATTCGGGCGCGCCGCATTCGTCGGTCGCGATATGCGCTCCCGCGTGACAGAATACCGCGCCATGGCCGGGCACGATGGTCGCCAGCGCAAGCGCGTTTGCGGCGGTGCCCGTGATAACGGGAAACACGGCGACCGGACGGTCGAAAACGCGCGCCATCTCCGTCTGAAGGCGCTCCGTCAGAGCGTCTTCGCCGTAGGACGCAGCCGCGCCTTCGTTGGCCGAATGGATTGCCTGCAGCATTTCGGGGGCCGCGCCATAGGCGTTGTCGCTCGAGAAATTCATCCGTGACTTCCCGTCTTCCCGGAAATAGCATTCCGCGCACGGCGCGAATGCCCTCTTTTCTGCAGCAACACAACAGGAATTCCAAAATGGCGGAGATAACCCGCAGGCAGCCGGCGCGCTCGGCGCTCGAGCTCATCGGAAATACTCCGATGGTGGAGCTGACCCGCTTCGACACGGGACCGTGCCGTCTCTTCGCCAAGCTCGAAAACCAGAATCCCAGCGGCTCCATCAAGGACCGCATCGGTCTGTCGATGATCGAAGCCGCAGAGCGCGATGGCCGCATTGCGCCCGGCGCCACCATCATCGAAGCGACGGCGGGGAATACGGGGCTTGGACTGGCGCAGGCCGGAGTTCTGAAAGGTTATCACGTTCTGCTCATCGTTCCCGACAAGATGGCGCGGGAAAAAATTCAGCACTTGCGCGCCCTTGGTGCGGAAGTTCGGATCACGCGCTCCGATGTCGGCAAAGGACATTCGGACTACTACCAGGACAAGGCCGAACGCCTCGCACGCGAGATGGGAGCCTTTTATGTGAATCAATTCGCCAATCCCGCCAATCCCCAGGCGCATGAGGAAACGACAGGTCCCGAGATCTGGGAGCAGATGGATCACGATCTGCAGGCGATCGTCATCGGCGTGGGGTCGGGAGGAACGCTGACCGGCATTGGCCGATTTCTGCGCAAAGTTGCGCCCGACGTGCAGATCGTTCTGGCCGATCCGGTCGGCTCCATCCTTGCGGCCTATGTACGCACCGGACAGCTGGTGCAGGCGGGAAGCTGGGCCGCAGAAGGCATCGGTGAGGATTTCATTCCACCGAACGCCGATCTTTCGCTCGTGTCGCG
Organism: uncultured Alphaproteobacteria bacterium; assembly: GCA_963812975.1. Lineage (GTDB taxonomy): Bacteria > Pseudomonadota > Alphaproteobacteria > Micropepsales > Micropepsaceae > Rhizomicrobium. The sequence continues at coordinate 60,968 of CAWEXK010000033.1, read as the reverse complement.
CGCCTATTCGATCTCCGACAAGGAGGGGGTCGAGGCAGCACGCGCGCTGCTGGCGAAGGAGGGAATTCTCGGGGGTTCGTCGTCGGGCACCTTGCTTGCCGCCGCGCTGCGCTATTGCCGCGAGCAGACGGTGCCGCAGCGCGTGGTGACCCTCGTGCCGGACAGCGGCAACAAATACCTCTCGAAAATCTACAACGATTACTGGGTGCTGGAGCAGGGTCTCGCCGACCGCGAACTGCATGGCGACCTCCGCGATCTCATTACGCGGCGTTTTGATCGTGGCGGGACCGTGACGGTTGCACCGACCGATTCGTTGATCGTCGCCTACAATCGCATGCGCGACGCCGATGTTTCGCAATTGCCGGTGCTGGACAATGAGCGCGTGGTGGGAATTCTCGACGAGAGCGACATCCTTGCGTTCGTCGAAGGCGGGGACGCACATCGCGCCGAACGTTTCCGCAACCGCGTCGACGCCGCGATGACGTGCGACCTTCACACGATGCAGATCACCGACCGGCTGGATGCGCTTCCCAAGATCTTCGAGCGCAACGAGGTGGCGATCGTGCTCGACGGCGCAAGGTTCGTGGGCCTCATAACCCGCGTCGATCTTCTCAATCATCTTCGGCTGAGCCCATGAGCGCCAAGCGAAATCGCCTTGCCTTCTCGACGCGGACCATCCATGGCGGCCAGAGTCACGATCCTACCACAGGCGCCGTAATGGTGCCGATCTATGCGACCTCCACCTACGCGCAGCAAAGTCCGGGGGTCCACAAGGGCTACGATTATGCCCGCAGCGAAAATCCCACACGCGCCGCCTTCGAGCGGTGTGTCGCCGATCTGGAAAGTGGCACGGCCGGCTTCGCCTTTGCCTCGGGGCTTGCCGCCATCGCAACCGTGGTCGACTTGCTCGACACCGGCGCGCACGTGGTGGCGAGCGACGACCTCTATGGCGGCACCTTCCGCCTGTTCGAGCGCGTGAAGCGGCGCTCCGCCGGTTTGAGCTTCAGCTTTGTCGACATGAGCGACAACGCGGCCATCGAACACGCACTCGCATCGAACACGCGCATGATCTGGGTCGAAACGCCCACCAATCCCCTGCTGCGCCTCGCCGATCTGGAAGCGATTGCGCGGCTTGCGCGGCGGCGAGGAATGTTGTCGGTCGCCGACAACACCTTTGCCAGCCCCTATGTGCAGCGGCCTCTCGAGCTCGGCTTCGACATCGTGGTCCATTCCACAACCAAATACCTGAACGGCCATTCCGACATGGTGGGAGGCGTCGCGATTGTCGGCGACAATCGCGAGCTCGCCGAGGGACTGAAATTTCTGCAGAACTCGATCGGCGCGATCCAGGGACCGTTCGACAGTTTCCTGGCGCTGCGGGGCATCAAGACTCTCGCACTCCGGATGGAGCGCCACTGCACGAATGCGTTGCGGGTCGCCCGCTGGCTGGAAGCTTGCCCCGATGTCGAGCGGGTCATCTATCCCGGTCTCGAAAGTCATCCGCAATACGCGCTTGCGGCCCGTCAGATGCGCGCGCCTGGGGGGATCGTAACGATTATCCTGAAGCGCGACCTTGCCGGCACCACGATGTTTCTCGAGCGCTGCCACCTCTTCACGCTGGCCGAAAGCCTCGGCGGCGTCGAAAGCCTGATCGAACATCCCGCCATCATGACCCATGCTTCTTTACCGCCGGAGCTGCGCGCGAAATCCGGCATCTCCGATTCCCTTGTCCGCCTCTCCTGCGGCGTCGAAGACGCGGACGATCTCATCGCCGATCTGGAGCAGGCGCTCGCCCGCTAGAGCGTTTTTAGGGCGTTTGGAAATCAAACTCGGCAAATCGAGGCCGTGTTCGCGCGCGCAGGCGATGGCGCTGTCGTAGCCGGCATCGGCGTGGCGCATCACCCCGCTTGCGGGATCGTTCCACAGCACCCGTTCAATCCGGCGCGCGGCATCTTGCGTGCCGTCGCAGACAACGACCATTCCTGCATGCTGTGAATACCCCATGCCGACCCCGCCGCCGTGATGAATCGACACCCAGGTTGCGCCGCTCGCGCAGTTGAGGAGCGCGTTCAGGAGCGGCCAGTCGGACACGGCATCGGAGCCGTCCTTCATCGCCTCCGTTTCGCGGTTGGGAGAGGCGACGGACCCCGAATCAAGATGGTCGCGGCCGATTACGATCGGTGCGGTCAATTCTCCGTTCGCAACCATCTCGTTGAACGCCAGGCCGACGCGATGACGGTCGCCGAGCCCGATCCAGCAGATACGCGCGGGCAGACCCTGGAAGGAAATCCGCTCGCGGGCCATGTCGAGCCAATGATGCAGATGGGCGTCGTGCGGGAGCAGCTCCTTCACTTTCGCATCCGTGCGGTAGATGTCGTGCGGATCGCCCGAAAGCGCGCACCAGCGAAACGGGCCGATTCCGCGGCAGAACAGCGGACGGATATAGGTCGGCACAAATCCCGGAAAATCGAACGCATCCGCGACCCCTTCATCCTTCGCCATTTGGCGGATGTTGTTTCCGTAGTCGACGGTGGGGACGCCAAGGCGATGAAAGGCAAGCATGGCGCGCACATGCTCGGCCATGGATCGCTTCGCCGCGCGTTCCACGCCTTTTGGATCACTGGCGCGCGCCCGTTCCCATTTCGCGAGCGACCAGCCTTTCGGCAGATAGCCGTTGATGGGATCATGGGCGGAGGTCTGGTCGGTGACGGCGTCGGGTCGAACGCCGCGACGCAGGAGTTCGGGCAAGACTTCCGCTGCGTTACCAACAAGCCCGACCGAGAGCGCATCTTTCGCGCGCGTCGCGCGCGCGATCATCTCCAGCGCCTCGTCGAGCGACTGCGCCTTCACGTCGAGATATTTCGCGCGCAGGCGCATCTCGATGCGCGACGGCTGGCATTCCACGGCAAGGATGGATGCACCGGCCATGACAGCGGCGAGTGGCTGTGCGCCGCCCATGCCGCCAAGCCCCGCGGTCAGTATCCAGCGGCCGGCGAGCGAGCCGCCATAGTGGTGACGGCCGAGTTCCGCGAAGGTCTCGTAAGTGCCCTGCACGATTCCCTGGCTGCCGATATAAATCCAGCTGCCGGCTGTCATCTGGCCGTACATCATCAAGCCCTTGCGATCGAGCGCATTGAAGTGATCCCAATCCGCCCAACGCGGCACAAGGTTGGAGTTGGCGATCAGCACCCGCGGCGCGTCGGGATGTGTCTTGAACACGCCTACGGGCTTGCCCGATTGCACGAGCAGGGTTTCGTCGGCGTCCAGCCGCTTCAGCGTGGCGACAATGCGGTCGAAACTCTCCCAATCGCGCGCCGCGCGACCGATGCCGCCATACACCACCAGCTCTTCAGGCTTTTCCGCCACTTCGGCATCGAGATTGTTCATCAGCATGCGCAGCGGCGCCTCCGTGAGCCAGCTCTTTGCATTCAGCTTGCTTCCGCGCGGCGCGCGAATGGATCGGGTATTGTCGAGGCGCGTCATGTCGCGCGCGCGAAGTTGAGACAAGATACGAGAACGCCTTGCAGCACCACGCGCAGCGGCGCGGCGCGTGCGTGCACGTAAGCCGAGGGCCAATTCTCCGGTGCCGGCGCCGCCGGTTCATCCATATAGGCCCGCATCGCAAGCTCGAGCTGTATCGCATGCACGCCGCGCTTCGGCTGGCCGTAGTGCCGCGTGGTGTAGCCGCCCTTGAAGCGCCCATCGGTGATGCGGGTGTAATGCGACGAGCTAGCATCGCAAAGTTTTTCGATCGCGGCGGTCAGCTCGCGCGCGCAGCTTTGGCCGGAATTGGTGCCAATATTGAAATGGGGCAGTTCGCTTTCGAAGAGGCGCGGGATACGCGAGCGAATGGAATGGGCCTCCAACAGCACAATGTTTGCATGGCGGCTGCGGAGCCGGGCGATCTCGTCTGCGAGCACATTGTGGTAGGGCTCGAAGAAGCTCGCCCGGCGCCGCGCGACCTCTTCGGCATGGGGTTCGAAGCCCACGCGATAAAGTGCTTCGCCGTCGAAGGTCGTGGTCGGACATAACTCCGTTGTGTGCTGTCCGGGATAGAGCGAGTGGCCACCGGGGTCGCGGTTCACGTCGATGACGCTGCGCGACAACAGGGTGCGGATGATGGTGCCACCCGAAGCGGGCGCGAAATCGTATAGCCGTTCGATCCACCAGTCGGCGTCCTTGCGCGCAAGCCAGCACGACACGAAACGTGACTCGAGATCCGGGGGTATATCGGTGCCCGTATGCGGCATGGAAACAATCAATGGCGCGTCGTTGGACGTGACGGACAGCCAGGAAGGCGTTTCGCTCATTGTCCCGCCTTCACGCGCGCCTGGAGCGGATTGAATCCCAGGCGATAGACGAGCTCGGCCGGCTGCTCGACGTTCCAGATGGCGAGATCGCACAGCTTGCCCGCTTCGAGTGTGCCCACTGTTTCGAGGCGTCCGAGCGCCCGCGCCGCTTCGCGCGTCACCGCCGCGATACATTCCCCGACAGTGAGACGGAAAAGGGTCGCGCCCATGTTCATGGCAAGGAGCAGCGAAGTGAGCGGCGAGGTGCCGGGATTGCAGTCGGTCGCAATGGCAATGGGCACACGTGCTGCCGCAGCAGCGCCACCGGCGGAAGACGGGTCTCGCGCAGGAAATAATACGCGCCGGGTAGAAGAACAGCCGGCACCTGCGCCCGCGCCATCGCCGCGACGCCGGCTTCATCGCTCCATTCGAGATGATCGGCAGAAAGCGCGCGGAAGCTGGCCGCCAACGCGGCGCCTTCGAGATTCGACAGCTGATCGGCATGCAGCTTCACGCGCAACCCGTGCACAGCGGCTGCTTCGAACACGCGCGCGATCTGCGCCGGCGAAAAGGCAATGCTCTCGCAGAAACCGTCCACCGCATCGGCGAGACCCGCCTGCGCGATCGCCGGAATCATCTCGCGGCACACCAGATCGATGTAGGCATCCTTGTCGCCGCGGCATTCCGGCGGCAACGCATGCGCGCCGAGGAAGGTTGTGACGATGTCGATGCTGCGCTCCCGGGAGAGACTTCGCGCGGCGCGGAGCTGCTTCATTTCGTCCGCGAGCGCGAGCCCGTAACCGGACTTGATCTCGATCGTGGTAGCGCCCTCCGCGATCAGTGCATCGAGCCGCGGAAGCGCCGAGACGACGAGTTTCTCTTCGCTGGCGCGGCGCGTCGCCTCCACGGTCGAAAGAATGCCGCCGCCGGCGCGCGCGATCTCTTCGTAACTTGCGCCGGCGAGTCGCAACTCGAATTCGCGCGCGCGATTGCCGGCGTAAACCAGATGCGTGTGGCAATCGATCAGCCCCGGCGTGATCCAGCGCGTTTCGCAGTCGATGCGTGTGATGCCCTCGAGCGCCGGCGCTTCGGCTTCAGGCCCCGCATAGACGATCGGTCCGCCTGATGTGGCGAGCAATGCCGTCCTCGATCGCGCCCAATCCGGGGCGGCCGTGCAAGCGTCGAGAAGCCGCGCATTGTGCCAGATGGTGTCGACGCGCATCGGACCTCGCGACCGCTTGGCTCGCGGGCCAGAACGTCTCTTATGTCCACGGAAAGAGGCTTGCAACGGCATGCTGTGGTTCGAAACCGCGTTGCTTCCTGGCGGTTGGGCGCGGGACGTCCGCATCGAGACGCGCGTCGGCCTGATCGCGCAGATCGAGGAAGGCGTTGCTGCGCGGCCCGGCGACGAACGCCACGCGATCGCGATGTCCGGCCTCGCTAACGTGCACAGTCACGCCTTCCAGCGCGGCATGGCGGGCCTTGCGGAAACGCGCGGTCCGGAAGGTGACAATTTCTGGACCTGGCGCGAGGTCATGTACCGCTTTCTCGACCAGTTGACCCCCGACGATGTCGAAGCGATCGCGGCGCTCGCCTATGTCGAGATGCTCGAACGCGGGTTCACGCGCGTCGGCGAATTCCATTATCTGCACCACGATCCGTCCGGCGGCCCTATGTCGATGTCGGCGAACTGGCATCGCGCATCGCGGCGGCGGCGGCAGAAACGCGGCATCGGCCTGACGCTGCTTCCCGTCTTCTATGCACACGGCAATTTCGGCGGCGGCGCTGCCACACATGGACAACGGCGCTTCCTCAACGATGTGGAGTCGTTCGCGCCGGCTGGTCGAAGCAGCCGCCGCGGCGATCGCTGAGCTTCCCGACGCGAATATCGGCGTGGCGCCGCACAGCCTGCGCGCGGTAACGCCGCAGGAGTTCGAAGAGGTCGTACCGCTCGCAGCAGGGTGGCCCTGTGCACATTCACGCCGCCGAGCAGACGAAGGAAGTCGAGGATTGCATCGCGTGGAGCGGCGCGCGTCCGGTCGAATGGCTGCTCGATCATGCCCCTGTCGATGCCGGCTGGTGTCTCGTGCACGCGACGCATCTGACTCGATGCAGGAAACGTCAGCGCCTCGCCGCAAGCGGCGCGGTCGCTGGTCTATGTCCGATTACCGAAGCCAATCTCGGCGACGGCAGTATTTCCGGCGAAGGATTATCTCGACGCGGGCGGCTGCTTCGGCATCGGCACCGATTCGAACGTGCAGCATCGATGCGGCGGAAGAGCTGCGCATGCTCGAATATGCGCAGCGCCTGACGCGGCGCAGCCGCAATCTCTGGCCCGCATTGCCGGGCGGCTCGACGGGGCGCGCGCTGTTCGACGGCGCGCTGGCGGGAGGTGCGCAGGCCCTGGGCCAACCCATTGCCGGCCTCCGCGTCGGTGCGAGCGCCGACCTCGTCAGTTTCGATACGAACCATCCCTCGCTTGCCGCGCGCAAAGGCGACACGGCTCTGGACAGCTGGATTTTCGCGGGCGCGATGATCGACTGCGTCTGGCGGCGGGGCCGAAAACGCGTCAGCTCCGGCCGTCACCATCGGCGCGAAGCCGTGGCTGCGCGTTATCGCCCGTTATCGAGCGGCTTCTCCTTTCGCAGTGACCCGATGAAAAACCTCGCGCCGCATATCAAGATCGCCTCGCCCGCCACATTGCGGCTGGAGAGGAGCGGGCGCGGGGCGCGGCTCATGCTCGGCGGAGAGTGGATCGTCCCCGAAGCGGCGCGCATCGACGAGGCGCTCCATGCGCTGCAATTCGGCGATGTGACCGACATTGCGATCGACGGTTCGGCAATCACGCTGCTCGACAGCGCGGGCGTCTGGCTGATCCTGCGCACCAGGCGCGATCTGGAAGCCCGCCGCGCGAAGGTGAGCAATGTAGCGGTACCGGAGCGATTCCGCGCGCTGTTCGAGACCATGGAGCGCGAGAGCCTGGCACCGCCGGTGACGCATCCGCGTCCTTTAAGGCTCGAGGATTATCTCGAGCGTATCGGCCGCGGCACCATGCACATATTGCACCAGACTTACGATCTCGTGGGCTTTCTCGGTCGGGTCACTGTCGAGACCTGGGAAGCCGCGCTGGCTCCGCGGCGCGAGCTGCCGTTTCCGGCCTTCATTCAGCAGATCGAGGAAACCGGCGTCACGCGCGCTGCCCATCGTGGGCATGCTCGCCTTCCTGCTCGGCATCGTGCTCGCCTATCAAGGCGCCGATCAGCTGAAGCGCTTCGACGCGCAGATCTACACCATCGATTTCCTCGGCGTCGGCTTCCTGCGCGAGCTGGGCGGCCTCATCACCGCCATCATCGTCGCGGGCCGCTCCGGCTCCGCCTTCACCGCTCACATCGGAACCATGCGCGTCAACGAAGAGACCGACGCGATGCAGACGATCGGGCTCAACATCGCGGAGATTCTCGTCCTGCCGCGCGTGCTGGGGCTCATGATCGCGCTGCCGCTGCTTACCTTCTTCGCCGACGTGGTCGGCATCATCGGCGGCATGGTGATGACCTATTTCGATCTCGGCATCACCATTCCCGCCTTCATGCGCGAGCTCGAGAGCGCGATCACGCTGAAGACACTTGCTTGTCGGCCTTGTCAAGGCGCCGGTGTTCGCGTTCGTCATCGCGCTGGTCGGATGCTTCGAAGGCCTGCGCGTCGAGCGCAACGCCGCGAGCGTCGGCAAGCTGACGACGCGCTCCGTCGTCGAATCGATCTTCCTCGATCATCGTGCTGGATGCCGGGTTCTCGGTGCTCTTTTCGGTGCTCGGCATATGATGGAAGAAGACGTCCGCCCCGGCGAGGTCGTGATCCGCATCCGCGGGCTCGTCAACGCATTCGGCGACTCCATCGTGCACGACCACATCGATCTCGACGTCCTGCGCGGCGAAGTGCTGGGCGTGGTGGGCGGCTCGGGCGCCGGCAAATCGGTCCTGCTGCGCTCCATCGTCGGCCTGCACCACCCGCAAGCGGGCCGTATCAAGGTGTTCGGCCAGGAAACGGCGGAGGTCGACAGCGAAGACCTGAAGGGGCTCCAGTTGCGGTGGGGCGTCCTGTTCCAGGAGGGCGCGCTGTTCAGTTCCCAGACGGTGGCCCAGAATATCCAGGTGCCGATGCGCCGCTGGACGCACATGAAGCAGGAACTGATGGACGAGCTGGCGGCGATGAAATTATCGCTGGTCGGGCTGCCGCCCGACACGGCGCAGAAATTCCCCTCCGAATTGTCGGGGGGGATGAGCAAGCGCGCGGGCCTCGCGCGGGCGCTCGCTCTCGATCCCGAACTGCTGTTCCTGGACGAGCCGACCTCGGGGCTCGATCCGATCTCGGCGGCCCAGTTCGACGAGCTGGTGCGGAACCTTCAGCAGAGTCTGGGCCTTACCGTGTTTCTGGTGACCCACGATCTCGACAGCCTGCGGGCGACTTCCGACCGCATTGCGGTGCTGGTGGACAGGAAGATCAAGGTGGGCACGATCGACACGCTGGCGAAGGATCCGAATCCCTGGATTCATGATTATTTCTGCGGCGTCCGGGGGCGGGCCGCCTTGCGGAGCACCTCTGAGCGATGGAAACGAAAGCCAATTACGTTGCCGTGGGCGTGTTTGTGCTCGTGGTCCTTCTGGGCCTCGTCATCGCGCTGCTATGGCTCGGCGGCTCCCAATACGCTCAGGAATTCGCCTATTACCGCACCTATTTCTCGGGCAGCGTCACCGGCCTGGGCAACGGCACGCTGGTCCGCTACAACGGCATCCAGGTCGGCCACGTTTCCAGGGTCGAATTCGATCCCAACGATCCCAAGCGCGTGATCGTCACCTTGCAGATCGATCCGGGTCTGCCCATCCACGCCGACTCGGTCGCTTCGATCGCGAGCGAAGGACTGACCGGCGGCTCCTATGTGGAGATCGATGGCGGCTCGCAATCGGCGCCGGTGCTGCCGCGCACCATGTTCGGCGAATACCCGGTGATCCGCTCGAAGCCATCGACGCTGCAGCAGCTCGAGCAATCCGCGCCGCAGATTCTCGTCAAGATCAACGGTATTGCCGACCGGCTGGACGACGTCTTGAGTCCGCACAATCGCCAGGCCATCGCACAGACGCTATCGAACCTGCGCGATGTGACCGCGGTCCTGACGCGGCACACGGCGGATATCGATGCGACTCTGGCAAATCTCCATTCTGCTTCCGCGGGCGTCAACACCGATCTCGCCGATCTGCACACCGTGCTGGCCAGCGCCCGCGAGACGACGCAAAAGCTCGACCATCTCTCCGACGACGTGGACAGGCTCTCCGGCGACCTCGACACCCAGGTGAACGGCGCGCGCATCGACCAGCTCACCGGACAGGCACGCGACCTGGTGAAAAGTCTGACCCATCTGACCGACGAACTTGAGCACGAGCCGACGCGGCTCATCTTCGGTGATCGCCGCAAAGGATATACGCCGCCATGAATGCAGTTTCTTTCCCGATCGCGCGGCGCACGCTGCTGCTCACCGGTGTCGCTGTGGTTGTGCTCTCCGGCTGCGGCAGCCTGCTCGGTCCCTCCAGTCCACCGCCGCAGATTTATCGTCTGGAGCCAGCGTTTCCTCCGCCGGCGGCTGGCACAACGCTCTCCTGGCAGCTCGGCATTGCCCACCCCGACGCGACGGCCACGCTCGACCGCGAGCGTATCGCGCTGCTGCGCGGCGCGGTGATGGATTATTACGCCGACGCGCAATGGACCGATTCCGTGCCGAGACTTGTGCAGGCGCTCCTCGTGGAGGCGTTCGAGAAAAGCGGGCGACTGCCTGCGGTGGCGCGCGAATCGGCAGGCGTGCGTGCCGATTACACGCTGGAGACCGAGATTCGCGATTTCGACGCGCAATACGACAGCGCGGCCGGCGCGCCGCTGGTGGTGGTAGAGATCGAAGCGCGGCTCCTCGCCCCGCGCGGCCAGGTTATCGCCTCGCTCGATGCGCGCCAGACCGCGCGCGCAGGGGCGAACAGCGTCGCCGCCGTCGTGCAGGCGTTCGACGAAGCAGTGGGCGCCGCCCTCGGCCAGATCGTAACCTGGACGCTTCAGGCGCCGCCGCCGGGGAGCGCGAAATAGGCGTCGGCGGGGAATAACGAAGCGCCGAAGCTCGAATGCTATTCGCGAGGGCGCCGCAACTGTTGTGTCGGTTCGACCCCAGCCGCCCGCACCATAACAGCGATTTTAACAGCGATTATCAGCGAATTCGTCACCACCGCCGCAGCATCGCCATGGTCTCCTCGGTGATCGAGCCATAGCAGAGTTCGCCGCCCGGGTGCGGCGGCGGCCTTTTCGCGAGCTGTTCCCGCGCAAAGCGAATCCACGCCTCGCCGTTGCCCGGGTTGACCAGCCAGGACAGCGCCTGCGAGGTGGAATCGACCTGGTCGTCGTGCCGGCTGCGCGGAAAGGTCATCAACTCGCCCAGATACTCCTCGAGCCACGGCGCCTCGCGTGGCAGATGCACGAAGCCATTCTCGATCACGCCTGTCTGCGCGTGCAGGCGCATCACCTTGTCGCCGTCGGGCGTCATCCTCTTCACGTTGTGCAGCCCCTCGTGGATCAGTTCCTGGATCAGCTGCGTGCCCGAGGCGCGGTCCTCGATCAGCACGTTCTGCGGGCGAAACTGCGCGGCCTGCGCGCGCACCGCCCGCTTCAGCTCCGGATAGTTGAGCTTCTGCCTGAGCACATGAAGCAGATAGAAATGGTTCTGCCTGGCGCCCCAAGTGGTGCAGACGCTGTAATCGGCCAGTTCCGTCGCCTTGTTCGCGGTATCCCAGCTCTGCACGACGAATTCGAAGGGCCGCGGCTCCGCGTCGTAGAACTGGAACCAGTCGCGCTTCACCATGCCGCCGCCCAAAGGCGCCGGCAGCTGCTGGTATTGCCCGGCGAAATTATAGGCGCCGAGCGTGCGCCGGATGCGTTCGATCTCGGCGAGCGGCTCGCGCGCCTCGTGCAGCGCCTCGCCTGCCTTGCGGCCGACCACGCGCGTGCCTGTTCGCGATTCAACCACATAGCTTTCATCCGCTTCGGCAATCGCGGGAAACGAGACCACCTCCCATTCCTCCTGCGCCTGCACGTGGCCCACCAGATCATCCTCGTGCAGCCGCTGCATGATGATGACGATGGCGCCGCGGCGCCGGTCGTTGAGGCGCGAATAGAGCGTGTTGTCGTACCAGTCGTTGACCCGCGCGCGGAGCCCGTCGCTCACCGCCTCTTCCGGCTTCAGCGGATCGTCGATAATGATGATATCGCCGCCGCGGCCCGTCACCACGCCACCCACGCTCGTCGCCAGCCGAAAGCCGTGGCCGGTGGTGGCGAATTCCTCCACCGCCGAGCGCATCGGCGACAGCCGGGTCGGAAACAGCCGCTCATAGAAGCTGCTCGTCATCAGCGCGCGGCAATCGCGAGAGAGCTTGTCCGAGAGTTCCTGCCCGTAGCTGACGCACAGGAGCTGGGCCGAGGGATCGTGCCCGAGCGACCAAGCCGGAAAGGCGATCGACGCCGCGTGCGATTTCAGATGCCGCGGCGGCAGGTTGACGATCAGCCGTTTGGTCTGGCCGAGCCGCACGCGTTCGAGCTTCGCCGCCAGCACTTCGATGTGCCAGTTGTCGAGAAACGTCGTGCGCGGATTGATTTCGCAGAAGCTCCTGTGCAGGAACAGATGAAAATCGTTCTGCAGAAGCAGGCGGTATTCGGTGTCGGCGACCGGGCGCGCAGGCGCGGTCGCCGCGATAGCAGCCGTCATCATGTGAATATTCCGGAAAAGATTTCCCCTACCCGGAGGACGAAAAAGAAACCCTCGCCCTTAGCTTGATCCCCGCGAAAGCGGGGAAGGGTGAGCCGCCTCGCGCCTGAGCCGCACGTAGAGGGCTTCGAGCACCTCGTGGTCCACGTCGCGCAACCGCTGCCCGGATGCATCCCGCTCGGCTCTCGTCTCGTTCTTGTGAATTTCGGCCAACAGCTGCTGCATCACGCGAGGATCGCCGGCTACGGCCTTGTCCACGAGCTGCCGCGTGACGGCTTCGAGCTTCGTCATCTCGCGCGCTTCGCCTTCAACTGCCATGCTCACGCTCTCGTGCAGAACGGCCGTGAGCGCGGCGGCGAGGTTGCGGTGCCCCTGCGGACGTCCCTTTGGATTGCCCGACTGTCCCTTCTTCCAGCAGTGCTTTTTCGGCGGTCGCTTGTAGCCGACGCAGCTCTGATTCCTGGCCATGTGTTCCGATCCTTATGGTGAGTTTGTCGAACGACCGGCGAGCTCGTCGAATTAGCGCGACCAATAAACAAAACGCCCGGCCGACCCTTCCGGGCGCCGGGCGCAACACTTCAACTTGGCAAAAAAGATAACACGATTGATCAAACAATGCCAGCGCTATCTGGCGGGAGACCAAAAAGCGCACGCTCGGCCAAATCCCCGTGCCTAAAAAGAAGTTTCCGAGATCGCGCCTAAACGCCGCAATCCAGTCCGACGGGAACCGCATAGATGGCCACCTCGCGATGGACTAGGCCGGCAAGTGCGAATGCTCGTCGTCATGCGCCAGAGGAACGGCGGCACGGTTACATACGTCTCCACGTCCGAACACGCCGGAGCGCCGGAAATCTTCGCGACGGTCGCTCCCGGCAGCACGATCTATGCCGACGATGCAAAGTCATGGGGCCTGTTGCATCTGCATTTCAGCACGAAGCGGATCAATCATTCCGAACGCTACAGCGTCGGCGAAGCTTGCACGATCTGGGCAGAGAGTTACTTCTCCCGCATTCGGCGTTCGGAAATCGGTATTCATCACAAGATCGCCGGTCCCTACCTTTCATCCTACGCTGACGAAATGGCTTGGCGCGAAGATCACCGGAAGCAATCGAACGGCTGGGTAGTGTCCTAATTTGGGTAATTATCACCTTGACATAGCACGGCGCAACCCCTAGATTATGCACGTCAACGGAGACGTGCCATGCCCAAAGCCCTTCTTTCCAGCAAGATTTTCCAAGACGAAACCGCCGCTCGTGAGTGGCTGGAAGCACGGATTTGGAAAGACGGGCGCATCTGCCCCCATTGCGGCGTTTTGGACCAGTCCACGCTTATGAAGGGCAAGACGACCCGCCCCGGCCTGTACCAGTGCAACGCTTGCCGTGAGCCGTTCACGGTCACGGTGGGCACGCTTTACGAGCGCAGCAAGGTTCCCCTGCACAAGTGGCTGGCCGCGACTATCAGCTTCTTATGTCGAGCAAGAAGGGCATGAGCGCCCTTCAGATTGGCCGCATGTTGGGCCTGTCGAAAAAGACAAGTTGGTTCCTGATGCATCGCATTCGTGAGAGCCTGCGCGAGACGGACCTTGCGCCCATGGGCGGCGAAGGAAAGACTGTTGAGATGGACGAAACCTTTGTGGGCGGCCTTGAGAAGAACAAGCATCGTCGCCAGCGCAAGCACGTCGGAACCGGCGGCGCGGGCAAGGAAGCTGTGTTCTCTCTGGTAGAGCGCGGAAGCAAAGTGCGCTCGCGCCACGTTCCGTCAGTAAGCGCGAAAACTCTTCGCCCAATCCTGTTCGAGCAAGTGCATCGCGACAGCAAACTAATGACCGATCAAGCCGCGCCGTCCAAGCAGCTTGGCCGCGAATGGGGCAATACAGAGACGGTCAATCATTCGATTGGCGAATATGTGCGCGGCGATGCACACACAAACACGATTGAAGGATATTTTTCGATCCTGAAACGCGGCATCGTGGGAACCTATCACCACGTTAGCCCGCAACACTTGAAGCGTTACCTTGCGGAATTTGACTACCGCTATAACGAGCGCGAAGCCCTTGACGTTGACGACAAGCTCCGCATGGAAAAGAGTGTGGGCGGCATCGTCGGAAAGCGTCTAACGTATCGGCGCACTTGTCGCGAAGGCGAACCCGTCAGGGCATAAGAAGTATCACGGCCCAAAGCGTAAGAAGCGTAGGGGGACGCAGGTTGAGCGACTTGATGACGGTTCCGGTCGGCGTTGATGGCGCCCCCCCCGGCCAGTTGACCGACGACTCGGGGATTCTCGAAAATCGACGGTCGCGAATCAGAGCGCTGTCAATGCGGCCGGCCCTGGCCCGTCAAAAGTCCTCTAGCCCCCCGTCGAAAGGAAGGCGGCCCGCGCTGCCAGCCAAAGGAAGAGGCACGAAGATGCCCAGGCAGCTTGCGGCAGGTACCCCGTCTGGGAATAGGGCACTCGCCAGTGCGAAGAACGCCAAGCAGGACGAATTCTATACAGAGCTTGGCGACATCAGTAACGAGCTGAAGCACTACCGGGCGCAGCTCCGCGGGAAAACGATCCTCTGCAATTGCGACGACCCGTACGAAAGCAATTTCTTCAAGTACTTCGCTCTGAACTTCAACGCGTTCAAGCTGAAGAGACTGATCGCTACGAGCTACATGCGGTCGCCCATCGTTGGTGCTGAGCTGCCCCTCTTGGAAATCGAGGGGCTGAAGCCTGAGGGCCGAGAGCCTTATGCCATCGAAATCAATGAGGTGCCGGATCAGAATAACGACGGTACAACCGACCTCGCGGACGTAGAGTACCTACTCAGGCACAACGCCAATACGGCGCGATCACTCAACGGTGATGTCCAGTATGGCGCTGGTGATTTTCGCAGCCGTGAGTGCGTTGAGTATCTAAAGCAGGCAGATATTGTCGTGACCAATCCACCGTTCTCGCTGTTTCGCGAGTACGTGATGCTGCTGGCCGAGCACGGTAAAAAGTTCGTCATTCTCGCCAGCCAAAATTCCCTTACGACAAAGGAAGTGTTTGCGCTCGTCCACGGCAATGAGGTGTGGCTCGGCTATAACAACGGGGATATGGCATTCAGAGTGCCTGAGAACTACCCAGCCAGGGAAACGCGTTTCTGGATTGATGAGAAGGGACAGCGGTGGCGCAGCTTCGGGACGATGTGCTGGTTGACGAACCTCGACCTGCCTAAGCGCCACGAAGAGCTTCCGCTCTATAAGGCATACACGCCTGAAGAATACCCATCCTACGACAATTTCGATGCGATTGAGGTATCCTCCTACAAAGACATTCCCGTCGCGTACGATGGCGTGATGGGTGTGCCGCTCGGCTTCTTGGCGAAGCACAATCCGAACCAGTTCGAGATCGTCGGGATCACGAAGACATGGTTTGGAATAGCAACCAAGAAATACCCCACACAGACGCAAATCAGCAGCAACGGCGAGAAGAGTGACGTATCGAAACTGAACGATGGCGCTTCGCTCAAGGTCGCAAAAGCTCCAGCCGGTAAGACGTACTATAAAGTTGGCAAGGAGCTTTACATCCAAACGTACCCACGCATCCTGATCCGCCGTAAGGGAAAACCCGCATGAAAGTTGCCCCGCGGGATGTCACCGTATCAGACCTAGTCTCTGGGTATGAGGACAACGGCGAGGAAGGTGGACTGCGAGGCTATAACGGCCTGCTCGATATTCGCCCCCCATATCAGCGGGAGTTCGTCTATGACGAGGAGCGCCGTAAAGCGGTGATCGCGACGGTGCTAAAGGGCTTTCCGCTAAACGCAATGTACTGGGCGGTGGCCGGTAACGGCTTCGAATTGCTGGATGGTCAGCAGCGCACCCTAAGCATCAGTCAGTATATTGACGGCCAGTTTCCAATCGTAATCGATGGCTCCCCCCGGTTCTTCTCCAATCTCTCGCCTGAACGGAAGGCGAAGATTCTCGCTTACAAGCTATTGGTCTATGAATGTGAAGGCTCTCATGACGATAAGCTCGAATGGTTTGAGGTAATCAACACTGTTGGCCTAGAGCTGAAAAAACAGGAATTGCGCAATGCCGTGTTTATTGGGCCATGGCTCACGGCTGCAAAGAAATGGTTCTCCAAGCAAGGCGGACCGGCAGCCTCTATCGGAAGCAGACTTCTAACTGGGCCGGTCAATAGACAAGCATACCTCGAAATCGCTCTTGACTGGCTGACCGATGGGGCAATCGACCAGTACATGGCGCTGCATCAGGAGGACCAGAATGCCAACGAGCTTTGGACCTTCTTTCAAAACGTCATCAGTTGGGTGAATCTCACGTTCCCCAAATACCGAACGGAAATGAAGGGCGTTGAATGGGGGCCGCTCTATAAGAAGTTCGGCCAGGAAAAGTGGAACACCGAAGAGTTGGAAGCCGAAGTCGCCCGCTTAATGCGGGACAATGATGTGACCAAGAAGTCCGGCATCTACGACTACGTGTTAAGCGGGAATGAGCGCGCACTGAACATTCGGGCATTCGACGACAACATGAAGCGCGAAGCGTACGAGCGGCAAGGAGGTATTTGCCCGGTTTGCAAAGATCATTTCCAGTCAGAGGAGATGGAAGGCGACCACATCAAGCCATGGCACGAAGGCGGCAAAACCAACGCCGATAATTGCCAGATGCTTTGCAAACCCGATAACCGTAAAAAGGGCGGCAAGTAGAGGATTAGCTCTTCCGCTTCTTTGTTGTTGGTTTGCGGATTGGCTTCGTCGCGACGGCAATATCCACCGCGCGCTCGAAACGCCCACGCGCCTCTCTTGCGGAATAGCTTTCCCGATCCCCGGAATCCGAGGCTGGTTTCTTGGGGGCAGATTTTGCCCTTGGCGGATTTCGCTTGCTTTTGCCCACCATGAGAATTACCCAATTTGTGTCCGCTTCGCGATGCGGCAGGTGCTCGGGACTTTAGCCCGTCACATTCCGTGCTTCGTATCGGCACATTGGCCAACACCTTTCCTCGCCATCCGGTACTTCCCCGTTATGGCGGTCTAGGCCTTGGTCAAGGCAGTGGAACATGTCGAGGGGTTCGGCGACCAAACCTACCTCCCTCGCCACGCTATGCGAGGCCCTACGGGTTTCCCTGTAGGGCCTTTCGCATTCAAGAGGCTCTGCAAACTCAGGTGATGGCGCGAGCATCAGTGCGCCCCAACCCCATTAGGCGCGGTGGCGCCTTTGGGAAGCGAATATTTGCCACCACGCTTTTCCAAAGCACGGTGGGCATTCCACATGCGCCACATAGTCGGGCCAATATCCGCCGGTCGCGCGCCGGGCCAATAATGCTCTTGGATGAACGCGAGGGCCTCTTCTGGCGCAAATCCGCCACTCTCACGAGCCTTGGGCGTTGCCAGCGCTTCACGGATCATGTCCGAAGTCGTCGGAAGGGATTCCGGCTTGCGGCTGATTCTGGTGCCCTTTGCCGCTCGCTTTGTGTTTCCGCCACGTTTGCGCGGCGCTACCTGTAGAGGGAGGCGCGGCCTTTCTGGTTGCGATGGCTCAACCGCATCGTTCGCGAGTGGCGCGACGTGAGGCACTGATTCGCCGCTCGCATAGCGGTCATACATTGTGATGAACGAGCGAACGCTATCGCGCTCTTGCTCGACCGCGTGACGCTGCGAAGCGATCCGGCCTTCTTCGGCCTTCAGGCGATGGATGTTGCGTTCCAGATCATCGAGATCAGCCTGCGCACGGGCTATCGGGTCAGCGGCGTTCATTGGCAACCCTTCAGGTAAATTAAACCATCGGAGGGCAAGCCGTAGATTGCTAATTCGTAAAAAGCAAGAGCAATGCCAATTGATTCCGCGAGTGGTTCGCAAATCTTAGCAATATCAGTCACTTAGGGTTTGTTTTGTTCCTTAATCGTTCTGGCAGAACGTCGGCCTGTCACGCGGGGCCGAACCTACCCCTAGCGGTTACTATGTCAAGGTGATAATTCCCCTAATTTGATTTTCGCAGCAGGCGACCTACGTAAACGACCGCACCTCCGATGATCGCGCCAAATGTGAACCATTCAGCACTGGCAAAATCGTAGACGGGGTACTGGTATAGGAAAAACGAAAAAGGGGCTTGCACCCAGTTACCGAAGTCTTCGGCCCCGTCGCCTAACCCTACGCTATATACGAAATACCCGATGACGACGCACGCGATCCCCCCGAGTGCAGCGGCTATCGCCAAAGCGATTTGGTGCTCACGCCTCCAACGGAGAGGGTTCATTTCTTCCGGCGTCCCGTACCACCGCACTCAGGGCAATTTGGCGGATTGATCTTCGGCGTTGCGGTCGTGCCCGGCATCGCTGAATGCATCTCGTGGACCTTTCCTGTGCCAGCGCACGCGGGACACTCATTCGCGGCTTTCGCCTCCGCCACGATAGCTGCCCTAACCGCGTCTATTGGCGATCTGATCGCGCCCATTTGCAGCACGACGTGAAAACGGCGGTTCTCGCTTCCCTCAATTGGCGATGACCACGCATAGGCTCTTGTGGCCTTGGGATGCTCGGCAAGGTCGAAAACTGCCACAGCGCCTTGCCAGACGGCCTGCCCCCCGTGCGTCTCTGTGACCGGCACAGACTGGACGTAGGAAGCTTTGCCGCCGTGCGTACGTTCAACGGCGAGCTTAAGTTCGGATGGGGCGACTTCGGCCACGATGACTACCCAAGAATTTCCTCTAACCCTTCCAGTGATCCTGAGCCGGCGCTGGCATCTTCCTTAGCTCCCGCCTTCTTCTTAAAACTCCGGTTGGGATTCCAAGCTGGACACCCAATCACCCTACCCAGTCCCGCAAAACCTGCCCTCGAAGCTCCCAAGTCGAATATGCGAAGGACTAGGCAAATACTTTTTGCAACTTCTGCGGCTCGTCTCCGCTCTCTCGTCCATCAGTGTTCAAAATCAGAACCGACGCATAGGGCTCACTCCATCGAGCGGTGTTTCTGCACACGATGATGCACCGTTCCCGTTGGGTGGTTTCCAATGCGAATAGAGCCAGTTCCTCCGCGATTTCCCTTCTCCTCGCGGCAAGCTGAGGTGGGTAGGCGTAAAAGACGATTGCCGTATCGCGAATCTTTGGAGGATTGATGATGACGGAACATTTGTGCTCCGGTTCTCTCCAATCGCGCTCCACCATCGACCTGAGCTTTTCGAGCTCCTTGTCGAGTCTCTTCTGCTCCGCGTAGCTCGCGCAGCGCAGCAAATCGGTGGTAACGGTGGTCCATCGAGGGAAGCCTCGCTGCTCAATAGCAGCTATTAAAGTCCCGAAGTACGTGCTTAATTTCGGTTTCGGCTTTTCAGTTGCAATGCCCGCGTCCATCCCATTGTAATAGCGATCTATTTGGCCTGACATACCGGTAAGCGCCAACGAATACCCCTTTTCTTCGACGCTTGCGAGATTGAACCCGGTCTCCAGATAGCAACCGAGAAAGTCAAGCTCATCAGCCAGGAGGCGTAGCGCCTTCTGAAACCGCGCCCGCTCCGCGAAGTAGTGCAGGAAGAATGCGGGACGGTGCAAAATATCGATGAGCGTTTCGAGGTCGGCGACGTGAACCGTCGGTGCCAACATCGTCTGCTCTGGTATCCACCCTGCTTCCTTGAGTTCCCGTTCGGATGAGGCAAGCACGGAAAAGTCATCGAGCGTAACCGAGATACGGACGATTCGCTCGCACGCAGCAAAGTCCAGTGCGAATGGCGCGAGGACCTCTTTCGCCTCAGCGTCCCCCGCTGACGCGCGCATAATAATGGCTTCCAGCCGGGCTGACTGCTCGGAAGGGGCCAGTATCAAGTCTTTGACGTGTCTTGCCACGCGAGCTGGCGCACCGCGTAAACCTCAACTCCGAGAGCGCGCCCGACTTGTCTTCCACGATAACGGCAGTACGGTCGATCAGCGCGAGATGGTCGGTTTCGAAATTGGTCGCGTCGGCTCTCCACAGAACTGCGTGACGTAATGCTGCACCTGGTAACGCCCTTTCGAGCAACGCTTCGACTTTCGACTGGAGATATTTCGCTCGACGCTCTTCAAGTTCCCCTCTTAAGCCGGCCTTGTCCGCGAGCGACCGCATGATGTCGTGGATGTGGCTGAAGGTCGACTGCGGCGTCGGACAAAAATACGTCGTGTTGAGCTTGAGAATTCGGCTTCTGCCAAGCCGGGTTTCCCATAAAGAGATGCTCGGGATTTTGGCCGTGCAGTTCTCCTTGCTGTAAGGACAGAGAGTCGAGAACGCGACAGACTGTTTCCTCGCCAAGACCTGTCCCTTCCGCCAGCTCCTTGGGAGCAAAGCACATGATCTCCATAAATTGCAGGTCAGCGTGGGACAACAAAACCAAAAGAACTTGCGTACGCGAGGCATTTTTTGGGAAAGCCGCTAACAGCTCTTCCGGCGAAGTTTTGCAGCCAGGACAATACTTCACATACGTGCGTACGATCCGCCGCGTATTGTGCTCGCGGAAAACGCGACGTAGCAAATTGAACCTGTTATTCGAGCGGCGTTCGAGCAGTCCGACGAGGTGTTGCGAAATTGTGATGTAATCCGACGGGCTAAAACCCAGCGCATTGCGAAATTTCTCATCGAGCGGCGAATACACCTCGGAAGAGAATTCGCACTACCTGCGAGAAGTATCCCCAATTTCGGACAACCTGAGTGTGCAACCGGACCATATTCTGCAACATCAAGACAGTGCGAGCTTGCAGGTCCATTTCCGATTTCGCCGCCAACAAGCGGCGCTGATGAAATGCGTCGGCTAGTTCTCGCGCTGTATCGATTAGCTTTTGGATGTCATCTGACCTTGCTGGCTCTTTACCCCATTCGGAATCCGGCAGCATCAGTAGAAGGGCTTGGAGCAGTTCGATATGATGCTGATCTATGTCTGGCATGAGACGCTTCTCGACGCCTTCACCCGTCACGCCGGCCTGCAAGCCGTAGCCAGCGACAACAGACAGCAGGTGAAGCGGATATTTGGCGCGAAATAGCGCAACAATTCGTTCGAGAAGCTGAGGGAATTCCGCAACTTGCTTGTCGGCCAATTCCAGTAGCGCCGCTCTGAGAGCGCCCGGATCGGCATCCGAAAACGGATGCGGCATGAGCCGCAGACCATTTCCCCTACGCTTTTCCTTTCGGCGACGATGTTTCGACTTCTGTTTCTTCATTGTGGGCTGTGCGCGATGCTCGCCTTTCTGCCGCGTCGCTGTGGATCGTGCAGGCCGCAATAGAACCGACCACGACGTTCTATCGACGCGCGTCGCGTACACTGAACCGGAAACGGAAGTTTGAGCAGGCCGCAGCAGCGAGGCCGCTGCGTGTCTCGGTAACCCGACCGACGCCCAGGTTCTCCAAGTCTAAAGTCGTTTGAGGGGCGCGAGAAGCGCCCCTAAAGCTATTTGGGCCAGCCCAAAGAGTCCTTCCGAAGGAAGGAAATCGGGCGCATACTGTCTGCCTTCTGGGCTTAGGGGGAAAAGATGAAATCCGCATTTTTGTCGGTCGCGCTTGCGGCCGTGGCTCTGTCTGGCTGCGCCACGATCATCAAAGGGACTTCGCAATCCATCGCGATTACAACGCCGCCGACAACTGGAGCTGCCTGTACACTCTCCAGCCGAGAAGGCAACTGGACGGTGATGTCACCGGGCGTCGTAAAAGTAGAAAAGAGCAAAGAGGATATTCTTGCCCGATGCGTGAAGCCCGGATGGCAAGATGGGGTTGCGACAATTCCCTCAGATTTTGAAGGCTGGACCATAGCAAACATTATCGGCTTTCCGCTGATCGGGCTGGGCGTCGATGCTGCGACAGGCGCGATCAACGAGTATCCGCACGCATTCCAAATTCCGATGGCCCCCTTGCAACCGGAGCCTCAGGCGACGCCAATGACGCCATACAATCCTCCACAATCGTCACCGCCACCGCCGCACTAGCAGGCTGTCTAAAAACTACCGCGGCTTGTCATGCAGAGTTAGCCGCCATCAATCCGTCGGCGACAAGCGTATCACGCGCCATACAAACAAGCCGCCCAGCAGGTTGACCGCAATGTGCGCCAACATCAGCCACCACAGGCTGCGGGTGAGTACAAAGCCGATTGCAAAGACGATACCGATGAACGCGGTGCGTAAGATTTCGGCAAGCCAGCCCTGATACGACATGTCCGAGACCGAAAACGAACGAGGAAAGCAACGCGGCGACCGACACGCCCCCATAGACTGCGAAGGCCCAGAGCAGGAATCCGCGAACAGCAATTCCTCGGCGGGGCTAGCAACGAGCCCCATCAGTGCGTAAAGCAGGAACTGCGCGCGGGTTTCCGGCATGAAGGGAGTCTCGTCGAGCTTCCGACGAGCGGATTTACGCGCACCTTCTCTCCCGCGGCAGCCTACGCAATAGCAGCGCAAACGCGAACGAGCAAATCAGGGCATATAAAGACCGCAGCCTGAGGGGTGCGCAGGATGCAGACTGTTGGGGAGTATCTTCGCCGCGCGAGCGAATGCGAGGAACTGGCGAGAAACGCCGCGTCCGACGACTATCGCGCTATACTCACCGACATGGCCGCCATGTGGCGCGGATTAGCGCGCTTGCGCGAGACGGCGCTATCGCTCGGGAAGGTGCCCGCAAGATTCCCCAATGAGCACGACCGACGAACCCCCTCGTCGCCAGGACGGTGGCTTGTGCCGGTTATCGTGGTCGGGATCGTGTTCCGGTGGATTCTCCACTGGCTATTTTAGTTGGTGCGCCACAAAACAAGGCCGGCTGAATTACCGGCCTTGTTTCTATGCTAACGCTCGCGAAATGCCTTGGAGAGAAGATCATCGCAAGCAATCGAGCAGCGGGCAGTATGCGAAGCTGCCCGGCGCGACTCTCAAGCATCCAGTCTCCCACCAGCGGAAAGGCTATTGGCAGCGTCACATCAAGACGGCTAACGTCGCAAAGGTCGCTAAGCGATTAGCTGCCCCGTGCGAAACCTCCGCCGCCCGAACCCACCCAGGTCCCCGCGGCGGGGGCTCGGGGCTCCGGGGGCAGACACCGAGATGATCGAAAGCGGAGAAAAGCAACGCCTCTCGCCCGGCTGGTGGCTCGTGCCAGCTATCGTGGTCGGTGTCGCGTTTTGGGGGTGGGTTCTCTACTGGCTGCTTTAGGCCGCTACCCCATTGATGTAGAAATCGAGCGTGTTTGCGATTTTTACATTGGCAGCGGCGCTAATAGTCGCCCAACCGCTTCCTGATCGCGTAACCACACCCGGCGCGACAAGCCCCGTCGTGGCCCAAAACAACATTCAAGAAACAATCTGTGTGTCTGGGTACTCCAAAAGTGTTCGGCCGCCACGATCCTACACGAGCCGCCTCAAGCGGATGCAACTGGCGAATGATGTGGACTTCAATCCGCGCCACTTCGAAGAAGATCACCTGATCCCTTTGGAGTTGGGCGGCTCGCCAACCGACGTGCGCAACCTATGGCCGGAGCCAATGTGGGGCCAATGGAACGCGCGCAAGAAAGACAAGCTCGAACGCGAATTGCACTGGCGAGTTTGCAACGGGACGCTGTCGCTTCATGATGCGCAGCGCGCGATTGCCATGGATTGGATCGCGGCGTTCCGACGCTACGTCCAAAACTAGCCTGCCTTGTGCGGCGCGTCTGGCGGAACACGAACAAGCCTGATCTTGCCTAGCCGCAGGTGCTCGGCGACGTTCTCCGCAAACTTCCCTACCCGCGCCCAAGCATTGCGTCGCGCCAAGTCTGCTTGCCCATCCGTATCCGCCCCACCGTCATGTGCATTGCGAATTGAACCTCCGCGATTGCTTCCTCGGGTGCGGAGATTGGTAGGCGCGTTTTCCGACATAAGAACGACTGAAGAAGAATTTGTGGCGTCGGTCTAGGCGAAACATGCGGGAAACCCCGCCCGCGGCGAAGCGAACCCTTCCGCGCGCGAGGGCAGCGGCCCTTAGCAAACGCAAAAAGCCGAGACCCGAACCGAACCGAAGGGCAGGGGGCTCGGGGAGCACAACGAGTAGATCGCGACCCGAAGGGGCACGCCCAGGCACGAATTCGGGCAGAATTCTGTAACCCTTTCAAGTATCTGCGCTTTTTCTTGCACATTGTCCGGTTTTTGCATATAGTGAATGTCCGGTTTTTGTGGGTGCGTCATGCAACGGCGAAGGACATTGCGCGAGAGAATCGAGGAACGGATCGCCCGAAGGAAGGGCGAGGACGTATTCCTGCCGCGCGAGTTCGCTGATCTTGGCGGCTATGACCAGGTGCGCCGCGCGCTGCGCGAGCTGGTGCATAACAAGCGCCTCGTGCGTCTCGGCTACGGTGTCTATGGCCGGGCGATCGTCTCGCGTCTTTCCGGTGAAGCGCTGCTGTATTCGCCGAATGGATTGAGCGGCGCGGCGCGCCAGGCGCTCGACAAGCTGGGCGTGAAATGGGAGCCGACGGAATCCGAACGCGCGTACAACGAAGGCCGTTCGACGCAGATTCCCGTCAACCCGGTGCTGCGCGTGAAGGGACGTTTCTCGCGTCGGCTGAGAGACCACGACCGCGAGCTAGTTCTTGTCCGATAGGCCAACCCTGCAGGACCTCATCGAGGTGCGCCGGCATATCCAACTGCCGCACGAAGCGCTGGTGGAAAAAGATTGGTTTGTAGTTCGGGCGCTCGCCGGGATCGCCGCGGCTGACAAGGGACCATTTCAGCTCGTGTTTCGGGGCGGCACAGCATTAAGCCGCGCGCATCGCGTCATCGATCGCATGTCTTCGTATTCTACGCCCCATTCCTCCAACCACTGTTGACGCGCGCGAGGGCCGCGCCCGGCCGAGCCGACGTTCCGTGATTGCCGCCGCCGCCGCTGCGCCGCTGCTCGCGTGTTGCAGCTCGAATCCTAACTCCGACACCGCCTCGCTCGCCATTATGCAGCAAGCACACGTGTGTTTGCTGCATAATGGCGGCCTCGCTGACGCGCCTTCTCGGACAATCGCTGGGCGTCGTCACCGGCGGGTCGTCGATTACCCTGGCAGAAGTGACGGGCGTGCCGTTTGCGAGTGTCGGCGTGCGGGTCGGCTCGGGGCCGCAGATGCTGCTCGTGCTCGCCACCCGCTCCGGCCAATCGACGCTGTGGACCTCGGCTTCGCACATCGCGCTCGAAATCGTCTCCGGCCGCATCGTGCGCACCGCCGGCCTGCCGCACAATCTGTCGGCAACCGTCTTCTCCGTTTCCGATCCGCTCGACGCCGGGTTGCAGAGCCTTCGCGCTCCGGCAAGCGCGAAACGTTCGCTCGATTTCGAGGACCGCAACCTGTTCGGCGCGATCGTGGATTCGATCGTGGCGCCGGCGGGGCCGGCGGAGATCGACGTGCTGGGCGTGCGCGTCAAATGCCTTCACGTGGTGGAGCGCTGCTCCTGTGCGGCGCTCGGCTGGAACTTCGTCAACGAATATTGGGCAGGCGCCGCGGATGGCCGCGTCTGGCGCTCCACGCAATACGTTCATCCCGATCTGGACGCCGTCGAGGTCGCGCTGTTCCGTCCGCCCAGGGTGTAACCTGCGGCCCACGATTTGCCCGCGGGGAATGCCGGCCATCCCATGATCGAGCTGCGCGAGCTCTCCAAGCAGTACGCCGCGCGCGAAGCGGCGGCGGTGCACGAGCTCAACCTGCGCGTCGAGACGGGAGAGTTTCTGGTGCTTGCCGGCCCCTCGGGCTGCGGCAAGACGACGACGCTCTCCATGATCAACCGGCTCGTGGAGCCTTCGGGCGGCGCGGTGCTGATCGACGGAGTCGATGCGCGCGAATCCGATCCCGTTCGGCTGCGGCGGCGCATCGGCTTCGTCTTTCAGGATATCGGACTCTTCCCGCATATGACGGTGGCCGAGAATGCCGGCATCGTCTTGCGCCTGCTGGGGAGGCCGGCGCCGGAGATCGACGCGCGCGTGGACGAACTGCTCGCGCTGGTGCGTCTGCCGCCGCGCACTTTCCGCGACGTCTTTCCACCCGCGCTTTCCGGCGGCCAGCGCCAGCGCGTCGGCGTTGCCCGCGCGCTCGCCGCAAGCCCGCGCATCATGCTGATGGACGAGCCCTTCGGCGCCATCGATCCGTTGACGCGCGACGAGCTGGCCGCCGACTACCGCCACATCCACGAGCGGCTCGGGCTCACCACCATTCTCGTCACCCATGACATGACCGAGGCGGTGCTGCTCGCCGACCGCATCGCACTCCTGCGCGAAGGCAGGCTTGTGCAGGCGGGGACCCCGCGCGAATTGCTGGCAGCGCCGGCCGACGATTTCGTGCGCGCGATGATCGACAGTCCGCGCCGGCGCGCCGAGGCGCTCGCCCGGATGCAGGCAGGCGGCGCACCATGAGCAGCGAAGCGGGCGCCATCGCGGCGGCCTTTGCCAATCTTCCCGATTACCTCGGCTGGCACGTGCTGCTCAGCCTTTCGGCGATTTTCCTCGGCGTCGCGTTGAGCCTGCCGCTCGCAATCGTCTCGCTGCGCTCGCGGCTGTTGCGCGGCGCGGCGCTCGGCATCGCCAGCATCATCCAGACCATCCCGAGCCTGGCGCTGCTGGCGCTGTTCTATCCGCTGCTGCTCGCGCTCTCCACATTCACGCGCGCCAGTTTCGGCTTCGGCTTCCGGGCGCTCGGATTTCTGCCGGCGCTCGCCGCGCTCACCCTCTATTCGATGCTGCCGGTGTTGCGCAACACGATCGCCGGAATCGAAGGCGTGGACGCCGCGGCAACCAAAGCCGCGCTTGGAGTGGGCATGACGCGCGGCCAGTCGCTCAGGCTCGTCGAACTGCCGCTGGCGGCGCCGGTGATCGTCGCTGGCATCCGTACGGCTGCCGCCTGGGTGATCGGCACGGCCACGCTGTCCACGCCGGTGGGGCAGACGAGCCTCGGCAACTACATCTTCGCCGGCTTGCAAACCGAGAACTGGGTGTTCGTGCTGTTCGGCTGCGTTGCCGCTGCCGCGCTCGCGCTCGTCGTCGACCGCCTCCTCGCGCTCGCCGAATCCGGCGTGGTGAAGCGGTCGAAACTGCGCCTCGCGATTTCGGCTGCGGGTCTCGCGATCGTTGTCGGCGCGAGCCTCGTTCCGCTGCTGGGCAGCGCGGGAGAACGGCCGATCGTGGTCGGCACGAAGAGCTTCGAGGAGCAATACATTCTGGGCGCCCTGATCGAGGACCGTCTGCGCGCCGCGGGCTTTACGACCGCGCGGCGCGACGGGCTGGGTTCCAGCGTCATCTTCGACGCGCTCGCGGCCGGCGATATCGACCTCTATGTCGACTATTCGGGGACAGTATGGGCCGACGACATGAAGCGCAGCGATCTGCCGGGGCGGCAAGCCGTGCTCCATCAGATGGCGGCGTGGCTCGCGCGCACGCACGGCATCGGTTACGTGGGCGCGCTCGGTTTCGAGAATGCCTATGCCTTTGCCATGCGCCCTGATCGCGCCGCGGCGCTCGGCATCCATTCGCTGACCGATCTCGCGCGACAGGCGCCCTATCTCAAGATCGGCGGCGACTACGAAATTTTCAGCCGGCCCGAATGGCGCGCCCTCGAACGCGTCTACCACGTGAAATTCGGCACCGAGCGCCAATACCAGGCAAATTTCCTCTATCGCGCCGTGGCCTCGGGTGACGTCGATGTGATCTCCGCCTTTTCGAGCGATGGGCGCATCGCGCAATACGGCCTTAAAGTCCTCTCCGATCCGAAGGGGGCGTTGCCGCCCTACGACGCGGTGCTTCTCGTCTCGCGCGCACACGCGGCCGATGCACGCCTCATCGCCGCGCTCAAACCGCTCGTGGGCGCGCTTGACCTTTCCACCATGCAGCGCGCCAACCTGATGGCCGACCGCGACACCGACAAGCGCACGCCCGACGAAATCGCGAGCACACTCGACGCCGGCATCGCCGCGCGGAGCCTTGGGCATTGAGCGCCCGGAGAACCGCATTCTGGGCTAACGCCTTGGAAGGGTTCAGTTTCTGGTGACACGCTGAATTCTTGCCTTGTCTTGGGAGTGTTGGCGAGAATGAATTCTCTTCGGATGTCTACGCTGGATGTTCTTGACTCTGCATTGGCCACAGTCAACTCTCTGTGGTGGTGGGGACTGAAGGGGTAGTCGCAGCGCGACCCGAGACATTCCGCTCGCCGGTTTGTTTTTGAAATCTTGGTCGTCAGAACCGCGACGATTGCGTCAACAACGGTCTCCTTGGGGCAGCCTGTTCCGGCTGAGGGGGTTGTTATGGTGATGCAGTCGGGTGACGTGGGATTGGGCCACGTCGTGGTTGCGGGCGTCTCCCGCGCGCCATCCGCTTCCCTCGCGGCGCAGTGGATACTGGACTGTCTCGTCTGCGTGCTTGCAGCGCCGTTCGCGCTGACCATCGGAGCCGTCATTGCATTTCTGGTGAGGCTGGACGGATTTCCGGCGCTCTACTCTCAGCAACGCATCGGGCTCGACGGCCGCGGGTTCCATTGCCTCAAATTCCGCTCGATGATTCCAGGCGCCGACGAGTGTCTGGAGAGAGTGCTGGCTTGCGATCCGGACGCGCGCGGCCAGTGGGAGAGCTTTCAAAAATTGGCGAAGGATCCCCGCATCACGCAGCTGGGCAAGTTCATTCGCGCCTTCAGTCTCGACGAGCTGCCCCAGCTCATCAATGTCTGGCGCGGCGAGATGAGCATCGTGGGTCCGCGGCCCATTCTCGCGGAGCAGATTGCACGCTATGGCGACAGCTTTCCGGCCTATTGCTCGCTGCGTCCGGGCATCACGGGGTTGTGGCAGGTCGGCGGACGCAACAACTGCACGTTTGCCGAACGGGTGCGCCTCGACATGCACTATGCGCGTACAAGGTCGGTGCTGACGGATATGCGGATTATTTTTCTCACCATTCCCGCTGTCTTCGCGCGGAAGGGTGCGCGCTAGCAGCAGCAACCCCGGGACGCGAGCCCGCGCGGGCCCGGCGGTGTTGCGGCAGATCGCGCTTGCAACGCGGGCGGGGCCGGGCGAAACAGCACGACGCCTGAAGGGTTCGGCTCATGCGCATCGCCATGATCGGCACGGGCTATGTCGGCCTCGTTTCCGCCGCCTGCCTGTCCGAGTTCGGACATGATGTCGTCTGTGTCGACAAGGACGGCGGCAAGATCGCCGATCTGGATGCCGGCCGCGTTCCGATCTTCGAGCCGGGGCTCGAGGAGATCGTTGCCGCCAACGTAAGGGCGCGGCGTCTTTCGTTCACCGCGAAGCTTGCCCGCGCAGTGGCAAGGCGCCGAGGCCGTGTTCATCGCCGTGGGAACGCCCAGTCGCCGCGGCGACGGCCATGCCGATCTGAGCTTCGTGTTCGCCGCCGCCGAGGAAATCGCGGGCGCGCTCGGCAGCTATGCGGTGGTGGTCACCAAATCGACGGTGCCGGTCGGCACCGAGCCGCAAGGTGGAGGAGATCATCCGCAGCCGATCGCCCGCAGGCAGAATTCGACGTGGCGTCCAATCCCGAATTCCTGCGCGAAGGTTCGGCGATCGAGGATTTTCTGCGGCCCGACCGCGTCGTGGTGGGCTGCGACACCGATCGCGCGCGCGACGTGCTGAAGGAAGTCTATCGCCCGCTCTATCTGAACGAGACGCCGATCCTCTTCACCGCGCGCGAGTCCGCCGAGCTCATCAAATACGCCGCCAATGCGTTCCTGGCGACCAAGATCACGTTCATCAACGAGATGGCCGATCTGTGCGAAAGGTGGGCGGCGACGTGCAGGACGTGGCGCGCGGCATCGGGCTCGACGGCCGCATCGGCGGCAAAGTTCCTGCATGCCGGGCCCGGCTATGGCGGCTCCTGCTTTCCCAAGGACACGCTGGCGCTGTTGCAGCACGTCGCAGGAAGCAGGCGCGCCCACGCGCATCGTGGAGACTGTGGTTGCCGTCAACGAGGCGCGCAAGACCGAAATGGCGCGCAAGATCCTGCACGCGTTCGGCGGCGTGAAGGGCAAGACCGTGGCCGTGCTGGGCCTGACGTTCAAGCCGAACACCGATGACATGCGCGAGGCGCCCAGCCTCGTCATCTGCCGATGCTGCAGGCGGGAGGCGCGCGCATCCGCGCCTACGATCCGGAAGGGGCGAGGGAAGCGTCAAAGCTCCTCGATGTAGAGCTGTGCAACGATGCCTATGAGGCGCTCGCGGGTGCCGACGGCGTCGTGATCCTCACCGAATGGAACGACTTCCGGGCGCTCGACCTTGCCCGCGTGAAATCGCTGCTCAAGCGTCCGCTGATGATCGACCTGCGCAACATCTATCGGCCGCAGCAGATGGCAGAAGCCGGGTTCACCTATGTCAGCGTGGGACGGGGTCCAGGAACAGAAGCCTGACCGTTCCCGGCGTGATGGTGTAGCGATGCCTGGGATCGGACGTGGCTGCGTTCGGGCTCACGGTGAAATCCGCGGTGACCAGAAAGATGCGGCCGCTTGCCGGATCGAGGGCCATGGTGCGCGCGCCGAATTCGGTCGCCAGCGCGGGAAGCGGCACGAAATCGTTCGCTGATTTCTCCGCGACGACCGAGAGCGTGCCCTCGCGGTTGGAACTGAAGATCAGATTGCGCGTGGAATTGAACGCCGCCGCATCCGTCCCGGCGCCGATCGGAAGCGTTGCCACCATCGAGCCGCTGTCGGCGTCCACGACGACAAGCAGCTTGTTGGCGCAGCTCGAGAACAGCCGATGGGTCGCGCGATCGATCGCCAGGCCGTGCGGACTCTTGCAGCCGGGCAGCGGCCAATGCGCGTCGGCCGCGTTCGTGGCCGTGTCGATGCGCACCAACTCGTTCTTCTCGGCACCGTTGACGTAGATCTTTCCATTGTCGCCCGAGACGCCGAATTCCAGTCCGCCGCCGCCGTCGATGTTTGCCACGACGCCGTCCGTTTTCGGATCGATGGCGGTGACCTTGGCAGAATCGCCGTCGATGACGAAGACGTGGCCGCTTACCTTATCGAACAGGACGCCGTCCGCGTCGGGTTGGGCGGCGATGCGATGGATGATCTTGAAGGTCTTCGGATCGAACGAGACGGCAATGCCTGCCTTGCCGTCGTCGGTGTAGCCGCGGCCCGCGGCAGGCGCCATCGCAATGCCATGGGTGCCGCCGGGGAGCCCCTCGATCGCGCCAAGGATGGCGCCGCTCTTCCCGTCGACAACCGTCACGCGATCGCCGTGCGAG
This sequence comes from uncultured Alphaproteobacteria bacterium, assembly GCA_963812975.1. Lineage (GTDB taxonomy): Bacteria > Pseudomonadota > Alphaproteobacteria > Micropepsales > Micropepsaceae > Rhizomicrobium. The sequence goes on along the minus strand of CAWEXK010000033.1, from coordinate 29,730 downwards.
ATATAAAGCCGCCCGCTGGACGCGTCGAAGGTGAGATAATCCCAGCGATCCGGTGCACCAAGGGCGACGGTCTTCGTCACATGATAGGCCGGCGCCGTCGGCGTCACGACGGCGGCGCATGCAGCCGAGGCGGCGATGAGCATTGCCCAAGCGATGGTCCGGATTGTCCTATGCACCTTCGCTCTCCGCGTCTGACGACGATTGTGTGAGCCCGCCTTCCCTTGAATAGAAATTGCGGTCGAAAAGCCATCGGAACTTTCGATAGATCGCATCCTCGGCCAGCGCGGTCAGATAGAGATGGTACGGGGCGTGGTCGGAAGCGTTCAGTTTCGGCAGTTTGCGTCTGATGGGATACAGGCTGCCGACGACGCGCGCGAGATCGCGCTCGAGAGATTCGAAGCGCACGATTTGCAGATTTTCCGGCATGGCGCCGCCCGTCTCGTACCACTCCTCGATATGGGCGGGCAGGCGGCCACGGTACGGCGCGGTGCACGCAAAGCGCGTGAAATCCTGGCTGAACGCTATCTGTTGTTCGCGCCCGACGGCCACGCCCTTCACGCCAAGATAGCCGCGGCGGAGAAAATGGTAGCGGGAAACCTCGATATCGTAAGGGTTTCGCACGAGCGAGACGATGACGTCGAAATCGCCGAGCGTGCGGCCGAATGCCGTCAACGCGGCTGCGGCTTCGGCAAGGGTTTCGTGCCGGGTTCCCTGAGCTTCCGTCACATTGCGCGGGCCGACCAGACGCCAGTCCTTCAGCAATTTCTTCACCTGCATCTTTGCGCGTACCGTCGACGGCACACGGGCGCGCGGATCGGGGCGGTGCGGCGGCACAAGCAGCGTAACCGGCTCGGGAATGTGTTCGATCAGAAACTGCGTCACCGAAGTACCCCCCGTCTTCGGTGGATGAATGAAGAGCAGACGGTCGCTGAACAGCATCTGGCGATTCTCTCGTGCGCGCTCAATTATGGAAGGTCGGACAACGCTCGCGCATGTGTTCGAGATCCGCAACGCTGCGCAACGGCAGGCTTGACCCGTTGCGGCGGAATGTTTCCCTTCGCTCATGGAGTTTCGCGCGCCGATTCCAGACCCCGTCGAGTTATCCGCACGCGCGGACGGCCCAGGCGACGCTTTTCCGGGCGACGCGCTTTACACGACGGCGCCAGCCGAGCGCAAACGCGCCTTCACGATCCTGTTCTTCAGTCTCGTATGCCTCGGCGCCGGCCAATCGGTGATGTTCGCAATCCTGCCGTCCTTTGCGCGCAAGCTGGGCTTGAGCGAATTCGAAGCTTCACTGCCATTTGTCGCTTCCGCGACCATTCTGGGTGTTCACGAGCGGTTTCTGGGGGGTACGCAGCGATCGATGGGGCCGCAAACCTGTCATGTTGCTCGGACTTGTTGCCTTCGCCGTCTCGTTCGGTCTTTTCGCGGCGATCGCCGAACTGGGAATCGCCTCGATCATACCTGTCCTGTTCGCCTATCCGCTGATGATCGCGGCGCGGGCGCTTTACGGAATTTTCGGCTCCGGCACCATGCCGTCCGCCCAGGCCTACGTCGCTGACCGCACCGCGCGCGAGGAGCGCACGCGCGGCGTCGCGACCATCGGCGCCGCGTTCGGCCTCGGCACGACCATCGGGCCGGGCATCGGCGCCGTGCTGGTCGTCTTCGGTCTCTTCGCGCCTTTCTACTTCACCGCTGTCGCGGCCTTCGCGAGTGCCGTCGCCATCTGGTTGTTTCTGCCGGAACGCGCGGCGCCGCATCCGACGCTCGCGCCCGTCCTGCGCCTGCGCTGGAACGATGCCCGCGTGCTGCCCTTCATTCTCTACGGATTCGGCGTCAGCACCGCAGGCGCCATTCCCATCCAGACCGTCGGTTATCTGTTCATCGACGTGCTTCATTTCAGCCCGGCGGAGGCGCCCCAATATACCGGCATCGGGCTTGTCGGTTCGTCGTTCGCGGCAGTGTTCGCCCAGCTTGTCATCGTCCAACGATTCAATATTTCGGCGCGCGCCCTCATCCGCTGGGGCGCCGTGATCGCGCTCGCCGCCAATCTCTTGCTTGCGACCAGCCACCATTTCGGCCCGCTCGTCTTTGCGCTGATCCTGTCGGGTCTCGGCTTCGGGATGGTGCGGCCGGGCTACGCGGCTGCGGCGTCGCTCGCCGTCGATCCGCACGAGCAGGGCGCGATCGCCGGACTCGTGGGCGCCACCAGCGGGGCGGGTTTCATTTTCGGGCCGATGATCGCGACGGCACTTTATCGCTGGTCGCCGGCCGCGCCCTATCTGTTCGGCGCGGGCCTGATGAGCATGCTTTACGCCTATGCGCTCCTCTCGTTCCACCTGCGCGGCGCAGGCCAGAGCGCGGCCCTGCAAGGCGAAGCCGCGGTGACGCAAGTACCCAACGCGTGATGTTCAACGGCCCGCGACGTCGCGCTCGAGGCGCTCGAGCAGAGCCTCCGATGCGAAGCCATCGGGCACAAGTCCATGGGCCTTTTGATACTGGCGCAATGCCGCACGGCCCTGTCGTCCCAGCACGCCATCGAGCGCTCCCGGATCGAAGCCCAGCTTTTTCAGGTCTGTCTGGAAGGCGATGCGTTCGTCGCGCGAGAGCGGCAGCTCGTCGCGCGGCCACGCCGCCACGATCGGCGGATAACCCTTCAGACGATCGGCCAACGTGCAGACGGCCAGCGCATAGGAGGCCGCGTTGTTGTACTTCAACACGGTGCGGAAATTGTCGAAGACGATGAAAGCAGGCCCGCGCGCGCCCGCCGGAAGATAGATGGCCGCCTGCGCCGCGCTGACAGGCAGTTCCCATCCTCCGAACCCCCGAACGCCCAGGGTCCGCCACGCCGTGATGGTGGCCGGAGCGTCGAGATCGGCAAGTTCGTAAGGAAATCCGGCGGGCAGAACGACCTGGTAACCCCACGATGCCTGGCGCTCCCAGCCCGATTGCGCGAGCAGGTTGGCCGCGGAGGCGAGAGCATCGGCAGGCGAACGCCAGAGGTCGCGTTTGCCGTCGCCGTCGCCATCCACCGCATAGCGGAGAAAAGAGGAAGGAATGAACTGTGTCTGGCCGAAGGCACCTGCCCAGGAGGAGGTCATCTGCGCCGGCGCGAAGCGCTCCTGCTGTTCCATCCTCAGCGCATCGAGCAGTTCGCGCCGCCCGAAATCGCTGCGCGGACCGTCATAGGCGAGCGTCGCCAGTGCCTCGAACATGTTGAAGCTGCCCATTGCCGCGCCGTAATTGCTTTCGATGCCCCAGACGGCGACGAGAATTTCCTTCTGGACGCCGAAGCGCTGCTCGATTGCGGCGAGCATTGCCGGGTAGGCGGCGAGCTTCGCCTGGCCCGTCGCGATCCGTGTCGAGGACACGACGCCGTCGAGATAGTCCCACACCGGCCTGGCAAACTCCGGCTGTTCGAGATCGAGCTCTTCCACGCGCGGGTTGCGGGCGATGCCGGCGAGCGAAAGATCATAGGTTTGCGGGTCGATTCCCGCCTGCACGGCCGCGCCGCGAAATTCGGCGAGGAAGGCCCGGAATTTCGCATCCTCATCCGCCGAAGACGGACTCGTCTGGCCGATCGCTGCAGGCGCGTGCAGCACAAGCAAGAGCGCCAGGGTGGGCATAGCCGCGAGAAATCCTGTGCGCGCCAAAGCTGTGCACCCCCGAAAGCTCAGCCTCTTAGCACAGGGCGGACGCCAGGTTGACAGGGGGCCATGGCCGCAACTAGTTTCCGCGCCTCGTCGGCGGCGCCGCGTGCCTGCCTGTTCCCTCGAAGGCGTGCCATGAAGATCCGCAATTCGCTGCGCTCGCTCAAGAAACGCGACAAGGACTGCCGCGTCATCCGCCGCCGCGGCCGGACCTACGTGATCAACAAGAAAAATCCGCGGTTCAAGGCCCGCCAGGGCTGAGCCGATCGGCACGTGGCCGCAAGCGCCCGCGCCTCGACTAATCTTCATACTAACTTATGCTTGCGGGAACGAGCGGGGCTGCCGCACGTAATCGTGGAGCAAGTCCCCCTTCAGGGCAGGAATCTCATCATGCGCGCCCTCATCTTCGCGTCATCGCTTGCGGCTCTCTCGGTGGCGGGCGCTGCGCCCCATCAAGCGCCACGCCCAGCCGTTCCGGCAGCCAGTCCGCGGATCGACGCGCTTTTTATGCAGCTTTCCAAAGCCGGCTCGGAAGAAGAGGCCCAGCCGATCGAAGAGCAGATCCTGACGCTGTTTCTTCAATCGGGCAGCGCCAGCGTCGACCTTCTGATGACGCGCGCAGCCGGCGCGCTCGCGGCCGGGGATACGGATACGGCGCGAAAGCTCCTGGAAGCGGTCACACAGATTGCGCCGGGATACGCCGAGGGCTGGCATCAGCGCGGGAAGCTGCAGGCTGCCGCCGGCGACGACGAGGGCGCCATCGTCAGTCTGCAAAAGGCGGTGACGCTCAATCCCCGCCAGTTCGCCGCGATGGCCGAACTGGGCGGCATACTGGTCGAATATGGCGACAAGCGCGATGCGCTGGGACTCCTGCGCAAGGCGCTGGCGCTCGACCATCATCTCGTCGATGTCGATCACGAAGTCCGCCAGCTCGCCCGCGACGTCGAGGGCGAGAAGATTTAGTCAGGGCGCACGAAGCGCAAGCTGAAATCTGGACGCCCTGAACGATACGTGTGAGTCAGTTCCCGGCCTGGTGCGCTCTCAGCTCGAGAGAGACGCCCCGCTCCATCTTTCCCGTTCTTGCCGCCGGTTTCCGTTGTTCCAAAGACGTTTCCATGCGAATCCAATGTCACGGTGATAGGCAAGTAACCGTCCGCGCACTTAGGGCGGCTGCAAAACGCGTAGAGCACGGAAAGCTTCCATTTCAAACCATCTGGAATCAGCTCAAACGCCGTAGCGCCGTTGACGCCTCCCGGCAATGATGCGGCCACGCCGTAAAAAATTCCCGACGTGTCCACGACGACATCCTGAGCTCCGGCTGCGCGCACAGAAGGAATATAGAGTCCGCAATTTCCCCTTCGAGCCCCGGGACGAGTTCGAAGAAAATGCCCTCACCGTAGAAGTTGCCCGAATTGTCCGCTGCGAGCGGCGTCTCCGGTCCTACGCTACTGTCAGCCGCCAGCCAAAAACGGTGCATTGACTAAGTTTGTAACATTCGGCGAGTCGATCCCGCTAGCGGCCGCCGATGAAAGCCACGCGGAGGAGATTGGTCGCGCCCGGCGTGCCCAGCGGCACGCCCGCGGTGATGACGATGCGCTCGCCCGCCTTGGCGAAACCTTCGGACTCCGCGATATGCGCCGCGCGTTCCACCACATCGTCCAGATCATGGGCGTCGTCGGTCAGCACGCAGTGCAGGCCCCAGGCGAGCGAGAGCCGCCGCGCCGTCTCCACGCTCGGCGTCAGCGCGATGATGGGCGCCTCCGGCCGTTCGCGCGCGGCGCGCAGACCCGTCGATCCCGATTTCGTCCAGCTCACGATGGCGCGCGCATGCATGGTATGGGTCACCTGATGAACCGCGGCCATGATTGCATCGGGCGTGGTCTCTTCGGGCGCGCAACGCTGGGCATCCATCAGCGACTGGAAGAACGGGCCGGCCTCGGCCGCGCACGCGATCCTGTCCATCATCGCGACTGCCTCGACGGGATATTTTCCCGCGGCAGTTTCTGCCGACAGCATCACGGCATCGGCGCCATCGAATACGGCGGTTGCCACATCGGACACTTCCGCGCGGGTCGGCGCCGCCGCTTCGATCATCAATTCCAGCATTTGCGTCGCGACCACCACCGGCTTTCCCACCCGGCGCGCGGCGCGCGTGATCTCCTTCTGCCGGACGGGTACGGACTCCAGCGGCAGCTCGACGCCCAGATCGCCGCGCGCCACCATGAGCGCGTCGGCGAGTTCGAGGATCTCCGGCAGCCATTCCAGCGCCTTGGGCTTTTCAATCTTGGCGAGTACGGCGGCCTTGCCCACCACGAGTTTCCTCAGTTCCGCCACGTCCTCCGGACGCTGCACGAAGGAAAGCGCGACCCAGTCGACGCCCAGGTTGAGCGCGGCATCGAGATCGCTGCGGTCTTTGGCGGTGAGGGCGGGGATGGGAAGGACGGTGTCGGGAAGATTGACGCCCTTGCGGTCCTTGACGATTCCGCCGGTGACCACGATGGCTTCCGCCATGGCGGGACCCACGCTTTCGATCCTGAGCTTCACTCTGCCGTCGTCGATGAGAAGTCCGTCGCCTGGCCGCAACGCCGCGAAAACTTCGCCATGCGGGAGCGGAATTGCGCTTTCGCCTGCGGCGGTGTCGTCGAGAACGAGACCGACCTGCGCCCCCGCTTTCAGTTCGCGAGTGCCGCCGGCGAGCCGGCCCAGTCGAATCTTGGGACCCTGGAGATCTGCGAGGATGCCGATGGGGCGGCCATCCTCGCGCTCCAGCGCGCGCACGCGGCCGTGCAGCTCGGCCAGAAGCTGATGGGAGGTGTGGCTCATATTGATGCGGAATACGTCGGCGCCCGCTTCGAACAACGCCTTCAACTGTGCCGGCGAAGACGAGGCAGGACCCAGAGTCGCGACGATCTTGGTCTTGCGCGTCCGGCGCATGCGGCTCAGACCGCTACCAACGGATCGCCGGTGCGTGCCGCAGGTGCGGGACTGCAGACACGGGAGAGAAAAGAGACAACAGAATGGCGCATCGGATAGGCGACGGTGTCGCGCACGCGATCGATTCTGTCAACGTGAGTCGGGCCGGCAACCGGAAATATTGTCGAAGAGGAGAATCGAATGGACGAGCATCCGAGAACGGAACTCGAGGCGGCCGTGTTCCGCCGGCTGGTTGATCATCTGCGCAAGCGTAGCGATGTGCAGAACATCGATCTGATGATCGTGGCCGGCTTCTGTCGCAATTGTCTGGGCGACTGGTATCGCGACGCGGCGGCGGAAAAGGGGTTGGCGCTCGACAAGGACGAGGCGCGCGCGATCGTTTACGGCATGCCGCAGGAAGAATGGAAACGGCGATTCCAGAAGGAAGCGACCGCCGAACAGAAAGCTGCGTTCGAGCAGGCGCAGAAGACCCACGACCAGCCCTGATGTGCGCGTTGCGCCTGGCGACACGGACGAAGTAGGGTCCGCGCCCCCCGGCTGGAGCAGGTATACGCGCATGGCGAAAGGCTTCGCGAAGGAGCAGCTGAAATCGCTCGTGGAGCGCGTTGAGCGGCTTGAAGAGGAAAAGTCCGCTCTCACCGCGGATATTCGCGAAGTTTATTCGGAGGCGAAGAGCCAGGGCTTCGATACAAGGATCATGCGCCAGGTGGTGCGTCTGAGAAAGCTCGACCGCGCCGATCGCCAGGAACAGGAAGCTGTTCTCGACCTATATCTCGCCGCTCTCGGCATGCGGACCTGATCGAATTGGGCTGGGACACCGGCACGCGCGAGAGCACTCACGAGACGGCGTGGCGGAAGGCCTCTTCACCTATCTGACCCGGCTCGGGCTGATCGAGGCCAAGCTCCTTCAGCTTGCGATACAGCGTCGAGCGACCGATGCCGAGCCGGCGCGCAACCTCCGACATGTGGCCATCATAGTGATCGATCGCCATCCGGATGACTTCCGACTCGATGTCCTCGAGCCGTCGCATATGGCCACAATCGGTCGTCGCGGGAACCGCGAAGGACGAAAAGGATGTGGGAGACACAACGTGTTGGGCCGGGGCGGGCGTCGGAAGAGGGGGAGCCGCCAGCTGGGATTTCCGTGGACGGAGCTCGACTCCGAACGCGGTTGCGATCTGCGGGAAGTCGCATACGTCAAGCATGGCCGCGTCGCAGAGGACCACGGCGCGGAAGATCGTGTTCTCGAGCTGGCGCACGTTGCCGGGCCAGTCGAAGTTCTGAATGATGTCGCCTGCTTCCTGCGACAGCCCCGCGATCGCCTTGTTTTCTTCGGCGGCAAACCTGGTGATGAAGTGCTGCGTCAGCTCGGCGATATCCTCGCGCCGTTCGCGCAGTGCGGGCACGTGGATCGGGAAGACGTTCAACCGATAATACAGATCTTCGCGAAAATGACCTTCGCGCATACGCTCCGCGAGATCCCGGTTTGTCGCCGAGATGATCCGCACATCGACCTTCACCGGCCGCTTGGAGCCGACGGGATCGATGTCGCCCTGCTGTAAAGCTCTCAGAAGCTTCACCTGCATGTCGAGCCGGAGCTCGCCCACCTCGTCGAGAAAGAGTGTCCCGCCGTCCGCTTCCTGGAATTTGCCCAGATGCTTGTCGGTGGCGCCGGTAAACGAGCCCTTCTCGTGGCCAAACAGGATGGATTCGACGAGGCTTTCCGGAATGGCGCCGCAGTTGACGGTGACGAAAGGCCGCCCCGCGCGCTCGGAGGAACCCTGGATGGCGCGTGCGATCAGTTCCTTGCCGACGCCGGATTCTCCTTCGATCAGAATTGGAATGTTCGATTGCGCGGCGCGTTGGCCCAGACGGATGACCTGGCGCATCTCGGCGCTTGCACCGACCAGGTCGGCGAAATCAAGGCGGTTGCTGGCGCGCTTCTTGAGCCTTGTCACCTCGCCCGCGAGCGTTCCGATTTTCAGCGCGTTGCGGATCGAAACAGCGATGCGTTCGGGGCTTGCGGGCTTGACGAGAAAATCGCTCGCGCCCCCGCGCATCGCCTCGACCGCTGAATCGATGCCACCGCGGGCGGTCAATACAATGACGGGAAGATCGGGATGGTTGGCCTTCAATTTTGCGAGCACGCTCAGGCCGTCCATCTCCGGCATGACGAGGTCAAGCAGGACGAGCGAGAACTGGTCGCCTCGCGGTCCGTTGACAAGGTCAAGGCCCGGCTGGCCGCCCGGAGCCGTCATCGCGGCCATTCCGGCGCGCGTGATAGCTGCTTCGAGCAACCTGCGCTGCACGGGATCGTCGTCCACGATCAGTATCGTCTGGGCCATGGGTCTCCTCGTGAGCTGATGCTCGCTCGGAAAGGTAAAGGGCAGGTTTCAGGTCCCGCTTTGCGACATCTGTGTTCGGAGATGATATGGAAGCTGTGTCAAAACCGGTCGCGAAGCGCGAGGGAAAATCCGGATCGTGGTGAAGGAAGTTTGAACATCGCACGCTGCGTGAATCCATGAATGACCGCGAGGACGGTTTCGCGCAGCGGCTGACGCGCTTTGCACGGGTCTCGGCGGGCCTCACAGGGGTTGCCGCGCGCGGAGCCGGGCGCGCGCTTGGCGGCACGCGCGTGTTCAGCGCCCGCAACGCAGCCGATCTGACGGCGGTGCTCGGCAATCTGCGCGGGCCCGTCATGAAAGTCGCGCAGTTCATTGCGACCGTGCCGGGCGTGCTGCCGAAGGAAGTGGCGGCGCCGCTACTCTCGCTGCAGACGAATGCCCCGCCGATGGGCGCGGCTTTCGTTCGCCGCCGCATGGCATCGGAGCTTGGCCCGAACTGGGAGAAGAAATTTCGCCACTTTGAGCGCGCGGCCGCCGCTGCGGCGTCGCTTGGGCAGGTGCACCGCGCAGTCGGCAAGGACGGGCGCATGCTCGCCTGCAAGCTGCAATATCCCAACATGGCTGCAGCCGTGGACACCGATGTGCGCCAGCTGAAGGCGGCGCTGCGTTTCCAGCGCGGCTTCGATGCCACGATCGACACGCGCGAAATCGGCGACGAGATCGCCGCCCGTCTGGCCGAAGAGCTCGACTATGCACGCGAAGCCGCTCACATGCGGCTCTACGCAATCATGCTTGCGGGATGCGACGATATCGCGGTGCCCGAGCCGGTCACCGCGTTGTCGACGAAGCGTCTTCTGACCATGAGTTGGCTGGAGGGCCGCCCGATCGTGGATTTCGAAGATGCCGCTCTTGCGGCGCGCAACCGCATCGCCGCGGCCCTTTTCAAAGCGTGGTGGGGGCCCTTCGCGCGCTACGGCGTCATCCACGGCGATCCGCATCTGGGAAACTATGCCGTGCGCGCGGACGGCGGAATCAATCTGCTGGACTATGGCTGCGTACGCACCTTCACGCCGGCTTTCGTCGACGGTGTTATCGGCCTTTATCGCGCGCTCAAAGCCCGCAACGATGAGCTTGCCGCGCAATCCTATCGCGCCTGGGGCTTCCGCGCGGTGACACCCGAACTCGTTCGCGTCATGAATTTGTGGGCCCGGTTCATCTTCACACCGCTTCTGGACGACCGCGTGCGGCTCGTCGATGACGGCGTTCCCGCGGCGGAATACGGATTGAAGCAGGCCAATGAAGTGCACGCGAAGCTGAAGCAGCTTGGCGGCATCAGACCGCCGCGCGAGTTCGTGTTCATGGATCGCGCGGCGATCGGGCTTGGGGGCGCGCTGATCCGGCTGCGTGCCCGGCTCAATTTTCACCAGCTGTTCGAGCAGGAGATCGCCGATTTCGACAGCACAGCACTCGCGAGGCGTCAGCGTGCCGCCTTTCAGGGCGCGCGCGTTCCGCTTCCGGAGGCGAAGTGACGGCGGGATCAGTCGACTATTGGGATTTCTTCGTGGCGGAAACGCGGCGCAATCCCGCTCCGCTCTATGAACAATTCGCCCTCGGCGTGTCGCGGGACGACGAGCTGAAGAGTTTCGCCAACAACGTTCGCGCCGGGCAGCCGCCCGCCAATATCCTTTTCGCGGCGGTGCATTTCCTGCTGTTGCGAGGTACGCAGCATCCGCTTCGATTATTTTATCCCACTCTTCATCGCGGAACGCCGCCACACGAACTCGACGGCGCATTCGCCGCATTCAAGGACTTCGTCGTCACGCATCGCGCGGAGCTGGCGCCGCTCGTCCGTTCGCGCGTGACCAATACCAACGAGGTCGGCCGCTCGGCCTTGCTTCACGCCGGATTCCGCGCGCTCGCACGGGACGCAGACGAGCCGCTGCATCTTATCGAGCTTGGACCGAGCGCGGGCTTCGATCTCATCTGGGACCGCTACGGCGTGCGCTACATCCGTGCCGGCGAGTCGATCCATGCGGGACCAGCCCACGCCCCGCTTGTTCTGGAAACCGAATTGCGTGGCCAAAAATGCCGCCCGCGGGCGCAACGCCCCATGTGGCGCATCGGGTCGGACTGGAGCGCAATCCGGTCGATCTTGTCGTGCGACGACGAGCGCGACTGGTTGAGAGCGCTTGTCTGGCCCGATCACATCGCGCGATTCGCTCGCCTCGAAAAGGTGCTCGAAATTCACGCAAGTGCGCGGCCACCCATCCGCGAAGGGGATGCACTGGCGCTTCTGCCCGATGCGCTCGGCGAAATACCGCCGGACCAGACAGCTTGCGTCTATCACAGCTTCGTTACCTATCAATTCTCGGACGAAGAGCGCGCAGCGCTCGACGACCTGCTCGTCGGCGCCAGTCTTCGCCGTCCGCTCTGGCGCCTGAGCCTGGAGGGAACCCTCTCGGGAGAAGCACCCTTGTTCCTTCATCGCTATCGAGACGGCGTGAGGGACACGCGCCTGCTGGCGCATCTGCCAGCCTCACGGAGCATGGCTCGACTGGCAGGCATGACGCCGGCGCGATTCACGGCCGTTGCTACGGGAGAGCGGATCGGTATAGTCCCGCCGTTTCGCCCAGGACGAACAGCATGGCGTCACAGACCGAACACGGCCCTGATTCGGACAATGCGGATATGGCCGAGCATTTGAAGACATGGCACGGTTTTCTCAGTTTCATGAAGTGGCAGGCCATCGGAGCCGCCGCGCTGCTCATGCTCCTCGCAATTTTCCGCACGCACGACTGAACCCGTCCCGGACGCATGAATCTCGCAGTCATCAAGGAACGCCGCGCCGGCGAAGCCCGTGTCGCGGCCACGCCGGAGACCGTCAAAAAACTGAAGGGCCTTGGCCTTTCGGTGACCGTCGAGACGGGCGCCGGGGAGCTCGCCTTTTTTGCGGACGCCGAGTATCTCGCGGCAGGCGCGACGCTTGCGCCCGATGCAGCGGCGGCGCTCGGCGATGCCGACATCGTGCTCGCAGTGCGCACGCCGGAGGCCGCCGGCATTGCCGCCATGAAGAGCGGCGCCGTGCTGGCCGGGCTCCTTGCTCCGTATACGGAGAAGGATGCGATTGCGGCGCTGGCGGCGCGCCGGGTGATCGCCTTCGCCATGGAGTTCGTACCGCGCATCTCGCGCGCGCAAACCATGGACGCGCTGTCGAGCCAGGCGAATCTCGCGGGATACAAGGCGGTCATCGAGGCGGCCGCGCGGTTCGGCCGCGCCATGCCGATGATGATGACTGCGGCGGGAACCATCGCACCAGCGCGCGTTTTCATCATGGGGGTGGGAGTCGCCGGGTTGCAGGCGATCGCAACGGCACGGCGGCTGGGGGCGATCGTCTCGGCCACCGACGTGCGCCCGGCGACCAAGGAGCAGGTGGAATCGCTGGGGGCCACCTTTGTCGCCGTCGTCGACGAGGAATTCCGGCAAGCGGAAACGGCCGCAGGCTACGCCAGGGAGATGTCGATGGAATACCAGGCGAAGCAGGCGGCCCTGATTGCCGATACCATCAGGAAACAGGACATCGTCATCACCACCGCGCTCGTCCCGGGGCGTCGGGCGCCCGTGCTCGTCACCGAAGAGATGGTGAAGTCGATGCGGCGCGGCTCGATCATCGTCGATCTCGCGGTGGAGCAGGGGGGCAACTGTCCCCTGTCGAAACCCGACCGGATCGTCGAGGCATTCGGCGTTACCATCATGGGGTTCACGAATCTTCCGGCGCGTCTGGCGACCGACACGTCGAGCCTTTATGCGCGCAACCTGTTCAACTTTGTGGCGCTGATGGTTGACAGAAAAACCGGCGCGCTTGCTCTCGACTGGAACGACGAGATCATCAAGGGCGCCGGCCTCACGCGCGACGGCCAGATTGTCCATCCCGCGCTGAAAGGGTGAATGACATGGAAGCGATCGATCCCTTCGTCTTCCGCCTTTCCATATTCGTGCTGGCGATCTTCGTGGGCTATTACGTGGTGTGGAGCGTCACGCCGGCGCTGCACACTCCCCTGATGAGCGTGACCAACGCGATTTCCTCGGTCATCGTCGTGGGCGCGCTGATTGCGGTTTCGGTGCCAGCGTTGGGCAGCACCTCCTTTGCCTCGAAAATATTCGGCTTCCTCGCACTCATGCTCGCCTGCGTGAACATATTCGGCGGGTTTCTCGTTACCGGCCGCATGCTCGCCATGTACAAGAAGAAAGAGAAGCGATGAAGGCGGACGCCGCCGCGCTCGCCTATCTCGCGTCGGGCGTGCTGTTCATCCTGGCGCTGCGTGGACTGTCGAGCCCGGAGACGTCTCGCGGCGGTAATTGGCGCGGCATCGCAGGGATGGCGCTTGCTGTTGCCACGACCCTTTGGGTCGCAGGCATTACCGACGCGCTGACCTGGGGATTGATTGTCGCCGGCATAGCTGTCGGCGGCACCATCGGCGCGGTCATCGCGCGGCGCATCGCAATGACCCAGATGCCGCAACTTGTGGCGGCCTTCCACAGCCTCGTCGGTCTCGCCGCCGTGCTGGTCGCGGCGGCGGCAATGTATAGCCCCGGCGCTTATGGAATCGGTTCGGAAGGTGCGATCCGCACGCAAAGTCTCATCGAAATGAGCCTGGGCGCCGCCATCGGCGCCATCACCTTCGCCGGCTCGCTCATCGCTTTTGCCAAGCTCAACGGCAATATGAGTGGCGCGCCCATTCTTCTGCCTGCCCGGCACGTGATCAACATTTTCCTCGCCGCCGCGATCGTGGCGCTGATCGTCCATTTTGCGATCGCCCAGCCCCATTGGAGCTTCTGGGCAATCGCGGCGCTATCCTTCGTGTTCGGCATCACGCTCATCGTCCCGATCGGTGGCGCGGACATGCCGGTGGTCGTGTCGATGCTGAACTCCTATTCGGGATGGGCGGCTGCCGGCATCGGCTTCACGCTGGAGAATACCGCGCTCATCATCACCGGCGCGCTGGTCGGTTCTTCGGGCGCCATCCTCTCCTACATCATGTGCAAGGGAATGAACCGCTCGTTCGTGTCCGTCATTCTCGGCGGCTTCGGCGGAGAAGTCGCCGCGGCGGGCGCGGCGGAGACGCGCTTGGTGAAGCAGGGCGCCGCCGAAGATGCAGCATTCATCATGAAGAACGCGGGTTCGGTAATCATCGTGCCCGGCTACGGCATGGCCGTCGCCCAGGCACAGCACGCGGTACGCGAGATGGCTGACCTTCTGAAGAAGGAAGGCGTGAAGGTCTCCTACGCCATCCATCCGGTCGCCGGCCGCATGCCGGGGCACATGAACGTGCTGCTCGCCGAAGCCAACGTGCCATACGACGAAGTGTTCGAGCTCGAAGACATCAACGGCCAGTTCGCGAATACCGACGTGGCGTACGTAATCGGCGCCAACGACGTGACCAATCCGGCCGCCAGGAACGATCCACGATCGCCGATCTTCGGCATGCCGATTCTCGACGTCGAGAAGGCGCGGACAGTGCTGTTCGTCAAACGCGGCATGGGCTCGGGCTATGCCGGAATCGAGAACGAGCTGTTCTTCCGCGATAACACCATGATGCTGTTCGGCGACGCGAAGAAGATGACCGAAGGAATCGTGAAGGCGCTGGGATGACGTTCCTGGGCTCCCGGGATTCGTATTGCGCGGCCGCCCATATTATCCTTGCCCCATGGCTGACACGTTCTCATGACTGATACCCACGATCACGGGCTGTGGACGCACGATCACCATTTTCTCGGGCACGGGCACGAGCGCGCAGAGGTGCGCGCGCGGCTGGCGGCGGGCGTCACCGCCGTGTTCATGGCCGTCGAGATCGCCGCTGGATTTCCTGTTCGGCTCAATGGCGCTGTTGGCCGACGGCGTGCATATGGCGACGCATGTGGGCGCGCTGGGACTAGCGGCCGGCGCCTATTGGCTGGCACGGCGCCACGCCGCCAACACGCGCTTCACCTTCGGCTCCGGCAAGTTCGGCGACCTCGCGGCATTTGCGAGCGCGATCATCCTGGGCATGATCGCCGCGGGTGTCGCGTTCGAATCCATCGAACGGTTGCTGGCGCCGGTCGCGGTCGATTATCGCGATGCGCTGATCATCGCGGCGATCGGGCTTGGGGTGAATGTCAGCTGCGCGTTCATTCTCGCCGACAGTCACGACCATCAGCATGCCGGACATGCCCGCGACCACAACATTCGCGCCGCCTATATTCACGTGTTGGCCGACGCCGCGACCTCGGTGCTCGCATTGACCGCGCTCGCCGGCGGGTTGTTCCTGCACCTGCGCTGGCTCGATCCGCTGGTAGGCTGCATCGGTGCCGGCGTCATCGCCTCATGGGCTTTTGGTCTCGTTCGCGATAGCGGCCTCGTGCTGCTCGACGCTGAAGCCGATCCCGCGCTGGCGCGCGAAATTCGCGCAATGGTCGAAGTCGATCTGGGCGCGCGCGTGGCCGACCTGCATCTGTGGCGGCTCGGCCCCGGCCATCACGGACTGATCGTGTCCCTGGTCAGCCCTGATCCGACTAGCGCCGAGGCGGTCAAAACGGCGTTGCGACGGCGTCATCCGGATCTGAGCCACGTGACCGTCGAGGTCGCCGTCTGCGCCGACTGCGGTGCCGACTAGGCTTCCTTCGCAACGAAATCCAGCGCCTGCGCGGCGTTGCGGAGCCCGTGATGGCGCTTCATCGGCGTGTGGAGATAGCGGTTGACGGCCGCGCACATTTCGTCGGCCCAAGGCGCATCGGGCGCCGCCGCGAGTTCGTCCTCGAGAGCGAACAGCACTTTCAGACGGTGACAGGCGATGATCGGTTCCACCACGCCGTGGTCGTAGAGTGCGCGCTGCTCCAGCGAAAAGAAGCGCGAACGATCATCGATGCGCCAACTCTCGATCGGCTCGCTGCCGTTCACGTATTTCCTGTTGCGGCCGACGAACAATGCGAGCTGCAGCAGAGCTCGCGGCCACAGATCGGGTCGGTCTTCGCAGATGTGGCGGCAGGCATTCGCGAATGTGAGCGCGTGGGTGAAATCGAGCCAGCTGATGTTGTCTGCCAGCGCGTTTTCGCTTGCCCTGTCGAAACCGATGTCGAAGTGGAGCAGGTTGAAAGCCGCGGCTCCGAGCAGCGCATCATAAATCTCTCGTGACGGACGGCCCGAACAGGCTACCGCGCGGCGCAAGGCGCCCTCGATAGCGCTTCCGGCGAAGTTTTCCGCGCGCGCGTTCTCGCGTCCGGTTCCGTCCCATTCGGCGAGCGCCCGCGTGTAGCCGCGAAATTCCGGAAGCCGCTCCTCCCGTGTCGCGCGCGCAATCATCCGCACCAGGGCGAACATGGTGGCACGCGCATCGTCATTTTCGAGCCGCTCGATGAGTTGGCCCGTCTTCAGCGTGTAGATCGCGCAATGCCCAAAATCGGCATAATGGGCGAGCGCCGCCTCGCCGAACGCGGGCCGCAACTGCGAATAGGGAATTCCCTCCGCCACAGCGCCTCTGATGCGCGCGAGCGCATCGCGCTCGTTTTCCGCTTCGAGCGCCGCGATGAAGGCGCGCGCATCCCAGGGCTCGACGCCATCGGCATAAGGAAACTCAACCGCCCCCTCGGTGTCCCAGGCAATGTGCGCGAGCGGTTCGAGGAACGCAGCGAGCCTTTGCTCTGGGCTCCCGGCGCGCTCGGCGAGAAGAAGCCAGTCGGCGGCAGCGGCATGTGCATGTGTCATTCCGTCTTCGAGTCGCTCATTGCGAATCAGGAATGCATGCGCGAGCGCCTCCCGCGCCTCGAAACCCGCCCGCTGAAGACGCGCCACCTCGCGCGCCATCCGCGCTGGATCATTGTCCGAGAGGGCTGCTTCAAGACCCTTGAGCGCACGGGCGCGCTGCACTTCCGCAGACGGATCGGAGAAATCAACGAAGACTTCGCCCTCGCGGATCTCGGTCGCATAGGTGCGGACGGGATCGCGGCCGACGAGCGCTTCACCGCTTTCCAGATCGAATTTCCAATTGTGCCAGTTGCAGGTAAGCACGCAGTCCGGCCCGAGCGTTCCTTCGCTCAACGGATAGCCTTCGTGGGGGCATCGATTGGAAATGGCGAAGACGCGGCTTCCCGTCGCGATCAGCAGAACCTGCCTGCCTTCGCGCCGCAGGAGCTTGCGGCCTCTCGCTTCCAGCTGCTCGCGAGTAATTCCGGTCGGGGTGAACATGGTCCGAGCCTTCTAGCGGAGCCGGGTCTTATCACGAAACGGCTTTTCCCACTCTCCTCGCGGGGGCGTCACCAGCCTCCCGTGCGCGCGAAGCGCCGCGGACGACAAGGCGTCATGTGGGGGGATCCATTGTTCCGCTACGGAAAGCGTATCGCCCGCATAAAGCGGGCGCTGACGACAGAGGGCAACAAAATGCTGGATTCGCGCGGCCTAGCGCGGCAGTACGCCTTCGCGCTGCAGACGCTTGCGCTGGAGCTTGCGATAGCGCCGGATCGCCTCCGCACGCTCGCGCGCCCGCTTCTCGGATGGTTTCTCGTAATGGCCCCTCAGTTTCATCTCGCGGAAGATGCCTTCCCGCTGCATCTTCTTTTTGAGCGCCTTGAGCGCCTGGTCGATGTTGTTGTCCCGAACGATGATCTGCAAGGGCTGCTCCGGTTTGGTCCTGAAAGGCGGGGCTAGATATCAGAAGGGGTGTGGGCTGTCTATGCGGGCCATGAAACGGCTTTGACCCAAGGCAGCACTGATCCCATATTTGGGCGATGTCCATCCTCAAGATCGCCCGCATGGGCCATCCCGTTCTTGCCCGGCGCGCCGAGCCGGTCCCCGATCCCCGCGCGCCGCAAATCCGCCGGCTCGTCGGTGATATGATCCAGACCATGATGGATGCGAACGGCGCGGGGCTTGCCGCGCCGCAGGTGCACGTACCGTTGCGCGTCCTTGTCTTCCAGGCGCCGCAGGAGCGCTCGGATCCGGCCTTGGCAGAAGCCGACCTGTTCGACCACTCGGCGCCTTTGACGGTCCTGATCAATCCGGAAATCGAGGTTCTGGACGGCGAAACGGAAGGCGGTTGGGAAGGTTGCCTGTCGGTGCCCGGCTTGCGCGGTTTTGTCGAGCGCCCGGCGCACATCCGTTATCGCGGCGCAGACCAGGAGGGCGCCGAGGTTACGCGGATCGCGCGCGGCTTCCACGCCCGCGTCGTGCAGCACGAAGTCGATCATCTGGACGGGATCCTCTATCCGCAGCGGATGAAGGATCTGAGAAGCTTCATTTTCGAGATCGGAATCGCGCTACTGGGCGCGCAAGGACGCGTCGTGACCAACTCCGCAAAGCCGCGCAAGCGGCCGGCCAAGCCTGCGCGCGAAACAGGCAGCGGAGCGAGAGATGCCGTTCTCCTGGCGGCATTGAAGCATGTTCCTTTCGAAGGCTTTACCGACAAGGTTCTGAAACGCGCCGCTGCGAACTCGGGTGTTCCGGACGGCACGCTCCAGCGGTTTTTTCCGGATGGTCCGCTCAGCCTGGTGGAAGGATTCTCCGAATGGGCCGACGCGGAGATGAAGCGCGAGCTGGCGCAGACGAAGCTGTCCCAGCTCAAGATTCGCGAACGTATCGCGCTGGCAGTGAAGCTCCGTCTCGCAGTTCTCAGGCCGCACAAGGAAGCGGCGCGTCGTGCCGCTGCGTTTCTGACGTTGCCGCCTCACGCCAGCCTCGGAGTGAAGCTTCTGTATCGTACCGTAGACGCCGTGTGGCGGGGAATCGGGGATACCTCGACCGATTTCAGTTTCTACACCAAGCGCGCCATTCTTGCCGGCGTCTACTCGTCCACGCTGCTGCGCTGGTTTTCCGATACCGGCGCAGACGAGCAAATTACCGATGCGTTCCTGCAGCGCCGCATCGACGACGTGATGCGTTTCGAGAAGTTCAAGGCGCGGCTTCGCGGCCGCGCGAGCGAACTGCCGACCCTTTCGGAAATTCTCAATCCGGCGTCGCGCAAACCGGCGAGGCCCCGCTCAAGGGCGAAAGGCGGGTAACGTGTCCCATCTTGCGGCCGGGTCGGCTTTCCCGTTTGCCGTAGAGATGCAGCGCCCCGGGCGAGCGCGCCAGCGCCTGCCACTCTTCAGCTTCGGCGCCGATGAGATTGACCATCACAGCGTCGGAATGGCGTGAGGGATCGCCGAGCGGCCAGCCCGCCACGGCACGGATGTGCTGCTCGAACTGGCTGACGACACAGGCCTCAAGCGTCCAGTGCCCGGAATTGTGAACCCGCGGCGCGATTTCATTGACGAGCAGCGCCCCCCCCTTCGCGACGAAGAATTCGACTGCCAGCACGCCCACGTAATTCAGAGCGTCGGCTATTCTCCTGGTTGCCGCCTGCGCGTGCGCACATTGCGCAGCCGTGAGTCGCGCCGGCACTTCGGAGCGGCGCAGGATTTGATCGACGTGATGGTTTTCCGGCGGATCGTAGGCCGCGAACGCGCCGTCGGCGGCGCGCGCGGCGACGACCGAACATTCGAACGCGAAGTCCACGCGGCGCTCGAGAATTGCGGGCGCGTGTCGCAAGGATTGAAAGGCGGAATCGAGATCGCCGGTCGATGCGATCTTCGCCTGGCCTTTGCCGTCATAGCCGAGACGGCGCGTCTTCAAAATCCCGGGCGCCCCGATCTGTGCCAGCGCGGCGCGCGCTTCTGCGCCGGAGTCGGCGCGTGCAAATGGCGTCGTGGAAAGCCCCAGATTCGAAAGAAACGTTTTCTCCGCAAGGCGGTCCTGTGTCACCGCGAGGGCGTGGGCATCGGGATGCGTGGGTTTTTCGCTCGCGAGAAACGCCACGGCCGCACTCGGCACGTTCTCGAATTCGAAAGTGATGGCGCTGCAAGAGCTTGCGAAAGCCGCGAGTGCCGTGCGGTCATCGTAGCTCGCACGCGTGCACATCGCCGCCACCTCGAAGGCAGGCGCGTCCGTGTGATCGGAATAGATATGACTCCTCAGCCCCAGCCTCGCCGCGGCAAGTGCAAGCATGCGCCCCAGCTGGCCGCCGCCGAGGATTCCGATTGTGTTCCCGGGCGGCACGGGCAGAGCAGGCGATAACGATGAATTCATTGCGTCGCGGTTTCCGCCGGCCGCTCGGCGACCGTGTCGCTCTGACGCTGGCGCCAGGCGTCGAGGCGTTGGGCGAGTGCAGAATCCGCGAGCGCGAGAATGGCGGCGGCATGTAGCGCCGCGTTGCGCGCTCCGCTTTCCCCGATTGCGAAGGTGGCCACTGGAACGCCTCCCGGCATCTGCACGATGGAGAGTAGGCTGTCCATTCCCTTGAGCGCCGCGGTCTCGACCGGGACGCCGAGAACGGGCAAGGGCGTCATGGCGGCGGTCATTCCGGGCAGGTGGGCAGCTCCTCCCGCTGCGGCGATAATCACTTGCAGGCCACGGTCTTTGGCCTTCTTGGCATAAGCGTAGAGCCGGTCCGGCGTGCGGTGCGCGGACACGATGCGTGCTTCGTGTGAAATGCCAAGCTCGTCAAGGATTTGCGCCGCCATCCGCAGGGTCTGCCAGTCGGACTGACTCCCCATGATGAGACCAATGAGCGGTGATGCGGCGGTCATGCTTCCTGCCTCTGCGGGCGCCGGCGAGAAGCGGCCCATTATAGGCGCGGGGCCGCGCAAGGAAAGATGTGCCGGTCGGCCCGAGCGGATCGGATCTGTTGACGCCCGGCGAGTCTGCCGGCCTTCACGCGATGATGTTCGGCAGCAGCGCGTCTCCGAGGCGCGCGATGTGGTCCTTAAGCTGGAGTTTACGTTTCTTAAGACGCGTTAACTGCAGCTGGTCGCCGGGCCCGCGCTCGACCATGATGGCAATCGCGGCGTCCAGGTCGCGATGTTCCTCGATCAGCGCCGCCAGCGCGACCCGCAGCGCCCGTTCCTCGGCTTCGGTCATGGGAGGCAAACCATACTACTGATCGACAGTGCTTGCCCGGCAATTCGTCGACCGCCAACCCAAATCGGGTCGTGACAAATGACCGGGATGGTGGTTTATTTGTGCATCTTTTGTGAACGAGGTGCGAAAGATGGCTCTGCAGGGACATATGCAGGAACTGTCTGAAAAGCATAAAAAACTCCAGGAAATGATCGAATCCGAGATGGCCCATCCCGATTGGGACGAAGTCCGGGTCGCCGCCCTCAAAAAAGAAAAGTTGAGAGTCAAAGACGAGATAGAGCGCCTGCGCAGCAGCGTGCACTGACTGCGCATGTCGGCCTGCGGGCCGCGATGGTGCGTCTGTGTGTAACCAGGTGTCGCTGCAGGCCTCTTCGCCACGACCTGTTGCCGCGATGAACCCGTTCTGAACATCCGCCTCAGAGCCGGTTCACGGCTGCGCGCCCATCCTTCTCGCAGTCGGTGGCCATCTCGGCTGCCGAAAAAGAGGAGAACGAAAATGAAATCCCTATCGAAGATCGTGGTCGGCGCGGCCATGCTCGCGGGCACGGCTTTGGGGCTCGCTGCTCCGGCCAGCGCGGGCGTCAGCGTCGGCGTGTCGGTCGGAACGCCGGGCGTGGTCGTCGGCGTCGGCAATCCCTGCTACCGGCCCTTCCGCTTCCGCCCGGCCTATTGCGGCTATCCGGTGTACGGCCAGCCGCTGTTCGTCGATGGCGTGTGGTATCGCGGACCGGTCTATGTCCGCACCGTTGGCGGCGAGCGGTATTTCTGGCTCCACAATGGGTGGGTGCGCGATCGCGTCACCTTCCACCGCGTCTACCGCTAGGCGCTGATTCCGGCTCCGGCGCATCTCGCGCCGGAGCCGGCGCCCCGCCGTGAATCAGCATCGCAGGCGTGGCGCTTCTCTGCCGCGCTGAATGCGCGCGAAGGGCAAGCCAAGAACAGCGGCGAGGGTGAGAACCGCCACCAGCGTCCATGCATCGTTCATGGCGCGAACAAAAGCGGCGTGTCGGACCATCACTTCCAGAATGCGTCTGCGTGTCGGGGTCGAGCGGGCCTGCCGGACGGTTGCGGAACAGTTTGAGGGGGATGCCGACGAATTTGGCGGTCTCGATATCGCCTGCCGTGAGCCGATGCACGATCGTCTGCGCGTGAGCCGGTGCGCGGCCGTAGATGACGCTGTCGATGAGCGCAATGCCGATTGCGCCGCCGAGATTGCGCATCAGATTGAAGAGGCCGCTCGCGTCGGGTACGGCGATCCGGCGGGAGCTGGCCCAGTGCGAGCCGCGTCGGCGGCAACAGGCAGAACATGATCGCCACGCCGCGCACGATCTGCGGCCAGAACATGCCGGCGAAATCCGTCTGCGGTGTCTGGAATGCGCTCATTTCCAGACCCAGCGCGAACACCGCAAAGCCCGCCGCCGTGAGCAATCTGCCATCGAGCCTTCGCTCGAGCGCCACCGCGATCGGCGCCGTTGCCAGCTGGGCCACCCCCGTGACCAGCATCGTGCTGCCGATCTCCAGTGCGCCATGGCCGCGCACGAAAGCCAGAAACACCGGCATCATGTAGACCGAACCGAAGAGACCGATGCCGAGCGCGAAGCTGAGCAGACAGCCGGCGGCGAATGTCGGATCCTTGAGCGTGCGAAGCTCCACGAACGGCTTGTGGCGGCCGAGCGACCGCCGCGCGAACGTCACGCCGCTGACCACCGACACCGCAAGCAGTCCGCAGACCAGCGGCGACAGCCACCCGCGGCCGGGAGCCTCCTTGAGCGCGATTTCCAGAGTCGCCAGCGCAATCGCCATGCATCCGATCGAGACGATGTCCAGCGAGCGTGCTTCGTCGCGCACGGCGGTTTTCCAGCCGGCAGGAACCGCGCGGCCGCTGCCGCCGAGAGAATTCCCGGCACGACATTGATCAGGAACAGCCAGTGCCAGGAATAGGTCTGCGTGATCCAGCCGCCGACGACCGGACCGACCGTGGGCGCGAGCACCGCGAGAACACCCGGCAATCGTGGTGGCGACGCCCTGCAGCCGGGCGGGAAACAGCAGGAAAACCGCCGTGAATACGGCGGGAATCAGGGTCCCGCCCGAAAAGCCCTGAAGCACGCGCCACGCCATCAGCGCGGAAAAGCTTCCGCTCGATGCGCAGCCAATCGATGCAATCGTGAAGATCGAGATCGAAACGACGAACAGCCAGCGCATGGTCAGCAGGCGCGTCAGAAATCCGGTAAGAGGAATGGCGATGACTTCCGCGATCAGATAGGCGGTTTGAATCCAGCTCATTTGATCGCGCGGAATTCGCAGCGCGCCCTGGATCGTCGGCAGCGACGTCGCCACCACCTGCACATCGAGGATCGCCATGAACATGCCGATGCACATCATGGCAAAGCCCGCCCATGCCGTGGCCGGAACCCTATCCGCGTCGGTCTGAGGTATTGGCGTCTCCTCGAAGGGCCGCGTTTTCAGCTGTCACGCGAACGGAAAGCACGACCGCATTCAGAATCGAAAATGCCAGGGCGTACCACGGCAGTCCAAAGGCGAGCGGAAGCATCGCGATCTCCGCGACGACAATCACATAGTTCGGATGGTTCAGGAACCGGTAGGGGCCCGCTTTCACGAGCGGCGCGCCCGGCAGGACGATGATGCGTGTCGTCCAGCGCTCCCCAAGCGTGGCGAGCACCCAGAAGCGAAGTATCTGGACCACCGCAAAAAGCGCGAGCCAGGCGGGACGGATCGGGCGATCCCAGGCCAGCAACCACAATCCGCCGAGCCATGCCGCATGCAGCGCAACGATCAGCGGATAATGCGCGGCCGCGACCTCGCGCGCGCCGCGCTTCAGCAGGCGTGCGCTATTGCGTCGCGCCAGAAACAGTTCCGCCACGCGTTCGGCCGTCACGAATGCCGAGCACGCCGAGTGCGCCGATCAAGCGACTCTCTTCAGCGAGACGCAGCTCGCGCTGAAATCGGCCGCCATGTCAATCATCGCCAATCGAACCGGCAGGAGCGTGCGCAGGATTTCGTCGAAAACGAAAAGCACGGTGACCGCCGACATGTTTCCGTGCGCGCACAGGACATCGCGTTCGTGATCGAGCGCGGCGGACGCAAGGTCGAGGAATCAGACGAGAATAAACAGGCGCTCACCCGCACGTCTTCGCCCGTTCGCGCAGCTTGAATTTCTGGATCTTGCCGGTCGACGTTTTCGGCAGTTCGCAGAAGACGACGTGCCGCGGACATTTGTAGCGCGCGAGATTGGTCGCGGCAGCAGTCGAATCAATTCCTGCGCCGTCACGTGTTCGTGCCCGGGCTTGCGCTCGACGAAGGCGCAAGGCGTCTCGCCCCATTTCTCGTCGGGCCTGGCCACCACCGCGGCGAACAGCACGGCGGGATGCTTGAGCAGCGCGTCTTCCACCTCGATCGAGGAGATGTTCTCGCCGCCCGAGATGATGATGTCCTTGGAGCGGTCCTTGAGCTGGATGTAGCCGTCGGGATGCATCACGCCCAGATCGCCGGAATGAAACCAGCCGCCGGCGAAGGCTTCCTGCGTCGCCTGCGGATTCTTCAGATAGCCCTTCATCACGATATTGCCGCGGAACATCACTTCGCCCAGCGTCTCGCCGTCGGCGGGCACCGGCTCCATGCGTTTCCGGATCCATCACCGCCAAGTTCTTCGAGCGCGTGATAGCGCACGCCCTGGCGCGCTTTCCGCGCGGCGCGGGCGTTGGCGTCGAGCGTGTCCCACTCCGTCTTCCATTCATTGACGACGGCGGGACCGTAGGTCTCGGTCAGGCCGTAGACATGCGTGACGTTGAACCCGGCCTCCGCCATCGCGGCGAGCACGGATTCGGGCGGCGGTGCGGCCGCCGTGATGAACCCGACTGCGCGCGGCAGGCGCTGGCGTTCTTCCGGCGGCGCATTGATGAGCGTCGACATCACGATCGGCGCGCCGCACAGATGCGTCACGCCATGTTGTCGGCCAGAGCATCGTAGATCGCCTTCGCGCGCACCCAGCGCAGGCAGACATGGGTGCCCGCGACCACCGACAGCGACCAGGGAAAGCACCAGCCGTTGCAGTGGAACATCGGCAGCGTCCAGAGATAGCACGGGATGCTGCGCCATGCCGCGCGGCCAGCACATTGCCGTAACCCATCAGCGCGGCGCCGCGATGATGGAAGACGACGCCCTTGGGATTGCCGGTGGTGCCGGAGGTGTAGTTGAGCGCGATCGCGTCCCATTCGTCGTCCGGCATCTGCCACGCGAAATCGGGATCGCCGCCGGCGAGAAACTCCTCGTAGTCGATCTTGCCCAGCGCTTCGCCCGTTTGCGGGAATTCGCGGATCGTCACAGTCGATGACGAGCGGGCTTCACCTTCGCGAGCTTCAGCGTCTCCTTGATGACGGGCGCGAATTCGCGATCGGTGATCAGCATCTTCGCTTCGCCATGATCGAGCATGAAGGCGAGCGCCGCCGCGATCGAGCCGCGTGTTGAGCGCGTTGAGCACCGCGCCCGTCATCGGCACGCCATAATGCGCTTCCAGCATCGGCGGCGTGTTGGCCAGCATCACCGCGACCGTGTCGCCCTTGCGGATGCCGCGCTTCGGCAAGCGCCGAGGCGAGCCTGCGCGCGCGCGCGTAGAATTTGGCGTAGGTATGGGTGCGTCTCGCATGCACGATCGCGGGATGTTCGGGGAACACTTGCGCCGCACGCTCGAGAAAGGAGAGCGGCGTCAGCGGCTGGAAATTGGCGGGATTGCGCTCGAGATCGCGATCGTAGATGTCGTTGCCGATTTCGTGCCGGGGCCTTGCGACCAGGCGCGGCGCCGAGGCGCCTTTGCGGCGGCCCAGAACCTTGCGTGGGCGCAGCGGAGGCGCCGACAGCGGCGCGGCTTTTTTTGCTCGCTTCCGCTTCGCTGCGGTTTTGTTGCGCGCGAGAAAACGCGCCTTCGCCTTCCCTTTCCTGCCTGGCCGTCGCGGCGCCATGAGATTTTCGGAGTCTGCAGAATTGGCGAAAGCTATTTCAAACCGTTACCCCGCGGCAAGCGAACCCGCGCATGGATGCGGCCCTGTCGCGATTGCTAGGAACGCCGCGGCGTTGCAGAACACAGCATGCGCGAACGAGTTGAGATCAGGCCGCGCGATGGCGCGCTCCGTGCGCTCTATCGCTGGATTATCGGGCATGCCGCGGGCCCTTACGCCTGGTGGGCGCTTGCCGCCGTGGCATTCGCGGAGAGCTCGTTTTTTCCGCTTCCGCCGGATATGATGCTGGTGCCGATGGTGCTCGCCGATCGGCGGCGCGCGTTTCACCTGGCCGCCTGGTGCACACTGTTCTCGGTATTGGGAGGGCTGCTCGGCTATGCGATCGGGGCCCTTCTCTACAGTTCGGTCGGCCATTGGCTGATCGAAGCCTATGGCTACGGCTCGTCACTGCAGGCGTTCCGCGCTGCCTATGCCAGGTGGGGCGCCGCGATCATTCTGATCAAGGGCCTTACGCCCATTCCCTACAAGCTCGTCACCATTGCGTCCGGCTTTGCCGGCTACAATCTCTGGCTCTTCGTGGTGTTGTCGACGATCACGCGCGGCGCCCGCTTCTCGCTCGAAGCCGGCCTTCTTTTCGTGTTCGGCGATCCCGTGCGCGTCTTCATCGAGAAACGACTCGAACTGGTATTCGTGTTGTTTCTCATCCTGCTCGTCGCCGGCTTCCTCGTCGCGCGATATGTGTTCTGACCCGAGGGTGAAGCGCGGCGGCCGGCAACCGTTTCGCGAACCTCGGCATTGCTTTGCCGACTCGAGCGGAACCCGTGCTATCGTTCCAGCAGGAGTCAGGCAATGCCCGACTTCAAGGCGGCCATCGCAGACAAGTTCCAAAATCAGGCGCAGTCCATGCTGAACAGTGTCGCAGCCGCAGGGCCCAAACTATCGGCGCTGTGCAATCGCTACGGCGTGCGCCGGCTGGATCTTGTCGGTTCGGCTGCGTCCGGCCGATTCGATGCGGCCGCGAGCGACCTGGATTTTCTGGTGGATTTCGAGCCGATGGATCCCGCTGCATACGCAGACTCCTATTTTGGACTTAGAGAAGGCCTGCAATCCGTTTTTGGACGTGAGATCGATCTGGTCACCGAAGTGTCGGTCGCAAATCCTTTCTTTCGCGATTTCTCTGGACTCCGGGCGGCAGACATTGTTCCAGCGCCCATGACGAGCCGGGAAGCTCGCAAATATCTTTGGGACGCGCGGCAAGCTGCAGAACGACTTCGCACGGTTCACGACGGGCCGCACCTTCGATGATTATCTTGCCGATGAAATGCTGCGTTCCGCCGTTGAGCGCCAGTTCGAAATCATCGGCGAGGCGTTCAGCGGGTTGCGGCGCGTTGACGCCGGAATGGCTGCAGCCATCCCGGACCTGACACGCATTATTGCGTTCCGCAATATTTTGATTCACGCCTACGCCAGCGTCGATGATCGGCTTGTCTGGGCGTAGTGGAAGGCGAGCTTCCGGAACTTGTCGGGACGGCTTTGACATGATCGCGCCGAGCGTTTAGCTCCGGCTGATCTGGCGCGCGCATGGGTCCACAACTCTATTCCATTGGCGCGATTCTTCTTTCGACGGCATTCCTGCTGGTGGGCAATGGCCTGACGGGGACGCTCATCCCGCTGCGTGCCCATCTGGAAGGTTTTTCCCAGCTCGAGATCGGCGCCATGGGCTCGTTCTACTATGCGGGCTTCGTCGTCGGCTGCCTGATCGTGCCCAGGCTGCTCGCGCGCGTCGGCCACATCCGCACCTTCGCGGTCGCGGCATCGCTGACGGCCGCCACCGTCCTTTTTCAATCGCTCCTCGTCACCCCGTTCGCCTGGTTCGTCGTGCGTGCGGCCTTCGGCTTCTGCGCCGCCGACGCCTACATGGTGATCGAGAGCTGGCTCAACGATCGCGCCACCAACGAGAACCGCGGACGCATCCTCTCGGCCTATGTCGCCGTCAATCTCGGCGTCGATCATGCTGGGCCAGTGGCTGCTGCTCGCTCGCATCGCCCAAAGGCTCGAGCTCTTCAGCCTCGCCGCCATGCTGTACACGCTCTGCGTGGTTCCCGTCGAGCATGACGCTGCTGCCGCAGCCGGCGCCGCAGGCGGCCCCCGAATTGCGCGTGCGCCGCCTGATGGAGCATGCGCCCGTCGGCATGGCGGGCGTCGCGGCCGTCGGCCTCGCCAACGGCGCCTTCTGGACGCTGGGGCCGGTCTATGCCCTCTCGCTCGGCTTCTCGACGACGGGCGTCGCCGTCTTCATGAGCGCCTTCGTGCTCGGCGGCACGCTGATCCAGATCCCGCTGGGCGCGCATTCTCGGACCGTCTGGACCGGCGCTGGATCATGCGCCGGCGTGCGCGGCGGCCGCCGTCGGCGGCGTGGCGCTGGCGCTGCTGCACGCTGGGGCGCGGATATCCCTGGCTCCTCTATCCGCTGGCGCTCTTCTTCGGCGCGGCCATGCTGCCGCTCTATTCGCTGTCGATCGCGCACGCCAACGACCACATCGACCGCTCGGAATTCCTCGAGGCTTCGGCCACGCTCCTGATGGTCAACGCGCTCGCATCGGTCGCCGGCCCGACGCTCGCCGCCATCGTCACCGCGCGCGACGGGCATGGGCTCGCTGTTCCTCTACACGGCAGGCGTTCACGTCATCATGGTGATCTTCACGCTC
The DNA here is from genome assembly GCA_963812975.1 of uncultured Alphaproteobacteria bacterium. Classification (GTDB taxonomy): domain Bacteria; phylum Pseudomonadota; class Alphaproteobacteria; order Micropepsales; family Micropepsaceae; genus Rhizomicrobium. The sequence continues at coordinate 1,197 of CAWEXK010000033.1, read as the reverse complement.
TCGCGCATCATGGCCGGTGCGCCGGCCCATGGAACGAGGACCGCGAGCATTTCGTGGCCATGCCGCAGCAGGGCTCCGCCAATGCGCTGGAGCTCGATCCGCGCAGCCACGAAGAGAATGCCGGCCGCTCGGAAGCGGCGTAATTCGCGCTCTTCCGAACGTCATCACCCGGCGCGCTTCGCGTCCGGGTGACCCAATTATTGCCGCACTGTCGCTCGGCAACTGAATGGCCGGCCCGGACGCGCTGTTCCGCGCGCCGGACGATGACGTAATTCGGCTCGCTGTCTTCGGCGTCGACGTCGCCCGCCGGCATCGACCGTTTCTTCGATCGGCTTCAGCGACTCGCCGTTCTTCTCGATCTTCTTCATCTAGGCGCTCGCGGCGATGCGAGGCGCGCTCGACGGCGAGGTCGAGTTCGATCTGCGAGCACAGGCCCAACGTCACCGGATCGACGGCCTTGATGTTGGGCGCGTTCCAGTGCGAGCGCTCGCGGATTTTCTGGATCGTGGCCTTGGTCGTGCCGATCAGCTTGACGATGTCGGCATCGGTGAACTCGGGATGGTTGCGCAGGATCCAGTAGACCGCGTCGGGCTTGTCCTGGCGCTTGGAGACCGGCGTGTAGCGCGGCACTCTTCTTCGCCTTGACCGGCGGCATCTTGTGCTTCGACACGGCGAGCTTGAGGCGCAGCTTCGGGTCGGCTTCCGCCTTCTCGATCTGGTCGCGCGTGAGCTGGCCGGAGGCGACGGGGTCCTGGCCCTTGATGCCCTTGGCCACGTCTTCGTCGGCGATGCCCTTCACCTCCAGCGGATGCAGCCCGCAGAAATCGGCGATCTGCTCGAAGGTGAGCGAGGTGTTGTCGACCAGCCAGACGGCGGTCGCCTTTGGCATCAGCGGTGTGCTGTCGGACATGTTTCATGTCCTTTCCGGGGCGGGGGTACCGGCCCCCCGACCTCTCAGGCCCTAACCTTTCGAGGATGGGCGGCCTTGTACCGATCGGGGCCGGCAAGGACAACGAATTTCCTTAGGGTCAGCAGAATTTTTCCGATATGGCCGCTGGAGGCCATCCTTGCATGCGCCGCCTGGGCCTCGGCGAGCGGAATGATCTGATCCACGATGGGCCTGACCCGTCCCGCCTCGATCAGCGGCCAGACCTCGGCGACGAGGGCGTCGCGAATCCGTTCCTTCTCCTCACCGGT
>CAWEXK010000032.1:0-27832 GCA_963812975.1 uncultured Alphaproteobacteria bacterium | reverse complement strand
CGCGCACCGCCTGACGCGTTTGCTCAAAGCCGCCGAGATGGATGAGCGCCTGGCGGCGCGCTTCTGCGGGCGACAGGCCGGCGCGGAGGTTGTCGTCGATGTGGAACTGGAGATGACTCTCGAGCTCGGCCGTCGAGTCGGACGAAGCGCGGTCGCCGGCAAAGAGGCCAGCCAACCGCTTCAGAAAAGCTCGCAGCATTCGCATCCTCTCCACCTTATTCCGAGCGCAGGGCCCGCATTGGGTCCAGTTGCGCGGCGCGCCACGCGGGCAACAGACAAGCACCGACCGCGGTGAGCAGCAGCGCGGCAATCACGACTGCGAAGACAGACCCGTCGTCCGGACTGGTGTTGTAGAGCACGGAACGGATGAGGTGCGAGGCGGCGGCACTGGCAATCAGTCCCAGCGCGAGGCCCAGCAGCGCGGGGCGGAGGCCGTCGAAAAGAACCATCCCCAGCACGTGCTGTCGACCGGCGCCGAGAGCGATGCGCACGCCGATTTCCGATGTCCTCTGCGTAACCAGATACGCGAGCACACCGTAGAGTCCGACTGCAGCCAGCAGAAGCGCCAGGCTCGCAAAGGCGACCGCAAGCGTTGCGCTGAAGCTTAATTGGCCGTCGACCGGCCCAGAATCTGCTCCATGGTGAGGACGTTCTTCACCGGCAGATCGGAATCGAGCGACGCGATGATTTTCTGCACAGGAATGGCGAGCGGGCTCACGTCGCTGCCGCTGCGCACGACGAGCATCTGGCTGTCGGCGACGGCGCCGGGGATGCCGGAGAGGATGGGGAACCACATCATGGGACGAGTGGGCCGGCCCAGTTCATATGCGGTGTCGCGCACCACGCCGATAATTTCATAAATCTCGCCCGTGGGCGTGCGCCACTCCACGCGCAGATGTTTGCCAATCGGATCTTCGCCAGGGAAGTAACGCCGGACCGCCTCCTGATTGAGGATCACGACACGATCGCGATCGAGGCGCTCGTTGTCGGCAAAGTTGCGTCCGCGCACCAGGGGAATCTCCATCGCCGGGAAATAGCCGGGATCGGCGGTGCGATAAGCGGCAAAGCGATGTTCGCCCGGAGGAAGAGGAGGTTGATCGGGGGTCCAGATTTCGTGATCGCCATAATATCCGCCGCCAGGAACCACGTTGGTGAGGCCGGCTGCCTGCACGCCGGGCATACTCCGCACCTTGTCGAGCAGTTGCGTGTCGAAATTGATAATCTGCTCGGGCCTCGAGTATTTGTCGCCGCGCGGGTAGAAGTTGAGGGTCAGCACGTTCTTCGTCGCGCAGCCGACGTCCTGCGAGCGGAGCCGCAGAAAGCTGCGGAAGAGGAGCCCTGCCGTCATGAGCAGCACGACGGTGAGCGCGACTTCGGCGGTCAGCAGAGACTTTCGCAGCGACGCGCGGGGCGCGCCGGCGCTGGTAGCGCGCGAGCCTCCCTGCAGAGCGGTGAGGATGCCGGAGCGGGTCGCGGACAGCGCAGGAAACAGACCGGCGAGCAGCGCGGCCGCCAGCGTGACGGCGCAGACGAAGACGATCACAAAACCATCCGGGTGCACGGATTCCGCGCGCGGCATTCCCGACCAGCGCGTTGTCAGCCATTGCGTGGCGCCGTCGGCGATTCCGATGCCGAGTAAGGAGCCGAGCGTGCAGATGAGCACGCTTTCCGCGAGCTGCTGGCGGAGGAGCGCCGAAGCGGCTGCTGCCGAGGGCGCTGCGGATGGCGGCTTCGCGCCGCCGCGCTGCGACGCGCGCCACCAGAAGGTTCGACAAATTGAGGCAGGCGATGAGCAGCAGACAGACAACGGCTCCCAGCAGGACATAGAGCGGTGTTTTGATGTCTCCCACCACGTCTTCCAGCAGAGGCCTGGCGATGACGCCGTCGGCGACCGGGCCGCCGCCGTTGAAGCGGACGAAATCCTGATGCTGGATCGCGTTCACTTCCCTGGATCGCCGCCGCTGCGGTGACTCCCGGCCTCGGCCGGCCGACCACGTAGCCAAGGTGGTTGTAATGCGTTTGCAGATCGTTCTCCGGCACTCCGATTTGCCACGGGATCCACAATTGAATTTGCGGATCGGGATAAGAAAACCATTCCGGCATGACCCCGATGACGGTGTAAAGCTGTGAGTTGAGGCGAATGGGGCGGCCGAGAATGGAGCGGTCGCCGCTAAAGCGGCGCTGGAAGAAGCTCCAGCTGAGGATCACGGTCGGCGGAGCGCCAACATGGTCGTCGGCCGGCGTGAAAGCCCGTCCCAGCGCAGGCTGGACGCCGAGCGTCGCGAAGAGATTCCACGCGCAGGTGCCGGCATTCAGAAATTCAGGAAGCTCTCCGCGATCGCCCGCCATGTTGAAGCCGGTCCAGCGCCAAATGGCGATCTGCTCGAATCCGTGGGCGGACTTCTGCCAGTCGTAGAAGTCGCCCGACGCTACGACATTGCCCTGCTTCCCGTCTTGTCCATAAATCGCCATGAGGCGATCGGGCTGGGAAAACGGCAGCGGCCGCAGCACCACCGAGCGAACGACCGTAAACAGGGCCACGCTGGCGCCGATGCCGAGACCCATGACCAGAACGGCGACCACGGCAAAACCCGGAGATCTGCGCAGGCCGCGGCCGGCATGGCGCAGATCGCGAGCCCACGCTTCGAGTGACGGCAGGGTGCGCCGCTCGCGCACCGCCTGGCGCGTTTGCTCGAGGCCGCCGAGCTGAATAAGCGCCTGACGGCGCGCTTCCTGATGTCTCATGCCGGCGCGGATGTGGTCGTCGACGTGCATCTGGAGATGGCTCTCCAGTTCGGCGTCAAGATCATGCGTTGCGCGGCGCATGCCGAATAGGCCGCCCAGGCGCGTCCAGAGAGCTCGCAATTTTCGCATCGATATCACCTTGCTCCTCTCCTTATTCGGAACGCAGGGCCTGCATGGGATCGACGGAAGCGGCACGGCGCGCGGGGATGTAGCAGGCGGCCAGCGCCACGACCATCAGCACGAGGACCACGCCGCCCATGGTGACTGGATCCCACGGACGCACGCCATAGAGCATGGCTGTTTGCGCAAGCGAGGCGTGAGCCATGAGCTGTGTGACGATCAGCGCGGCGAAGAGCCCTGCGCATGCGCCCAGCGCGGCCAGTCTCGATCCGCGCTGCAGAACCCAAAGCAATACCCTGCCGCGATCGGCGCCGAGCGCCATGCGAATCGCCATCTCCTGCGTGCGCTGGCCGACGAGGTACGAAATGACGCCGTAGAGGCCGACGCTGGCAAGCAGCAGCGCGAGCGCGGCAAAGGCGCCGAGCAGGATCATGGTGAAGCGGCGCGCGACCAGCGTGTCGGCGATGATGGCGTCCATGGTCTTCGGCCCGTAGGGCACCTGCTCATGATTCATGCGGCGCAGGGCACTCGCGATGTCCGGAAACACTGTGCCGGGATGGTCGGCGCGGACGAGAATGTCCGACGTGAAGCCGGTGGTGGAGACGAGCTGCCATCCGTTGAGCTGCCCCATGGGCAGGTAGAACTGCGCGCGCAGCGGAAAGGCCGCGTCGTTGTCGAGTTCCCACTGCATGATGTGGCCGACTTCGCCGATGACGGTGACGGGCGGGTCGTCCAGGAAGTTGATGGTCTTTCCGATGGGGTCGGCGTCACCGAAATACTTGTGCGCGAGGGTTGTGTCAATGACGGCCACGCGCGGTGTGCCTTCGCGATCGGCGTCGGTGAAGAAGCGCCCGCGCAGCAGCGGAATGTTCATGACGTTGAGATAATCCGGCTCGACAATGTAGAGGAGAGACCAATGCGCGTCCATCTCGCTGGCCGGCCTGGTTTCGCCGGGAAGCCAGAAGTACTGTTCGTCATCGTCGCCGGTCATGGGGACCGAGGAGAGAGCGAATGAGACGGAGTGCACGCCCGGAACCGACTGGATTTGGCGGTCGACCTGCTCCAGATACGACCGTGCCCCCTGCGGGTTGTTGGTTGCGGGCGAATCCGGAACGGAGAGGGAAAAGTCGAGAACACCTTTCGATTCGAAGCCGGGATTCGTCTGTGAGAGCGCGACGAGGCTGCGGATCATGAGCCCGGCGCCGGCGAGCAGGACGAGCGCTGCGGCCATCTCAAAGATGACGAGCCAGTCCTGCGCGCGGTGTCGCACGCCGATGGCGCCGCGTCCACCTTCCCTGAGCGTGGTCTGCGGAGACTGCGCGGCGACGCGCATCGCGGGAAACAACCCGAAGACGACGCCGACGATGCAGGAGACGGCGAATGTGAAGGCAAGCACGAGCGGGCTGAGGTGAATGTCCGCCGCACGCGGCAGGGTGGAGGGCGCGATGCGGACAGCTGCGCGTGTTGCCCACGCGGCCAGCAACAAACCACCGCGCCGCCCGCCAGAGCGAGAAGCATGCTCTCCGTGAGCAACTGGCGAATGATGCGCGTGCGCGATGCGCCGAGAGCGAGGCGCACGGCGAATTCCTGCGAACGGGCATTGGAGCGGGCGAGCAACAAATTCGCGACATTGACGCAGGCAATGAGCAGGACACAGCCGACCGCGCCGAGCAGGACGAGGAGCACCGGCTGCACATCGCCGACCACGGCAGCGCGCAGAGGCGTGAGGCTGGCGCGAACGTCGTGATCGTCCTGCGGATATTGCTCGGCCAGCCGATCGGAGACGGCGGTGAGGTCGGCCTGGGCCTGGGCGAGAGTGACACCGGGCTTCAGGCGCGCAACGCCGCGGATGCCGAGACCCGCGCCCCGATCGATGAGGGCTTTGGTATCCCATGCGCCCATGGGGATGTAGACATCCCCGGAGTTGAAGGAGCGGAAGTTCATATCGAAACTGGCGGGGATCACGCCGACGATGGTGAGGTTGCCGCCGTCGAGTTGGATGGTGCGGCCGAGCACATCCGGGCTCGACCCGAATTTGCGCGCCCATAGCTGCTCGCTGATGAGGACCACGGGGCCTCGGCCGATCTCGTCTTCGCCGGGCGCGAACAGACGGCCGAGAACCGGCTTGACGCCGAGGAGCGGGAAGAAATCCGACGTGACGTAGTCGCCGTGGAGACGTTCCGACTCGCCGGCTCCGGTGAGCACGAACCCTTTGTGACGGTACATGGCGAGCGCAGCGAGGGTGTGGTTGTCACGCTGCCAATCGCGGAAGTTGGGCCAGGAAACGGAACCGTAAGGGAAATTCGGCTTCGCGGCGTTCACGTCGACGAGTTCGTTCGGACGCGGCAGCGCGATGGGGTGCAGCAGCACCGTGTTCACGATGGAGAAGAGCGCGGTGTTGAGGCCGATGCCGAGCGCGAGCGTGACGATGACCACTGCGGTGAAGCCTGGGGATTTGCCGAGTTGCCTCAACGCAAATTTGAGATCCTGTGCGAGATTCTCGATCCAGGGCAGCGTGCTGCGTTCGCGGAGCGCCTGGCGGGTTTGCTCGAAGCCGCCGAGGTCGATGAGCGCTCGACGCCGCGCCTCTGCGGGCGGCATACCGGCGCGCAGATTGTCGTCGATGTGAAGTTGCGAGATGCGATTCAAGCTCGGCATCGAGGCCGGGGGCGGAACTGCGCGCGCCGAGCAGACGGGTGAGACGAATCCAGAACGCTCGCAGGCGGCGCATTACGCCTCCTCAGCCGGAGACAGGAAGCGGGCGACAATGGCGGTGGCCTGCTGCCAGTCCTGCGTTTCGCGTTCGAGCTGCCTGCGGCCGGCGCGGGTGAGCTTGTAGAACTTCGCCTTGCGATTGTTGTCGGAGACGCCCCACTCGGAAGAGATGGCGCCTTCCTGCTCGAGCTTGAGCAGCATGGGGTAGAGGGTGCCGTAGTTGAGCGAGAGCGCGTTCCCGCTGGTTTGCTCAATGCGGCGCGCGATGCCGTAGCCGTGCTGCGGACCCATGGATTCGAGCGTTTTAAGCACCATCAGCGCCAGGGTTCCCTGCCATACATCGGACTTGTCCGCCACGGTTCCTCCTCTTGGATTCCCATAGATAGCACGGCTTCTTATGGGAATGCAATAGGTCGGCGCAGAAAATTTGCGAGCCGGGATGGCTGCCGGGAGGATTCGGCTGGTTTGCCGTGAAATAATCGCCTGTCTGCACCAGGCAAAAGGAATGTCAGTGACAACTTCAGGGGATTTGTTTTCGCTTGCGGGAAAGACGGCGGTGGTGACCGGTGGCGCAAGCGGTATCGGGCTGGCAATTGTGCACGCATTCGCACGGCAGGGCGCCTTCGTTCACATTCTCGACCGCGATGTGCAGGCTGCGGAAGCAGTTGTCGGACAGGTGACTGCTGCCGGCGGACAAGCCGCGGCCCGTGGCTGCGATGTGTCCGACGCGGGCAGCGTGAACGGAATTTTTGCGGAGATTGTGAAGGAGGGACGGCTCGACATCCTCGTGAACAATGCTGGGATTGCGCATGTGGGAAGTTTGGCTACCACGTCGGAGGAAGACTTCGAGAGGATTCTGCGGGTCAACGTAAAGGGCGTTTATCTGTGCATGCGCGCGGCGATCGAGCCGATGCGCGCGCAGAGCGGCGGCGTGATTCTGAACATGTGCTCGATCGCGGCGACGACGGGTTTGTCGGACCGGTTTGCTTATTCGACCAGCAAGGGCGCGGTGTATTCCATGACGCTGTCGGTGGCGCGGGATTATCTGAAGGACGGCGTCCGGTGCAATGCAATTTTGCCGGCTCGCGTGCACACACCGTTCGTCGACGGATTTGTGGCGAAGAATTATCCCGGCCAGGAGCCCGAGATGATGGCGAAGTTGTCCGCCGCGCAGCCCATTGGACGCATGGCGGAGCCGGACGAAGTCGCGAATCTGGCAGTGTATCTCTGTTCGGACGAAGCGAGTTTCATCACCGGGCAGAATTATTATCTCGACGGCGGATATATGAATTTGCGCGAGTAGCGTGAATTCCCTTCCCTCTTGCTGGAGAGTCGCATCGAATTCACGACGATTTACGTTCTGCTGATTTTGTTCGCGGCGACGGTGATTCGCTCAGCCTTCGGGTTTGGCGAGGCACTGATTGCGGTTCCACTCCTGGCGGCCGTGATTCCGCTGCAGGTGGCGGCGCCGGTGGCGGTGCTGCTGTCCATCACGATTGCGGCGGTGGTGGTGGCGCAGGACTGGAAGCATATCCACTTTCGCAGCTCGGTTTGGCTGCTGATTCCAACGCTGGCCGGGATACCGGTGGGATTGTGGTTGTTGACGAGCACGCATCAGCGATTGGTGAAGGGCGTGCTGGCCGCAGTCATCATGGCGTTTGCGGCGTACTCGCTGGCGGGGCGCAGGCGGCTGGAGTTGCGGAGCGACGCGCGGGGATGGCTGCTGGCCTGCGGATTCAGCGCGGGCGTTCTGGGTGGGGCTTACGGAATGAACGGGCCGCCGCTGGTGATTTACGGCTCGATGCGGCGATGGACGGCACAGCAGTTCCGCGCGACTCTGCAGGCCTACTTTCTTCCTGCAAGCGCCATCGGTATGGCGGGATACTGGGTCGCAGGACTCTGGACGCGGCCCGTGACGCACTACTACCTGCTGGGATTACCCGTAGCGCTGCCTGCGGTGCTGGTGGGCCGTTGGATCAATCATCGGCTAAGCGCGGGCGCGTTTCTAAAGTGGGTGTACGCGGGGCTGGCGGCGATTGGGATGTTGCTTTTGATCCAGGCGATCAGGGGGCGCGCGTGAAACCATACCGATCAAACGGAATCCTATAGACAGTGCATCGCGATCGGAATCTGGCGATGCTGCCCGAGCGAAAGCTATATCAAGGTACACGACAACACAAACGGGAGTCGGTCTGACTAAGCAGGACCAGAAGGAGAAGTGTTGCTTGAAATCCCTACGCGATTACCTACACCAAGCGCAACAAAATCACCAAGCGATTGGCCACTTTAATATTTCCGACCTCGTGGCATTAAAAGCCGTCTTCGCCGCCGCCCGGGAACTGAAAGTTCCGGTAATCGTCGGCCTGTCCGAGGGCGAGCGCGAGTTTGTGGGAACTCGCCAGATCGCCGCTTTCGTGCACAGCTTGCGCGACGAATACGATTTTCCGATTTTCCTGAACGCCGACCACACTCATTCCCTCGCCAAGGGGCTGGAAGTCGCCAAAGCTGGTTTTGACTCCATCGTCTTCGATCTCTCCGCTTTGCCCTTCGAAGAAAATATCCGCCAAACTAAACAAGCCGTCGAAGCCTTGAAAGCCATCAATCCCAACATGCTCGTCGAGGGCGAAATCGGCGACATCGGCACCGGCTCCGAAATACACGAAACCGCGCCCGACCTTACGAAAGGCCTCTCCACCCCGGAGCAAGCGAAACAGTTCGTCGAAAGCACGGGGGTCGACATCCTGGCTCCCGCGGTCGGCAATATGCACGGCATGCTCAAGAGCATGGTCGAGGGCGAAACGAAGAAACACTTGCACATCGACAGAATCGCCGCCATCAAGCAAGCCACCGGCATCTTCCTGACCCTGCACGGCGGCTCCGGCACCGACGACGCAGACTTCCGCAAAGCGATCGCTGCCGGCATCAACATCGTCCACATCAACACCGAAGCTTCGCGTCGCCTGGCGCCACGGACTGGAACAGGCCTTGGCCCAGCATCCAGACGAAGTCGTCCCCTACAAAATCCTGCCCCCCGCTGTGGACGCAGTCAAACAGGTAGCCGCATCACGCCTGAGATTGTTCAACGATAAAGGACCCGCGGCTCAAGGCACCTAACCTCATACCGCAGCTATGCAGGTCGTTGGACAGTTGGTTCCATCTTGCATATCGGATTGCCCATGGACCATTCGTCGATCACGACCGAGGAGCGTCCGAAGGTCACGAAAAGACCAACTCTTTGAGGCCAGGAGGCGCACACGCTCCGCTACTGCACCTCGATCCGAGACAAGTTGCCATCGTCGGCCAGCGTAAAGGAAATCCGCTGCTCGCTGTGGTCTATCTTCGTTGCTGAGATCGTTCCGTTCAGGACGATCCGATCCCTGGACGGCGTCCACCCGTAAATCTCAAAACGTACCTCTTTCCACCACGCAGGATACGTGCCTGTGCGCGGGCCGATCGTCACCCGTATGCTCCCGTCCTTCACCTCACACGCAAACGTTTCGCGCAGGAACTCGCCTTTTTCGAAAGCAAAGCTTCTGCCGTCATCCTGGTAAAGCTGTCCCCTGCAGCTGTCTCCCGCGTAAATACGCAGCGTCAACGGGCCGGCGGGCGTTTCACTCGTGCTTTGCACCAGCGGCTCCATCGGCACGATCGCCCCGGCCCGCACATACACCGGAAGCTGGGAGAGCACCGGCGTGACCCGCATCGAATACTGAATGGTTCGATCGGGTGCGCCCGGAGGCGGAGGATCGGGAGGAAGCAGGTTCACTTTGTCACCGGTCCAGAAGTCGTACCACGCCGGAGTCGGGAATTCGACGGAGTACTCGTCCAGCTCTTCGGGATATTGCGGAGGCGCGATCAGCAGATCGGAGCCCAGCATGAATTCGCTCGATGCCTCGGCATCGATGTCGATGGGGTGGCGATCAGGAGTGGCATCCGGAAACTCGAGAAACAGCGGCCGTTCGAGGGGGAGGCCCGTGCGCGAGGCCTCTTCGGCAACGGTGTAGATATAGGGCAGAAGCTGATACCGCGTCTCAACGAAATGCCTCCGGATGGCTTCCTGTTCAGGACCTCCCGCCCACGGCTCCTGATCGCCTGTTCCCTTTTCCGTGTGATCGCGGTCGATGGGCTGAAACGCGCCCACCTCGAACCACTTCGTCAGCAGTTCAGGGGAAGGCGTGCCGGCATAGCCGCCTACGTCGGCGCCGCTGAACGCAAATCCGCCAAGACCCAGATTTTCGAGCATGGGCGTGGTCATTCTCAGGTGATTCCAGCTGCTCGAATTGTCCCCGGTCCACGTGGCCGCATAACGCTGCCCCCCGGCATAGGTGGCCCGAGTCAGCACGAAAGGCCGCGTGTCGGGTTCCAGCGCGCGCAAGCCCTCATACGTCGCACGCGAGTTCTCCATGCCGTAAACATTATGAATCTCGGCGTGCGTTGCGGTGCGGCTTGCAAAGCCTGGCTCATCGATGCGGTGCACCACATCCAGAGGCATGGTCTGGGTCGGCGAGTCAAAGATAGAGGGCTCGTTCATGTCGTTCCAGAAGCCGCTTGCGCCGTCATGCACGAATTCACGGTAGAGCGTACCCCACCAGGCGCGCGTTTCCCGGCGCGTGAAATCAGGAAACTCGCTCGGCCCCGGCCAAACTTTTCCCACATAGGCCGAGCCGTCGGGGTTTTTCACGAAGTGATCACCGGCCGTGCCGCTATCGTACGGGAAGTAGCCTTCTGCGGGAGGGTCAGCGATGTGAAGATCCGTGATCATCACAGCGTGCAGGTTCTCGGCTGTGAGCTGCCGGAACATCCCGGCAAGGTCGGGGAACGCCGAGCGGTTCACGGTGAAAGGACGATTGTGGTCCTGAAAGTCGATGTCGAGGTAGATCGCATCCGCAGGAATACGATCGCCCCGCAGGCGAGCCGCCACTTCCAGCACGCGCGCCTGGGTCATGTAGCTATAGCGCGATTGCTGGAAGCCAAGAGACCAGAGCGGCGGGAGCGGAGGAGTTCCGGTAAGCCACGCATAAGTCTGGACGACTTGTTTCGGAGTGGGACCGTAGAACACGTAGTAGTCAATCGGTCCGGCAACGGCTCCGAAGGTATACATCCCGGGCGACTCCCTGCCAAAGTCGAAGCTCGAGCGCCAGGTATTATCGAGCAACACACCCAGTGCCCGGCCATCGCGAAACGCCATGAAGTAGGGGATGCTCTTATAGAGCGGATCGGTAGATTCCTGGAAGCGGTAGGCATCGGTGTTCCACAAAGTGAACGCCTCATTGCGCCGATCGAGCGGCCCTGCCTTATCCCCCAGTCCGAAGTAATGTTCATCGAGCGGCATCGTTTTGCAGAGGCGGAAGGTGTTACCGGCGAACTGGACCGGCTGCGCGTCCTTCTGCAGGAGGTTTCCTGCAGAATCGCGAACCGAAACCTCCAGGGTTTCTGAGTTCACCTCGACTGCCAGCGTCGAAGTGCGAAAGCCGTATCGCCCGGCAGAGTTGGCCGCCGCGACCGGAACCGACGCATGCCGCGCAGACGCCAGCACTGCCCACGACGCATCTTCCGGAGGCGCATCGCCGCGCCACAGGCGAATCCTCAAAACATCGTCACGGAGCGCTGTGATCTCTTCGTGCAGTTCGCCCCGGCTTACTTCCATTCCGTTCGGGAGGGTCGACACCTGGGCCGCTGCAACAGGGGCGCGGGAGGACTGCGGCCACCCCGCTGCAGAGAAACAAGTAACTGTAATTGCGACAAATAAGTGGTTGGCACGCATGAGCACACTCCCGGTATGAAATCGTTGTCATTCTGTTGCTCGGAAAAAGGGCTGCGCGGACTGATGTTTATGGTGTGGTCGAGCGGTTGGAGGCTTGTTCAATCGGCGAGAGATCCGGATCCTCGACACGTTTCACGCCTCGCGCCTCCCGCTGGCGTTTGATCGTCTCCATGCGCGCCAGTGCAGCCTGCGCGTCTTTCACGTCGCCGGTCTGCCGATAGAGTTGAAAGAGCAGGTACTGCACGGAGCCGTCTTCATCGCTGGATGCGCCGAGGTTCAGCTCGGCAATCGCCTCTTTCGTCCTTCCGGTTTCGGCATAGGCCTTGCCGATCAGCGCATGGATACGGGGCAACATCTGTGGCTTCGCGCTGAGGCTCTTTTGGAGATACAGCACTGCCTGATCGAATTCACGCTGGTCGAGCAGTGCCTGCCCCATAACCAGATTCAGTTCGGGATCGTTCGGTGAGCCGACGAGAGCCTTCTGTGCCACAGCCAATGCGCCCTTTGGGTTGTAGTTGCTGAGGTACGCTGACGCGAGACCCAGCATGGCGGCCTCATTGGAAGGTGACGCGGCAAGAGCTTTTCGATATTCACCCTGTGCGTCGTCGAAGCGCTCCAGTTGCTGGTAGATGTCGCCGAGAAGGACATGGCTGCGCACCGAGTCGGGCTCCAGTTGCTGGAAGCGGCCCAGCGACTGGAAGGCCAGCCGCTCGTTCGCCCGGATGGACCAGTAAAGCGCCTCGGCGGAATGAGGCTCGCGTATGCGCAGGGCTGCTGCGGCGCGGGCTGCACTGCGGTTGTCGCCCGCAAAAAAGGAGCAGGACGCGAGCAGCCGCAGCTTTCCGGCGCTTGCTGGACCGGGTTCCCTCTGGAGGTGATGCGCACAGGCAGCAAACTGCCCGGAAGCGTAATCTTCCTCCGCGGAACCATCCCGACCGGAGGCGATGGCGTCGGGCGACGGCTGAGGCGAGCAATCGCCCGAGGAGTTGAATGCCGTTACCAGAGCCTGGCGCAAATCGGCAGAGACGGTGGTGTTTTCCGCGTCGGCCAGGCTCGACAGAAAAGCGCTTTGTTCATCGCTGGCCATGCCATCGAGCAGGCTTCCGGCGCTGCACGCGAGGAATCCTCGATCGCGCCCCAGAACCTGCTGGAGCAGGCTAAATGCCTGGTGCGCGTCCTGTCGGTCCGCAGCCAGGCGTGCCTCTCCGAGGAGTGCCAGCGTACATTCCGGGTGCGCGGCACGCTCGGCAGCGAAGGCGGCCGCCGCTCCGGCTTCGTCATGTTCCCGAAGCAGCGCAAATCCCAGCTCGGAATGGAGGCAGGGGGGCTGTGTCTGCGCATCCAGCAGTGTCTTATACAGGCTGGCAGCTTCGCCGAATCGCGCCTGCTTCATCAGGGATTCCGCATAGAGAGCGCCGGCGAAAGGGGATTGTTTGTCCTCGACGGAGATGGTTCGGGCGTCGGTTTCCACCTCGTCGAGCTGCGCGATCCCCAGGTCGAACCACGCTGTGCCCAGATCCGGATTGAGAGTCAGCGCATGTTCCAGCTGCGGAATGGCCTGGATGTAATCGCGCGCGGAGATGTACGCCCGTCCCAGCGCCAGCGGCGCCTGGGCATCCGCGCGGTTCGTCTTTTCCGCTTTGATCAGGAACGGAACTGCCTGCATCGCCTTGCCCTGGTGGGCGTAATCGATTCCGAGAAAAAGGTTGGGAACATATAAGGACGGGTCCAGCCGATTCGCCCGTTGAAATGCCTCAATCGCCGCAGGGATATTTCCCGCTTCCTGCTGCGATAATCCAAGGTTGGCCCAGACGATGGGCATATCGGGACGCATTTTGGCTGCCTGTGTGTAGTCGTTGACAGCCGCTGCATAATCACCGCGGGCCTGCGCCTGCTGAGCAGCTGCGAACAAGGGCGGCAGGGCGGTAGTCGGCTGCTGGGCGAGTCCGAGGACGGACCCACCCAGCAGGATCGACAGCAGCGATTTGCGGATCGTCGCCACGGCGCGTCTACCAGTAGAACTTGCCGGCCCACTGGACGTTTCGTGGTGCAAACGTCTGCGTAATGCTCCCGAAACTGCTCGCGCAGCCGGAGCCTCCGTTGGGATCACACCCCCCGTAGGCTGTAGCGCCCGCCTCCGGCGCGTAGAAGTTCGGGTGGTTGAAGGTATTGAAGGTTTCGAAGCGAAACTGCACCCGCATCGACTCGCCGAAGCGCCAGTTCTTTTCGAGCGCCGTGTCCCAGTTCTGATAACGAGGACCGCGAAGATCGGCGAAATACCGTGGAGCGTCGCCGAAGCTCCCGTACGGCGCGTACTGGAAGGCTCCGGTGTTGAACCACTCATGATAGCTGCGGTGAGTGACGTGGACGTTGCCGACAACATCCGGCCGCGGATTGCCGCCGTAGGTCGGCTGATCGTTGCCGAACACCCCGATGGGAATACCGGCTTTGAAGGTGGTGATTCCGGAGATCTCCCATCCGCCGGCGACTGCATTCGCCACGCGGCCCATCCCCGAGCCGAACTGCTGGCCGCGTCCCACCGGCAGCTGATAGATGTAGCCGGCGACCAGCGCCTGCGGGATGTCGCCTGCATCGACGCTCTTGTCGGCTGCCAGATTGTAGTTGTTCGCCGGAGTCACGCCCCAGTTGGTCGGCCCGTTGTAGGACCATCCGTTGTTGCCCTCGACGTTGTCGAGGAATTTGGAGTACGTGTAGGACACCAGCGCTGTCAGCCCCTTGCTGACGCGATGATTGTAGGACACCTGCAGCGCATTGTAGAACGCCTGACCCACAGGAGCATCGGTCTGGCTAACTCCTCCGTTGCAATACTGCGGATAGGGCGAGAGCAGCTGCGCGTTCGTCACGCTGGCGTTATCCAGGTTGCAGGAACTAGGCGCGATGGATCCGGACGCTTCGAGCGTCTGCAACGGTGCCGCGAAAGGATTGGCCGCCGCCTTGCCCCCGAGGAAGTTCGATCCCTGCGACAGGTAGCTTGGGTTCAGCTGGTTGTAATTCCGGCTTCCGATCATGCGCACGCCGCGATTCCCGACGTAGTCCACCTCCAGCTGGTCGTTGTGGGTGAGGGCATACTGCACACCGAACATCCACTGTTGCACATACGGCGAAGGACGGCTGCGGAACACGCCGCCCACACCGTTGCCAATCTGCTGGAAGGCTCCGTTTTTGCTGCCGGTGGTCTGTGCATACACTCCGCCCCACGGGCTTACGGTGCTGATGTTCGGATTCGGCGTCACGCCTCCGTCCAGACTGGCGTCAGAGTATGTCGCAGACGAGAAGCCATCCTGATCGCCGGCGCCGGAGCTCGTAACGCTTTCCGGATAGAAGATCCCGTAGCCGCCATGCAGTACTGCATTGCGCATGGGCGAGTAGGAGAAGCCGAAGCGAGGAGCCCAGTTCTTCCAGTTCGGGT
The DNA here is from genome assembly GCA_963812975.1 of uncultured Alphaproteobacteria bacterium. Lineage (GTDB taxonomy): Bacteria > Pseudomonadota > Alphaproteobacteria > Micropepsales > Micropepsaceae > Rhizomicrobium. The sequence goes on along the minus strand of CAWEXK010000032.1, from coordinate 13,058 downwards.
TGTAGACGTAGCGGTTGCCGGGTCCCAGGAATTCGAGCGCACCAGGCAGTGGCTTGCCGACAAAATAGCTGAGAGGGTTGAGTGCATTCGGGTCAAAGATCGAAGCGGCATTATGCCGGTACGTGTAGGGCGTCTGAATTTCGTAGCGCATTCCAAGGTTCAGCGTCAGATTGCGCGTCGGTCTCCAGTCGTCCTGGAAGTACTCGCCAAACAAATGATTCGATTCGAGCGGACTGTCGGAATAGCCGGCCGTCGTGCCCGAATCGACAACGCCCAGCAGCGTTTCCGCCACGCCGTTGCCGCTGGCGAATCCGGAGCCGCTCAAAGGATTCGGCCCCGAAGTGAACTGTCCCGTGAACGCGAGCAGGTCCTGATAGAACGGGTGCTGGCTGAACACCTGCTCCACCCCCGTCGCCCCAAAGTTCAGCGTGTGTTTTCCGCTCACCTTGATAAAGTCGCCCGACACCGTGCCGATCGGCCCGTGATTCGTCACGGCCTGCTGATCGTTCGCGCCTGGCCCCAGAGACGATTGGCTTCCTATATTCACCATCGGGAACAATGGATCGTTTTGCTGCAGATACGCTGGCAATCCGATCGTCGTTGGATTAAATCCGAACGACTGATTGTCCGAAGTCTCATGCCAGAGGGTCACGCCCGAAGTAAGGTTCATCGTCAGCGTGGGATTGAAGACGTACGAGTAGCCGGCCCACATTCCCCAGCGATTATTCGGCCGCGCATTACCCGGCCCCGCCGGATCGCTCCCCCAGTCGCTCGCGGCACCGGTCTTGAACTCTTCCTTGTAGGAGTACCGGAAGTAGGCGGTCGACTTGGCGTTGAAGTTCTGATCGACGCGAATGTCGTACTCGTTGGAGTGCGCGGGCGCGGTTCCGGAAACCACGAGATTGTTGGTCAAACCTGAGACCTTCGCCGTGGGATAGTAGCTCAGCAGTTTCGTCCCGACGGGATCCGGAGTGTAGCCGGGAAGATTGGCAAGAATATTGCCCGGGATCGGATTGCGGATATACCCGGTTTGTGTGGCCACCCTCCCCGTTCCGTACGGGTTCGAGGATGATGGGGTGTCGGGCTGGCCTGCCGTTATGTGGTGGCCGCTCCGCGGATCGTAGATTTGGCCTACATAAATCGAACGGCCGAGCCCGTCTGTCCCCACCGCCGTCGTCCCCAGAATCTCCGAGAAGTCTCCGTTGCGGAAGTTATTGTCCGGAACCGTATAGGTATCGACCGTCGGGCTCGAGATCGACAGGTGCTCGTACAGTCCAAAGAGGAACGTCTTTTCCTTCTGCCGGTAGATTCCAGGAATGTACAGCGGTCCGCCTGCTGCAACGCCCTCCTCCTGCCGAGACAGACTCTCGTTTGACGTGGAGAAAAAGGGAACGGAGTTGAGATCCTGGTTCTGATAGAAGTCCCAGACGTCTCCGTGGAACGCATTTGTCCCCGATTTGGTGACGACATTGATGACGTTCCCTGTGCTCCATCCATATTGCGCAGTGAACGAGTTGTTCTGCACCTTGAATTCTCCGACCGCGTCTACTGACGGCACAAAGATCACGGCTCCCCACTCGGTGTCCGTGTCCCAGGCGCCGTCCAGCATGAAGGCCGTACTCCCGAAGTAGCCACCCGCGAAGTTCAGAAAGGAAATGTCCTGGTCGGCATCGTCGGTCGTGTTCGTGCCTCCACCAAGAAGCATCTGTCCCTCGGAAGTGTTGCTGACGGAGGAATTGAGCGTCGCCAGACCATACACGTTGCGGGTGTTCAGGGGTAATTCCGTAATGACTTTGCCAGGAATATCCGTGGCGATGTTGGAATTGTCGGTATTGAGCTGCGATGCGTTGGCGACGACGGTCACGCTCTGCGTCTCGGCGCCTACCGTAAGAGTCACGTCCTGCGAGGCCGCCTGTCCGGCGTTCAGGACGATGCCAGCCTGCTGATAGGTTTCAAATCCCTTTTCCTTGACGGTCAGCGTGTACGTGGAAGGTGGCAACTGCGTAAAGATATATCTTCCCGTGTTCTCCGACGTGAAGCTGCGTGTGATTCCTTTTTCCGGACTGGCAAGCGTAACGGCGGCTCCGGGCACCACGGCGCCGGATGGATCGGCGATCGCACCGGAGATGCTGGCGGTCGTGGTGGCGATCTGCGCGTAGATTCGCGGTGCGCCGGTCCACCCCATGGCGAAGATGACCGCGATGACCGACCAATACCCTGGAAACCAGGATTTGCGTCTCATCCCGACTGAAGATCTCATTCTGACTGACACGGTGATTGCCTCCTCAAGATCTGCCTTAGTTCCTCAAAAACCTCCCCGGGCCACCTCTGCGCAAAAATACGTCTCGTTTTCACCTGGCCCGGGAAAACAGCGATCCTTCTAGTCGTATCCCGGAACTACTTATAAGGTCCTTACGGCACTTCGCGGGGTTATTTACTGAGGTTTTTACCTGTTAAGTATTCATAACTATTTATTTTTCAGTAATTTGACACCAAGGAGCAGCCGACCGTAAAGACCGCGACCGCGGAAGTAGAATCAGCTTCGATCTAGGCGCGGCGTCCCCTGGGCATCGAGATGTTCGACAGAGACGCCACTACGGCCCCGCCACCGACCCGATCGTTCGAGTCGCATACGGATGGAAACGCAGATCGTCTGGTCCTTGAGTTGATCGGGGATGAATTCTACAAACCCATGCTTCAGGAGGCGCCACGGCTACACGCGTGACCCTCATTGAGAAGCTGGTTGCCATCTCTAAGACGACCAGCCCATGAAATGCTTCTGGTCGAGACCACGATCCAATGCATTTTCGTGGATCAATGTTCCCCAACCTTGAAATGATTGGGTTTATCTCGAGATGCGGCAGGGCCGTTCTGCGACTTTGGACAGCGTGACCTGAAAATGCATTTCCGGGGCCCTTATTGCTCGGGGCCGCTTGCCGAAAACTCTCAGTTATTCCCGTAAACCGGTATGGCTGCACCGTGAATAACCTTCGCATCTTCACTACAGAGGAAGAGGACGACGCGCGCGATATCGTCAGGCTTCGGCCACGTCGCAAAGTCGGCGTTTGGCATTGCCCTCCGGTTCACTTCGGTGTCAATGATGCTGGGAAGGATCGAGTTGACGCGCACCCCACTGCCTTTGACGTCTGCAGCGAGTGAATCAATCATTGCCAGTGCTGCAGCCTTGGACGCGGCGTAAGCTGTCGCTCCAGCGGCATGGTCCAACGCCGCTTTCGCCGCAACGTTCACGATCGATCCCTGCTTTTGCTTCAGCATAGGCACGATCGACGCGCGCGACAACGCATATCCCGCACGCAGATTCAGAGCCAGCATCTGATCGAATGCGCTGGTTTCGAGTTCCCACAACCTGACTCCGCCAACATAGCCGCCCACCGCGTTCACCATCGCATCAAGATGACCATGTTCGCCCAGGACGTTATTGACCAGCGTGTTCACCGCACCCTCATCGGTGACATCCACGCGGTATCCTGCGAGCGATGAGGTCCTGGCGCCAGCCGCTCTCTGCAAGCCGACAAATTCTTCCTCATTGCGATACGTAACCACAGTTGTCGCATTTTCCTTCAGGAACGCCAGGCTCACCGCACGGCCTAACCCACCTGTGCCACCTGCCACAAGCACAACCTTGCCCGAAAACCTCAAGTCCACTTTGCACCTCGCTTCTTTTTTGACAATCGTTGGCCAGTTGGCGGAATCGTTGGATGTTTCACGGGGGAAGCGTCCCCGGTCCGCTACTCCACGGTGACCGATTTGGCCAGGTTGCGGGGCTGATCGACGTCGCAGCCGCGGCGGACGGCGATATGGTACGCGAGCAACTGCAGCGGGATCACATCGAGCACCGGCAACAATAACTCGGGCGCGCTGGGCACGAACAGCACGTGATCGACGAGTTGGCCGATGTGGTCGTCGCCCTGGATTGCCACAGCAATCACCTTTCCGGAGCGCGCGGTGACTTCCTGGATATTCGACAACGTCTTTTCGTAGCGCAGGACGGAGTCGCGATTACTCTCATCCTTTGTCGCCAGCACCACGACGGGCAGCGTCTCGTCGATGAGCGCGTTGGGGCCGTGCTTCATTTCGCCGGCGGGATAGCCTTCGGCGTGGATGTAGGAAATTTCCTTCAGTTTCAGCGCGCCTTCCAGAGCGATGGGGTAATGAATGCCCCGGCCGAGGAAGAGAAAATCGTGGGCGTTGGAATAGAGCTTCGCCAGCGGCACACAGGCACTGTCGCAGGTGCGAAGGATTTCTTCGACTTTGCCAGGCAGGAGATTGAGGGCTTCGAGCAGCGCGCGGCTTTCCTCATCGCCAATCGTTCCGCGCACCTGCGCGAGATGCACGGCGAAGAGGAACAGCGCGACGATTTGCGCGGTGAATGCTTTCGTGGAGGCGACGCCGATCTCCGGCCCTGCGTGCGTGTAGATGGTGCCGTGCGCCTCGCGCGTGACCATGGAGCCGACCACGTTGCAGACAGCGACGGTGGGCGCGCCTTTGGCGATCATTTCGCGCTGCGCGGCCAGCGTGTCGGCGGTCTCACCCGACTGCGTGATGAGCATGCCGATGGTGTGCGCGTCGACGATGGGGTCGCGATAACGGAACTCGCTGGCGTAGTCGACTTCGACGGGCATCCGCGCCAGCCGCTCGATCATGAATTTGCCGGCCGTGGCCGCGTGCCAACTGGTGCCGCAGGCGGCGATATGGATATTGCGCGCCTGGCGGATGGTCTCGTCGGCAATCTTCATTTCGGCCAGGAAGACTTTACCGGTATCGAGGGAGATGCGGCCGAGGGTGGTGTCGAGAATGGCGCGCGGTTGCTCAAAGATTTCCTTGAGCATGAAGTGCTTGTAGCCGCCCTTTTCCGCCTGGATCGGGTCCCACTGGATGTGCTGGAGTTGCCGCTGGACGGGACGGCCATCGAAGTCGGTCAGTGTGACGCCGTCGGGGGTGAGAATGGCCATGTCGCCGTCGGCAAGGAAATAGAGATCGCGGGTGTGGTGCAGGATGCCGGGCACGTCCGACGCGACGAAGTATTCGCCGTCGCCGACACCGATGACGGCGGGCGGCCCATTGCGCGCCGCTACGATTTTGTCCGGCTCGTCCGCCGAGAGAACGCTGAGGGCGAAAGCGCCTGTCAGACGCTTGACGGTGCGTCGGACGGCGGCTTCGAGCGACAGTTTCTGACCGGACTGCTCGGCGGACGCGAGCTCCTGCTCGAGCAGGTGGGCGATGACCTCCGTATCAGTTTCGGTGACGAATTTGTGGCCCTGCGCGATCAGTTCATGCTTGAGCGCGAGGTAATTTTCAACAATGCCGTTGTGGACGACAACGATGCGTCCGGTGCAGTCGCGATGCGGATGTGCGTTCTCTTCCGTCGGACGGCCGTGGGTGGCCCAGCGGGTGTGGCCGATGCCGTAGGTGCCGTCGATGGGCCGATCGCGGAGGACTTCTTCCAGATTGCGCAGTTTGCCGGAGGCGCGCCGCAATTCGAGGCCATGGCCGTTGCCGCCGACCGCGATGCCCGCCGAATCGTACCCGCGGTATTCCAGCCTGCGCAGGCCCTCGATGATGACGGGGACGACGTCCTTCTTTTTGCCGACGTATCCGACGATGCCGCACATAGTGTTTGACCTGCCGTCTGGGCTTGCATGCCGAAGACGGGAATGGGCCCCGGTCAGTGTTCAAACATCTACCGGCGCAATCCGCCTGCGGGCGTCCCGTTATTCAAGGCGAAACGAGTATTCCTCGATGACGGGGTTGGTGAGGACCTCGCGTGCGATGCGCTCCACTTCGGCGCGCGCGGCCGCTTCCGGCAGGCCGTCGTCGAGCGTCAGCTCAAAGTGCTTCCCCTGGCGAACGTCCGCGATGCCCGCGTAGCGCATTTTGCGCAGGGCGTTGTGAATCGCCTGCCCCTGCGGATCTAAAACGGTCTTCTTCAGCGTGACGTAGACATGAGCCTTCATTGTGGCCGATTATAAATGGAGGCCCGCCTTTCAACGCTGTTGCGCGCTCCCACGCACCCCCAACATCAGCGATACTGGAACAGAGATGATTAATTACCTGGAATTGCCTGTTGGCGATAAAGCTCCCGAAGTCTTCAACGTCGTCATTGAGATTCCCGCAGAGGGCATCAACAAGTACGAGTACGACAAGAAATTGCACGTCTTCCGTCTCGACCGCAATCTCTATTCGCCTGTTCATTATCCTGGCGACTACGGCTTCGTCCCCTCGACGCTCAGCGACGATGGCGACCCTCTCGACGTTTTGGTGCTGGTGGACGCGCCGAGCTTCCCCGCCTGCGTAATGGAAGTGCGCCCCATCGGCCTGCTGGAAATGCTGGACCAGGGAGTGCTTGACGAAAAGGTGCTGGCGGTGGGGAAAAATAATCCACGTTACAAAGACGTGTGGAACTACTCCGAAATTTATCCGCACATGCTGAAGGAGATCACGCACTTTTTCTCGATTTACAAGGATCTGGAAGGCAAGCGCGTGGAAATCAAAGGCTGGCACGACGCGGCTCACGCGCGCGACCGGGTGATGTATGCGGTTCGCAATTTTCAGCAGAACAAGGAAAAGAAGCTGATTGAGGTCGGAGCGAAGAAGTAGGGCTCTAGTCACCGGCGGCCATGGCTTCTGCCGGCCGCGTCCACGCCAATCGTGACAACCAGAACCCAACCGGCCCTGCGGCTGCGATGAGCGCGCCCAGGGCGAGGGCGGGCATGTGCGCCATGCGCTCGTGCCGTGAGGCGAACATCGCGTAGAGGATGAGCGCGGTGGGCGCAGCTCCCACGAGGCAGGCGACGGCGAAGTTTCCCGCCCGAAAGGGCCGCTCGAGGCTGGGCTCGCGCAGACGCAGCACCACCAGCGCGATGAATTCGAGAATGAGACTGGCGCCGTAGAGGATGAGATCGAGCGAGATGAGGCGCTCGAAGCTGAAGTGCAGCGCCAACGCCCATCCCGTAGCGCAGGCAAGCACGGCTACCCAGGGCACGCCGCGGCGATTTTTGCGGGCCAGGGCGCGAGGCAGCAGACCATCTTCCGCGAGAGCCATGGGCAGGCGCGCATAGGACATGGTGAGCGCGTTAAACATGCCGAGCGAAGTGACCGTGCCACCAACGACGATGGCCGCGCCCAGCCATGGTCCGGCCATGGAGCGTGCGACCTCAGCCCAGGAGCCGGTGCTGAACTGATCGATGGGAACCCGCGCCCAGGCCATCGCCGCCAGGGGAACGGCGTAGGTGACCGCGACAATGGCGGTGCTGAGAAGCATGGCGCGCGGATAGTTGCGCTGCGGACGATCGACTTCGCGTGCCACAGTCGAGGCGTTATCCCAGCCCATGTAGTTCCACATGGCGACCAGGATGGCGGTGCTCACGCCGGCAGGCTCGCCGGGCGAGGAAAAAATGCCGGTGTGGGGCAGATGGGCGCCTCGACTGATGGCGTACGCCACCAATACGACGAAGGGCGCGAGCAGCAGGACAAACATGCCGACTGAGCCGTCGCCGACGACCGGCGCGCCGAGGAAGTTCCACGCGCAGCACAGGGCGATCAGGGCCAGTTCGCACGCGATGCCGTGCCAGCCGTTGGTCCAGGACGGCGCGAGCCGGCCGAGGTAGAGAACGAACAGCGTGGGATAGATCGCCATGTCGAAGATGCTGGCGCTGAGGGAAAGCCAGGCTTCCTGATAGCCCCAGAATGGGCCCAGGGCGCGACGCACCCAGATGTAAAAACCGCCGTCTTCCGGCAGCGCGCTGGCGAGTTCGCCGATCATGAGCGCGGTGGGCAGGCTCCAGATGAGCGGCAGCGCCAGGAGGATGAGGAGACCGGTTCCGTATCCCGCGCTGAGAATGTCCTCGATGCCGTACGGGCCGCCGGACACCATGAAATAGGTGGCGGCCGCGAGGGGCAGCAGCCGCATGCCCTGGCGGACTGGGGTCAAGGTTCGGATCGTGAGGCGCTCCGGATTCTGAAAAGTCGAAAATCAGAATCTACCTTGGTTCGCCTGCCGTGCAAAGAAAAAACGCCACCGGATGGCCGGTGGCGTTTTCTCCGACCTTTGTTGGCGGTGCACTTACGATGCCTTGCGGCGGATGCTTTCCTCCGGACGATAGTAGTTGCGCATGCGTCCGTAGATCTCCACGCGGGAGCTGTCGCCGGCCTCGCTGGTCGTGGCTGACATCGACTCGAAACGGACGCGGCCATGGTTGCGCTCCAGGATTCCTTCGGCGAGCGAAGCACGGCTGCCCGGAGTGACGGAGACGACGGCGCCCCCGCGGCCGAGTTCACCGCTGAGATTGCGCGCTTCGCGCGTGCCCAGGCCCATGCCGAGGAACGAATTCTCAAACGATGCCTCGGAATAATCGTAATCCGGGAAGAGATGGCCTTCCCCGGTTCCGAATTTCATGCTGCTGGAGGAACGCCTGGCGCCGGCGTTGTCGTTTTCGGCGAAGACTTCACGCATCTGCTCGCGCCGGGTCTCGTCGTTTTCCCAGCGGCGATTGTTTTCCATCCCGGCAGGGCGGAGGGGCCGGCCGGAGCCGATCTCGGCTTCCGATCGCAGCGTACTGGGCAGATCGTGGGGAAGCTCATGCTTGAGGGTGGAAGGAATCGCGCTGCCGGAAATGGGGCCCGGACGCGTGGGGGCAGCCGGAAAGGCTGCGCCCGAACCAGGCGCGAGGCCTGCGGGCGTAACCGCTTCGTCGTGCGAGGCGGGTCCGCCGACGGAGCCGGTGACTGCGGAATTTTCCGTAGTGGGACGCTGCCGTCCACCCTCCGTTACTTCCATTGCCGCGCGGGAAGTCCGAAAGGCCGCGCCAATTTCGACGGGCTGGAAGCCTTCGTCGATCAGTTCGCTGATAGCGCGGGAAGCATCCGCGCTGTTGGAAAAATATCCCACCACAATGCGATCGTCCGCGTTGTTCACGCTGTCTATGGTCATAGAAATCCTCTCTGCAAACATCGTGGCGAAAGCCACTTCACTTGGGATGCAGAGAGGAGCGGGGACGGTTCCCTTCCCGCGGAAATTCGCGGCAAAGGGCCACTCCTTCGACACGGGCTTCCCTGTATACTGAGTGCAACCGAGCCGGAGAGATGGCCGAGAGGCTGAAGGCGGCGGTTTGCTAAACCGTTATAGGGTTGAAAAGCTCTATCGAGGGTTCGAATCCCTCTCTCTCCGCCATACAGTCCTGTATTTCCCTTCTCCACACGGCAAGTTGCCTGGATTCCGCGGTTTATGCCCCCTGTCGGCATGTTTTGTTCCGCCAGAGATAATCAGGATCCCGCACCGTTGACCTTTAAATACAGACCCTTCTCCAGTCGCGCAGGACCGAAGTCCGGTTTCGAGAAGAAGTTCGCGGAGAGCTTTCGCGATTCTGTGCAAGCCAGGTGGCTCCCGGATATGCGCCAAGTGAGCCTCTCAGTCACTTTTCGCTGCACAGGTCGCATCGGACCGTACAAGGCGTCTCGAGGCCGCCGAGCTCAACAATTGCTCAGTCCAAGCCCGTTTCTGGGGACCAGTTCTGTCAATCTCGTGGAACCGCGTCTCAACGAGCGCTTTGCCGAGCAGCCGCCAAACTAAGCCGCCGCGCTTTGGTCATCGGCGGGACAAGCCGTCTCGTGTTGCCGGTGACACGTTCGCAACTCACTTTTCGCTCAGTGAGTGCGTTGGCGATTTTGCACCATGAGAAGGGGGATCCAATGACATGGAAGCAGAGTTCCACCCGCGTCTCGGTATCCTGCCACATGAATCTCTGCATTTGGCTCTAAATGCCCTTGATTTCACCGCCATCCATGCGCAGCGAGGCTCCGGTCATCCACTTCGCTGCCGGCGAAACCATGAACCCCAGGAGTTCGGCGATCTCTTCCGGCTGTCCATAGCGGCTGATGCCGGCTTCCTGGGGAAACTTCTGCGTCGCCTCCTCGACTGTCATGTTGTGCGCGGGCGCCCATTTCTCGATGAACGAGCGCCGCCGCCCCGTCATCACCGCGCCCGGCACAATGCTGTTCACCTGAACGCCATCCTTGATCCCCTGTTCCGCGAACGCCTTCGCGAGAGCGGTGATGGCGGCGTTGGTCGCGGCAACGGCGGCGAAAGCCGGTTTCGGATCGAGGGAGGCGCTGCCGGACATGAAGACCACGGAGCCCTGGGCGCGCTTCAGCGCATCCCATGCTTGCAGGGTCAGACGACGCGCACCGTGCAGTTTCAGCTCCATGCCGGCTCGCCATTGTTCGTCCGTCATCTCGAAGAGATCGATCTGCGGCACGGCGCCGGCAATATTCAGCAGGGCATCGATGCGTCCGAATCGTGCAAGCGTCGTGTCAACCACCGTCTTCGGCGCCTCGGTCTGGCTCAGGTCGAGCGCCAGAGGAAGCGCGTCGGCCCCGACCTCTTTCACAGCTGCGGCGACTTCTTCAAGTTCCTTCGCATTGCGAGCCGCGAGCACGACAGCGGAGAAGTCACGGGCCAAACGGATCGCAGTCGAACGTCCGATTCCCTGGCTGGCTCCCGTCACAATTGCGACAGCATTCTTCATGAGGTCCTCTCCTTTGCGTTGAATTGCTTCCGCTGTTCGGAGGTCTCCTTAGCGAAGCGTCGTTATCGCGGCTTCCAGAATGACCTCCACCACCTTGTCGGGCGCGGTAAGCAGAGGAGCGTGATCGACCGCGAAGGACCGGACGGTGGCCTTCATTCGCTCCGCCATAAAGCGCTGGGTTTTGGGATTGATCATGCGGTCCTGCTCGGCGAGGAGATACCAGGAGGGCTTCGATTTCCACGCCGGAACGGGAGCGGGCTCCTGAATGCTTTTTACGGCGATCGGCCGCTGCACGGCCTTGCACAAGGCGATCTGCTCCGCCGTCGCGTTTTGGGCGAAGGCGCGATCGAATCCCGCCTCCGTCATCCAGATGAAGCCATCCTCATCTGGCGCGAGCTGCGGCGCTTGGGGATGAGACTCGTCCCGATAAAAGACCTGGGCTACCGTTTCCCCTTCGTCGGGTGCGAGAGCAGCGACATAGACGAGAGCCTTGACCCGTTCGTCAGTCGCAGTTGCGATCACCGCACCGGCATAGGCATGGCCGGCAACGATGACGGGTCCTTGGGTGCGGGCAATGGTTCGCCTGAGCGCGGCCGCGTCATCGCTCAACCCGGTGAGGGGCAAGGGCGCGGCGATCACGGGAAAGCCCTGTTTTGCGAGCCGGCGCAGAACCGGCTCCCAACTCGTTCCATCGGCCCACGCTCCGTGGGCCAGGACAATGGCGGCATTTTTCGAATCGGTCTTTGAATGGGTGGGGGAATCGGTCTTCGAATCGGTCATGGGCATCTCCTAACCCAGAACTTTGATGATCTGCTGGGCAATGAACTCGGAGGAATCCTCGAGCGCAAAGTGGCCGGTGTCGAGCAGGTGCAGCTCCGCTTTGGGAATGTCGCGGAGATACGCCTTGGCGCCTTCGACGGTGAAGAAAGGATCGTTTGTGCCCCAGACGATCAGCGTCTTCGGCTGCTTGTTGCGGAAGAACTGGTGCCACTCGTCATAGTGGGCGAGGTTGGATTGGTAGTTGTGGAGCAGATTGAGCTGGATGGCATCGTTTCCGGGCCGATCGAGGAAAAACTGATCGACAGTGTAGGCATCCGGGCTGATTTTGGAGGCATCCTTCACCCCATGCGTGTACTGGAAGATGGTGGTCTCTTGGGTGAGGAGGGCGCGGACCGGCTTCTCGGTCTCGGCATTGCGGTCTGCCCAGAAGGGCTTCATCGGGTCGAAGGCCGGCGCCGATACCTTCGGCATAGGCATTTCCGTTTTGCACGACGATGCCCTCGATCGCGTCAGGATGCTTGGAAGCGATGCGATATCCCACCGGAGCGCCGTAGTCCTGCACATAGATGCTGAACTTCTTTAGGCCAAGGCTGCCGAAGAGCAGCTCTTCGATGGAAGAGGCGAGGTTGTCGAAGGTGTATTCGAAGCTGCTTGTATCCGGAGCATCGCTGTAGCCAAAGCCAGGATAGTCCGGAGCAATCACATGGAAGTTTTCGGCCAGCTGCGGAATCAGGCCGCGGAACATGTGCGAGGAGCTGGGAAAACCGTGCAGCAGCACGATCGTAGGAGAGGCTTTGGAGCCCGCTTCGCGGTAGAAGATCTTGCGCCCGCGGATGGAAGCATGTTGGTAAGTGATCATGATCGTCCTCTCTTCGGCCGCCTTGCGATGGCGACAAAGGCAAGAGTAGTAAACACCGCTAATTATGTCAATACCGGTGTTATGCTTTGTTGCGATATTTTAAAGAGGGCGACATTCAGGGATGCCACGCGCGACCTCGCAAACACCGGAAGAGTGGATCGACGGCTTTCTTTTCGTCGCCAACCGTCCGGTCCTGGACTTTTTGAATACTCGGCCGGTGCTGGCGAACGGCCCGACGGAACTGTTGCCTGACGTCCAAGCGTTAGAGCGATGGCTGATTGCGTCGGGAATGGTGACGTCGCCGAAGACCAAGGCCCTGTTGCGGAGCTGGCGGCATGCGAAAGAGGCCGCCGCTTTCCTCGAAGATCTGATTGTGTTCCGGGAGCGGCTGCGGGCGGCCGTGCTGCGCATTGAAAGCGGCGGCGCGCCGCCGGACGAGTTCCTGAAGGAAGTGAATGCACTGCTGCTCGAGCATCCGCTGCATGCGACGCTACGCAAACGAGAGGGCAGAGTTCAACGAGAAATTGTTTTCGAGCCGCGGCGCCCGGCCGATTTCTGGGCGCCGATCGTGGAGGCAACGGCCGATCTTCTTTCGGAAACGGATCGCTCGCGGCTGCGCAAATGCGAATCCTGCGTTGTGCATTTTTTCGATACCAGCAAGAAGGGATCGCGGCGGTGGTGCAGCATGAATCTCTGCGGCAACAGAGTCAAAGTGGCTGCCTACCAGAAGAGGAAGCGCGCGAGGGACAGGTCAGGGAAATAGCGGGGAGGCCGGCTCTCTTCCACTCGATGTCGGAATCTCCGCTGGCACTTATGCCATGAACTCCGAACGGAAGCTATCGAGATCGGCTTTGAGAGTACATCCCTTTTCTCCT
>CAWEXK010000031.1:0-24938 GCA_963812975.1 uncultured Alphaproteobacteria bacterium | reverse complement strand
AGTCTTCTACAGCGGGGACCTCGCCAACACGAACCCCGCTCGGCAATTCGCACCAGCACGCACGATCCCCGAGTTGCCGGCTCATCAACTGCAGAATCATGTCGAGGACCTCTTCCAGATTCAGCTTGCTGTTGATCGCCTCCAGCACGCGCGCGCGTTCCTTTTCGACGTGGGCTACCCGCCGTTCGCGGGACGCTTCGCTTTCCATCGTCACGCGAATCTGCTCCGACTGGCGCCGCACTTTCCGCTGCAGCAGGAAGGCCCAGATCAGCGCGGTCAGCATCAGCGCCACCAGGGCGGCGCTCAGGTAGAACAAGTGCCGCACCGTCCACCAGGATGGATTCGCGAGCACCGCGACATCCTGCGGCGTGCGCAGTTCCAGGTCGAACCAGCGCTCGGTATTCCATGGTCCGCCGGCGTGCACAAAGCAAACGCCGCTCACGCGAATCCTGCTGCCAATTTTGTATTCAGGCAGAGCCAGCGAATCAAAATCCTGGTCCCACACCGTTCGCGGCAGCATCGCTGAAAAAACGTGGGGGCCGACCTGGATCACCAGCGTATCCTGGTGCCGCTCGTGCACCTCGGCGGCCAGTGTCCCCTCCATCGAAATCAGGTCGTGGGGGAAACGCCCGGCCATGGCGTCGTCCCACGCAACCGCCACCGGCTGGATCGGTTGCGTTTGCGCCGTGCTCAGAACGTTCGCATGAATAATCGACTCGGAATATTCGGCGGAGTATTGATGCGGGTCCGGGAATCCGACGACATCCACAACCTGGCCGATCTGCAGCGGCGACTGCTCATAGGTGCTCACCAAAACTGCCTGGCGCCCCGGCGTTTCCACCACCAGTTGCAGTCCCGGCTGGTAGAACGTCACGCTCCCGCGCACATGCACGCGCTGACTTTCATCGCGCACGTACGACTCCGACTCGATGCGGGCGATATTGGTCATCGGCAGGGTGGCCGGGTTATCCGCGGCCCGCTTTAGAACCTGCATGTGCTGCCCGGAGCTCACCCACACTTCGGCGCCCAGTTGCTGGAATTTCCCGTCAAACAACCCGCCGGCAACGCCATCCAGCTTCACCTGCGCGTCCAGCAGCGTCAGGGGATCGATCCCACCCGGATCCTGCATGTGGACGCGGATCGAGCCACCGTCCATCTGCAGATCGATCAGCAGATAGGCCGGCAGACTGGAGGAGTGGCTGGCTTGTTGCGCGGTCAATGCCGCCGCCCCTTCGCGCTGCAGGATATTGTTCACCGCAGTTTGGCCGGAAGCCAGTTGCAGCGTGGCGGACCGCACCGTTCCGGTCACGCTCACATACCGGCAATCGTTGGATCGCTGGAGAATTTCCCGCCACGTGACCGGAATCGCTTCCGGAAAGCGGGAACTGCCCACCACCTGGATCTCACTGGCCCGTACGTTGGTGGAAAAGCTGTCGACCGTCGTGCCATGGAGCACGATCGCATCGCCAGGATGGATCGCGGGAGGATTCGGCGGCGCGATCAGGAAGATTCCGCCGGTCGCATCCTGGATAAAAATCTGCCCCTGCGACGGGACGTAATACGTGACGATCGCGTGCAGTTCGACGGGCCATCCGGCGGGATGGACAGTCGCCGGAAGATCGCGGATCTCCGCGACACTGGTCAGCACCTTGTCTGGCGGAGCGGTAGAGGGGGATGCGGTGGAAACCGTCGATGGCTTTCCGCCCGGAGTTGTCTGCGCGTACACTCCAGGCGCAACCAGGCAGCACAATCCAACCGTAAATGCCAGCAAAGAACGCAACAAAGCCCGAATACTCCGCAAGTCCGCTCTCTAGATTGCACTCCAGCGTTCAGAAAGTCATTAGAATTCTAAGATTCCTGTAATGATGCAGTTACCTCAGTGTAGTTTTCTGGGTACTCAGCGCTTCTGACTCCGTTCCCACACCCTCCGGGCAGCTGCTAAATCCGTCGCGCCGATGCCCAGCGATTTGAACACGGTCCAGCGTCCCTGCCGTGGCAATCGCTGCGTGCCGGCCAGCAACTGCCCCAATTCGGCAGCAATGGCACGGCCCGATCCGATCACATCCCCCGACTCGCGTTCCGCTGCGGCGCGCGACTCCACCACGATGTCCCCCTGCATCGCGTCATTGTCCAGCTCGCGTTTGTCGGGGCCAACCGCTCCCACTGCGCACACCAGCGCACCCTCTGCGAGCCACGCTCCTCGCACCAGGGGCTCTCGCGTGCTCGACACCGTCACGACCACATCCGCGCCCCTGACCGCCGATTCCGCAGTCGCCATAGGCATCCCTCCACATTGTGAAGCGAACCGGCGCTGCGTTGGCCGGTGTCCGGCTCCAGACACGCACTTCTTCAAATCCGCGCACCAACCGGAGTGCCTGCAGATGCGAACGCGCCTGCACCCCGCTGCCCAGGATCGCCAGCACGCGTGCATCTTTGCGGGCCAGCAACCGCGTCGCGACTGCGGAGACAGCAGCGGTCCGCATCTCGGTGATCAGCCGCCCATCCATGGCCACCAGAGGCTCACCCGTTCGGGCCGAGAGCAACTGGATCACCGCCTGATGTGTCGGCTGATCGATGTTTTTCTCGTAAACCGTGACCAGCTTCACGCACATCAACTCGCCATCGATGGCCGGCATCAGCGCAAAGAGACCATCGTGATCCGGCACGCGCAACACGGTTCGCACCGGTTGCTGAATCCCGCCTGCCGAATAATCGATGAGCGCTCGCTCGACAGCCGGAATCAGGTCCTCATAGGTCAGCAGTACCCTTACCTGCTCTTCGCTCAGGTATTCCAATGTTTTTGCCCTCCTCGAAGCCGGCTACATCAGGCTCACGGCATCGACGTCCACCATCAGATTCGGCCGCGGAATACCGGTCGTCTCGGCGTGGGCCAGCATCGCCCGCAGCGCCGCCTGCAGGGCCTTCCGGCTCTCCGCTTTCATCACCAGGTGAAACCGGTACGTCCGCTTGATCTTCGCAATCGGCGCACTGGCCGGGCCCAGCACCCGCACGCCTCGCAGCATGGTTTGCTGGCACCACTTGCCCAGCGTCGCCGCCCATCCCGCCGCTTCTTCCATGCGCGGACTGTGCAACAGCACGTTTGCCAGAGATGCGTAGGGCGGATAGTGCATCGCCCGCCGGAACCTCAGTTCTCGCTCCGCGAAGGCTTCAAAATCGTGCTTTGCCGCACATTGCACGGCGTAATGCTCCGGGTGATAGGTCTGGACGATCACCTGGCCGGGCAATTCGCCGCGCCCGGCGCGCCCGGAAACCTGCGTCAGCAACTGAAACACTCGCTCGGCGGCCCGAAAATCCGGCAGCCCCAGCGCATGATCGCAGCCCACCACACCCACCAGCGTCACGCCGTGAATATCGTGGCCCTTGGCGATCATCTGCGTCCCCACCAGCAGGTTGATTTCGCCGGAATGCAGCCGCAGCAGCAGCCGCTCCATGTCGTTGCGCCCGCGCACCGTGTCGCGGTCCATGCGCCCGATGCGCGCTCCGGGAAAGATCTCCTGCAACCGCTCCTCGCCCTGCTGCGAGCCGGCCCCGAGAAAGTACAAATATTCGCTTTCGCACTTCGGACACCGCTTCGGCACCGTCTTTTTGTAACCGCAGTAGTGACATTCCAGACGCTGGCCCGCTGCCTGCCCCTCGCTCGCGTCCAGCGCCTTGTGATAAGTCAGCGCGATCGAGCAGTTCTCGCATTCCAGCTTCTCGCCGCACGCGCGACAGATGACCACATACGAATAGCCCCGCCGGTTGAGCAGAATGATGGCCTGCTCGCCACGGTCCAGAACCTCCTGCGTCGTCTCGATCAGCGCGCGCGCGAACAGGTGTTCCTGCCCCGTCTCCTCGAACTCCTGCCGCATGTCCACCAGCGCGCACCTCGGGCAGCGGACGGTCCTGCACCCGTTCCCGCATCTCGATGCGCTGATATTTTCCCTGCGTCGCGTTGTGCCACGTCTCCAGCGACGGCGTCGCCGACCCGAGCACCACTGCGGCGTTGGCCAGCTTGGCCCGCATCACGGCTACATCGCGCGCGTGATAGCGCGGCATCGACTCCTGTTTGTAGCTGCCGTCGTGCTCCTCGTCCACGACGATCAATCCGACATCCACGACCGGCGCGAAGATTGCCGAACGCGTGCCCACCACCACCCGCGCCTCGCCTCGGCGGATGCGATGCCACTGCTCGCCGCGCTCCTCCGGCGTCAGCGCCGAGTGCAGCAGCGCGACCTCAGCTCCGAATGCGTGATGCAGTTGCGCCGCCATGGCCGGCGTCAGCCCAATCTCCGGCACCAGCAGGATGGCCGACTTCCCTGCCTGCAGCGTGCGCCGCATCGCCGCCAGATACACGGCTGTCTTGCCCGATCCGGTGACGCCGTACAGCAGCAGCGAACGAAACTCACCAGCCCGCACGGCATCGGTAATCGTCGACAGCGCGGCGGCCTGAGTGTCATTTAGTTCGTGATCGAAGCTCGCGCGCGTGGAGGCCGTCAGATGGAATCGGCGGGCCGCTCCTCGATCCGCACGAATTCCCGCTTCACCAGGGTGCCCAGAGTGGACGCCGGACCTCCAGCCGCCGCAGCTCGGCGACCGGCAGCTGTCCATCTGCCCCGGCCAGCGTCGCGAGAATCGTCTGCTGATTCTCGTTCAGCTTCGGCAGCCGTGCGACCTCGACCAGCACGGCGTAGCGCACGGTCCGCCGGGCGTCGCGCGACTCGGCGACCGTCTCGCGCACAATCCACTTCTTGCGGACCATGCCCTGCAACAACCGCAGCGACGCACCGGTGGTCCGCGCAGCGTTGCAGGCGTCATCGCCTCGCCCGTCTCGAGCGCAGTTGAGCACGGCGTATTCCTGATCCTGCTCTTCCGGCGACCGCCGCGTGCGCCGGATGCGCCCTGCTCGGCGCCCGCCGCCAGCGCCTGGCGGCCCGCCTCCGCGATGCGATACAGAATTCTTCCGCCGACCTCGGCCACCAGCGGCAGCATCGACCGCAGCACCTCGCCCAGCGGCGCCAGATAGTACTGGCGATCCAGCGCGCCAGTTCGAGCAGTTGCGGAGACAGCATCGCCTCGTCATCGAGAATGCGCTCAACGGTCTTGGCCTCGACCGGCGGCGGTTCGTCGCTCCAGGCGGGCTCCAGCCGCCAATCAATTCTCTCATTGCGAAACGGAACGATGACGCGGCCGCCCAGCGGCGGCGGATGCGGAGGCGTCAATGCGATACGTGAAGTGCGCATCCAGCGGCACCGGCACAACGACATCGCAGAAGGCGGCGTCTGAGCGGAGGTTATCAGGCCTGATGGTGGAGAGGCATGACCGCCGATCGCCGCTGGCAACTCCTGCATCCGATTCTCCATAGCAGCATCAGACATCTGCATTGGAGATTCAACCAGATGGCTACCAGAAAAGAAAATTGCGTTCATTACCGGGGAAATCGCGGAATCGGGCTTGAAACCGCACGACAGCTGGGAAAGCAGGGCGTGAAGGTCGTGATCGGATCGCGCGATCTGGAAAAGGGCAAAACCGCCGCCGAAAAGCTCGCGCGGAAGGCGTCGACGTCGATGTAATCCGCTTTGACATCACCAAACCGCGGACTACCAGGCAGCCTACAACTACTTCGACAAGAATTTCGGCAGTCTCGACATTCTCATCAACAATGCCGGAATTTCGAGTGAAGATTTGGCGCGCCAAACAACCAGCACAACCTCGGCCGAAGTGCTGCACGAGACCTTCGATACCAATTTCTTTGGCGTGATCGAGCTCACGCAAGCGCTGCTGCCCCTGATCCGCAAGGCTCCGGCGGGCCGCATCGTGAATCTCTCCAGCATCCTCGGCTCGCTTACGCTGCATGCGACGCCGAAATCGCCCATCTACGAAGCAAAGGCCTTTGCGTACGACGCCTCGAAGGCCGCTCTGAACGCCTTTACCGTGCACCTCGCGCACGAGCTGAAAGACACGAAGATCAAGGTCAACTCCGCGCACCCGGGCTGGGTGAAGACGGACATGGGCACCGACGCGGCGCCGATGGAGATCCCCGACGGAGCAAAGACCAGCGTTCGGCTTGCCACGCTGCCTGCCGACGGCCCGACGGGAGGCTACTTCCACATGGGCGATGCGCTGCCCTGGTAACGGTTAACCTGGCTGCTGCTCGCGGAGCCTTGATTCCAAGCGCCGCCATCGCCATCTGCAGATCCTTCCACGCTTCCTTCTTCTGGCGTGGATCGCGCAGAAGATACGCGGGATGATACGTCACGATGAGTCTCGCCCCGCGCGAAGTCATGGATGCGTCCTCGCATGCGCGCTCAGCGGGCTCTTGCATGCCCAGCAGATACGTCGCCGCCGTCGCGCCCAGCGCAACCAGCACCCGCGGCCGCACCACGTCGATCTGGCGCTCGAGAAACGGCGTGCAGGTGTGCGCTTCTTCCGGCTCCGGCTTGCGATTCTGCGGCGGACGGCACTTCACGATGTTGGCGATGTACACCTGCTCGCGCTTCAGCCCCATCGCGCCAATCATGTTGTTCAGCAACTGGCCGGCGCGGCCCACAAACGGCAGTCCCTGCGCGTCTTCATCGGCGCCCGGGCCTTCGCCCACAAACATCAGCTGCGCATTCGCATCGCCATCGGCGAAGACGATGGTGTGCCGCGCCTTCGAGAGTTCGCAGCGTACGCACCCCACCAACTCCTGGCGGATGGCATCGAGTGCCGCGGCTTTGTCGGCTGGCGCAACAGGCTTTGCCGGTTCAACATAAACCGGCAAGGGACTTACTTTAGGCATCAGGGATGTCTCCGGAGATTCCGCCGCGGAGGCGGACCCTTCTGTTGAATTCGTATCTGTTTCTGTGACAGGAACGGGCTCTTCGATCGTGACGCCGGAGACGAGATTCGATCGACGCCGAGTCCCGCCGATAAAAGTCGAAGACGCCCAGATCGCGGAAATAGCCGATCCGCGCACGCACCGCATCTTCTGTCTCCGGGGAAAGCTTCGGCGCCAACGTCAGTCTCCCAGCCTCACTGCGTATCCGCTTCCGCCAGCACGTGGCGTGGACGCCGCAGCGCCATAATCTCGTCGAGAAGATGATCGGCCAACTCGCGCTTTGGCATCTCCGGCATCTCCATCGCGCGATCGGAGGTCAGGAAAGTGACGGCGTTGCGATCGGAGTCAAACCCAATGCCCTCGCGCGAAACATCGTTCAGCACGATGGCGTCTACGCCTTTGCGGAGCAATTTTTCCCGTCCATGGGAAAGCGCGTCGTCTGTCTCGGCAGCAAAACCAATCACCAGCATCCCCGGCCGCCGGAGTTCCACCACTTCACGCAGAATGTCGCCCGTGGGCTCCAGATCCAGTGTCAGCGGACCGCTGCGCCGCATCTTCTGGCCGGCCTGCACTTTGGGCCGGTAATCGGCGACTGCAGCGGACTTAATCACGATCGTCGCCTGATCCAGCCGGCTCAGCACCGCCTGCCGCATCTCTTCCGTCGTCGTCACCGGAATCACTTCGCACTGCGCTGGCGCCCGTAACGCCGTCGGCGCCGACACCAGGATCACCCGAGCGCCGCGCCGCTGCGCCGCCTCCGCCATCGCATAGCCCATTTTGCCGCTCGACCGATTGCCCAGGAAGCGGACCGGATCCAGCGCCTCGCGCGTGCCGCCTGCTGTCACCAGCACCGTCTCGCCGGCCAGATCGTTGCGGTGGTGGAGCACGCTCAGAACCGCCTCGACGATCGCTTCGGTCTCCGCCAGCCGTCCCGGGCCGGTCATGCCGCACGCCAGGTAGCCGCTCTCCGGAGTCACGATGCGCACGTTGCGGTTCGCCAGCGTCTCCAGATTCGCCTGGGTCGCAGCATGCTGCCACATATTCACATTCATGGCCGGAGCCACGATCACCGGCGCGGTGGTTGCGAGATACAGCGTGCTCAAAAAATCATCGGCAATCCCGTTCGCAAACTTCGCCAGAATATTGGCCGTCGCCGGAGCGACCACCAGCGCATCGGTCGTCTGCGCGGCGTCCATGTGCTCGATCGACGAGGCTGCGTCTCCGCCTGGCTCGTCCGGGGCTTCCCACATGCCGGTAATGACTTTGTGTCCGGTAAGCGCCGCAAAGGTGAGAGGCTGCACAAATTGCTGCGGCGGCTTCGGTCATCACCACATGCACATCCAGCGCATGCTTTTGCAGTGCCCGGACCAGTTCCGCGGACTTGTATGCGGCAATGCCGCCGGAAACGCCGACTGTCACCTTCATACAGTGATCTTACGCTCCAGCGAAGGGCCTCTGAATCGCGGAATTCTCTGCGGAGCGGGCGCTCCACACTGGCTACGACACGAACTTCGGAATATCCGGAGCTTCGACTCCCGGCTTCAGGACCGGGGTGTCTTCGCCCTTCACGTAGGCAATCTTGCCGGCAGCAATCTCGTCCTGCGCTACCTTCGACGCCTTGTGCGAATGGCTGCTCACCAGCGGCTGCGCGCCATTTTGCAACTGCCGCGCGCGGCGCGCGGCCACCAGAACGAAGCGAAAATTACTGTCGTACTCCCGTTCGATGCCCATGACTCCTCCAACAGTACTTTCAACAGAACCTTATACACCGGTCTCGGGAACGCCGAAAGCCCGCAGGATTGGCTGGATGCGCGCTTCCGAGTTCACCCTCTGACATCCCTCCGCCAGGTGGATCATCCGCTCGACCTCAGCCGGAGGCGCGGTGGAAACCTGACCGCGCCGGATCCGCTCTGCGCCAACGATCGAGGCCATCTGATCGACGGCGACCTCGAGAATGTCGTTGACGAGAATATAGCCATACTCGCGGTAATTCTCAATCTCCTGCTTCGCCTTCGCCAGACGCCGCTCGATGATCTCTTCCCGGATGATGCCTTCAGCCCGGCTGCGGTTCCGCAACCGGTAGCCAGCATCTCCGGCGTCGGGGGCATGAGGAAGATGGAAACCGCATCGGGCATCTTCGCGCGCACCTGCGCCGCTCCCTGCACATCGATGTCGAGCAGCAGATCGTTGCCCCGCGCAAACGCCTCCCGGAGCAGTGCTGCGCGCGGTGCCGTAGTAGTTGCCGAAAACATCGGCGTATTCGAGAAACTCGTCATTTCGATCATCCCCTCGAAATGATCGCGCGTCGTGAAGTGATATTCGCGCGAGTCCTGCTCCGAGCCGCGCGGCCCCCGGGTCGTATAGGACACGGAGAACTCCAGACCCGTAACCTGCGATCGCAGCTGATTCACAAGCGTCGACTTGCCCGAACCGGACGGCGCCGAAATGATGAACAAAATCCCAGCCAAGTATCTTTCCTCGTACTCCGAACGTCGTTATTCCAGATTTTGAACCTGTTCCCGCGCCTTTTCGATCTCCGACTTCATCCCCAGACCCGCTTCCGTAATGCGCGTCCCATTGCCCGCCACTCCGCTCGTCTTCGAAAGCAGCGTATTGGCCTCGCGATTCATCTCCTGCAGCAGGAAATCCAGCTTTTTGCCCACTTCGCCACCGTCGTCGAGCAACCCGGTGAAGTGGTCGATATGCGTGCGCAGCCGCGTCACCTCTTCTTCCACGTCGCTGCGCTCGGCGATCAGCGCGGCCTCCTGCAAAATGCGGTCCTGATCGAATCCGCCGTCGAGCATCGTCTTCATCCGCTGCGTCAGCCGCTCGAAATACGCCTGCTGCACCTTCTCGCGCAACAGCGCCGCCTCGTCGACCAGGGCGCGCAGTCGCTGCATGCCGGCGCGCAGCTCGTCGGCCAGCGCCGTGCCTTCCTGCGCGCGCATCGTATTCAGCGCGGTCACCAGCCCATCCACTTCGCGTAGCACCGCCTCTTCCACCTCTTCAGATCCTCATCGCTGCTGCGCGCTTCCGACATCAGCACGCCCGGAAGGCGAAACACGGAGTTCAGATCCGGCTCTTCCTTCAGACCGTGCTCCGCCGCCGCCGCGCGAAACGCCTCAACATACGCGGCCACCAGCGCATGATCGTAGCCCGCCTCGGCTTTCTGGCTGCGCTCCAGACTGAGCGTCACCTCAACATGGCCCGCGCTTCATTTTTTCCTTCAGAATCCGCCGCAGCTGCATCTCCACGCCTTCGGCGCCGGAGGGCATCCGCATGTGGAGATCGAGAAAGCGGTGGTTGACGCTCTTCAGGCTGAGTGAGAACCCCAGCGTCTCAGAAACCCGGCCCGCAATGCGGGCAAATCCTGTCATGGAGTAGACCGGCTGTGCAGCGCTCATCCGTTCATCTTTCCCGGCAACACAGGTTCCGTGCTCGTCGCCAGATTCATCTCGCTCGGTGGAATCCTCCGCTGGACTCACCCATGTCCATAAACTGTAGCCGATACAGCTTGCGATACGTCGGGGACGCCTGCAGCAGCTCCTCGTGCGGTTCCCATCGCTGTAATCCTTCCGCTGCTCCAGCACCACAATGCGATTGGCTCGCCGCACCGTCGACAAGCCGATGCGCGATCACAATCGCCGTGCGTCCGGTCATCAGATTGCCCAGCGCTGCCTGCACCAGCGACTCGCTCTCCGCATCCAGCGCCGAGGTCGCTTCGTCCAGAATCAGCACCGGCGCGCTTCTTCAGAATCGCGCGCGCAATGGCCAGCCGCTGCCGCTCGCCGCCTGACAGCCGGAAACCCTTTTCGCCGATCACGGTGTCGTAGCCATCCGGCATCTTCTCGAATAAAGTCATGCGCCAGCGCGGCCTTCGCCGCATCCACCACCCGCGCAGAACGGAACGTCCGGCTGACCGTAGGCGATGTTGTTGCGCACCGTGTCGTTGAACAGGATCGTCTCCTGCGTCACCTTGCCGATCTGCGCGCGCAGCGAGGCCAGGCTCAACTCGCGCAGATCGTGCCCGTCCATCGTGATCCGCCCGCCCGTCACATCGAAGAAGCGCGGGATCAGAGTTCACCAGCGTCGACTTGCCCGCGCCGCTTGGCCCCACCAGCGCCACCACCTCCCCGCGATGGATCGTCAGATCGATGTCGTGCAGCACCACGCGCGGACCCTCGATCCGTCCTCCCCGTAGCAGAAGCTCACCTTCTCCAGCACGATCCTGTCGTTGAACGCCCTTCAGCGACCTGCGGATGCTTCGCCTCGCGCACCTCATCCTGATCGTCCATGAAGTCGAAGATCGCCGACGAGGCGCCCAGCCGCCTGCTGGAAATTGTTGTAGTACATGCCAAAACGCCGGATCGGGATCGTACATCTTGAACAGCGCCACGATGAAGGCAAAGAAGACGCCCTCCGGCATCGCCTGTGCCCGATCTGGTTGCGCCCCAGCAGCAGCAGCAGCGCAATCGCCACCGCGCCGATGAAATCCATCAGCGGCGAGGTGATCGCCTGCGCCCGCACCGAGCGCAGATTCGCGCGGAACAGCTTGCGCGCCGCCTGGCGGAAGCGCAGCAGCTCCCAGAACTCCATGTTGAACGCCTTGACGATGCGGTTGCCGGTGATCGTCTCGTGCAGGATGTTCTGAATATCGGCCAGCTTGTCCTGGCCCCGGCGCGTCGTTCGCCGCACGTCGCGTCCGATTCGCCGGATCGATCCGGTCACCACCGGCACAAAGATCAGCAGCACCCAGGCCAGTTTGCCGCCCAGCGCGATCACCACCACGATCATGCAGAGCAGCGTGCACACCTGCTGCAGAAAGTCCGACAACACCGACGACGTCGCGTACTGCACCCGCTCAATGTCGTTGATCAGCGCCGAGAGCAGCGTTCCCGTCGTGTGTTTCTGAAAGAACGACACCGAGCGCCGCAGGATCGCCTCGTACAGGTCGTCGCGCATGTCGGTGATCATGCCGAACCCGGCATAATTTGCCAGATACGTGCCTGCGTAATCGCAGAGCCCCTTCAGCAGCGTCGACGCGACAAACGCAAACGCAATCGTCGACCAGTCGTTGTGGATCCAGTGCGGCACCAGCAGTTCCGGGCGTGAGATTGATGTGCCAGCGCTCGCCCAGTATCTCCCAGCAGCTGCGTCTGATTTCGCATGGTTCGGGGCGCCCGGGATTCAGCACATTGTCGAAGATGGGCCCGATCAGCAGGACGCGGAACGCGTCCATCAGTCCCACGCCCGCGGCCAGCACCACAGCCGACAGCGCCTGCAGCCAGTAGCGGCGCGCGTAATACAGCAGGCGCCAGAGTCGCTTCATAGCGCGGGTAGACTCCGGCTCGTGGGTGGAGGGCATCCGTTTATTTTATCGCGCCGGTCGGCCGCCCGAAGTCCATGTCGCCGATCAGGCGACAGACGCACCCGTTACAATGCGGGATATGACTGCTTCGTCTTCCTACAGCGCTGCCTCCGACGCAGAGGCGCGCCCGCCGCATCAAGCTCATCGTCTTCGACGTCGACGGCGTCCTCACCGACGGCGGCATCTGGATCTTCCCAGCCCCGGCGCCCAGCGCCGCCCAAACAGCCGCCGAACGCCAATGGAAAGCAAAGGCGGCGCTGCCGATTTCCTCGCCGAGCATGGTCGAAGCCAAGGGCTTCAACGCGCACGACGGCACGGGCATCTCGCTCGCGCGCCTCGGCGGCATGAAGTGCGCCATCATCACCAAGCGCATCTCCGAGACCGTCGCCCTGCGCGCTCGCGACCTGCGCCTCGAATACGTCTACATGGGCCAGGCCTACAAAATGCAGGCCATCCGCGAAATCATGGCGAAGGAAAACCTCGACGCTCGACGAAATCGCCTACGTCGGCGACGACGTCATCGACCTGCCCGTCATGCGCGTCTGCGGATTCGCCGTCGCCGTCGCCAACGCCCGCGAACAGGTCAAAGCTGCCGCTCACTACGTCACGCCGCACGAAGGCGGCCACGGCGCAGCCCGCGACGCGGTCGAGTTCATCCTCTCCGCCAAAGGCATCCTCGAACAGACCATCGAGGCAATACATCGACGAGCGCGATCCCGCTGCCGGCAATATGGACATCGGAAAGGGTGGGTTTTGAGCCTCGCTGCGTCGGGGCAGATAGGCCGGCATGTTGATCGTTCCGCAACAACGAAAGCCGGACCCGAATCTTCCGCTCAAAGGGCGTCGCCGGGGCCGGCGCCTCCAGGCAAAAGGTGGTTTCTCAGCGAGCCGCAAGCAACTCCCGCCGCAGGATGGCTGCGCGCTCCCGGTGCGCACCGTGACCTCGCATCGCGTTGCTAGCCGCCGGAGCGTCGTGGTGGCTCATCGCGCGCGCTCCACGCCTCCAATGCGACTCGCTCGCGCCGCTGACCGTGCTCGCCACGCTGGCCGCATTTCTTGATTTCCATTTGCTTCCGCCAGATGGGCCGCTATCCCGACCGCCGCAGCCGCTGGGTCCTCTTCGGCTGCGTCCTCGTCTCGCCGCCTCCACGCTCTTCACCGATTTTCGTTTCGTTCGCCGCTATCGCGATTTCTGCGACGACCTGCGGCAACAGATGCACCAAACGCCGCACACTAATCTCAGCGCGGAATCTCCGCCTGCGCGCCCTCAATCGGCGACGGCTCGTCCAGAAATCCCTTCACCACCGGCCCCACCGCGTCGCGCAGAACTCCGGAATCAGATGTCCGCAGCCATCGAAGACCTCCAATTCCGACTGCGGCACCTCGCGATGAATCGCCTGCCCCGCAGAAGCGGAATCATGTGATCCTGCTTGCCCCAAATAATCAGCATCGGCATTTTCAGCGCGCCGACCTTGCCGTCCAGCAAGTCGGTCCCGGTCACCATGGAATCCATGTTCCGCCGCAACACCCATCCATGCCGCGCTTCGAAGCGGAAGATGTCGCGCGCAACAAATCCCGGCGTATGCGGCGGGGGTCCCGGCAACAGCAACCGATTCAGGGCTTGCAGTTTCGCCGGCGTATCCGGCTCGAACAACGAAGTGTCCCAGGTCAGATCCCAGCGCAGCCCTGCGCTGTCGAAGATCACCAGCCGCCGAATCCGCTGCGGCTCATCGAGAGCCACGCGCATCGCGATCCATCCCCCCATCGACCACCCGCCGAGATCGGTTCGCGTCACACCGCGGTCATTCATGAACGCCTCGACTGCTCCCGCCAGTTCGGAAATCGAATACTGCGCATTGGGCGGCCAGTCCGATTGACCGTATCCCGGCAGGTCGAGGGCATAGACGTGATGATGATCGCGCATCAGCTGCGGCATCAGGTTGATCCAGTCTTCGGCTCGCCCACCGAGACCATGCACCAGGACGATCGGAGCGCCCGATCCGCCCTCGTAGTAGTGCACGCGCACCATCCCCGCTCCATCGAACGGAATTCGCGTGTATTCGCTGTGCACGCCTTCGAGCGACAGACGGAGTCGTGCCAGAGTCCACAGCAGCGTCAGCGGCCGCAGCCATGCAAACGCGATCAGCGCTGCCATGCTGCACAGGATCGCGAGCACCACCCGGCGCAGAAGCGCGGACGTTTTCGCTTTTGTACGGGAACGGCGGTGGTAGCCATGCGCGGCAGTGGCTCGTCGGGTCCGCGTGCCATTGGTTAGATGTCGCCGAGGCCATCCGCCACACCTTTTGGATGACTTCAACGGTCAGCGGCGTCAGGCCGTCCAGTTCACTCGCCGCCGGCCCACCGTGCCTCCAATGCATCGGTCGCGCAGGTGACCGCGCGTCTGCAAATCCGCGCCGCCGGCGACGCGGCACAGAAAATCGACCAGCACATAGTGATAGCGGACCCGGCCGTCCGCATCGCGGGAGATGCGGTCGAAGGCCTGCACCACGTCCACGACTCGACCGTCAGTCCGGTCTCTTCCAGCACTTCGCGGCGGATGGCCTCCTCGAGCGTCTCGCCCAGTTCGACCGCGCCACCCGGCAGCGACCACTCGCCCTTGAGCGGCTCCTGCCCGCGCCGGATCAGCAGGACCGTCGGCTCCCCGCGCCGCATCGCTGCGCCCACAATCACCGCGCCCACTCCGGCAATCGGAGCGTCCGGATATTCCGCCCATGTC
The DNA here is from genome assembly GCA_963812975.1 of uncultured Alphaproteobacteria bacterium. GTDB lineage: Bacteria > Pseudomonadota > Alphaproteobacteria > Micropepsales > Micropepsaceae > Rhizomicrobium. Next base: position 10,013 of record CAWEXK010000031.1, on the reverse strand, counting down.
GTGCAGTCGCTCGTCGCTTTGATCCTGTGCGCTTGTTCACGCGACCGCTGAGCGCTGCCCTTCACAGCTTCATCGGCTTGCCATATTCGCCGTCGAAGACCGTGCGGTGCATGCTGAAGCGTCCGCCGTTGAACTTGTCCGGGCCCTTGGAGGTGTCCGATCGCCAGCAGCGCGACTACATCGTAGCTGAGCGGCAGCCTGCAGAACTTCGCACACCTTGTCCGGCTTCAAAGCCTTCCATAGGAGCCGTGTCGTAGCCGAGCACCTCGGCCATCAGCATCATGGTGGTGAACGCCGATCATCACGTGCCTGTTCAGCCACGCGGTCAGGTTGGGATGGTTGCCCAGATAGTCCGGGATGTTGACGGCGCCTGCTCGGCGTAATTTTCCGTCATACCGCCCTCGCGGCCCAGGCGGATCATCTCTTCCAGATCGCCGTTGCGCCAGCCGTCGGCGTCGCCGCAGGCCACGATGACCGCGGACGCCTCTTCCACCTTGGCCTGGTTGTAGCTGGCGGCCCGCAGACGCCGCCGCTGTTCCGGCTGCGCACCACGACAAATCGCCAGGGCTGCAGGTTGTAGCCGCTCGGAGCCTTCAACCCGGCCTCGAGAATCTTCTTCAGATCGGCATCCGGAATCGGCGCTGCCGTCAAAACTGGGAGTCGCGCGGCGCTGCTCGACCGCCTCACTCAGAGATTTTTCCATTCGACTGGTCATACCTCGCTGGTCCCTGTCCTGCCCTGTCATTAAGTCCTGATTGACGATTGGCTATTTTTGTTGTCCTGCGGGGGGAACGGAAACCTCAATTTGATCGATTGGCAACTCCAGCGCAAACGGATGCTGATTGTCCGGGGGGGTGGCATAAATCCAAAGCCCATGAAACGCGGTCTTCAGTTCCGGATGCTGCGGTCCAGCACCGCGCGCATCACTTCCGTGACCTGTGCCCGTGCAGCCACCGGATCCGGATTCGCCGTCGCCTGATAGCTCACAATCAGATCCAACTGATCGGAAAGCTCGCCGGTGTGCAGATTCGTCACATTGAACGTCTGGCCTGCAGCGCTCAAATGCAGAGGCTCGGCGCCCGGCAATCCATCCGGCTTCGTTTCCTCGGTCTCCTTCTCCAGCTTTTCCAGGTTCGGACTGGAGATAAAATCGACCGGATCCAGCAGAAACTCCGCCGTCTCGAAAATAAAAATATGCGTTCCAGTTCTGCTTCTTCGCCGCGTAGTCGCGCGCCTGCTGCCAGAACCATACGCCGTCGTGGCCGCCCATCGTCATCGGCCGCGTGAAGAACCCCGCCATCTTCCACGTGGAACTCCCCGCCGGATCGTTCTCCATCACCATCGACAGCGCCTGCGGATTCTTCACGCCCGTCGCGTGCACCACTGCCAGCGCATATTTCCCTGGAGGCAGGTTGGGAATGGTGATCTCGACGGTCAGCGTCGAAGCCGGAAGACCGCAAAAAAATTCCGCCTCCTGCGCCGATTTCAAATCCGAGGCATCCAGCAAATAGAGCTCACTCAAGGTGAGCGTCGCATGCTGAATCGCCGGGTCCACCGCTTCAATCGAGGCCGCAATCCCGTCAAATTTCTCCGCGACCGCAGAGATGGTCTGCTCCTTCACCGCGTTTGCGTCGCCGGACTGCACGTGACCCGCCACGGCCATCGCCGCCAGCCGCAGCGCATTCCTCTGGTCGGCGCTCATCTGCGATTGGGTAGTGCAGGTCAACCCGAAGGCCGGCATTGCCAGGCTCAGCAGGAGAAACGCACCCAGGTTGCGGGAAGACTGGGCTCGCGCACAATTCGTCCAAAACGGCGGACCATCGAGGTCTTTCCTTCCCGCAGCAGGTATGAGCGAAACCGAATCACTGCTAGTCTAGTACACGGGTGCCCGTGTTCCTTCGCCCGCACTCACCACTTCGATGCTGTCCAGGCACACTGTACGTTGCATTCCGTTCTTGGCCGCGGCGGCCCTCGCATGGCCCTGCGCAGCGCAGGTTCTCCGCGATCCCGGCATGCTGCCCAACGGACGCCGCATTCCGTTCCCCGATGCGCAGCAGAATCCCCCGGAAACCACGCCTCAATTCTCTGGCGCCCACGCCGGAACCCGCGGGTGGACAGCAGCAGCCTCCTTCGACCTCAGTCGCTGCGATGCCGGCCGTCAGGACGCCGTCATCGCTCCTCGATAAGCCTGCGCAGCCCGCCAAAGTGAGCCTCACTGATGGCCAGCTCTCCGTCACTGCCGATAATTCGAGCCTCACCGATATCCTGCACCAACTCGCTGCCACCTCCGGCATGTCGATCGACGGCCTCGACCGGGACACGCGCATCTTCGGCTCCTACGGTCCAGGCACTCCGCGCGATATCCTTTCGTCTCTACTCGAAGGGGCCGGCTATAACGTGATGATGCTCGGTTCCACCGATGCCGGAACGCCCCGCCAGCTTCTGCTCACGGTGCGCAGCAACGCGACGGTCGTACCGCAGCAGGCTTCCAGCGCCCCGCCACCGGACGACGATCAGGATGAGGTCGTCCCCCTCAACACCAATCCCCCCGCAGGCGAAGCTCCTCCGCCTGCCCCCGGACGGTTCCCCCGGTCCCGCAACAAAATCCCAATGGATCCGCTGAAGTCGCCGCAGGAACTTCTGCAGGAACTGCAGCAGATTCGCCAGCAGAACCAGCAGCAGCCGCCGCAGTAGCCCACCAACGCGGTCTCTACTTCGATTCGAGCAGCGGTCTCGGCCACCTGGCCTCAATGGTGGTCGAGATCCCGCCGCGCGGACGGAAATCGCCCTTCACGACGGCCCACACCGGATCGCACGCCTTCACCACGTCGTCCAGCACCTGGTTCACCACGTTTTCCTGGAAAATTCCCAGGTTCCGGTAGCAGAACAGATATTCCTTCCACGACTTCAGCTCGAGACATCGCTCTCGCGGCATGTAGCGCAGCGTGATTGTGCCGAAATCGGGCAGCCCGGTCTTCGGGCACACTGAGGTGAACTCCGGATCGTCAATGATAATCTCGTATCCAGCAAACTGATTCGGCCAGGTCTCGATCGCCGGAAAGTCGAAGTCAAGTCCGGCTTTGGCGTGTTCATCGGTATAACGGGCAACTGGGGACATATCAGCTAATTTTAGAGCCTCCGGCTTCCTGCACCCGAATGAATGCAGCGAAGGCCTCGTCGCGCTCCCATGGACGCACCCGGTGACAAACCAGTGAACCGCGCAAGTTTCACATTTTCCGAAGCCTAAGAGGCACCCCCCGTGTCTTATATACTGACAAACGGTCCCAGTGCATGACAGCGACTCCCGCAAGCTCCAACACGGCGCGTATATGGATCATCGTCGTCGTGGCTCTCATCCTGATTTTCTATGGAGTCCACCTCCTGACCCGGGGCAAACTGCCCATCCGCGTCGCCGAGGCCGCCGTCGGTAATTTGACCCGGACCGTTGCCAGCAACGGCAAAGTCCAACCGCAGTTCGACTTCGGCGCGCCCGCTCCGTTTCCCGGCGTCATCCGCGAGATTTACGTTCATGAGGGCGATAAAGTCCCCGCCGGTAAACTCCTGCTTGCGATGGACGATACGGACGCACGGTCCCACGCAGCGACCGCTCTCGCTGCCCTCAAAGGAGCGCAGGCTGCCTGGCAGGCCGCGCAGCACGGCGGCACGCAGGAAGAGCGCCTTTCCCTGCAGGGCGAACTGGACAAAGCGACCATCGACCGCGACCAGGCGCAGCACGATCTGAGCGCATTACAAAAACTCGAAGCCACCGGAGCCGCCTCGCCGAGCGAAGTGACGGCAGCGAAAGAACGCCTCGACTCCGACAACAGTTCCATTCAGGTGCTGCAGCAACGGCAGACGGCGCGCTACGATTCCGCCGATCTCGCCCATGCCAAAGCGAACCTGGACGATGCTCAGGCTGCATACAACGCGGCTGAATACGCGTTGAGCCAGGCCTCGGTGCATGCACCCTTCGCCGGTACCGTCTATTCCCTGCCCGTCTCGCGCACCGAGTACGTGCAGCAGGGCGAACGCCTGCTCTCGATGGCCGACCTGTCAAAGCTCCAGGTGATGGCTTATTTCGATGAGCCGGAAATCGGCGACCTCGCCGTCGGCCAGCCCGCCACCATCGTGTGGGACGCCCGCCCCAATCAGACCTGGCACGGCCACGTTTTGCGGCTGCCTTCCACCATCGTCACCTACGGGCAAACCCGCAATGTGGGCGAAGTGCTCGTTTCCGTCGACGACGCCGACGGCGCGCTCCTGCCCGATACCAATGTTCGTGTGACCATTACCGTGGCCAATGAATCGAATGTTCTGAAGGTGCCGCGTGACGCGCTGCATATCGAACAGGGAGCGACGTACGTTTATCGGGTGGAGGGTGGCACGCTGCACCGGGCCCCGGTGGTTCTAGGCCAGGTCAATACCAACGATGTGCAGATTGCCAACGGCCTGAAGGCGGGTGATCAGGTGGCGTTAACCACCACAAATGGCCAGCCGCTGATCAACGGAGAGCCCATCAAGGTCGTCGAGTAGGAGGAGCTTTGCGGAGGCTGTCGTCATCTTGGGAGGCGTTTTCACGCTTTCCGCCGCGCTGGGCTGGGCCATGCCATCGGTGGCCGCCGACCCGATCCGGGCCGACCTGACCTTTGGCCGCGCGGACAGCGCCCTCCTTCAGCTCAACGCCATCCTTGCCCAGGATCCTTCCGACGCCGACGCGCACAATCTCCGCTGCCGCGTTTATTACCAGGAGGAGCGGTGGGACCGCGCCATCTCCGACTGCGAAGCCGCCGTGACGCACGCGGATCCCTCCAACAGCAACGATCACCTCTGGCTCGGGCGCGCCTATGGGCAGAAGGCTTCGCATACCAACCTAATTGCGGCCTACAAACTCGCCCACAAAGTCGCAGCGGAGTTCCAGCAGGCGGTTCTGCTCGATCCAAACAACGCTGCCGCGCTTTCCGATCTCGGCGAATTCGACGTCAGCGCTCCCCCAGTCGTCGGTGGTGGCCTCCAGCGCGCCGACGGGGTCGTCGCGCAGCTTCAGGCAGTGAATCCGTCGTCCGCACTTTTCTGCACGCCCGCATTGCTGAGGCGCAGAAGAATTACGCCGCCGCTGAAGGCGATTACAAAGCCGCTATCGCGCAATCATCGAATCCAGCCGGACCCTGGATGGATCTCGCGTCTTTCTACCGGCGTCGCAAACGCTATGACGATATGGTGGCCGCGATCCACACCGGCGCCTCGCTGGATCCTAACCACGGCCCGGCGCTGGTCGACGGCGCCGCGAACCTGATCCAGGCGAACCTGGAACCGCAAACCGCCATCCAATTGCTCCAGCAATACCTTAACTCTCAGGCCCAATCGGAAGATTCTCCCGCCTTTGCGGTCCGCGCCAAACTTGCCCAGTTGCTGGTCGACCAGGGGGATTCCGCCGCGCCCAGGAACAAATTGCCGCCGCGCGTGCGCTCGCCTCCGGCTATCGCGTTCCCTCCCAGGGTCATGCGTCGGCCGCAGGCATATGACAGTACACTCAGAACGATGCCCATTCCGGAGCGGCTTCTTCCATAATTCGACAGTCCGCGGCAGTTTTCCCCGGTCTTCTTCTCGTTTCGCTCACGGCCGCCGCTTCAGCGCAAATTTCCCTCTCCACCGCAGTCGACCTCGCGCAGAAATCCAGCCCCAGCGTGCGCTCCGCCGAGGCAAATGTGCGGCGCGCCGCGGCCGGGCTTGAAGAGACTCATGACGCGTTTGCCCCCAGCATCGTCCTCGGATCTTCCGTGGGACCACCCCCGTACGGCTTTCCTCTCGGCAATCCCGACATCTACGATCTCAATGCGCAGTCGCTGGTGCTCTCCTTTTCGCAGCCCGATTACATCCGCTCCGCCCGCACGGCGCTGAAGGCCGCCGAGCTGAATCTGAAAGACGCGCAGGATCAAGTCGCCGCGGACGCAGCCCTCGACTATATCCAGCTCGATCACGATCTGCTGGCCATCGGTGCTCTGGATGAGGAAAAAACCAGCGCCGGAAAACTGGCTTCCATCGAGCAGGACCGGGTGCAGGCCGGGGTCGATCCGCGCAGCGATCAGCTGAAGGCCGAGCTGATCTCCGCGCAGGTGGACCTCAAGCGCCTTCACCTTGTCGACGACGCCGAGCAGATGCGGCAGAAAATCGGTCATCTCACCGGACTTCCTACCGACGGCTTCCAGACCGAGAGCGCGAGCATTCCTGCCGCCCCCGCATTCGGCACGTCCAACGGGCCGGATCAGCAGCTGCAGGAGAACAATCCCGGCGTGGCCGCGGCATTCGTCAACGCGCAGTCTAAGCTCTACCAGGCCTTCGGCGACAAGCGGCAGAATTACCGGCCGACTCTGGGTTTTGGCCTGAAATATCAACGCTTTGCGAAGTTCGACAATTACACCGAGTACTATCACAACTTCCAGCAGAACAACATCAGCGCCGGCGTCCAGCTCACCTTCCCGCTCTTCGACCCCTCCAGCAAAGCCAAGGCAAGACAGTCTGCTGCGGATGCGGTGCATGCGCAGGCCCAGGCCGAGCAGGCGCGGGATCTGGTCAGCGAGCAGGTACTGACCCTGCGCAAATCCCTCGCCGAGATCGGCGCCCAGCAGAAGATCGCCCAATTGCAGAGCGACATTGCTCAGGAGCAGATGAAGACTGTCGAAATCCAGTTTCAGTCCGGCAGTGGCTCTCCGAATGCCGCCCCGATCACGCCAAAGGAAGCGGAACAGGCCCACATCGAGGAGCGCCAGCGCTACGAAGACGTGCTCGAGGCCAACTTCGAGCTGGCAAAAGTGCAGCTCGCGCCTCCTCCGCGCCACAGGAGAGCTCCGGGACTGGCTGCGTGTGAAGTGAAAATGGCATTTTTTCAACCACTTACGACAAAGCTCCGAGCAGGCGCCGGTATCGATCTCACTAACAACTGCGAGCCGCGTACCGGGCCTCCCGGTGGTAAACTAAGGAATACGCACATGCCTCTCAAGACACTGTTTCTGAACCCGCCTTCCTTTGAAAACTTCGATGGCGGCGCCAGCTCCCGCTGGCCCGCCACCCGCGAGATCGAGTCCTACTGGTACCCCGTCTGGCTCGCCTATCCCGCCGGCATGCTCGAAGGCTCGCGCCTGCTCGACGCTCCGCCGCATCACATCTCCGGCGACCGAGACCATCGAGATCGCGAAGAACTACGAGTTCCTGGTGCTCTTCACCAGCACTCACCGGCTGGTCCGGCGATCAGAAGCTCGCCGAAGCCATCAAGTCTGCGAACCCCGCCATCAAGATCGCCTTCGTCGGCCCGCCGGTCACCACTCGCCCGACAAGGCCCTCAACGAGTGCCCGGTCATCGACTTCGTCTGCCGCCGCGAGTTCGACTTCTCCGTCGTGGAGTTCGCCAACGGCAAGCCGCTCAACGAGATCCTCGGCATCAGCTACCGGAAGAACGGCAGCATCGAGCACAATCCCGATCGCCCGCAGGTCGAAGACCTCGACGCGATGCCCTGGGCCACCGAGATCTACAAGCGCGACATGGACGTCACCAAGTACAACGTCCCGTTCCTGCTGCACCCCTACGTCGTCGCTCTACTCCACCCGCGGCTGCCCGGCGCAGTGCACCTTCTGCCTCTGGCCGCAGACGCTCTCGCGGCCACGCCTGGCGCAAGCGCTCCACCGACGACGTTGCGGCCGAGATGGCCCACGCCAAGGAGCTCTTCCCGCACGTGAAGGAGTTCTTCTTCGACGACGACACCTTCAACATCCAGAAGGCGCGCACCATCGAGCTCTGCGCGAAGCTCAAGCCGCTCGGCCTCACCTGGTCCTGCACCTCGCGCGTCACCACCGACCGCGAAACGCTGAAGGCCATGAACGACGCCGGCTGCCGTCTGCTCATCGTCGGCTTCGAATCCGGCGACCCGCAGATCCTCAAGAACATCAAGAAGGGCGCCACCGTCGAGCGCGCCCGCGACTTCGCCAAGGACTGCCACGACCTCGGCCTGATCATCCACGGCGACTTCATCCTCGGCCTGCCCGGCGAGACGAAGGAATCCATCCGCAACACCATCAACTTCGCCAAGCACGCTCGACTTCGAAACCATCCAGGTCTCCATCGCGCACGCCTACCCCGGCACCGAGTTCTACGACTTCGCGAAGGAGAACGGCTTCATCACCAACAACGGCCAGATGGTCGACGATCGGCGGCCACCAGATGGCCCACATCGAGTACCCCGGCCTGCCCGACGGAGTACGTCCTCGAAATGGTGCACCGCTTCTACGACGAGTACTACTTCCGCCCCAAGGCTGCCTGGCGCGTCGTCTGGAAGGCCATCGTCAACCGCGATGTGCCCCGCCTCTATCAGGAAGCCAAATCCTTCCTGAAGCTCCGCCCCCAGCGCAATCAGATCGTGAAAAAGAGCAAGGCGCAAAAAGCCGCCGAGCCTGCCACCACGGTCAACGCCGGAGCCTGATTCTCGCTATAACCCTCGCGGCCAGCCACTGCTGGCCGCTTTTCGTTTCTATGGAGATCTCCGCATGACGCAATCGACGATGACCTTCCGGCGCTACCTGGTCCTCGCCGTCGTCACGCTGACTTCAGCCTTCGGAGACACTCTTCTTTCCCGCGGCATGAAGGAACTCGGCCCGGTCTCGATTCACCATCCCGCCGAGCTCATCCACGCCGTGCTCACTCCCTGGGTCGGCTCGCGGCATCGTTCTCCTCATCGGATTCTTCGCCTCGTACCTGACCGCGCTTTCCTGGGCTGATCTCACCTACGTGCTGCCCGCCACCTCGCTCGGCTACGTCATCATGACGCTGCTCGCCCGCTTCTGGCTGCATGAGCATGTCTCGCCGCTGGCGCTGGCTCGGCGTGGTGTTCATCACCGCCGGTGTCGGCTTCGTCACCCGCGGCCCGTCCTATACCGTTCCCGACAATCCCGATGGAGACGTCGAAGCCGAGCCGATCGAGAATGCGGAGGAGGTCCGGTCGTGATCGTCCATCCTGCCGCCGCGTCCCACGCAGGCTCCGCCGCAGCAACAGTGTCCATGATCGCCTGCATCGTCGTCACTGCAACCACCGGTGACATCCTCACCGCCGCCGCCATGCGCCAGATCGGCGACCTCGACAATATCAAAGCCGCGCGCGGCCTCACCGGAGCCATCCTAGCCGTGCTCACCAATCTCCGCTTCGCCGCGGGAGTGATCTGCATGGCACTCAGCTTCTTCTCGCTGCTCTTCGCGCTCAGCCACAGCGACCTCAGCCTCATCGGCCCGGCGGCCACCTCGCTGACCTTCGTCAGCAACGCCGTCGCTGCAAGAATTTTTCTGAAGGAAAATGTCGACCGCCGCCGCTGGACCGCCGCCATCTTTGTCTGCATGGCGTGGCGCTGCTCGCGCTCTGAGCGCAGCGAAGAATCCCGGCGACTCCCCGTCCTCCGCGACCGCATCAGGTCTCCACCACAAATTAGAAGACTTTAGCAGAGCTCTGTGCAGGCGTGGCGCTATTAGCGTTCCGAGCGCAGCGAAGAAGTCCCGGCGATTCCAAGTCCTCCGCTACCGCATCAGGTTTCCACCACAAATTAGCAGAGCTCTGTGCAGGCATGGCGTTCTGAGCGCAGCGAAGAATCCCGGCGATTCCAAGTCCTCCGCTACCGCATCAGGTTTCCACCACAGATGAGCAGAGCTGAGTGGAGCGAGCAGAGGTTAGTAAAGCGTCTCGTCCCCAGAGGCCGATAGGCTGCGTGACGCCGACCATGCGCCCCGCGCGCAACTTCTCGGCCCGCTCCGCTTTCCGGCTTCCCGATCGGCAACACTTCGCCCTCGCGCGCCATATCGGTGTTGGCATACAGACCCTGCGCCCGCTCCAGCATCTGGTCCAGAAACGCGTCGTTGTGCATGGGATCGTGGTGGAACAGCAGCAGCTTCTCCACATTGGCGGCCTGCGCCGCACCCGTAGCGTGGACAATGCTGCTGTGGCCCCAGCCAGCCTTGATCTCGTACTCTTCCGGCATGT
>CAWEXK010000030.1:0-186078 GCA_963812975.1 uncultured Alphaproteobacteria bacterium | reverse complement strand
CAGAATTCCTGGAACGGGAAAAGATCGCCCGCTTTGAATTCTCCGTGCTTGTGCTGCTCGCCACGCATCGGCATGCTGTTCATGGTCTCGGCCACGAATTTCATCTCGCTTTATCTGGGTTTCGAGCTGCAGAGCCTGTCGCTGTATGTGCTCGCCGCCTTCGACCGCGATTCGCTGCGTTCGAGCGAAGCCGGCTTGAAGTATTTTGTTCTCGGCGCGCTCTCCTCGGGCATGATGCTGTACGGAATTTCGTTCATCTACGGCTTCGCCGGCACCACCTCCTTTGCGGCGGTCGCCCAGGCCGCCACGCATGCCGGCGCGAATATCGGCCTCGTCTTCGGCCTTGTATTTCTGATCGCGGGTCTCGCCTTCAAGGTGTCCGCGGTTCCGTTCCACATGTGGACGCCCGACGTTTACGAAGGCTCGCCGACGCCGATCACCGCCTTCTTCTCCATGGCGCCGAAAACCGCAGCGATGGCCCTGTTTCTGCGTGTCATGACGCAGGCGCTTCCAGGCGCCATCGGCGAGTGGCGCCAGATCATCATCTTCGTTTCCGTACTCTCGATGTTTCTGGGCTCCGTTGCGGCAATCGGACAGACCAACATCAAGCGCCTGATGGCCTACAGTTCGATCGCCCACATGGGTTACGCCCTGATGGGCGTCGCCGCCGGCACGTTCCAGGGGATCGAAGGCGTGCTGATCTATCTGGCAATCTACGTCATCACCAACGCGGGCGTGTTCGTGTGCATCCTGGCAATGCGGAGAAAGGGCCACATGGTCGAGACGATCTCCGACCTGGCCGGTCTTGCCCGCACCGATCCGCGCCTCGCACTCGCCTTTGCCGTGCTGTTCGTCAGCCTTGCGGGGATACCACCTTTTGCCGGCTTCTTCGCCAAGTTCTACGTGTTTCTTGCCGCCATCGAAGCCCACCTGTACGCGCTCGCAATTCTTGGCGCGCTGGCGAGCGTGATCGGCGCCTACTACTATATCCGCATCGTGAAGATCATCTATTTCGACGAGCCCGCGCCGGCGTTCGACGGCGGAATGGGCGCACGCCTCGGCGCCATTGCGGCGGGATCGAGCCTGTTCAATCTGTTCTTTGTCCTGTTCGCATCGCCCCTGGTTGCTGCAGCGGCGATCGCCGCCAGGGCGATACATCTGTGAAGGACGGTTTCGCTCCGCTCCCGGATTTCGCGCTGCGCCATTTCCACGAGATCGATTCCACCAACGAAGAGGCGGCCCGGCTGGCGCGCGCCGGCGCGGAGGGGCCGCTCTGGCTGATTGCGGATCGCCAGACGAAGGGCCGCGGGCGGCGCGGCCGGGAATGGCTTTCGCCCACGGGCAATCTGTTCGCGACGCTGCTGATCCGGCCGGCCAGGCCCGTTGCGCAGTGCGCCCAGCTTTCGTTCGTCGCAGCCCTGAGCGTGGCCGATCTGGTCGGCCATCATGTGCCGGGCGCGGACGTCAAGGTCAAATGGCCGAACGATGTGCTGGCGGAGGAGAAAAAGATCGCGGGCATCCTGTTGGAATCCGCCGGCACGGACGGCGCGAGACCCGACTGGCTGGTGCTCGGTTTCGGCGTCAATCTGGTCTGGCATCCGATCTATACAGAATTTCCGGCAACTTCGCTCGCCGAACTTGGCGCCAATCCTCCTGCGGCGCGCGACGCGCTTGGCTCTCTCGCCGCTGCGTGGTCGCGATGGTATGAATTGTGGCTGGAACGGGGCTTCGAGCCGATACGTGACTTCCTGGCTTGCGCGGGCCGCGAGGCTCGGCACGCCTATCCGTGCACGGCTTGCAAACGGAGAAGCATCAGGCGTGTTCGAGGGCATCGACGAGAGCGGCGCACTGCTCCTGCGCGAATCCCCGCCGGCCGCCTTCGCACCATCTCCGCCGGCGAGGTGTTTTTTTGATCGCAATGTTTGATGTTCCCCCTCTCCCCCCAACGGGGGGAGAGGGCGGGGTGAGGGGGCGGTCGTCGTGGAACGAGCGTTCGACGCATTGGCATGCGAGCGCTGATCGCCTGAGAGAACTGCGCAACGACATTCAAGATTTTTGGCTAACGGATATCTTGCAAGTGTCCGTCGGGCACCGAGAGACGACAGGCCCCCTCACCCCGGCCCTCTCCCCCGACGGGGAAGAGGGAGAAATACTCTCCATGCTGCTCGCGATAGATGCCGGCAATACCAACATCGTCTTCGCCATCTGCGAGGGCAGGGAGATTCGTGCCGAATGGCGCGCAGTCATGGATCAGGAGCGCACTGCCGACGAATACGCCGTGCTGCTGGGGCCCCTCTTGTCGCTCGCCGCGAATGAGCTTTGCCGATCTCGACTGCGCGATCATCGCGACGGTCGTTCCTGCCGCCCTGTTCGATATGCGGCTCTTCTGCCGGCGCTATCTTCATTGCGAGCCACTCGTCGTCGGCGAGCCCGATGTCGACCTCGGCATCGAAATCCATGTCGACCGGCCGAGCGCGGTTGGCGCCGACAGGCTGGTCAACACGGTCGCGGCGCATGAGCGCTACAAGGGTGCGCTGATCGTCGTCGATTTCGGCACCGCGACGACGTTCGATATCGTCAGCGCCGCGGGCAATTACGAAGGCGGCGTGATCGCGCCCGGCGTCAACGTGTCTGCAGAGGCACTTCACCAGGGCGCCGCCATGCTGCCGCGCGTCGCCATCCAGCGCACGCAATCGGTCATCGGCAAGGACACCGTGCCGGCGATGCAATCCGGCCTTTACTGGGGATATCTCGGTCTCGTCGAGGGCCTGGTCGCACGTATTCAGATCCGAATATTCCGAGCCGATGTCCGTCATCGGAACGGGCGGCCTTGCCAACCTGTTCTATAGAGCAAACCCAGGCGATCGACCATCTCGACGCCGATCTGACCATTCGCGGGCTTGTGCTCATTCATGCGCGGAACATCGTTGCCGGTTCGAAGCGTTTGAAGCTCTGATGGACGCGCGCCTGACTGAGAGCGAACTGGTCTTGCTGCCGCTGGGCGGCGCGGGCGAGATCGGCATGAACTTCAACGCCTATGGCTGCGGAGCACCAGACGACCGGCAATGGATCGTCGTCGATTGCGGCGTGATGTTCGGCCGCGAGAGCGCAACGCCCGGGCGTCGACGTAATTCATGCCGGACATCCGCTATCTCGCGGAACAGCGCGAAAACGTGCTCGCGATCGTGCTGACGCATGCCCATGAGGATCATATCGGCGCAGTGGCGCAGCTCTGGCCGCTGCTGCGCTGTCCGATCTACGCAACGCCGTTCACCGCGAAGCTGCTCGAGGACAAGCTGGCCGAAGCCGGTCTCTGCGAACGCGTTCGTGATCACTCTTGTGCCGCTCGGGGGCAGGATCGTGATCGGTCCCTTCCAGATCGACTTCATCTCCATCACCCATTCCATTCCCGAACCCAATGCGCTCGCCATTCGCACGCCGTTCGGCGTCGTCGTCCACACCGGCGACTGGAAGCTCGACCCCGATCCCCTGATCGGGACCGCGACGGATGCGAACGCCTTGCAGCGCGCTCGGCGACGATGGTGCGCTGGCGCTCGTCTGCGATTCCACCAACGCGCTCGTTCCCGGACGAGTCCGGTTCGGAAGCGCGCGTGCGCCAAAGTCTGATCGATCTGATCGGCACGCTGAGCGGCCGCGTCGCGGTCACCGCGTTCGCCTCGAATGTGGCGCGGCTGGAATCGGCTCGGCGAGGCTGCACGCAAACACGGACGCGAACTGGCGCTCGTCGGTCGCTCGATGCATCGGATCGTGGAGGCGGCGCGCGCGACAGGTTATCTGAAAGATTTCCCGACGCACGATCGAACCGGAAGTAGGCGGTCCGGCTTCCTCCTTCCCGCGTGCTTTATCTCTGCACCGGCAGCCAGGGCGAGGCGCGCGCGGCCCTGGCGCGCATTGCGGCGGGCGAGCATCGCGCAGGTGTCGCTCGGACCGGGAGACGCGGTAATCTTTTCGTCGCGGATCATTCCCGGCAACGATCTCGCCATTTTCGCGCTGCAGAACAAGCTCGCCGCGCTCGGCGTCGAGGTCATTACCGAGCGCGATCACTTCGTGCATGTTTCGGGGCATCCCGCCCGCGACGAACTCGCCCAGATGTACCGCTGGGTGAGGCCGCGCATTGCCGTTCCCGTACATGGCGAGCTGCGCCACATGACGGAACATGCCCGGCTCGCGCGTTCGCTGCAGGTGCCCCAGGCCATCGTGCTGCAGAACGGCCAGATGCTGCGCCTGGCACCCGGACGTGCCGAAATCGTGGACGAAACGCCCTCGGGACGTCTGCATCTGGACGGCAAGGTGTTGGTCGAGGAAGGGAAGGGTCATGCGCGCGCGCGCGGCATGCTTGGCTATGCGGGACTTGTTGCGGTGACCATTCCGCTGGATCGCAAGGGGCAGGGTCGCGGGAGACCCCGCGCTTGTCCTGGAGGGCATCCCCGATGAGGTGCATGCCTCGATTCGTTCCGCTCTCGACGCAACCTTGGGCCGCCATAACGCCAAACGCGGCGATGAGGACGCGCTGAGGGAGCAGACGCGCGGGGCCATCCGCCGCGCCGCGATGGCCCATTGGGGCAAGAAGCCCGTTACGCGGGTGGAGGTGATATGGGTTTGACTGTGCAAGCATCGGGGGAGACACGATGATCGGCCGGCTCAATCACGTCGCCATTGCGACGAACGACGCCCAGGCAGCTGCGAAAATCTACCGCGAGACGCTGGGCGCGAAAGTTTCGGAGGCCGTCGCGCAGCCAGAACACGGCGTGACCACGATCTTCGTCGATCTTCCGAATTCCAAAGTCGAGCTGATCGAACCCTTGGGCGCGGATTCTCCGATCGCGAAATTCCTGCAGAAGAATCCGGGGGGAGGTGTCCATCACATCTGCTACGAAGTCGATGACATTTATGCCGCCCGCGATCGCATGCGCGAGCTTGGCGCCACGATCACCGGCAGCGGCGAGCCGCGCATCGGCGCCCACGGCAAGCCCGTGATCTTCCTGCACCCGAAGGATTTCGTCGGCACGCTGATCGAACTGGAACAGGCGTAGGCCTGGATGATCTTTGTGCGTGCTTCGACAGGCTCAGCATGAGGGAAGATGTGCTTTCCATCAGCGCTGATGCAACCAAAAACCTCCTCACATGAGGAAGAATTTTATTTGCGTCAGTGCTGATGCAACCAAAAACCACCTCACCCTGAGCTTGTCGATGGGCGTACAATGCCGATGCCATACCGCTCGGCGTACTTCGACAGGCTCAGCATGAGGGAAGATGTGCTTTCCATCAGTGCTGATGCAACCAAAAACCACCTCACCCTGAGCTTGTCGAAGGGTGAGCTTGTCGAAGGGTGAGCTTGTCGAAGGGCGTACAATGCTGATGCAATTTCCACTTCGCTTGCCGGCGCGATAGAGAAGCCCATGCACTGGATTGTCCTTGCCGGCGCGTATGCGATCCTGTGGTTTCTGGCGCTGCAGATATTGCTAGCACCCGAAGGATTTCGTCGGCACGCTGATCGAACTGGAACAGGCGTAGGGTGTGAAGTTCCTAAGTAATAGCTTGTCATTCCCGCGAAAGCGGGAACCCAGAATGCCCCTGCGGGGGGTTTCACCGAAACGTGGCCGCTTCATACGTCAGCGCCACTGGCTCCCCGCGTTCGCGGGGATGACATTTTTATTTTGGGACAACTGAACCATGCACTGGATTGTCCTTGCCGGCGCGTATGCGATCCTGTGGTTTCTGGCGCTGCAGATATTGCTGCCGATCGGAATTCGCGCGCCGCACGAAACCGGCGAAGCGGTCACGGGCGGCGCCGATCCGGGCGCGCCGGCACAATCTCACCTTCTGTGGAAAGCCGCACTCGCCACACTCGCGGCGGCGCTGATGTGGGCGATTTTCTACGCGCTGGTGCTGGCGCGCGTTATCGATGTCTGACCGCCCTCACGTTTGTTCCTCGGCTGCGAGTTCGCCACTCTCGAGCATGCGCGCGGTCACTTTGCTGTAGTCGGTCTTTCCGGTGCCGAGCACGGGTATGTCGTCGACAAGGACAACCCGCCGCGGCACGGCGAGTTCGTGAACGCCGTGATTGTGCACCCAGCCCGCAAACGCGGTCCGCTCGGCGTCGGGGCACGTGCTGATGAGAATGATCTGTTCGCCCTTGCGGGCATCCGGGATCGCGATGGCAGCGTGGTTGTGATCGGGCCAGATGGCCGAGGCGCAGCTTTCGACCACCGCGAGGGATACCACCTCGCCCCCGATCTTCGCGAAGCGCTTCAGCCGGCCTTTGATGGCGATGAAGCCGTCGCTGTCGATGCTGACCACGTCGCCGGTATCGTACCAGCCGCCCGGCGGAGGAATGATCGTGCCGGGCTGGTCGGGCCTGATATAGCCCAGCATGACATTGGGGCCGCGCACGATGAGTCGACCGGCATGAGGGATGCCGTCCACGGGCTCGATGCGGCTTTCGATTCCCTGCAGCAACCTGCCCACCGTGCCCGGCCTGTTGGCGCCGGGCTGATTGGCCGCGATGACAGGGGACGCTTCGGTGACGCCATAGCCTTCGAGAAGCTCGATGCTGTATTTCTTGCGCACCAGCGTGCGCGTTTCGTCGCGCAAGCCGTTCGGCGCCGCATACGGCCAGCCGAAGACTGTTCAGGTCGCCCTGGTCCCCGGCGCGCGCATATTGCGAAATGAACGTATCCGTCGAGAGCAGGATCGTGGCACCGGTCTCGCGGATGCGCCGCGCGATCTCACGCGGCTGCAAGGGCGTGGGATGAAACACGACCTTGATCCCCAGCAGGAGGGGCATCAGCGCTCCGACCGTAAGCCCGAAACAGTGGAAGGTGGGCAGGGGATTGAACAGCACGTCGGTCGGGTAGATCGCGATATGCGCGCGGACCTGCTCGACGTTGGCCAAGAGATTGAGATGCGAAAGTGCAACGCCCTTCGGCTCGCCTTCCGTACCGGACGTGAAAAGGAAGACCGCCGGCGCGCCGTGCCGCGGGCGCGAGACGACGAGACCCGGCACACTCTGCCCGATTGCCGCTGCGGCCTTGTCGCGGAACGACAATTTCGTGCGTACGTCCTCGAGGTAGATGATCTCGGCGATGCTTTCCAGTTCCGCGATCAGCGCGTCGAATTTGCCGAGTTCGACGAACCGCCGCGCCGTGACGATCCGCTCGACCTTGGCCATGTGCATCGCCGCGCGGATCGCCGCCGCGCCGGCGGTAAAGTTCAGCATCGCCGGAACGCGTCCGTAGGCCGATACGGCGAAGAAGGCGATGATCGCCCCGGCGCCGGACGGCAGCATGATGCCGACCGCCTCGCCGGACCTCGTGCCCTTCCTGAGCGCGTGGCCCAGCGCCAGCGCCGCCCGCACGATCTCGTCGTAGGAGAGCTGACGCTCGTCGCCGTCCACGATCGCCGTGCGCTTGCCCCCGAAGGTGGCACGCGCCTCCGCCAGCGCCTGGAACAGCGGCTTCTGGGCGCGCGGCAGATCAAAAGGCATGATCTCCTCGCCGGACGCCGCGGCAATGGTGGCCAGAGTCACGAAGTGCTCCTCATGCGGGGCAAGCTATCTCATACCGCCCGCCGGCGCGAAATGCGCATTGCGTGGATCCGCCCGGCCAAAGGTTCACGCGGAGCCGCGGAGACGCGGAGGGGCGGCAACAAATTCATTGTCATTTCGTTTGTGTTTTCCTCCGCGTCCTCCGCGTCCTTCGCGGCTCCGCGTGCCCCATTTGCCCGAGGGACAGCAATCAGGGTGATTTTCCCGTGCGGGGACTATATGTAGAGGCATGGCCATTGTCTTCGATCAGGCGGCGAACGATCGCCGCGCGCCGCGGCATCCGGAAAAGGCGCACCGGCCGGACACCGCGCTCCTGCGCAAGCCGGACTGGATAAGGGTCAAGGCGCCGGTCGGCCGGGAATATGTCGCCACCCGCGACATCGTGCGCGCCATCGGACTGCACACGGTGTGCGAGGAAGCGGCCTGTCCCAATATCGGCGAGTGCTGGACGCAAGGCCACGCCACCATGATGATCATGGGCGACACCTGCACCCGCGCCTGCGCCTTCTGCAACGTCAAGACCGGCCTGCCGGGCGCGCTGGACGCCGGACGAGCCCGGCCAATGTCGCGCGGCGGTGAAGAAGCTTGGTCTGAAGCATGTCGTCATCACCTCGGTGGACCGCGACGACCTGGCCGATGGCGGCGCCGAACATTTCGCCCGCGTGATCCGTGCCGATCCGCCGCGTCAAGTCCCGGCACCTCGGATCGAAGTGCTGACGCCCGATTTCCTGCGCAAGGACGGCGCCATCGAAACCGTGATGGCGGCCCGGCCCGACGTCTTCAACCACAATCTGGAAACCGTGCCGCGGCTCTATCTGACCATCCGGCCGGGCGCGCGCTATTTCGCGTCGCTGCGCCTGCTGGAGCGCGCCAAGGAAATTGAGCCCGAAGGGTTCACCAAATCGGGTCTGATGGTGGGCCTCGGCGAAACGCGCGAAGAGATCATGCAGGTGATGGACGATTTGCGCGCCGCCACACGTCGATTTTCTCACCATCGGACAATATCTGCAGCCTACGCAGCAAGCATGCGGCGCTCGCGCGCTTCTGGACGCCGGAGGAATTTGCGGGCCTGGAGCAGATCGCGCGCGCCAAAGGATTTTCGATGGTGTCGGCCAGTCCCCTGACGCGCTCGTCCTATCATGCCGACAGCGATTTTGCCGCGCTGAGGGCCGCGCGGGTGGGTGCGCCCTTGCGGACCGACTGATTGCCCGCCCATTCCGAATCGCGAATTCTTCCGTATACGGCTGATCTGATGTACGCGATCGTGGCCGATGTGGAGCGTTACCCCGAATTCGTGCCGTGGTGCGCAGAGCTTCGTATCGTGAAGCGGGAACGGGCGCCGTTCGGCGAAGTGATGTGGGCGGAAACTCTCGTCGGCTACAAATCGCTGCGCGAGCGCTACACAAGCCGGGTCGAGCTTGATCCGGCGGCCCGACGCATCGACGTGACCCAGACGGAAGGCCCATTCCGCCAACTCGAAAACCACTGGCGCTTTGCGCCGCGCGCAGAGGGCTGCCGGGTGGATTTTTCGATTCTGTTCGAATTCAGGAGCCGGGTGCTTGGCCGGATCGCGGGCGCGGCGCTGGGACTGGTGATGAGCCGCATGACCGACGCTTTCGAAGCGCGGGCCGGAGCGTTGTCAGAGAAGTCGCTGCAACAGCCGTAACGCCGCTGCGGTGCTCGCCACGCGGATCGGGCCGCGGCCGATGTCGCCGAACAAATGGGCTTCGTGCAACGTCGCGCAGGCCACGCGCGCCGCCGCGATGTGGACGAGTTCCAACCGGTTTCGCGGCCGTGCCGCCGCCGGGGCCCGCGATTCCCGTAACCGCAACGGCCAATTGTGCGGAGGAGCGCTGCAGGGCGCCTTCCGCCATGGAGCGTGCCACGGCCTCGGAAACAGCTCCCGTTTTAACGATCAGATTTTCCGGAACTCCCAGCAGCTCTGTTTTCGCGCGGTTCGAATAGACGATGAAGCCGCGCTCGAAGACATCCGAAGACCCCGCGATTTCCGTGAGCAGCGCGCCGACGAGACCGCCGGTGCAGCTCTCCGCGGTCGCAATCCGCAAACCCTGCGCGCGCGCCCGATCGAGAACGTCTTGGGCCAGTCGCAGGAGTTCCACGCTGAACATCGTGTCAGAGAGCAGCCGTCAAACTTTCCTCCCCCAACGTGGGGGAGGTGTCGAGCGCAGCGGAGCGGAGCGAGACGGAGGGGGAAGTGGAGTCGTCCTCACTTCCCCCTCCGGCGCGCTGGCGCGCGCCACCTCCCCCACGTTGGCAGGGCTATCGCATATTTGTAAGCATCTCGAGGAGGAACTTTTCGTCCCAGCCGGCGCGTTTGAGTTTTGCGCGCATGGAGGTTTTGGCGGGGTGGGTTCGTGCCACGTTGAGGGCCAGACGCCGCAGGACGGCGAGGTTTTGCGGAGCGTGCTCTTTGCGGCTTCGAGCCTGGTCTTCGTCGAGGACGACGTCGAGCGTCCAGTGCAGGGTGTTCTCGATGCTCCAATGTTGGCGCACGATGCTGAGAAGCTCTTCGGGTCTGTAATGGCGCGTCAGCAGGAAGTAGCGCTCGACTGTGCCATCGTCGCCGCGGCTGCTCTTGACTCTTGCCACAGCTGCAATCCCCGGGAAGTCGTGCGTTTTGGCCATTTCCCGGGCGGGAGCGACCATGGCGGTGCGCACCTCGCGGCGACCATGGCCGGCATCGGTCGTGGAGGCTTGCGAGGCTCTCCTGCTCTCCGCTTCCGCGATGGCCGCTTTGGCAGCCCGCACCAGACCCGGCTGATTGTCTTTCACCGCCAGCACATAGTCGCCGCCGCGCTCGACGATGGCCTGGGCCGTATCGCGACGGCAATGCAGCGCGTCCATCGTCACCACGCAGCCCGAGAGCTGAAGCAGCTCGATCAACTGCAAAGCGCCGGCTGCCTCGTTGTTGCCCGGAGAAAGAACATTGGCAAGCGCCAGACGCGTCTTCGCCGCCCATGCTGTCACCATCACAGGCGGCATGTGGCTTTTTCCCCGCTCGTAAGCCCTTCGCAGCGCCTTGCCGTCCAGCGCAATCACTCCCTCCACCTTGACCGATTCCGCAAAGGCCGCCGTAAAGCGCCGGAACGCCTTCTCCAGCGACTTCGGATCCAGCATGCGGAAGATACGGCTGAACGTGTCGTGGCTCGGAATGCCGTTCTTCAATTCCAGAAAAGTCCGCAGCAGTCCTTCCTTGGCGCGGCCGAACACCTCGATATCGGTGCAATACTTCGCGCCACAAACCATCGCCAGAAGCGCAACGACCAGCATCTCGCTCAGGTCGTGATCGCCATCGCGCTTGCGAGGGTCCGCAATATCCGAAAAGCACTCCGTAAAGCGTTCCAAAGCAGTCTCCATCCGAATCAGGAGACACTTTCAGAATCAACTTTCCCCGCCAGAACAACATCCTGCCAGAATTTTCATGCGATTCCCCTGCCCACGTTGGGGGAGGAAAGGGTTGCGCGATTTCATGGCGGCATCAGCCTTGCCTGCACCAGCAGAACGATCGCGAGCCCGGCAA
Source organism: uncultured Alphaproteobacteria bacterium (assembly GCA_963812975.1). Classification (GTDB taxonomy): domain Bacteria; phylum Pseudomonadota; class Alphaproteobacteria; order Micropepsales; family Micropepsaceae; genus Rhizomicrobium. Next base: position 174,970 of record CAWEXK010000030.1, on the reverse strand, counting down.
GCAGGCCCGCCACGACATCGTCGGCGATGATGCCGAGTTCCGCCGGGGAAGCGTTCCGCCGCGCCGATCGGCCACGGCTTGAAGATGTCGAGGGCGCGAAAAAACACGAAGGCGAGCACATAGGCGATCAGCGTGCGCGGCGCGAACGCGCAGGCCAGCAGCTGTCCCGCCACTTCGTCGATCACGCAGTCGGAAGGGTCGTGCTGCGCGCGCGCATGTGAATAAAGTTCTGCGGCCCAACCGCCGACCGCCATTGCGACGAGGGCAGCGAGCAGCAGCGCCCCCGGTCCCGCGAGCGCCGCGATTGCCCACGCCGCCAGCACACTGACGAAGCTCGCCACCGTACCCGGCGCTCTGCCGATGCGGCCCAACCCGCCCAGCGTCGCGATAGCGGCTGCTGCGGTCACGATGGCGGAAGCCGCAACGTCGCGATCGCCTGGGCCACCAGCCCTTCGCCACGTCCGATGAAACCCATGCCTTCCGTCGTGGTCGCCTTCACGCTGACGCGTGAAACGTCGATCCGAAGAATTTCCGCGATGCGCGCCCGCATCATCTCGCGGTGCGGTGCGATTTTAGGCTGCTCGCAGATGAGCGTGACGTCGCAATGAACGACGGCGCCGCCCGCCTCGGCAACAAGACGCGCAGCATGCGACACAAAAAGCGAAGACGGCGCGCCGCGCCATTTCTCATCTGAAGGCGGGAAATGCCGGCCGATGTCGCCCGCACCCAGCGCACCGAGGATCGCGTCGGTCAGCGCGTGCAGTCCGGCATCCGCATCCGAATGGCCTTCGAGCGCTGCGTCGTGGGCGATCTTCACGCCGCACAGCCAGACATGGTCTCCCTGCGCGAAGCGGTGCGCGTCGAATCCCTGGCCGGTCCGGAATTCGCTCATCGCGCCGCGCAGCAATCGTGCCGCAAGCGCAAAATCCTCCTCGGTGGTGATTTTCAGATTCGTCTCCTCGCCCTCGACGTGCGCAACGGGCAAATCGGCGCGCTCGGCGATCCCCATATCGTCGGTCACGCTCGCCCACCGGTATTCCCTGTGGGCAGCAAGCAGTTCCTCAAAATGAAAACCCTGCGGCGTCTGCGCGCGGTAGAGACCGCCATGGCGCGAGACGGTCGCCCAGTTGTCCTCCTCCTTGCGCTTCAGGGAATCGGAAAGGGGCAGGAGCGGCACTGCGGCGCGCGCGCCCGCATCGAGAGCCGCGATCACGCGCCGGATCAACCCGTCTGTCACGAGCGGGCGCGCCGCGTCGTGCACGAGCACAAAATCCGGCCGATGCGGCTCGAGCGCCTCGAGCCCGTTGCGCACGGAATCCTGCCGCGTTGCGCCTCCGATGGCGAACGGAAGATACGCGACACCTTCGAGAGCGGATTGCGTCTCGCTCGATCGTTCGGCGGTGGTGACGATCTGGATCAGGTCGATTTCGCCGAGCCTCGCGAACGCAGCGACGCTTCGCGCAAGTACGCTTTGTCCCAAGAGCGCCTGGAATTGTTTGGGGACGGCCCCGCCCGCGCGCTGGCCTTGGCCGGCGGCGACGATCAGGGCGGCGATTTTGGGCATGCATGACTCGCGCAGCTTCGCGTCCAGTTCTGTGGCGCATGGCAGGGCCGGTCAAGCGGGCGCTCAGGCACGGCGCAGTCGGGTGCCGGATTCCTGTCGCGCCGCGCTCTGATCGGCCGGTACTTCGGGCCGCGGCAGGCTCATCGCGCGATCCTCGGCGAGCTGCAGGGCTTGCTCCGTTTCGGGCAGTGCCGGCACGTCGAGCCGGGACGGCTCGCCAAAGCCGAATGCGGCGGTCAGATCGCCGCACGTATCGCGCCGCCACTTGCTGAGGTTTGCAACCTCCACGCCGAAGCGCGCCTCGATCAGCCGCAATGTCGAGGTATGATCGAACGTCTTGCTGCAGACATAACCGCCACGGCTGAAGGGCGAGATGACAAGGCAGGGCACGCGAAAGCCCAGCCCGACCGGGAGGCCGCCGACGAATTCGTCCCTGGTGCCGGGCTCCGGGGTTGGCGGCGCGACATGATCGAACAGCCCATCGTTTTCGTCGTAATTGAGCACCAGCGCGGTTTTCGCCCACAGCGAAGGATTCGACCAGAGCGCCTGGAGTATCCGGTTCGTGTGATCTTCGCCTGCTGCCGGCAAATAATCGGGGTGCTCGGTCACCGTCGAGGGAGGAACGATCCACGTCACCTGCGGGATGTTACCGGTCTTCAGGTCCCACAAAAGTTCGTAGAAGGGTCGCTCCCGCATCGCGTTCTCGTACAGCTCCGAGCTGCGCGGAAGGTCCTTGTACTGGATGAAATATTGGCAGGAATTGCAGCCGTAATCGTCGAGATCGTGATAGATTCGCCAGGAGATGCCGGCGTGTTCGAGACGCTCCGGATAGGTTTCCCAGGAAAAGTTGCGGCCGTGATTGTCGATCGCCGGGCCGCCATGCGCGCCCTGCGGATCGATCGTCCCCGTCATCAGATAAAAGCGGTTCGGATCGGTGGGACCGAATACCGAACAATGATAGCCGTCGCAGATTGTGAACGCGTCGGCGAGCGCATAGTAGAACGGCAGATCGGCGCGGGTCAGATAGCCCATCGTCAGGGGGCCGCTCTTTCCGTCGGCAGCGCGATGCGCCGGCAGCCAGTTGTTCATTGCGCCGGCATTCCACGCCGCGTGCTGTGGACCCCAGGCATGGCTGAGGTCGTGCAGGCGCTGCGCGTTGGTCTTCAGCGTATCCAGATGGAAGGGCAGAACATAGCCGCTGCTTCCGGCGGGATCCGACTGCCGGAACAGTGAGCTGCCCCCGGCTGTGACGGCGAGCGGATCGTCGAAGCCGCGCACGCCCGCGAGCGTTCCGAAGTAATGATCGAAGGAGCGGTTCTCCTTCATCAGGATGATGATGTGGTCGATGTCGGCGAGCTTTGCCGGCGTCGTGCCGCCCGCCAACGCGCGCGCGAGCGGCAAGTTCAGCGTCGCCACTGCGGACGCTGCTGCCGCCCCTTGCAGAAAGCGGCGACGCGGAATGTCGGGCATGGCGCTTGCCTCCGCGATTCGACCGAGTTTATGCGCTATGCGTCGGCCTCCAGGAAGAAAAAAAGACCCATCGCATCCGCACCGTTTTTCATTTTCCACCCCGGCACGGACGCGATTGGCGTGCCCTCTGCCTCGCCACGCTTCACAGCTCGTCCCGCCGAACGCATACACCCCGTTTTTGCGCAGCGACACGTCCATTTTTACAACGTTTTACAACTTTTAACGGCGATTTAGACGACTTCCGGCGCGTCCTGCCCCACGAATTGCCAGCGGGAGATTAGCTCCGAACGGCCCGGCGTCCAATGGAGATCGGGCGGCAAATGCCGTCTTGCCGATCGATGGCCTGTGGCCGGAGAGGAGGAGCGATCGGGCTCGACAATGAGGAGAAACGACATGCGCGCACTCATGACGATGTCACAACGGTACTCGTGTGATTTGGGCGGGGGCGATAACGATGGGGAGGGAAAACCGATACATCGAACGAATTGACCGCTGCGCCTTGCGTCGCTTGTTGCGATTGCAGCATGGCTCGGGGGGGCGAGCGCATGGGCCCAGACGATTGTCCTGGCGCCCACGCAAAACCATCCCCATGGCACCACCCAGGTCAGCGGCAGCAGTTTCGGCGATGACGAAGCGGTAGACATTTATTTCGACACCGCTGACGAGGGTCTCGCCGTCACCAACGGCAGCGGCGCGTTTGCGAATACACCGATCGGCGTGCCGGCCAATGCAACCCCGGGCATCCACTACGTGACCGCGGTCGGCCGCCATTCCGGTCTCGCGGCGCAGAAGGCCTTCGACGTCAATACCAACTGGCTGCAGTTTCACGACAATACCAATCGCAGGGGCCTGAACGCCTGGGAGAACATCCTTTCGCCGAGCAGCGTCTCCAGCCTAGACGTCGCCTGGACCGCAACCACCTTGGACTGCGTCTATCCTCGCCCGCCATGGTAGAATGGCTTCCTCTATGTCGGCTCGTACGACGATTTTCTTTACGCCTACAATGCGGTCACCGGCGCATTGCTGTGGAAGACGCCCACCGAAGGCTCGATTGAGTCCTCGCCGGCGGTCGCCGGCGGCATCGTCTATGTCGGTTCAGTCGACTGCCAATCTCTACGCCTTCAATGCCAGCACCGGCGCTGAGATGTGGCAGGTGACGACCGGGAATTCCATCGTTTCCTCGCCGGTTGTGGCCAACGGAGTCGTGTATGTCGGCTCCGACGACCACAACCTGTATGCCTACACTGCGAGCAACGGCGCACTGCGGTGGTCCGCTGCGACGGGCACCAGTATCGCGTCCTCGCCGACGGTAGCGAATGGCGTGGTCTATGTCGGCTCCCTACGACGACAAGCTGTATGCCTTCAATGCGTCGACTGGAACGCAGCTTTGGACGGCAACCACCGGGAATCGATCGTCTTTTCCTCCCCTGCGGTGGCAGACGGCCGTGTCTTTGTCGGTTCGTTTGACGACAAACTCTACGCGTTCGATGCGAACACCGGCGCCCAGCTGTGGACCTATACCGCGGGAAACGCGATCGCCTCCTCCCCGGCCGTGGCGAATGGTGTCGTTTACGTAGGTTCCGTCGATGACAACCTGTACGCTGTCGATGCGCGGACCGGCGGCCTCCTGTGGTCCGTCAGTACCGGGGCTTTGATCCAATCTTCCCCCGCGATCGCGAATAACGTGGTCTATGTCGGCTCGGCTGACGACAATCTGTATGCGTTCGATGCGTCGAACTGCGCACCGCTTTGGTCGGCGGCGACCGGGGCCGATATCACCTCCTCGCCTTCTGTGGTCGAACGGAATGGTCTATGTCGGCTCCCTTGACGCACAATCTGTATGGCTATGCCCTCAACGCCGGCAACGATGCAGTCTACCGGAAGAAGCACAAAGCTCCGGCGATCTCGTCACTGCATCCCGACTGGAATTCGAAGCCGGCGAACTAACGTCGGGGATGCGGTCTCCCGTCCGCTACGGCCCCTGGCCGTGGCGGACGGGAACCGATTCGCCCGTCCCAAGCGCCCGATCGAGATCGGCGATGATGTCTTCCACGTTCTCGATGCCGACGGAGAGGCGCACCACGTCGGGCCCGGCGCCGGCCGCCTTTTTCGGCTCGTCGTTCAATTGTCGATGCGTGGTCGAGGCGGGATGAATGATCAGACTGCGCGTGTCGCCGACATTGGCGAGATGACTGAACAGCTTGACGTTGTTGACGAGCGCGACGCCGGCTTCGTAACCGCCCGAACCCCGAACGTGAAAACGGCGCCGGCGCCTTTGGGCGAATAGGTTCGCTGCAAGCCGTGCGACGGATCGTCCTCAAGGCCGGCGTAGCTCACCCAGGCCACTTTGGGATGGTGCTTCAGCCAGCGCGCGACGGCGAGCGCGTTGTCGCAATGGCGCTGCATGCGCAGCGGCAGCGTCTCGATCCCCGTGAGCACGAGAAACGCGTTCATCGGCGACAGCGCCGGCCCCAGATCGCGCAGACCCAACACGCGGCAGGCGATGGCAAAAGCCATGTCGCCGAACGTCTCCCACAGGCGCATGCCGTGATAGGAGGGCAGGGCTCCGAGAGCGTTGGATATTTTCCGCCTTGCCCCAATCGAACTTTCCGCCGTCGACGATCACGCCGGCCATGGAATTGCCATGGCCGCCCAGAAACTTCGTGGCCGAATGCAGCACGATATCCGCGCCCCATTCGATCGGCCGGATCAGATAGGGCGAGGCCAGGGTGTTGTCGACGATCAGGGGCACGCCCGCCTCTTTCGCGATCGTCGGCGATCGCCTCGATGTCGGTGACGATGCCGCCGGGATTGGCGATGCTTTCGATGAAGATCGCCTTGGTCTTCGTCGGTGAGCGCGGCGCTTGAAACTGATTCCGGATCGCGGGTGTCGGCCCATTTCACGTGCCAGTCGAATTTGGCGAAGCCCTGGCGAGAACTGGTTGATCGAGCCGCCATAGAGCTGGCGCGCCGAGACGATCTCGTCGCCCGGGCTCATCAGCGTGTGCAGATGCCAGAATCTGCGCGGCATGACCGGACGCAACGGCGAGCCCCGCGCGGCCATTCTCCAGCGCCGCGATGCGCTCTTCCAGCACCGCGTTGGTCGGATTCATGATGCGCGAATAGATGTTGCCGAAGACCTGCAGATTGAACAGCGCCGCCGCGTGATCGGCGTTCTCGAAGACAAATGACGTCGTCTGGTAGATCGGCGTGGCGCGCGCGCCGGTCGCGGGATCCGGCTGCGCGCCCGCGTGCACGCTCAACGTATTGAAACCATATTCGCTCATAGTCCCTCCTTCAGCGGTTGAGAGCGCCGCCCTTGCCGAAGAGCAGCGGCTTGCGATTGTCGATCAGCTTGCGGTTGACACCCATCCAGCTGATCTCGCCGGACATCCGCCCGTATTCGATCTTGGGGCAACGGTCCATGATGACGTTCAGCCCAGCTTCGCGCGCCAGCGTCGCCGCTTCCTCGTTGATGACGCCGAGCTGCATCCAGATCGTCTTCAATCCGAGCCGGTCTTTCTCCGCAAGTGCCTCGCGCACGATTCCCGGTGCTGCATCGGATGCACGGAAAATATCCACCATGTCGATCGGCGCGGGCACGTCATGGAGCGATGCATAGACGGGCTGGCCGAGAATCTCCTTTCCGGCCAGAGTTGGATTGACCGGCCGGATGAGAAAACCCTTGTCGAGCAGGTATTTCATCGCGAAATAACTCGGCCGCATGTCGTTGCCGCTGGCGCCCACCATGGCGATGGTCTTCGTGGTGCGCAAAATGCTGCGGATGAGCTCGTCGGAATATTCCGGCATCGATCATGCCTTGTTCGGCCTGCACGAACGGCGCGCGTCCTTCGACAAGCTCAGGATGAGGGGGTCCTTATTTGCATGAGCGCCGATGGCATCAATATGGCTCCTCATGGTGAGCCCGTCGAACCAGGTCAGGCGCCAGTCCGGGACGATCCATCATGAGCGCTGATGGCAGCAAGATAGTCCTCATGGTGAGCCTGTCGAACCACGTCAGGCGCCAGTCCGGGACGATCCATCATGAGCGCTGATGGCAACAAGATAGTCCCTCATGGTGAGCCTGTCGAACCACGTCAGGCGCCAGTCCGCCACGATCCATCATGAGCGCTGATGGCAGCAAGATAGTCCCTCATGGTGAGCCTGTCGAACCACGTCAGGCGCCAGTCCGGGACGATCCATCATGAGCGCTGATGGCAACAAGATGGTCCCTCATGGTGAGCCTGTCGAACCACGTCAGGCGCCAGTCCGGGACGATCCATCATCCCGGCCAGTTCGGTGTGCGCTTGTCGAGGAATGCACCGATGCCCTCTTCGGCTTCCCCCTCCAGCATGTTCGCGGTCATCACTTCGTTCGCGTAGGCATAGGCCTGGGCGAGCGGCAATTCGAGCTGTCGATAGAAAGCTTCTTTGCCGATCCTGATGCTGCGCACCGGCTTGGCCGCGATCAGGCGCGCCAGCTTCATTGTTTCGGCTTCGAGCAGATCCGCCGGGACAACGTGGTTCACGAGTCCAAGGCGCCTGGCCTCGTCCGCCGACACCATTTCACCGGTCAGCAGCATTTCCATGGCGTGCTTGCGGGCGACGTTGCGCGACAGGGCCACCATCGGTGTGGAGCAGAAGAGGCCGATATTCACGCCCGGGGTGGCGAACCGGGCTTCGGTCGAAGCGACAGCGAGATCGCAACTCGCGACGAGCTGGCAGCCCGCAGCGGTGGCGATACCCTGCACCTCTGCAATGACCGGCTTGGGATGCCGGACGATGGACTGCATGAGCTGCGCGCATTGCGCGAAGATGTTCGCGAAGGCCGCGCGACCGGCATCGGCGCCACTGCGATGGGCCGTCATTTCCTTGAGGTCGTGGCCGGCCGAGAAGGCCGGTCCCTGGCCCGCGAGCACGATGACGCGGACGGCGTTATCCTGCGCGGCTGCATCGAAATGTCCCTGCAGGGCATTCATCAGCGCCGCGCTGAGCGCGTTGCGGGCACCGGGACGATTCATGGCGAGGCGCAACACGGCGCCGTCGTTCTGGACAAGCACCAGCGGTTCGGCGTGAGGAGCGTTCATCCCACCCAGTGTAGAGAAGCCGCCCGCAAAGTCACTGTTTGATGTGGTAATATATTACCGCATGAGAAAAATGCAGCCAAATCTGGCAAATTGCTTGACTGGGCGGCGCCAATGGCCCAATAGGCCGCGGCCGGAACCAATCCCCTGGAGCGACCGCATGAAAACCTACTCGGCCAAGCCGTCCGAGATCGAGAAGAAGTGGGTCGTCATCGACGCACACGGGCTGGTGGTCGGACGCCTCGCGTCTCTCATCGCGCTTCGCCTGCGCGGCAAGCACAAGCCCAGCTTCACGCCGCACATGGATTGCGGCGACAACGTCATCGTCGTCAATGCGGCGAAGGTCCTGCTGACCGGCGACAAGCTGAAGAAGAAACTCTACCAGTGGCACACCGGCTATATCGGCGGCATCAAGCAGCGCAAGGCGGGGGAAATCATCGCGGGGCGCTTCCCGGAGCGCATCGTCGAGAAGGCGGTCGAGCGGATGCTGCCGCGCGGCCCGCTGGGGCAGCGACAGCTCGGCAATCTGCGAGTCTATCCGGGTGCCGAACCATCCCCATGAAGCCCAGCAGCCCGAGGCCGTGGATATCGGCGCGTTGAATCCCAAGAACACCAACTATCGCAAGGCGGTCTGAGCATGGCGGAAGATGTAAAGAGCTTCGGCGATCTGAAAACGACGCTGATCAAAGCCAGGCCAGCGGAGCCCGTGGCGGAAGCGCGCGAACAGGCGAAGAGCAGGCGCGACTCGAAAGGACGCGCCTACGCCACCGGCAAGCGCAAGAACGCCGTTGCGCGGGTGTGGATCAGGCCCGGCCATGGCCGCATCCAGGTCAACGGCAAGGAAGAGAAGATCTATTTTGCGCGGCCGGTGCTGCGCATGATTCTGCGCCAGCCCTTGATAGCAGCCAACCGCGACGGCCAGTTCGACGTGGTGTGCACGGTGGCCGGCGGCGGACTGTCGGGACAGGCAGGCGCGGTCCGCCACGGCATTTCCAAGGCGCTCGTGGTGTATGAGGATTCGCTGCGGCCCATCCTCAAGCAGGGCGGATTCCTCACCCGCGATCCGCGCGTCGTCGAGCGAAAGAAATACGGCCACCCGAAAGCCCGCCGGAGCTTCCAGTTCTCGAAGCGCTAGGCCGTCCGGTCGGCGAGACCTGCGCGGCCCGTTGCTAGATCGCGGGCGGTGGCGGGGGCGCGATGGGTACGGCCGGCGCGTGCGGAGTCCAGACAGGCGGCGCCGGCCCGTATTCGTTCGGACCATTCATCCCCGGCTGGGCGCAGAAATAGATCAGCAACACGACGGCGGCCAGGGACAGAAGTCCGATAATCGGCCAGAACACGAACAACAATCCAAACAGGCCGAAGGTGAAGAAGCTCAAGATCGTCACCAGACCCATCAGGATCGACAGCGCCCATGGCACGGCGAGCAGCAGAACCCAGCTTGCGGTCCGGCCCATGTCATGAAGACGCCGGGCAGTGATGCCGAGAGTCGGCAGGAGAAGCGCCAATCCGTAGAGCGCGCGCAGCCCGCCGCCGGAAAACGTGATGCTGCCGACGACGCTGACCAGAATCGCCACCACGATATACACGGCGATGTAGTACCAGAACTGCGCCCGGCCGACGCGGCCCTCGAAATCGACATAGTGTTTCGAGATCGTGTCGGTGAAATTCTGCCAGAGCTTGTTGAAGTCCAGCTGGTCCATGGCGTCCTCCCGCAGGCGCTCGGGCCCGCAATCCGTTGGCGCGGCAGTTACGGATCGGGATCCCGGGCGGCGATGACCCCGGCGCCGATTTTCCGGGAATCGGCCGCGAAAATCAGCTAAGTGGCTCGCCTTGACGGAGTCAAGCAAGGCAAGCGCGTGAAACCTTCGATCTACATAGACGGCGCTGCAGGAACAACGGGACTCGAGATACGCGAGCGCCTCGCGCAACGTGACGATATTGCGATTGTTTCCCTCGCCGGTCACGAACGCAAGGACATGACGGCGCGCGCCCGCGCCCTGAACGATGCCGATGTCGCGATCCTGTGCCTTCCGGACGATGCCGCGCGCGAAGCCGTCGCCTGCATCGAAAACCCGCGCGTCCGCGTGCTCGACGCTTCGACCGCCCATCGCGCCGCGGAGGGATGGATCTACGGATTTCCCGAGCTTGAATCCGGCCAGCGCGCCGCCATCGCCGGCGCCGGGCGGGTCAGCAATCCCGGCTGTTACGCGACCGCCTTTCTGGCGCTGATACGGCCGCTGATCCGGACGGGAATTGTCCCGGCGGATTTTCCCCTGACGGTGAGCGGGGTCTCCGGCTATTCCGGCGGCGGCAAAGCGATGATCGAGGAATTCGAGAACGAGGCGTCGCCCCGCTTTACGCGGTCGGTCGTGCGCACCTACGCGCTTTCGCTCGCGCACAAGCATGTTCCCGAAATGCAGGCGCATGCCGGCCTCGTTCATCCGCCTCTCTTTGCGCCCAGCGTCGGACGTTATTACCGCGGCATGCTCGTCGAAGTGCCGTTGCAATTGTGGGCGCTGCCGGGTCGGCCATCGACATCGGCAATCCACGGCGCGCTCGCCGGCAGCTATGCGGACGAGGTGCTCGTGGAGGTCGAGCCGCAGGGCGTCACGCCCGCCACGCTCGATGCGCAGATGCTCGGGGGCTCGGATCGCCTGAAACTTTTTGTGTTCGGCAATGACCAAACGCAGCAGGCGCGCCTCGTCGCCGTCCTCGACAACCTCGGCAAGGGCGCAAGCGGCGCCGCGGTGCAGAATCTGAACCTCATGCTGGGCCTCCCGGAAACGACCGGGTTGCAGTGAATGTACAGGCCCTCCGCCTACGCCATCGACGATGTTGCCGTGCTCCATGGCGTCATGCGGGAACGCCGCTTCGCCACCATCGCCGCGGTCGCGGGCGGGGAGGTGCGCTTCGCCTATGCGCCTGTGGTCATTGATTCCGATGGCGGTCCGCGCGGAACGGCACGTTTCCATGTCGCCCGCGCCAATCCGATTGCGGAACTGGAGGCGACCGAAATGCGTCTCTCATTCCTTGGTCCCGACGCCTACGTCTCCCCCGATTGGTACGACACGCGCGGCCTGGTGCCGACCTGGAATTATATCGCGGTCGAAGGGGCCGGCCGGGCGCGGCGGCTGAACGACGTCGAGTTGCGCCGATTGCTCATCGATCTCTCGGCGATCGAGGAGGAAAAGCTCCGCCCCAAGGTGCCGTGGACGCTCGACGGGATTCCCGAAGAACGGTTCGCCGTGCTGCTTCATGCCATTCACGGCTTTGTTTTGACGTTCGAAGCGCTGGAGGGAAAGTTCAAGCTGTCGCAGGACAAGAAGCCGGACGACATCGCGGGCGTGATCGCCGGTCTCGAAGCCCGCGGCGATGCCGCATCCCGCGCGGTGGCCGCGGCGATGAAGGAGCATTGGGGCGCCAGGGTGCGTGCTTCGACAGGCTCAGCATGAGGGGGTTTTATGGATGCCATCAGCGTTGATTTTTTTTGCTGTACGCGACAATTCCACCAGAGCGTCGAAATCGCCCCGGATGAGCGCTTCTTTCTTTTCGCGCCGCCAGCCCTTTAATCGACGTTCACACCGGATCGCATCGGTTAGCCGCTGAAACTCCTGGGACCACACGCGCTCAACGGGTCTGCGCCAATATGTGTAACCCTGGAATGTACCACAGGCGTGCTCATTGATCCGCTTCTCGAGACCTCCACGCGTCAGTCCGACATAATACGAGCCGTCACTACAGCGAAGCATGTACACGAAAATCTGAGTCTGCGCTGATGGCACCAATAACCTGCCTCATGCTGAGCCTGTCGAAGCATGAGCCTGTCGAAGCATGAGCCTGTCGAAGCATGAGCCTGTCGAAGCACGCAACAGAGGTTGGCCAGTGCGGCGCGGCTACTGCGCCTTGACCTTCACGTAGGTGCCGGGGGCGTCGCCCAGGGGTTTTAGCTTGCCGCCGCCGGGAACGCGCGCCGGAACCTTTTTTCCGGAAAGAGGCGCGAGCCATGTGTCCCAATCGGTCCACCAGGAACCCGGATGTTCTTTCGCTCCGGCGAACCAGTCCTCGACCCTGGGCGGCAGTTTGTCATTCGTCCAGTGCTGATATTTTTTCGCGGCCGGGGCATTGACCACGCCCGCAATATGGCCGGAGCCCGCGAGAATGAAGCGCACCGGTCCCTTCACCAGCTGCGTCGTCTTGTACACCGAGCGATAGGGCGCAATGTGATCTTCCTTCGCGGATTGAAGATAGATCGGCACCTTCACCTTCGAGAGATCGAGCTTGACGCCGCCGAGCTCCAGCTTGCCTTTGGCGAGCGCGTTGTTCTTGTAGAACTGGCGCAGGTAGAAAAGATGCGTCGCCTCGGGCATCCGCGTGGTGTCCGAATTCCAGTAGAGGAGGTCGAACGGCACCGGATCGCGCCCGAGCAGATAATTGTTCACGACGAACGACCAGATGAGGTCGTTGGCGCGCAGCATGTTGAAGGTCGTCGCCATCCGGCTTCCTTCCAGCACGCCGCCCGAAGCTTCCATCTGCTCCTCGAGCGCCTCGAGCTGAACGTCGTCGATGAAAATCTGCAGGTCGCCCGCTTCGCTGAAATCGGCCTGCGCCGCAAAGAACGTCGCGGAATGGATCCGGTGGTCCGCCTTCGTGGCCATGTAGGCCAGAGTGGCCGCAAGCAGCGTTCCGCCGATGCAATAGCCGATCACGTTCGGGTCCTTGACCCCCGTCGCCTGATGGACGGCGTCCAGTGCCGCGAAAATGCCTTCGCGCATGTAGTCTTCGAACGTCTTGGCCGCGAGGCGGCTGTCGGGGTTGACCCATGACGCCACGAAGACGGTGTAGCCCTGCGCCACCGCCCAGCGGATGAAGGAATTTTCCGGCCGCAGATCCAGGATGTAGAACTTGTTGATCCAGGGCGGAAAGATCAGCAGCGGGCGCTCGTATACGTCTTTCGTCGACGGCGCATATTGCAGCAATTCGAGCAGCGCATTGCGGAAGATCACTTTTCCGGGCGTAGTGGCGATATTCTCGCCGACCTTGAACGTATCGGTCGATTGCCGGATCGACAGCTGGCCGTGGCCGCGGTCCAGATCCTCGAGCAGATTGTTCAGTCCGCGGACCAGGTTTTCGCCATTGGATTGAAGCGTCGCGCGCAGCACTTCGGGATTGGTCAGCACGAAATTGGTAGGCGCGAACGCGTCGGCGAACTGCTTGGTGTAGAATTCGATGCGGCGGCGCGATTGCGCATCGAGCCCTTCCACATGCGCGACCGTGTTCTGCAGCCAGTTGGCGGTAAGAAGATAGGATTGCTTGATGAAGTCGAATATCTGGTTTTCCTGCCAGTCGCGGTCCTTGAATCTCTTGTCGCCGGGCGCGGGAGAAACCATCGGGTCCGCATCCCCGCCCATCATGCGCCGCGCGGTGCGCTCCCACAGATTCATGTAGTCGCGCCAGAGGGCGAATTGCGCTTCCATGATGGCGGCCGGATCGGCAACCATGCCGCGCAGCAGATCCATGAACGTGCCGGCGAGGTTGAGCGGATCGAACGGTTCCTGGCCGAATTTCGAAGCCTGACTCTTGAGAAAGTCCGTCAGCAGCCGTTGCGACTGGATGCCGACGCGCACCATGTTGCGCGCGAATTCGCCGGGATCGGTGATCCGGTAGTCGTCCTCGCCGGGTTTCGGCGCCGTCGCTGCCGCCGCCGCCTTGACGCGGCTGTCGGCCTCGCCCTGCCTGGTGTTCGCAGCCCGCTCGGCCCCTGCGCGCTTGTTCATTGAATCCCCTTCCGAAACGCGAGCTTGATACTCTGCGCGCGTTCGCGCCCGCAAGGCGCGCAACTTGAGGATACGCGATTTCTGCCGAAACTGCCGGTTTCTTCGGCGACGACAACATCCGGTGAGTGTCGCCAATTCTCTTGGAGGCCCCACTCTTCCCGGTATATAAACCGTCGCGAAGCGTACCGGTCGACACCTGCTCGCGGAGGGATTCCATGGCATTGATCACGCGTCAAAGACTGCTGGCGCGCGCCGCCACGACAATCCTGATGGCCGCCGGGCTGAGCGCCTGTTCCAGCATTCCCGATTGGGTCGACCCGACGACGTGGTTCGGCAGCAGCGATCAGACGGCGAGCGACGAAAGCAGCGCAAACCCGGACGCAACGCCGCCAGCGAATGCTGCCCAAACACCGGATATCGCCGGCATCCCCGCGAAGCCGGCGCCGCCTTCCACGCCGGACGAGCAGAAACAGGTGGCGGCATCGCTGGATGCGGACCGCACCCAGGCCAATTACAGCGCCGACTCTCTGCGCGGTGGCACCGAGGCGGCGGCGGCGCCCCCTTCCGCCGAAACCGGCCCTGACGCAGGATCGTCCGCTTCACCCGCGGCAGCTGCCACGCCGGCCGACACATCCACCGCCGGCGCAAGCGCGCCCGCCGCCGAAGCTTCGACCGCGTCCGCGCCCGAGCAGGCGAGTGCCGCTCCCGTGTCCGATGCCGGCCAGGCGGCGACGGCACCGCAGCCCGCGCAGCCCGCCGCGACAAGTTCTGCGGAGGCGGCGAGCGCTCAGGCGCCGGCCACGCAGGTGGCGAGCGCGGACACCGCGAGCGCTTCCGCTCCGGCGGCGGCGCCCATGGCCGCCGAAACCGCCCCGCCCGCCAACGACATGCAGGCAACCTTCGCACCTTCCCGGGCGCCCGCGCTCGATCCGTCAGTCGCACAATACGTGCCCCGGCAAATCCTGTCGCACTATCAGCAGACCGCTGCCGCCGCCGACGCACAGGGTTTGACAGGCGGTTCGGGAGCGGCGGCGCCGGTCAGGCATCGTCATCACAAGAAGGCGAAGACGGCGGCGGATGCTTCGCCAGGCGCTGAGCCGACCAGCGAGCCCGCGGCAACCAGTCCGCAGTAACGACGCCAGAGGCGGAATCGGGCTCTCCCTGGTTGGGTTTTCGCGAGTTTCCTGAAGGGGAATTGAAATGAATGGACCGCTGCGCGTCGCAGTGGCCGGTCTCGGCACCGTTGGAAGCGGCGTCGTGCGGGTTCTGGGCGATCGCGCCGATGACCTTGCGCGCCGCGCCGGCCGCCCGATCGTTCTCACCTGCGTGTCTGCGCGCGATCGCCGCAAGGGCCGCGCTTCGTACATCAAGGCGCTTCCCTGGGCCGACGATGCATTCGAGTCTCGCGAAATCGGACGCCGACGTCGTGGTCGAGCTGATCGGCGGCGAGGACGGCATTGCACCTGATCTGATCCGAAGCGCGCTCGCCGCGGGAAAGCATGTCGTCACCGCCAACAAGGCACTCCTCTCGCAACGCGGCGCCGAGCTTGCCGAACTTGCAGAGGAGCACGGCGTTGCGCTGAGATTCGAAGCCGCCGCCGCCGGCGGCATCCCCATCGTCAAGGCTCTGCGTGAAAGCCTGCTCGCGCATGGCGTCGGCGCAGTCCGCGGTATCCTGAACGGTACCTGCAACTACATTCTGACCCAGATGGAATCGACGGGCCGCACGTTCCCCGCGGTGCTCGCCGATGCCCAGCGCATGGGCTTCGCCGAAGCAGATCCAACTCTCGATGTCGGCGGCCGCGATACCGCGCACAAACTTGCAATCCTCGCGAGCCTCGCATTCGGCGTCAGGCCGGGTCTTGAGCACATGGCGGTCCGCGGCATTGCCGACGTGACCCCCGAGGACATCGCCTTTGCGCGCGAGTTCGGATACCGCATCAAGCTTTTGGGTGTCGCGCGCCAAAGCGCGCATGGCATCGATCAGCGCGTTCACCCCGCGATGGTCAAGTTGGGAACGCCGCTCGCCGATGTCGACGGCGCCTTCAACGCAGTGGTTGCCGATGCAGGCGAGGCGGGCCCGTTCTTTTTCGAGGGCAGGGGTGCGGGTCAGGCGCCAACGGCCGCCGCAGTGATCGCCGACCTCGTGGATATTGCGCGCGGCGCGACGAGCCCGGCCTTCGGCCGCCCGGCCGTCCAGCTCGAAATCGCGCGACCAGCGCCGGCGAACGCGAGGGCGAGCGCCTTCTATCTCCGCTTTCAGGTCGTCGATGAGCCGGGCGTTCTGGCGGAGATCGCAGGCCAACTCGCGCTGGCGCGGATTTCAATCGAAAGCATAATTCAGCGTGGACGGGCACCGGGCGAACCGGTTGCGATCGTCATGATCACCCACGAGTGCGGGCCCATCGCCGTGGAGTCCGCCTTGAACGCCATTGCGGGCTCCGACAAGGTATTAGGCGCGCCCACGATGATTCCCATGGAAGCTGGCTGAGCGATCGCGGCCATTCTGGAGAAGCGCATGTCACAACCGATGGACCGCAAACTGGCGCTCGAGGCCGTGCGGGTCACGGAGGCAGCGGCGATCGCCGCGTCACGGCAGATAGGGCGTGGCGACGAGCGCGCGGCAGATCAGGCTGCCGTGGAAGCGATGCGCTCGGCGCTGAACGGGCTGGCGATCGAGGGAACGGTCGTGATCGGAGAAGGCGAGCGCGACGAAGCTCCCATGCTCTATATTGGCGAGCATGTCGGCACCGGCGGCGTGGCGGTCGATATCGCGCTCGATCCGCTGGAAGGCACCACCCTCACGGCAAAGGCGCTGCCCGACGCGCTGACGGTCATCGCCATCGCCGAGAAGGGCTCGCTGCTCAACGCGCCCGACACCTATATGGACAAGATCGCAATCGGTCCCGGCTATCCCGAGGGCGTCATCGATATCGACGCTGCTCCCGCCGAGAACATTGCGGCGCTTGCGAGGGCCAAAGGCGTAGCGCCATGCGACATCACGGCCTGCATTCTCGATCGGCCGCGGCATGCCGGCCTCATCGAGAGCGTGCGAATGGCCGGCGGTGCGGTCCGTCTGATCACCGATGGCGATATTGCGGGCGTGATCGCCACCAGCGATCCGGCAACGGGGGTCGATATTTACCTGGGCCAGGGCGGCGCACCGGAAGGCGTGCTGGCGGCGGCGGCGCTGCGCTGCGTCGGCGGTCAAATTCAGGCGCGCCTCGTTTTCCGCAACGACGAGGAGCGGGCGCGCGCGGGCCGGCTCGGCATTACCGATTTCCATCGCAAATACACGCTGACGAACCTCGCCGCCGGAGACGTTGTATTCGCGGCGACCGGGGTCACTGACGGCTCGATGCTGGACGGCGTGCATCGGCACGGCGATTTCGTGACCACGTCGAGCATCCTGATGCGCTCCGGCACGCGAACCGTTCGCTGGATCAAGGCGCGGCATCGTCGTGGCCATGCACCCTGAAGAATTCCCCGCCCGCGCGGCGCTGAACGTCTCGCGCTCTTTCTCCGGTCGCAGATGGCTTCTGCGCGATTGCGATCCCGATGCGGCGCGGGCAATGGAGCGCGCCGCCGACATTTCATCCGCGCTGGCGCAGCTGCTGCTCGCGCGCAACGTCGCGACGAACGAGATCGCCGATTATCTCAATCCCACTCTCAAGCGGTTCCTGCCGGAGCCGTTCGTGCTCAAGGACATGGAGACGGCGGTCGCACGAACTGCGCGCTCGATCGTGGCCGGCGAGACGATCGCGATATTTGGCGACTACGATGTCGACGGCTCCTGCTCGGCCGCCCTCCTCTACGAATTTCTCGCGCATCTCGGGCGCACACCGCTTCTCTACGTGCCCGATCGACAGCGCGAAGGATATGGACCCAACCCGGCGGCGCTCCTGCGCCTTCAGGAAGCGGGCGCGCGGCTGGTCATCACCGTCGACTGCGGAGCGGGGGCCCATGCGGCGCTGCAGGCGGCCCACGATGCCGGCCTGGACGTCGTCGTGCTCGACCACCACGCGGTCGAGAGTGGCGTGCGCGCGCACGCGCATGTGAATCCGAACCAGCCGGGCGACACGTCCGGTCTCGGCCATCTGTGCGCGGCGGGTGTCACGTTCCTCTTCGCCGTCGCGCTGAACCGGGCTCTGCGCCACGCCGGCTGGTATGGCCAAAACGGCATCGCGGAGCCGGACCTGCGCGCAAGCCTCGATCTGGTGGGATTGGCAACGGTTTGCGATGTCGTGCCGCTCGCCGGCATCAACCGTGTTTTCGTGCGCGCGGCCGAAGCACGGCTTTCGCGGCTTGAGCGGCCAGGCATCAAGGCGCTTGCCGCAATCGCGCGCGCGGAGCCGCCGTTCTCGCTCTATCATTGCGGCTTCGTATTCGGGCCGCGGATCAACGCGGGCGGACGCGTCGGCCGCTGCAGTCTCGGCGCCGAATTGCTGACTGCCCGCACCGACGACGAGGCGGCCCGGGTCGCGCAGCTGCTCGACCGCCACAACCGCGAACGCCAGGCCATCGAGGCCCTGATCATCCAGGAATTGGTCGAGCTCGCGACGTTGCAGCACAACAGCCCGTTCATTCTCGTCACCGGCGACGGCTGGCATCCAGGTGTCGTCGGAATCGTTGCCGGCCGCCTGAAGGATCGCTTTCGAAAACCTGCGTTTGTTGTTGGATTCGAAGGCAAAAACGGTCGCGGCTCGGCCCGTTCCGTAGCTGGCATCGACATCGGCAGAATCGTCCGCGCCGCGTGCGACGAAGGTCTGCTCGATTCCGGCGGCGGTCACGCCATGGCGGCAGGCTTCGCTCTCGTGGGAGAGCGGCTGGACGAGCTGCGGGACTGGCTGGCAAAGCGATTCGCCGGCCTGGGCGCCACGTGCGAATCGACAACCGATCTATGGCTCGATGAACTCGTTTCCCCGTCTGGCGCAACGCCGGAGCTCGCCGCTGAGATCGGCCGCGCCGGCCCGTTCGGCGCCGGCAACGCCGAGCCCATTTTCGTCGCTTCCGACGTGCGGCTCGCCTTCGCCGATGTGGTGGGGCAGGGCCATGTCCGAATTCGCTTGCAGGGCGGCGACGATCGCGTCCTGGCGGGGATCGCTTTCCGCGCCGCCGACACGCCGCTGGGCCACGCTCTTCTGCGCGCGCGAGGCGAACGCATTCATGCTGCGGGCTTCCTGCGCGCCAATCGCTGGAACGGACGCACCGAAGCCCAGCTGCAACTCGAGGACGCCGCCGCGGCGGCGTGAGCCAAGCCTTGCCAACGCCTGGCGCGGTCTTTATAGGCCGACCGATTCCGCGCGCCCTTCGTCTATCGGTTAGGACTCAAGATTTTCAATCTTGCAAGAGGGGTTCGACTCCCCTAGGGCGCGCCATTTCGGAACAGAACTGCGAACGCCGAGAGCGGCCGATTTTACGCCCGAAGCGGCGGCAAGCGTGCTCAGCAGGTCGCCTTTTGATCCCATGATGCGGACCTCGCCATCTGCGACCTCGACGCGCTGGGCGAGGGCGCGAAGATGATCGCGACGGTAGCCGCCGCCGGCGATCCGTATCCGCTCGCGGGCGGTGGCGGCGAACTTCCGCACCATGGCCGGCGTGATGGTCTGTTGCCCGGCGCTTTCGAGGACGGCGGCCGTCCGCTCCGCGTCGGTTCGCGCCTGATCGCGGGTCGATTTCAGGCCGGCTATCCGGTCTTTTAACGCCGGGTCGTCCAAGTCGGCCACGCCGCTCTCGATGGCGTCGTAGAGCCGCTTGAGCCGCAAGTCGGCCTCCGCGGCCCGCTGGTTCAACTCGGCAAGATGCTCGCGGCGGCGCTCGGCTCGCTCCTGCCGGCGATCAAGCACCGAAGCCAGCACCTCTTCGAGCCGTTCCGGCTGAAGCAGCCTGACTTCGATATGGCCGGCAACCAGGTCGTCCAGCTTCTCCATCGGGATCGAACGGCCTTTGCAGCCGGTCTCGCCCTGACGCGCTTTGATGGAGCAGGTGTAGTAGCGATACCGCCCGCCCTTCCCGGTCCTGAGCGTCATGGCGCCGCCGCAAGCAGCGCAGAAGCAGATGCCCGTAAGGAGGGTGGGGCCGCTGACGACGCGCGCCGGCGTGACCCTCGGGTTGCGGGCGCGCAGATGCGCTTGAACGGCGTCAAAGGTCGCCTGGTCGATCAGCGGCGGCACCTCGGCCGTCACGACTTCGCCGGCCGGCTTCTGCCCGCTCTTGGGGCTGCTCTTGTTGAACTCGTGGCGCCCGACATAAGTCGTCCGTGTCAGCACGCGATGTAGCTGCCCGATGCCCCAGCGCCCGCCGTCGCGGGTGAAGATGCGCCGGGCATTAAGGTGGCTCACGATCGTCTTCACGCCCATCGGGCCGGACGTGCCGTCGCCCTCCAGGGCAAGTCGGTAGATCAGCCGCACCGTCTCGGCGTGAAGCGGGTCGATCTCCAGCTTCTTCTTGACCTTCGCCCCGCGTTGCTCGGCCGCGACGATACGATAGCCGATCGGCGGACGGGAGCCGTTCCAGAAGCCCTGGCGGGCGTTCTCTTTCATCGCCCTGAGTGTGTGCTTGCCGTTCTCCTTGGACTGATACTCGTCGAACAGCGCCATCATCTGGCGCATCATGACGTGCATCGGATCGTCGCCGATTTCCTGGGTGATCGAGACCAGCTTGATGCCGTTCTTTGCGAGCTTGCGGACATAGAACTCGAGTTCGAAATGGTCGCGGAAAAACCGGCTGAACGAATGAACGAGCACGATGTCGAACGGAGCGGGATTCGCCGATCCGGCTTCGATCATTCGCTGGAATTCGGGCCGGCGGTCGTTCGTCGCGGTCGAACCCGGCTCGACATAGGTCTCGACGAGCTGGTAGCCGCGCGTGGTGCAGTAGGCTTCGCCCTGCCGGCGCTGGTCGGGAATGGAGATGTCGTGCTCGGCCTGCCGCGCCGTCGAGACGCGCAGATAGAGAGCGGCGCGCAACGGCACGGTCATGGCAAAACTCCGCTCACATTATCGGCCAGGCCCGAACAATTCATCGAAGAGGTCGCCGAACCATGCCTCGAACACGTCCACCTCGGCCTGCGTAACCGGAACGCGCTCGGGCCAATCGTCCGTGACGGTCCAGGCAGAGAGATCGTGCTTCGGCGGCCGGCCAATGCGAGGCCAGGGTTCGAACTGGACGTAAAGATCGTCGGGCAGGACGCCGAAGGTGATGCGTGGTCGGGACATCTCGGCAGCATCGCGCCGAGTGACTTCCAAGCGAACAACCCATGTCTATCCGGCCACACCCTTCTCCCTCCCGGCAAGACCGTGAGGAAGGGAGCGGTTACGCTCACTTTGAACCATGATCGCTTGCGGGCCACTTGCCGGGCCGGCGACAGGCGGTCAAGGCCGAAGCCGCGCAGCGGTGGCGCGGAACGCGCCAGCCTTGACGGGCTGGCGGCGGTCCGGCCTGCTCGCGCCCAAGCGGTCATGGTTCAGCTTGCCGTCCGCGACAGTGCGAGCGGCAGGTCCAACTCCACCCGGTCGTGCATGACTTTGGGCGTGATGCGGCCCCGCTCGCCCCGTTCCAGACGGACCAGGCCGTAGCCTTCCATGGTCCGCAGCGTGCGGGAGAGGTTCGACTTGGCCTTGCCGGTGATCCGGGCCAGCTCGTCGAGCGAGCCGGGTGCCTTCTCGGCGATGATGCGCAGCAGCTCGCGGTTGCCGGCCGAGAGAACCTTGGCGAAGGACTTGGTCGAGGTGAACCAGACCTTCGGCTCGTCGGGCACGATGCGCCGCTCGCCGCGCGCCACCGCCATGGTGCGGGCCTTCATGTCGTCGTAGCTGGCGATGCCCACCTTCAAGGTCGTCATGGGATCACTCCTCTCTCGCGTAACACCGCGTCCACCATTTCCCAGAAATCGGCGAGCAAGGTTGCCGCGTCCTGGTACTCGTAAGGCCTGATCGTCCGCAGCCGGTGGTGATGATCCTGTGGCTCGCCACGCCTCTGCCGCGCCACCGGGTGGGCGTTGTCGAACCCGACCAGCCGCTCCCCGTCCGGCCCGTGCAGCGTGAGCGAGTAGTCCAGCCCATGCGGCTTCTCCGACGACACCGGCACCCGCGTCACCACGAACCGAACCCAGTGGCCGCCCTCCGGGTCCACGACGAGAACCTGTCCGTCGAGGTCCAGAAGCACATCAAGCGTCGGGTCACGCGGCTCAGTCACGGCATAGAGTTATCAGATTAAGGCAACTCAATCAAGCAAGATGCCTTCCAAGCGCGGATGGCGCTCGGGACATTGAAATCATTGGGGATTTGGCGAAAAGCGCCAGCAGGGGCGCGCCCGGACGGACCAAATATCCCAATCCAAACAACCACATACGCCCGACCGCGGTCGGCGCTTTTATCTTGCCGTCCATTTTCTTCCCCGGATTGGCTCCCTCAATTTGTGCTTTCGGGCTGCGTTGGACGAAAATCGAAACTGCAAAATCCGATGCGGATCAGCGACGCAAGCTTTGCAACGGAGTCGAGATTGAACTACATCCGCCGTGGCGTTCACGTGCGAAAGGGCGGCCGAAATTGACGCCGCCAATGTGCGGCGGGGGGCAAGATGTGCTCCTCCGACCGGTGTTCGTCATGTTGCTGCCGGCCGCTGCCTGAGTGATCATCATCGACCAATTGGCGCTCGCAGGCCGCGCCGCATTCAAAGGTATCGGACCAAGACGATGTATTTGTTCGATGCAAAGATCGTTGCGGCGGATAACTCGGGCCTCGCCGCTGGGCGGTTCATATTCCATCCCGACCCCGACAGCGAGATATCGTTTGCCGTTCCTGAGACCGCCATCGTCGCGGTCGAGGTGAACGAGCGAGTCACACATATCCGGCCGGTGCTGCGGGCGACGCGGCGTTGGGACGGCTTTTTTGACGTGGACAGTAGCCATACCGTCTTCTCTTCAGAGAAAATCACTTCACACATTTTGGGCGACCGGGCTTCGCCCGGCCACGCTGGTGCCCTGGAAGCCGTCTGGACAGGGTCTGTGGGACTTCTGACTGGTCCGTGTTCCGGAAACTTAGGCGATCCCGCAAAATCGATAGTCACCTCCCTTCGTCGATTGACGTTGCGAACATCACTCTGCGACGGTGGACTCTACGTTTCGGTAGTTGGTGAGATCGGCGGCACCATCTTCGTTGGAAATACACCACCGCGCGCGACACCGAAGGGCCGCATTGAGATCGAACTTACACTATCCTGGGACTGGATCGCGATCAGGGGCTGGTCATTAATTTGGGAGATGCCCACGCGGTCGGAACCACAAATAAAAGCTGAGAGAAAATCGGGAGGTGAAAATCCGCGCCATTTTGAGAAGTCTTGTCTTCCGAGCGCCAGCTGCCACGCCCTTGCTTAAGGGAAGCATGGTGTTGGATGGCAAGGATCCAATCGAACGCGTAGCAGATGATAAGCACTGCTCGCACCTGAGCGCCGACCTTCATGAGACAACTATAACGCTCTCGCCTTCCCCTGCGCCTCAGCAGCTCTCGAATGGCCTGTTTCAGACGCCGATGTTTGGCCCGTTTGTATATTTCGCTGGGATGGGTTTAGGTGCCATTCGGGAAATTCTCTCAGAGAACGACGAGGGTCTCATAGAATTGCGGGCGCAGAGTCTGGGCACTCTGACCCACAGAGTCTGGCGATGACAAAACCATCAGCCAGCCGATCGAGGCTATCCGGGCGTCAGTGCAACGATCTGGCGAGGGGATTCACTTGCACTTCAACGGGACCCTGGGACCCCTGAGGGTCGAGATACATGGCGAATCTGTCGCCGAAGACCTGAACACAAAGGGCGTTGAGGCCGCGGAGATTTTTGACATTGATGTTTTCATCCCAGCAGCCTTGGTGATCGTCCGGGGCCTTCGTCTGGGGCCTTTCGACTAAGGTCGCCCGCTCTGCCGCTCCGGTGGGAAATTCGTTTGGAATCACAGCAAAATTGCGTGGGCCGCCAGTTATAGGTCTATGGCGTAGACATAGTGCTCATCATCCTCGCTCCCGGGACGCCAGCTCGGGCATCGATCTATCTGCTCATTTCCAGAATTGTCCCGCTTGATCCGTTTCGGGCGGCGGCCCCGTGTTTTTCAAACACGGCGGACCTTCTATAATGACGCATGGACGAAGCGGAGAAATTTCGGCTTCTGGAAGGCTATTCGTAAGCCCGGTTCTCCGCGATGGAGGTACGCCGCGTTCTGGGCGGAATCACTTTCGGCGATCTCCTGATCGAGCTGGCCAAGCGGGACTTGCCCCTTCCGCGCGCGGACCAGTCCGGCCGCGAGGAGTGCATCGCGGCAGCGCGCGCTCTGCTTTTCCCGTCCCCGACATGAACGCGCCGCACATCTCTCTTTACGTGCTCGATACCGGCCCCCTGATCACGCTCGGCGCCGCCCACAGTCTCGATTATCTTCTCTATCCGAACATCGCGATTGTCGTACCGGACGCGGTGTTTTACGAGGCGACCCGCGACACCCCCAAGCTCGGTGCGCAATCCATCGTGGATTGGGTGAAAGCACATCACGCGCGAATCGAGATCGCAGTCACCAATGCCTATTTGAACTTCGATGCCGCGCGCGAGATCAATCCGCGCGCCTATGAGCCCAATCTCGGCGAACGCGCCGCCGTGGAGGTCGTTGAGGAACCGGCGCGCCTGCAGGAAGACGAGACGGCGATTCTGCTCTGCGAAGAAACCGCCGTAACACGGCGGATCGTTGTGCGGGAAAAGGAAAAGATTGTTGAAATAACCGCGATGGATTTCCTGAAGCTGCTCGAAGAAGAACGGCGCATCCAATCGGCGGACGCAGTTTTTGACCGCGCGCAGGCGGCAGGTCGGACGCCCTCCAAAATCGAGAAGTTCGCGACCCATCGATCCGTGACGCCGTTCGTGAACGCTCCTCACCACGCGCGAGCGGCATGCGCGCGAGGACGAGTAGCGTTGGAATCGTTACGAGAAGCGGGGCCGGCAATACCGTTCTAGTCTGGGCCGGGGAACGTTTTCGCGCAACGGCGAGTTTAAAGGCAGCATTTAGCAGCGCAACCGTGGGAGATTCGGAATGAACAAGGCCACAATTTCGGTCGGCGCGGCACTTTGCCTGCTTGGCACCGCGACGCTAGCCCAAACGCCGGCACAGAACGGTCCGCAAAATCCAGCCGTAAAGACGAATGACAGCAACAATTCCAGTATGCCCGTCAAAGGGTCGAACAGCTTTACCCAGTCCGAGGCGAAATCGCGCATCGAGAGGCAGGGCTTCACGCGCGTAAGCGCGCTCCAGAAGGATCAGGCCGGCGTGTGGCGCGGAACAGCCGTCAAAGACGGCAAGTCCATGCAGGTCAG
The DNA here is from genome assembly GCA_963812975.1 of uncultured Alphaproteobacteria bacterium. Taxonomy (GTDB): domain Bacteria; phylum Pseudomonadota; class Alphaproteobacteria; order Micropepsales; family Micropepsaceae; genus Rhizomicrobium. The sequence continues at coordinate 149,729 of CAWEXK010000030.1, read as the reverse complement.
CGTCGATTACCAGGGCAACGTCAACGCTCAGTGATTTTTGCGAGGAAAAACCAATGTCGAAGACGATTTCCAAGCTCTACCCGGACTACCCGACGGCGCAGGCCGCGGCACGCCAACTCGAAGCCGCCGGTCTGAAAAACGGCGATATCAGCATCGTGGCGAACAACGTCGAACGCTGGGACAATGATGACAGGTTCAAGCATGTCGAGGCCAAACACGACAAAGATCACGACGGCGTCGACGATCGTACAAAGGGCGCCGGCGTCGGAGCAGGCGTTGGTGGCGCTGCGGTTGGCGCCGCGGGTCTGGCTGCCGGTCTCGGCGTGCTCGCCATACCGGGCATTGGCCCGATCGTAGCGGCCGGATGGCTCGCTTCGACGCTTGCCGGAGCGATCAGCGGAGGCGTAGCCGGTGGCGTAATCGGCGCGCTTGCGGAATCCGGCGTCAGCAAAGACGACGCGGATATGTACGCCGAGGGCCTTCGTCGCGGCGGCGCCCTCGTCGTTGCGCGCGTTCCCGATGCCGACGTTGTCCGCTATCAGACAATCCTCACCCAGCGGAGCATCGACATAACCAAACGCGCGAGCGCCTATCGCAAGTCGGGATGGAGTTCCTTCGATCCGAACGAAACGCCGTACTCCGTGGAGCAGATTCGTCGGGAGCGCGAACTGTACCGCTAACTGATTATCGTCTCGGATAGCCTAAAACGACGCAAGTCGGACAAGTCCGGCCGGTCCCTGGAGAAGATCGGCTCGACGCGGCTACAGTCGTCGCATAGCGTAGAGGGCTACGCGCTCGATTGGGTTAGCGTGGGCGTTTCCTTCGGATCGCGACAAGAACCCCGTTCGCATTTTTGTCCTGCCCGGCGCACCAGTTCCACGATCTTGTCTCCCGGCATTCGATGTCCGACCATCCGGTCATGAGCCGGGCGATCATCCTTTGGGCAGCGCTTCTGGCCGTGGGGGCCTTCGCGCTCCAGTGGCTGGAATATCAATATGTTGCACGTGTCTTCTCCCGTGAAATCTACATTGGAATCATCGGCACCGCTTTCGCCGCCGGCGGGGTCTGGCTGGGGTGGAAGCTCGCCTCCCGGTCCGCGCCCGGACCGTTCGCGCTCAACTTTGCGGCGCAGGCGTCGCTCGGCCTGACAGGTCAGGAGATGAAAGTGCTCGAGCGGCTCGGCGCCGGCAAATCCAACAAGGACATCGCCCGCGCCTTGGGCTTGTCTCCGAACACGGTGAAGACTCACACCGCCAATCTCTACGCGAAGCTCTCCGTGGGCAGCCGGGGGCAGGCCGTTAGCAAGGCCCGCGGCCTTCATCTGATACCCTGAAACCGCCCCGCCCAAGGGGTGAAACGGGCGATTTCACCCGTTTGGGCGATACCCGCACCGCGCCTGGCGCGCCATAGTCGGGGGGAAACGCGCACAAACACGAGGGGACCATGCTCCGCATCATTCTGACCAATGGCCTGATCTCGGGCGTCGTCGTTATCGCCGGCATCCTCGGCACCATTCAGCTCGGCGGCGGTCATTCCAGCCTCTGGCTCGGCTACCTGATCATGCTGGTCGCCCTGTCGTCGATTCTGGTGGGGGTGAAGCAGTACCGCGATCGCGACCTCGGCGGCGTGATCGGTTTCGGCAAGGCGTTGCTGATGGGGCTCGGCATCGCGGTTACGGCCTCGGTCGCCTATGTGCTGGTGTGGGAGGTGTATCTCGCCGTCACGCACTACACGTTCATCGACCATTACACGGCCAGCATCCTGGCGGGGAAGCGCGCGGCCGGCGTCTCCGGCGCCCAGTATCAGAAGGCGGTCGCAGAAGCGGAAACATTGCGCCAGCAATACGCCAATCCGCTGTTCCGGCTGCCGATGACCTTCGTGGAGATTTTTCCGGTCGGCGTCCTGATCGCGCTCGTCACGGCGGCGCTGGTACGCAATCCAGGGTTCCTGCCGGCACGCGCGCGCCCCGGCGCGGCATAGCCTGGCAGGCGAGGGGCCGGCAGCGCATCGCGGAGCTCCCCGTGGGGGCGCCATCGTCCGCGCGATCTTTGCAGGCTGCCGCGCCCATGCGAAAGTCATCGCGCAACGGTCCGCGGGGGACCGCGAGAGGGAGTTTGCGATGTTTTCACGTCAGACGATTTTGAGAGTGGGCTTTGTGCTCGGCGCGGCGGCGCTGCCGATCGCGGCGCTGGCAGCACACGGCAAGGTGGGCCTTTGGGAGATCACGACGCGCATGAGCATGCCTGGCATGATGGCGCAAATCCCGCCCGATCAGCTGGCGCGCATGCAGGCCATGGGCGTGCACATGCCAGACGGGCAGGCGATCACCACGCAGCACTGCATGACCGCGTCCGAAGTGGCCGCCGACAAGCCGCCGCCGATGCGAAATGCGCGCGACTGCACGATGAGCAACATGACGCACGATGCGCACGGCTTTTCTGCGGATATGATTTGCACGGGCGAGATGGAGGGGCATGGCCATGTCTCCGTCAGCTATGACAGCGACGAACATTACGCGGGGAATTATTCATTCACCGGTACTGCGCAGGGCCATCCGCAGAGCATGACGACATCGTTCGAGGGCAAATGGATCTCGCCGGATTGCGGAACCGTCAAATAAGCGGAGCCGGGATTTGCATCCACGTTGTGCGTCCTTCGACAAGCTCGTCCTTCGACAGGCTCAGGATGAGGAGGTTACTCATTGCATGAGCGTCAATGGCACCAAGATCCCCCTCATGCTGAGCTTGTCGAAGCACCGAGGAAGGAACTCCAGATACCGTTTCGGCGGAAGGTAGGCCGTTTGCGGAACCGTCAAATAAGCGGAGCCGGGATTTGCGTCGGCGCTGTACGTCCTTCGACAAGCTCAGGATGAGGAGGTTTCTCATTGCATGAGCGTCAATGGCACCAAGATCCCCCTCATGCTGAGCCTGTCGAAGCACCGAGGAAGGAACTCCAGATACCTTTCTCATTGCATGAGCGTCAATGGCAGAAAAATCCTCCTCATGCTGAGCCCGTCGAAGCACGTTAGAGGTGAATTGTTTGCCTGGGGGTGACGCAGATGCAGACGTCGTTCGTCTGGCCGGCATGGTACGGGCGGCGCGCCATGCGGTGGTCTTTACGGGGGCGGGGATATCCACCGAGTCCGGGATTCCGGATTTCCGATCGCCAGGCGGAATCTGGACGCGCATGGCGCCCATCGAATTCCAGGATTTTGTCTCCTCGGCCGGAATGCGTAGGGAAGCATGGCGGCGGCGCTTCGCCATGGAAGACATGTTCGCGCGGGTGCGTCCGAATGCGGGCCACGATGCGGTGGCGGCGCTGGTGGCGCGCGGAATCGTCCGCCATGTCATCACGCAGAATATCGACGACCTTCACCAGCTTTCGGGCATTCCGGCGGACCAGGTCATCGAACTCCACGGCAATACCCGTTACGCCAAATGCCTCGAATGCGGATCGCGCGCGGAGCTCGGGCCGATTCGCCTTCATTTTGAAGTGCACGGCGACCCACCGGACTGCGTGTCCTGCGGCGGCCTCTTGAAGACGGCGACGATCTCGTTCGGCCAGGCGATGCCGGAAGCGGAGATGGCGCGTGCCGAACGTGCCGCGCGGGGTTGCGATTGTTTTCTCGTGCTGGGTTCGTCGCTCGTCGTCTATCCGGCGGCGGGCTTTCCCTTGATGGCCAAACGCGGCGGGGCAAGACTGGCGATCGTGAATCGCGAGCCGACGGATCTCGACGGCGCAGCCGATCTGGTCGTTCACGGCGAGATCGGCCCCGTGCTCTGCGCCGCCCTGGCCGAGCTCGACGAAACAGGCGCGTCGGCGAGATTCGCAACTTCGCGGCAATGACAACATTTTGCTATGCCTGGCACAGGCTCTAGGATGACCTGTCCGCCATCCATTCATCGGGAGATTCCATTGCGTTTTGACGAAGACGAAAAACCGACAACGCCGACGTTGCCGGAGCTTCAGCCATCGCCGGTGCAACAGGCGCTGTTCAAGTCCCGCACCGTGCTGATCTTCGGCGAGGTCGACATGAAGCTTGCCGAGCGTGTGACGGCGCAGCTTTTGGCACATGCGGCGGAGAGCGACGACGACATCCGCGTCGTCATCAATTCGCCCGGCGGCCACGTCGAATCGGGCGATACGATACACGACGTCATCCGCTTCGTTGGACCGCGCGTGAAGATGATCGGCACGGGCTGGGTGGCGAGCGCCGGCGCGCACATCTTCATCGGCGCGGCGCGCGAGAACCGCTTCGCGCTGCCCAACACGCGTTTTCTGCTGCATCAGCCGCTGGGAGGGGTGGCGGGGCCGGTCTCGGATATTTCGATCGAGGCGGAGGAAATCATGAAGATGCGCGAGCGCCTCAACCGCACGATCGCGCGCGAAACCGGTCAGACCTATGAGCGGGTGGTCGCCGATACGGATCGCAATTACTGGCTCTCGGCCGAGCAGGCGATGGCGTACGGCCTGGTTTCGAAAATCGTGAACCACGCGAGAGATGTGTGAGCGAAGCTTCGCCCTGGTGGCGGGGCGCGGTCGTCTATCAGGTCTATGTCCGCAGTTTCGCCGATAGCAATGGCGATGGGGTCGGCGATTTCGCCGGGCTGGTGTCGAAGCTCGACTACATTCAATCACTCGGTGTCGACGCGCTCTGGCTGTCGCCCGTTCATCCCTCGCCCAACCGGGATTGGGGTTACGACGTCTCCGATTACGACTTCGTCAATCCCGAATACGGCAACGAGGCCGATTTCGACACCCTGCTCGCCCAGGCGCACGCGCGCAGCTTGAAGATTCTCACCGACGAAGTGCTCGCCCACAGTTCGGACGAGCATCCCTGGTTTCGCGAGAGCCTCGAGGGCGGCGAGAAGGCCGGCTGGTATGTCTGGGCGCCGGCGCGCGAAGACGGCACGCCGCCCAACAATTGGCTCTCGGCGTTCGGCGGTCCGGCCTGGTCGTACCACCCGGCGCGGCGCCAGTGTTATCACCACAAATTCCTGCGCCAGCAGCCGAAGCTCAACTGGCACAAGGGTCTGATGCGCGAGGCTGCGCTGCAAGTGCTCGACCGGTGGCTGGCGCGCGGCGTGGACGGCTTCCGGCTCGATGTCGCCAACGCCTTCCTTCACGACGCTTTCCTGCGCGACAACCCCGCCGTGCCGGAAGCTGCGCGCACGGCACGAACCTGGTCGCGGGCGGCGAATTTTCAATACCATCGCCATGACAGCAATCTCGAAGCCAACCTCGACGTCTTGAACGAAATTCGACGTCGGGTGGAACGCCATGCCGATCGCTTCGTGATGGGCGAGTTTTCCGAAGACCCAGACCGCTGCGGCGCCTTCGCGTCCCCGCAGAAGGGATTGCATTCCGGATACAGCTTTCCGCTGCTCGAGGCGCGGCAATTGGGACCGGCGTTCATCCGCGCGCACTTCGAGAAACTATCCCGCTATCCCGACCACTGGCCGTCGATCGCATTCTCCAATCACGACGTGGTCCGCACCGTGACGCGATTTGGCGGCATGGACGCGCCGCCTGAACTCGCGCGTCTTCTTCTCGCACTCCTCTTTTCGCTGAAGGGGACCATTCTCCTGTATCAGGGGGAAGAGCTGGGTTTACCGGAAGCCCGATTGCGTCGCGACCAGATGAAGGATCCGGTTGGCGATCTCTATTACCCGCTGCATCGCGGCCGCGACGGCTGCCGCACGCCCATACCCTGGGAGAGTTCGGCGCCGAATATGGGATTCACCACGGGAATACCCTGGCTGCCCATGTCGCCCACGCATCGCGAATTCGCCGTATCTCTTCAGGAAAAGGATGCAAACTCGACACTCGCGTGTGCGCAGCGCCTGCTTGCGCTGCGCCGGAAGAGCAGCGCGCTGCGCTGGGGTGACATCGAGTTCCTGGACGTTCCTGCACCGGTGCTGGCATTCGTACGCGCGTACGACGGCGAGCGGATTCTTTGCGTCTTTAACATGAGCGACGAGGAAACCTCGTTTCGTGATGGGCGAATTGCGGGGGCAGAGCCCATCGATATCGGCCGCGCCAACGTTCAGTGCTCCGGCGATGTATTCACCGCCGCTCCCTACGCCGCCTGGTTCGGCCACGTATAGCTCAAGCCCCTTTGTCATTCCCGCGAAAGCGGGAACCCAGTGCCGGCGCGCTCGCCGGACTGACGGGTCGGCGCGGCGAGATGACTCTTTGCGCGCGCGGACGCGCGGCTCAACTGGGTCCCAGCTCTCCGCTTCGCTTCGGCCGGGATGACAATGTTGTTTGTGTACTTCCCCCAACGAAGCTCCGCGTCTCCGCGTGAACCCTTTATCGGCAGCTGCCTCAATTCCTGGGTCCCCGCTTTCGAGGGGATGACAATTTTTTGGATGGGCCAACGCGTCGAGCACCGCCTGGATGGGCAGGAGAACGCAGCGGTGGCGGCTCGGATATTCGATGGCGCCCGCAAACGCGGAATACGCTTCGAACGGCGAGGGCGGTGCCTCGGCATGGGTCTCAAGCATGGCTTCGACGTCGACGAACAGTCTTTCGATCCGCGCGAGGTCGGCACCTGTCAGGGAGCAACCCAGAATTGATGCGGACGCTTGCGCGAGAACGCAGGCCTTCGTTTCGTGCCTCGCCGCAACGATGCGCCCCTCGACCAGACGGAGCTCCACCACCACCTTGTCGCCGCAAGCAGGATTGAACGCGTGGCCGGTCGCGTCGGGCGCCGGCAGCCGTCCCGCGCCATGTGCATCGGCGGCAAGCCGCAGCAGGTCCTTGTGATAGAGAGGCTCGCTCATCGCCGGCCGGCGAGAAAATCTTCGAGTGATTCCGGCGTGTCGATATCGATGAGCGGACCGTCATCATCGGCCGCGATCTCGCAGACGAGCTCGTCATTCTCCGCGACGATATGTTTGGCTCCGATGTCGCCGGCAAGAGACAGCAGATCGGGGAAAAAGCGGCGATCGAACAGCACCGGATTGCCGCGCTTTCCGCTGCTCGCGGCCACACAGATGGCACGGCCCCCGTGCGGATCGAACGCCGCAATCATCCTGTCGATCAGCGCGGAGGAAATCAGCGGCATATCACCCAGCACAACCAGCACGCCGGCACAGGTGTCTGGCAACGCGCGTATACCCACTCGCAGCGAGGCGCTCAGCCCTTCGCGAAAATCGGGATTGTGCACGAACGTCACAGCGATTCCGGCGAGCGCGTGCCGTACACGTTCCGGGTCGCTTCCTGTCACGACAATGACTGGCGCCGCCGCACTTGTGGCGACGGTTCTTGCGACGCGGCGCACCAGCAGTTCGCCGTCCAGCTCGACGAGCAATTTGTTTCGTCCCATGCGCGAGGACGTGCCGGCCGCAAGAACGATTGCGGCGATCTGCGGCGGATGACTGCCCGCTTCCTGCACAACCTCGCGCGGCTGCGGGCGGGCGGGGATGTCGGCGAGGAGGCCGCCGAGGCCCATGGCGGCGATTTCGGCTGGTCCGATGGACAGGCCTGCCAGCACACGCTCGAGCACGAAGTCGAAGCCGTTCAGCCTGGGCGATCGTGCGCAGCCCGGCATTCCGATGATCGTCGTGGCGCCGTGCTTGCCGAGGAGCAGCAAATTCCCCGGATCGACCGGCATGCCGAAATGCAGGATCGTCCCGCCGGCTTCAACGATTCCGGCGGGCACTACGTCGCGACGGTCCGTAATCGCGCTCGCTCCGAATACCAGGATGGGATCGGCGCCCTCCGTGAGTGCTTCGCGCAACGCCGCAGCGACCGCATCGCGCGTATGGGCAATGCGCGTCTCGTGAACGATTTTGGAACCGAGCGACGCCAGGCGCGCATCGAGGGCGGACCGATTCTTCTCGAGCGGCGCCATCCGCATGTCCGCAACTGTGGTGGATATGAGCGCGACGGATCGTGCTGCGAACGGCGCGACGCGAAGAGGGTGGGTGCTCCCGACCAGCCGTTCCGCCGCGTCCACCGCCGTGCGCGGTGCCGCAAACGGAATGATCTTGATCGTGGCCAGCATCTGCCGCGAGGCCACCCGCGCGAAGGGCTGAAGCGTGGCAACCGTGATCGATTCGTCGAGGGTGTTGAGACGCGTGATGATCCCGGCATCGATGAGCGCCACGCCGGGAAGGTTCGCATAGAGGTTCACCCGGCCGGCAAACGCGGCACCTGCGCACACTCCCGCGCCGGCGCAAGCTTCGCCAAGGCGGCGCGCCGCGGAATTTTCGTCGATGTCAGGAGGCTCGAGGCGCGCCACCGTCACCGCGCGGCGGCCGGCGCGAGTCAGAGCTTCGATATCCGGGCCAGAAAGCACGTGTCCCTTGCGCAACAGACGATCACCCACGCGCAACGAATGCGCGAGGATCGCGTCCTGGGCTTCCGACACGGCACATTCGCCGAATTGCATGTGCGGAATCTAGGCGGCCACGGGCCGGCGGGGCAAACTCAAACGCGCGCGCAAGCCATGCTCCGGACGGTTCTCCAGCGCGATATGCCCGCCATGTCCTTCAGCGATCGCCTTGACCAGCGTCAGGCCGAGGCCGCTGCCGCCGGTCTCCGCGCTGCGTGATGCTTCCAGACGCACGAACGGCTCGAACACACGTGCACGATCCGAATCGGGAATACCGGGACCATCGTCTTCGATGATGATATCGTAGTGATCCGGCGCCTCGTTCATGCACACATCCGCGCGATTTCCGTAAGCCACGGCATTCTGGATCAGATTGCGAACCGCGCGCCTGATTTCGTTGGGGCGACAATCGAGTGGCGCTGCCGCATGGGACGACCATGAGACCGGCTGCCCCATTTCGTCCATGTCCGTGCAAAGGCTTTCGACCAGCGCCGCCAGATCGACCTTGCGTTTCTTCTCGCCGCCAGCGCCGCGCGCAGCGGAGAGGACGGCTTCCGTCAATTCCTGCAGCTCTTCCAGGTTTTTCTGGATGCGCTCGCGCAACTCCGCATCCTCGATGAACTCCGAATTGATCATCATGGCCGTGATCGGCGTCCGCAGGTCGTGGCCCACGGCCGAGAGGAGCTGACGCTGGCTCTCCAGCGTGCGCGAGACCTGATCGGTCATGAGATTGAACGCCCGCGCCGCGCGCCGTACGTCGTCGGGACCTTCTTCCGGAACGCGCGGCGCGGCGCCGCCCTGGGCGGCTTCGGTGGCCGCGGCGGCCAGCTGGGAAATGGGACGCACGATACGGCCGGCGATAAACGCCGCAGCAGCGGAGGTGGTGAGCACCGCAACGAGGCCTGCGACGACGACTTCGAGCGGCCAGGGCTGCGGCGCCGGCCGCGAGAAAGCCGTTACGAGTTCCGTGCGGCGCACCACCGGCAGGGTCACCTCGACGATCGTTCCGCTTCGCGGAATGTCGGGCGGCTGTCCGGCAACCGGCGGCAATTGTCCTCGGCGGAAGCTGACGGTGACCGGCTGCTTGGCGCGCTCCGCAGGCAGCATCGATCTGACGCGCGCGGCGTAGCGAGCCTCCTCCTCGGTCATTGGACGCATCGCAGGCTTGCCGTAAACGAGACGGAATTGCCAGGGCCCCGAACTCATCGCCTGCACCGCCGCTTCGCGCTCGCGGGCGGGAATGCCGCTGAGCAGGGTGGCGGTGGACACGGCACGATCGAGCAGCCGCTCCGCGATGGAAGCTTCGGTGAACTGTTCCTGTGTCGTCGCGAACCAGATTCCAACCGCAACGTTGGAGGCGATAACCGAGGTGGCGGCGACGACGACAAGTTGCGCGCCCAGCGTGCGGGGCCACCAATGCCGTGGCCAGTGCGTCATCCGAGCTCCGGTTCCACCGCGAAGATGTAGCCGCCTCCCCATACGGTCTTGATATAGCGCGGATTCTTCGGATCGGGTTCGATTTTTTTGCGCAGCCGGCTGACATGGTTGTCGATCGAGCGGTCGAACAGGTCGGCGTCGCGGCCCTTGGTCAGATCGAGCAGCTGGTTGCGGGTTGAGCGCGATCTTGGGCCGCTCCGACAGCGCGGTGAGCAGGCGGAATTCGCCGCTCGACAGCGGCGGTGCCATGCCGTCCGGGCCGATCAGTTCGCGCTGTCCGGTATCGAGCATCCAGTCGCCGAAGCGGATGCGCTCGGCCCCGGGCGGCTTCTGGCGCGGCGGCAGCGCCTGGGTGCGGCGCAGCACGGCGGTGACGCGCGCGATCAGCTCGCGGGGGCTGAAAGGCTTGGCGATGTAATCGTCGGCGCCCATTTCCAGGCCGATGATGCGGTCCACTTCCTCGCCCCGCGCGGTGAGCAGGATCACCGGAATCTGCGAGGTCTCGCGGATGGAGCGGCAGAGCGAGCCCGTCTTCGCCCGGCATCATGATGTCCAGCACCACCAGGTCGATGGCGGCGCCCTTCATCACCTTGCGGGCGACTGGCGGCGTCGGCGGCGGTGGTCGCGCGATAGCCATGCTCGCGCAGATAGCGCGCCAGAGGCTCGCGGATATCGCGCGCATCCTCCACCAGAAGCACGTGCGGCTTGGCTTCGTCTTTGAGCATCTTCTACCCCGATCGCAAGATGCCGCCCCGGCTGGCTTTGCGCAATCGGGAATTGTCCCGGTCTGTCGCGGAAACCCGGGCAGCCGCACAACATTGCGACCATTTCAGGGGATGCCGGACAAAGTTTCGCGACGGAGCGGCGCGTATCACTTCGCCCCATGGGGAGCGCCATGAGGAGATGACTTCCATGAAACCATCGGTTCGATATGGATTGCTTTTGGGCGCAGCGTTGGCGGTCGGCACCGGCGTGGCGGTCGCCCAGATGGGCCGCTCTCCGGCGCCGGCTCCGGCGCGGACGTCGGGCAGCAGTTCCGGTCCGGAACTTCAGACTTATGCGGGAAAGGGGCGCTTTGCGGAAAAATTCCTCGCCGAGTTCGATACCAACAAGGACGGCAAGGTCACGCATGACGAGTTCAATCGCACGCTGGCGCACGAGTTTGCGACAGCAACCCATGGAGCGCCCATCATGACGCTCGATCAGTACGCTGGCATTCATCTGAAGGACCTGCGCGCGGAGGCGACCGATAACTTCCATCGCATCGACTGGAACGGCGACGGGAAGATCACGCCTGATGAATACATGGCGGCCGAACGCGACCGGTTCGAGCAGATGGACCGCGACGGAAGCGGGGTGATTTCCTGCGGCTCCTCCCGCGGCGCACGGCCGGTTGAAGGCGGCGCACCCAGGAGTTGCAGCGCGAGCACGGGTTCCAGCGGCCGCGGCTTCGGATCACGCGGCCATTCCAGCCTGTGCTTTTCGTACGATCTGAACAAGGACGGCAAGGTGACTCGCGCGGAGTTCGACAAGATCACCCAGCACCAATTCAACGCGTTCGCGAAGGGCGGCAGCCTCGAGCCCCGAGCAATATTATCAGCTGCTGGCCGCACAGTCCCGCGCCATCTCGGCGCGCGTCTTCCAGCGGCTCGACAGGACACGTGACGGCAAGCTGACGCTGGAGGAATTCGCGGCCTCCCAGGAGAAATTGTTTGCGCGGCTGGACAAGAACAATGACGGCGTGATCACGGAAGACGAACTCACATCGTCGCGGCGGAGCCGGGTGGCCAGCCGCAACTAGGAACGGGGGGGAATCCCCGTATCGGCTGTCGCGCGGGCGACGGATTGCTCCCAAACGCCGTCCGCGCGCAGCCTCATCGTCATCTCCGCCAGGATCGACACGGCAATTTCCGCCGCAGAGCGTGCGCCGATTGCAAGCCCGATCGGCGCGTGAATACGGGCGAGCTCCCGTTCGCTGAAACCGTGTGTCTTGAGGCGCGCCAGTCTCGCCTGGTGAGTCTTCTTCGATCCCAGCGCGCCGATGTAGAAACAGTTCGTTTGCAGCGCCGCTGTCAACGCGGGATCGTCCAGCCTGGGATCATGCGTCAGCGCAACAAGCGCGCTGCGCGGACCAAGCGGCGATTTTGCAAGCGCCTCGTCGGCCCATTCGTGGGAAAGCGCGATGTCGGGAAAACGCTCCGTGGTCGCAAAGGCGGCGCGCGGATCGATGATCGTGACCCGATAATCGGCAAGCGCAGCCATCCGCGCGAGAGACTGTGCAATGTGAACCGCTCCCACGATTCTCAGATCAAGGGGCGGGTTGTAGACCTCGAGGAACCATGATCGCCCATCACACTCCACCGTGCCGCTGCGGTCGGCGCGGGCGGCTTCGGCGGCGGCGCGTTCGAGCGGAGAGTCACCGCGTTGCGGATCGAGCAATCGTTCGTCGCCGGACGCGGGATCGAGCGCGCGCACAATGGCCCGTCCCGCATTCCGCGCGCCGAGCAAAGTATTGAGGGTGTCGCGCTTCATGCGTTCCAACAATCAGTCGACGCGTTCGAGCAAGATTTCGATTGTTCCCCCACAGGCGAGCCCGACCGACCAGGCCTGCTCGTCGCTGACGCCGAAGTGAAGCGCGCGGGTGCCGCCGTCGCGGATCGTATCGGCCGCGGCTTCGATGACTGCGCTTTCGACGCAGCCGCCCGAGACGAGATCCCGTGAAGGCGCCGTCGTCGCGTATGGCGATGTGACTGCCCGCCGGACGCGGCGCCGAGCCCCACGTATGCAGGACGGTTGCGAGCGCGGCCTTGTGGCCGGCATTCAGCCAGCGTTCCACCACTTCCAGCACGTCGTCGCCAGCGCTCATCGGGGCGTCGATCCGCTAGCCAGAACCTCGGCGACTGCGCGCCTGGCCATGACCGTCACCAGATGGGCGCGATATTCGGCCGAAGCGTGAAGGTCTGAATTCAGACCGTCGGAGGGGATCGAAATCTCCGCGAGCGCATCGGGATGAAAGCGTCGCGACAGCGCCTCCTCCATCGCCGCGCTGCGAAACGGGTACGGCGCCGCGCCCGTGACGGCGACGCGCAGACCCGCCTTCCCCTGAGCCACGAATACGCCCACCATTGCGTAGCGCGACGCCGGATTGGGAAATTTCGCGTAAGCCGCGCGCTCCGGAATGGGAAACACGACCTCGGTGACGAGTTCTCCATTCTCGAGGGCGGTCTGGAACATTCCGACAAAGTATGCGTCGGCGGGAATGACGCGCCTCGTCGTTGCGATCGTCGCGCCAAGCCCGAGTACAGCGGCCGGATAATCCGCGGCAGGATCGCTGTTCGCGAGCGAACCGCCGAGCGTTCCCATCTGGCGTACGGCGGGATCGCCGATGCGTTCGGCGAGGCTGGCGAGCGCGGGAATCGCGCGCCTGATCTCTGCCGATTCCGCCACCGCGCCGTGTCGCGTCATGGCGCCGATAGCAACCGCATCGTCACGCAGCGCGATGAACGACATGTCCGTCAGTCCCGAAAGATCGATCAGATCCGAAGGATTGGAAAGGCGTTGCTTCATCGCGGGGATCAGCGTGTGGCCGCCCGCCAGGAACCTCGCGTCCGGCGCCCGCGAATACAACGCCTCGGCCTCGGCGATTGTTTGCGGGCGGTGGTAGGTGAACATGGAGGGAATCATCCGCGCGTTTCCGCGAACTGCTTCGCCGCGGCTTCGATCGCATCGACGATGTTGTGATAGCCGGTGCAGCGACAGAAATTTCCTTCCAGCTCGCGCCGTATCGTCCGGCGGTCGCCCGCTTTGCCCCGGCGGATCATATCGACGGCAGTCATGATCATGCCGGGTGTGCAGAAGCCACATTGCAGCCCATGGTGTTCGCGAAAAGCTTCCTGCACCGGATGGAGCGCGCCGTCCCGCGCCAGGCCTTCGATCGTCGTGACATGCGCGCCCTCTGCCTGGCGCGCAAACATCGTGCAGGATTTTATCGCGCGCCCGTCGATATGCACCATGCACGCGCCGCATTGGCTTGTGTCGCAGCCGATATGCGTGCCTGTCAGGCCGAGCTGCTCGCGCAGAAAATAGACGAGCAGCGTGCGATCCTCGATCTCGGCGCTGGCAGGCTCGCCGTTCACCGTCATCTCGACGACGGACATGGGCCTCCCGAAAATTTGTGGCCGGACGAGTCTTTCGCGACGCCGTGCGCTCGGTCAAGCGCGATCACAAGGCGACGCCGAACAGGACGAGCAGGATCACGATGACGGCGATCAGTCCGATCACCCAGAATTTCCGGCGCCAGTCCGTCGCGACGGAACTCGTCCGACTGAGCGTCTGCTTCGGCAAGAGTGGTCGTTACATCGATATCAGGGGCTGGCGCTGCGACGGGCTCCATCTGTTCAGGAGCCGAACCCGGCGACTCCACGCGTGCCGCGAAGCGGGCGAAGAAATCATCGGCGATCTGCCTGGCCGCGCCGTCGATCAGCCTCTGGCCCACCTGGGCGAGCTTGCCGCCGATCGTTCCCCTCGCAACGTAGGAAAGAACGGTCGCCGCCTCCGCTTCCGGCACGAGCCTGACATCGGCTTGACCTCGCGCGAAGCCGGCGACGCCGCCGCGGCCTTCGCCCTTTAGAACGCACCGCCGCGGCGGATCGAGCTCGCTCTGTTCGATCACGGCCCTGAATGTGGCCTTGACCGGACCGATCCGCAAAGCCGCCACGGCGTCGAAGCGGTGTCCGTCGATCCTTGTCAGGCTTTGGCAGCCGGGAATGCACGCTTGCAGGATCGCGGGATCGTTCAGGGCAGCCCAGACCGTGTCGGGCAACGCCCGGATCACGTAGCGGCCGGTGAATTCCATGGGTGCTGCTCCTAACGTCAGGGATACCAATTTTACAACAAGGAGTTACCGGTTCGAGGCGGGCGATTCACGGTTTTGAGCGGTGGCGCTTTTCCGTTGATGACACATGTGTTAAGCTTACCGATATTTTGAAAAGACTTGTCGGGAAAACGTGTTGGGGGAGGGGATGGAAACCTGCATTGCGCCGCCTGGCGTGTCGGGCGAAGCGTTTGAGGTCGCCGGCTCGATCAAGTGGTTCGATCTCGCCAAGGGTTATGGATTCATCAAGCCCGCGACTGGCCCGCAAGGCGACATTCTTTTGCATCAGACCTGCGTCCGGCAATCCGGCTTCAAATTCGCCCATGAAGGTGCGCGCGTGGTCTGCGAGGCCGTGCAGGGGCCGAAGGGTCTGCAAGCCCGCAGACTGCTGCTGCTCGACAATTCGATGGCGTCGGGGCCACCCCAATCCGCGCAGCGGCCGGCCCGCTTCAATGTCGTGCCGCGCGGCGCCGCTTTCGAGGCGACGGTGAAATGGTTCAACCGCGGCAAAGGCTATGGCTTTGTCTCGCGCGGACCTGACACCCCCGATATTTTCGTTCACATGGAATTGCTTCGCCGCTCCGGGATCCGCGAATTGAAGCAGGGCCAGAAGGTGCGCGTGCGCGTGGGGGACGGGCCCAAGGGCGAACTCGCGGCGGAAATTGCGGCTGCCGAAGGATAGTCAGGCCGCCGTTCCCTGTGGCACTGTCGAGTGCGCTTTTCTCAGTGGTTTTGCAGATGAACGGGAGGTTTTTTGTCGCGGTCGCCGCGTTTGCGTGTCTCACTGTGGTGCCCGCCGCGAGCACCCCGGGTCTTCCCCTGACCTCGATTGTTATCAACTCCAGCCGTGGACCGGTCCGCTTTTCGGCCGAGATCGCGGCCGATCGCGCCTCGCAGGAAAAGGGTCTGATGTTCCGCACCCATCTCGACCCCGATAGCGGGATGCTGTTCGATTTTCATACGCCGGAATTCCAGACCTTCTGGATGAAGAACACCGTTCTGCCCCTGGACATGATCTTCATTCGCGCCGACGGCGCGATTTCCTCGATCGCACCCGACGCCACTCCGTATTCCGAGACGCCGATACCGTCCTACGAGCCGGTCCGGGCAGTGCTCGAGATCAATGGCGGGCGGGCCGCACAACTCGGCATCGAGCCGGGTCAGCGGGTACACAGCAGCATTTTCGGCAATGCGATCCCCGGCCAGAAATGAGGCGACGCGCCGGTTGAAGCGGCACGACCGAGCGTGTATGGGTCACAACATTCGGCGGCCAGATTTGCTCAAGAATTCGGGGCGTGGCGCAGCCTGGTAGCGCATCTGCTTTGGGAGCAGAGGGTCGCGTGTTCGAATCACGCCGCCCCGACCAGCCGAAGATTTCTGCGGGAGAAACGCGTGCGTGCGAGAATCTATCAGCCCGCCAGGACCGCAATGCAATCGGGACGGGCGATGACCAGGCGCTGGGTGCTCGAATACGAGCCCGAGAGCCCGCGTACAGTCGAGCCACTCATGGGCTGGACCAGCTCCGCGGATATGCGGAGCCAGGTGCTACTGGAATTTGATTCGAAGGACGAAGCGGTGGCCTATGCGACCAGACACGAGATACCCTATCAGGTGTTCGAGCCGCATTTCCCCAAAGTGCGCCCGAAATCCTATTCCGACAATTTTCGCTTCGACCGCAAGATTCCCTGGTCGCATTGACGGAAGGGGTGCGCCGCGTGCACGTCAGCGACGATTTTTTGAGTTTGAAGAGGGATACCTGATACCTGATCAGCCGTTGGCCCCGTAGCTCAGCGGACGAGAGCAATTGCCTTCTAAGCAATGGGTCGCAGGTTCGATTCCTGCCGGGGTCACCAATCCCATCGCGCTGCGCCGGACCGTTGACGCAACATTGACTCGATCGCGATTGCATCAGCCAATGGACGACCCCCTCACTTCCGCCCTCTGCCGGTTGGTGGCAAGGCAACCAGAGAGTTCGATCGGCGCAGCATGAAGATTGTCGGCGGCAAATGGTCCAACTGGTCAGGGGGCGTGACGTGCAAGCCCCGCCAGATTGTCGCGCCCGAGAACGAGATGGACCTGGCGGCGGCGATCCGTAACGCGGATGGACCGGTTCGCGCGCCAGGAAGCGGGCATTCCTTTACGCCGCTTTGCGCCAGCGATGGCGTGCTGCTCGACATGGCTGCGTTTTCGGGCCTGAAGGGCGCGTCGCAGCAACCACCCTTTGCGACGATTTCGGGCAGCGACGCCGCTTTGGGCGATTGGCCCAGCACTCCACCCCCATGGATTGGCGCTGAAAAATATGGGCGACATCGATCGCCAGACTCTCGCGGGCGTTGTCGCGACCGGCACGCATGGCACTGGCCGCTCGCTGGGAAGTCTCTCTTCCGATGTGTCCGGCTTCAGGCTCGTTCTTGCGAGTGGCGACGTGCTGAATTGCACCGAGCGGGAGAATGCCGAAATTTTTCTCGCCGGACGGGTCTCGCTGGGGACGCTCGGCGTGATGACGGAAATCACCATGGCGTTGCGGCCCCGCTACCGGCTGGTCGAAGACAATTTCCTACTTCCCTCCGACGAATTATTTGCAAGGCTGGGCAATCTCGTATCCAGCAACCGCCATTTCGAGTTCTTCTGGTTTCCCTATTCGGACGTCGCCGTCTGCAAAGCCCTGCGGGAGACCGAGAAACCGGCGCCGGAGCCGCGCAGCGCGGAGCACATGCGCCGGCGCGGCGTGCGCCATGGGGCGGAATCGCGCGTGTTTGCCGGCATCAACGAGCTGCTTCCGTTTGCGCCGTTCGTGCTCCGACCGGCGCACGGTTTGTTCTCGAGATCGATGCCCAACGCCGCCCACGCGCGGTGGAGTCATGAGATTTTTCCCAGTCCGCGCCCCGTTCGCTTCAACGAGATGGAGTACGCGGTACCCCTCGAACGGGGCGCCGACTGCATTCGCGAAATCGTCGCCGAAATCCGCCGCAAGCGGATCAACACCGGGTTTCCCTTCGAGTTTCGCACGGTGGCGGCGGACGACATCTGGCTCAGCCCCTTCTATCGGCGCGAAAGCGCAACGATTGCCGTGCACCAATATTACAAGGTCGACACGACCGCCCTCTTCAGCGTCTGCGAACAGATCTTTCGCGCCTATGAGGGTCGGCCGCACTGGGGCAAGCGGCACACGTGCACCTCCCGGGAACTGACCAGACTCTATCCGGCGTTCGAGCGGTTCTGCTCGCTCAGGCGCGAACTCGACCCGCAGGGAAAATTCCTCAATCCTTATTTGAACGCACTGTTCGGATAGGCCGGCCTATTGGACCTTCTCCATCACCCAAACGAGGCGCACCGCGGCGATCTTTGCGGCGTGAAAATCGAGGAAATTCAGTAAGGCCGCATTCCACCGCCGGTATAATCCCGTCGGCACGACCTGATGCGGAAACATTGCGGCGATGCGATAGAGTCCGCTCGCTTTCGCAATCTCGACCTGTTCGCGCGGGGTGAAAAACGATTGTGGATCCGGCGCGCGATTGGCATGCGCGCTGATGGAGATCAGACGGCCCGACGGCTGCAGCGCCGCATGAATCGCCGACAATGTCGCCTCGACGGTTGCGCGGTCGCGGCGGATGAGCGGCATCACGTTCTGTGCAAGAATATTCGCAAAGCTGCGGCCCGTCTGCGACGTGATATCCCTGGTCGCATCGACAATTTCCGCATGCAGGCCGCGCCTTCCGATCGCGGCGACGAATCGCGGCGAAACGTCGGAGGCCGTCACGTCGTAACCCCGAGCGTGGAGTATCCCGGAGAGGTGCCCTGTCGCCGCGCCGATCTCGAGGATGGGGCCGGGACGAAAATATGATTCGATCGCGTGCAGGAAATGTTCATCGCGGATGCGGTGCCTCGCACCTATCCTGGTCCAGTCCTGCAGAGCCTGTTCCGTGAAGTAGTGGGTATCGGCGCCATGCGTCATGGAAAAACCTTCGCCTGCGCAGGGTCGGCTTGCCGCCGCGCCGCGGTCGCGCGGCGCCGGCGCCACGTCATTTCCTCCACCAGTCGCAGCGCGCCGAGACGCAAATTGAGCGCCGGATTGCATACCCACTGGCGCGGATGCACCAGGATCGACACCGTTGCGGGGCGGTTCTGCAGCGCTTCGAGCGGATCGGCGGGGCGCCACCATTCGGGCGCCGGCCAATCGGAAAAGCGTGCCCCGAGACCGGCGTGAATCCTTGGGTCGTAGGCGTCGGCAACAACGCCCAATTCATCCAGCAGCGCCCGCGTGAGCAGATATTGATTGGGCACGCCGATGCGCCGGTTGATGAAATCGCCATGCGAGGCCACGGTGCGCGGCGACAGTCCCGTGCGCGCGCGAAAGTCGCGAACGTTTCTCCGGAACTCGTCGCGAATAAGGTCGAGATGCGCGTCGACATCCTGCTTGCTTGCGAGCCCCAACCGTTTCGAGACGGTTGCAATCTCCTCGAAATGGTAGCCGACCTCGCTGCCATGACGCGCCATCTCGTTGGCCAATGCGGGATCGAGAGTTCGACAGGCGAAAAAAATATGTGGCGCGCACGCCCGCGTCGCGGTCGCAGGCGAACATGCGGGCGGCGCCGGCGGGATCGCTGTCGATGTCGCTGCGCAACAGGCAGATGGGAGAGTTCGAAAACATCGCCGCGATCGACGGCTTCGATGAACTCCACCATGGTGTGAAATCGATAGCCCAGGTCGCGCAGGCGCTGCAGCAGCGTGCGATAGGCATCGAGCCGGCTTCCCATGAAAAAATCCTGGTAGGCGCGATGGTAAAGTCTCGAGGTCCAGGCCACGGCAGACGCTAGGGCAGGTGCGCGCGCAGGCGCCCGAAACCTGCTTCGAGATCGGCCAGCAGGTCGTCCGCATCTTCCAGTCCCGCATGTATGCGCAACACGGGCCCGTCGGCCGCGAATGGCGCAACCGTTCGGCGAAGGTGAGCCGGCACGATCAGGCTCTCGTAGCCGCCCCAGGAATAGCCAAGTCCGAAGCAGGCCAGATGGTCGAAGAAAGCCGCCAGGGCAGGGGCGCCAACCGGCTTCAGCACCACGCCGAAAAGCCCGCTTGCGCCGCTGAAATCGCGCCGCCACAGGTCGTGTCCCGGATCACCTGCGAGCGCGGGATGAAGCACGCGCGCGACCTCGGGCCTGTCGTTAAGCCAGCGCGCAAGCGTCAGCGCCGTTTCCTGGTGTCGGGCGAGGCGAACGGGCATCGTACGCAACCCGCGCAAGGCCAGAAAGCAATCGTCGCCGCTCGCGTACAGTCCGAGCTCCTCATGCGTGTCGACGAGAGCCTGCGCGTGTTCCTGGTTGGCCGTCACGTATCCGAGCATGACGTCGGCATGGCCGCCGACATATTTCGTTGCGGCCTGGATCGAGAGGTCCACACCGTGCGCAAACGCATCGAAGTAAAGGGGCGTGGCCCAGGTGTTGTCGAGAAGGACGGACGCGCTGTGCGCATGCGCGATGTCTGCGATCGCAGGCACGTCCTGTATTTCGAAGGTGAGCGATCCGGGGCTCTCGCAGAAGACCGCCCTGGTGTTCGAGCGGAACAGCTCCGCAATTCCGCGTCCGCGCGCGGGCGCGTAATAGGTCGTCTCAATCCCCAGCCGACCCAGCGTCTTGTCGCAGAAACTGCGGGTCGGCGCGTAGCAGCTATCGGTCATGAGCAGATGGTCGCCGGCCCTGGCGACGGAGAGAATGGCGGTTGTAACCGCATTGAGCCCGGACGGACATAGAACGGTGCGCGCGCCGCCCTCGAGCGCCGTCACTGCCTCTTCCAGGCTTGCGGACGATGGCGTCCCGAGCCGGCCGTAAATATATGGCGCATCGGCGGCCTCGAGCGACGCGAGGTCGGGGTAGAGAATTGTCGAAGCGCGGTAGACCGGCGTGTTGACCACACCGAAATGCTCGCGGCTCATCCGGCCGGCATGTGTCGCGGCGGTGTTCTTTGAGACCTGCCGGGTCACGTCATCGATCACCGTGCGTCGCCCGACCCTGGCAACGATGCTCACGCGCCGGCGTGCGGCTCGAGGTGCGGCTCCGCCTGGGGTTCCGCCGTCAGCACAATTTCAGGGGCAGGCCGGGATTCGAGGACCGAGCGCAACGGCCGATCGAACATCCATGTGACCGCGCCCGCGACGCCGCCGATCGCGGCGCAAAGGAGAAAGAAATGCGTCTTGTCCATGGCGCTGAAAAAGCTGCCGATATAGCCCTGAAGGAGATTTCCCGTGAAGCTGGTGATGAACCACAGTCCCATCATCATGGAAAGAATTGAGGCGGGCGCCACGCGCGCGACCAGCGCCAGGCCGATCGGCGACAGATAAAGCTCGCCAAGCGTGATCACGCCGAAAAAGAAGAACAGCCAGATCCAGCTCGCGTGACCGCCAGGGCCCGTCAGATAGGCCGCCGCGGCCATGATCAGATACGAAGCCGCGAGCATGAAATCGCCCATCGCCATTTTCGTCACGGTCGACGGCTCGCTGGCCCGCCTCGACTGGCGTGTCCACAACGCAACGACAAAGGGGGTGAAGGCCCAGATCATGAAGGGGTTGAAGGCCTGAAACCACGTCACGGGTATTTCAACGTTGAGCAGCCCCGGAATGAGACGGCGGTCGGTGAAGTTTTGCGCCCATAGATTGATGGTATTGCCCTGCTGCTCATAAACCGCCCAGAACAGCGATGTGGGAATGCAGAGAAGGATCAGCGCCAGTACCGCTTTCCAATCCTGCGACGTCAGCTTCTTTTTCTGTTCGGTCTTCGACTTCAATCGCGAAATGCGGTCGGGCGGAAGCGTGCGAAGGGCGAAGAGGTAGATGCAGGCGCCGATCAGCATGCCCATGCCTGCGGCGAAAAATCCCCACTGATATCCGACGTTTTCGCCGAGTGTTCCGCAGATCAGCGGCGAGAAAAACGCGCCCACATTGATGCCGACATAGAAAATCGAATAGGCGCGATCGATGCGGCTGTCGCCCGGCCTGTAAAGATTGCCGACCTGCGTCGAGATGTTCGGCTTGAAGAAGCCGTTGCCGATGATGAGCAGCAGCAGGCCGAGGAAGAACAGCGCCGGGACCATCAAGGTGAATTCGGCGATGGCCATGATGATGCCGCCGAAGATGACGGTGAGACGTTGACCGAGTACGCGATCGGCCAATATCCCGCCAAAGAATGGCGTCAGGTAGACGAACGCCGTATAGGTGCCATAGATCAGCGACGAAAATGGCTGCACGCCCAGCGATCGTCCGACGATCGCTTCGAAGATACCCTTGATCGCAAAGTAGCCCGCGACATGTTCGGCGTGGCCGCTGAGGAGCAGAAAGTTCGTGAGATACAGGACCAGGATGGCGCGCATCCCGTAATAGGAGAAGCGCTCCCACATTTCCGTGGTGAAGAGAAAGGTGAGGCCGCGCGGATGGCCGAACAATTGTGGTCCCGCGTTCTCCACGGCGGTTGCGTCTTGCCGGCTCATGCCCCGTGCTCCCAAATTTTTCTTCCCCGGTTGGGGAGTGTGCCTGCTTGCGCGCGCGAAGGAAATGGCATTCGCGAACCGTCCTGTGCCTCAGAGCAGCTCGATAAAACGCTCCTCGCGGCTGTAGGGGACAAAGCCCAGCCGCTGATAGAGCGGCAGGGCGCGCGGGTGGTCGAGCGTGCAGGTGTTGACGAGAAGCTTCGAGATCGGCTTCAGCCAGGCATTGATGGCGCAATGGTACAGGAAGAAAAAACCGAGCCGCCGGCCGAGGAATTCAGGCACCAGCCCGAAATAGGCGAGATGGCCCACGCTTGCGTCGCGAAAGTCGAGCTCCGCCATGCCTGCCGGACAACCATCGACGTAGAGCACGTATATCTCCATGCGCTCGTCACCGAGAAGACCCGACAGGTGCGCATCGCTCATCTTCTTGCGGTCGACCCAGTAATAATCCCGGCCGATTGCATCATAGAGGTAGCGATAGAAATGCACCGGAGGATGCGAGGCCCGCAGGAGCGCGATCTTGCCTTTGGGCTGCGGCGGGGGAATCGCCGACGGGCGCGCCTTCATCTCCAGGAACGTCACCACGGTCGAGAGGCGGCGGGGAAGTTTTTCGCTTGTCATTCCGTTGCGACAGGAGCCTCGGGATGCGCTCCCCATTCCGACCATGAACCGTCATATAGCGCCACGTCGCGGGCGCCCGCCACCGCAAGCGCGAGCATTCCGATCGCGGCCGTGATGCCCGAGCCGCAGCTTGTGATGCAGGAACGCGCGAGATCGACTCCGCGGCGCGAAAAAATTTCCGCGAGCTCCCCGCGGGATTTCAGCGTGCCGGCCGCATCCGACATCTCCGTGTAAGGAATATTCACGCTGCCCGGAATGTGGCCGGGCCGCACGCCGGGCCGGGGCTCGGCCTCTTGGCCGGCATAGCGCCCGGCGCTGCGCAGATCGATCACCTGCTCGCGGGCGGTCGCAAGATTTTCCTTCACCTGCGAAAATGTCCGCGACAGCGTGTAGTTGGGTCGCGGCGTGAAATGGCGGGGATAGGGATGCGGCACCAGGTCTTCGATCGGGCGTCCCTCGCGCTTCCATTTGGGAAAGCCGCCGTCCAGGATGGCGACCTCTTCGTGCCCCATCGCGCGCAGCATCCACCACGCGCGCGGAGCGGAATAAATCCCCGCGCCGTCATAGACGATGATGAGATTGCCGTCGCCCAGTCCCAGCTTGCGCATGCGGCTCGCAAATTTTGCGGCCGGCGCAAGCATATGCGGAAGTGGACTTGTCTCGTCCGATAGATCGTCGATGTCGAAGAACACGGCGCCGGGTATGTGGGCCGCAGCGTATTCGGCTTTCGCGTCGCGCGCCGCCTGCGGAAGATACCAGGACGCATCGGCGACCCGGACATCGGGCGCGCGCAGATGCTGGGCGAGCCACTCGGTCGAGACGAGGGGTGACCCTGGCTTCATCGCACGAAGGGAAGGTCGCGCGGCGCGTTCGCATGCGCGAGCCAGTAGGGAACGGGCAGGTCGTGCGCACGCAGAAAATCCGGATTGAACATCTTCGCGCGATAGCGCGTGCCGTAATCGCACAGCACGGTGACGATGGTGTGGCCGGGACCCAAATCTCTCGCCAGCCGTATCGCGCCCGCGATATTGATGCCGCTCGAGCCGCCCAGGCACAACCCTTCCTCGATCACCAGATCGAAGACGATCGACAGCGCCTCCGGGTCGGAGATCTGATAGGCGTCGTCGATGGGTGCGCCTTCGAGATTGGCGGTCACGCGACCCTGACCGATGCCCTCGGTGATGGAGCTCCCCTCCGATGCCAGGGTTCCGGTCTTGATCCAGCTATAGATGGCGGCGCCCATCGGATCTGCTGCTGCTATGCGTACCGAAGGATTGCGGGCTTTGAGCGCAATGGCAACGCCGGCCAGCGTGCCCCCGGTGCCGACCGCGCAGACAAAGCCATCCACCTTTCCGTCGGTCTGCCGCCAGATCTCGGGCCCTGTGGTTTCAACATGGGCGAGCCGGTTCGCAACATTGTCGAACTGATTGGCCCAGACGGCTCCCGCGGATTCCGTCGCCGCAAGGCTCTGGGCCAGGCGCCCCGAGAATTTCACGTAATTGTTGGGATCCTTGTACGGCACCGCGGGGACCTCGATGAGCTCCGCTCCCATCAGGATCAGCGCGTCCTTCTTTTCCTGGCTTTGCGTCTCGGGAATGACGATCATGGTTCGGAAGCCCAGCGCATTGCCGACGACGGCGAGGCCGATGCCGGTGTTGCCCGCCGTACCCTCAACCACAATTCCGCCGCGCCGAAGCACTCCCTTGTCGAGCGCATCCCTGATGATGAAGAGCGCGGCCCTGTCCTTCACCGACTGGCCGGGATTCATGAATTCGGCTTTGCCGAGAATCTCGCAACCGGTCTGTTCCGAGGCACGCTTCAGGCGGATCAGCGGCGTGTTGCCGATCGCGGCGGTGACATCGGGCGCTACGTCCATGAATGATGGCGCGGGTTCGTGGCGCGCGAACCTAGAGGGCGGCGCGGACGCCTTCAAGCGCGCCCGAACTGCCGCCGTAATTCCTCTTTGGCGCGTTCCAGCACGCGCTTGCGACCGGCGGGAAGGTTCTTGCCGCCACGGTTGATGAAAAAGGTGAGCATCGAAAGAGCCGAACGGTAGGGCTCGGCCTTGCGCCGCCTGCTGTGCTCGGCCGAGCTTTTGAGAGATGCCGCGATCCGTTTGGGGTCCGACCATGTAAAGACCCCCTTGTCGAGATCGAGGGCGTCGCTCTTCCGGGTCACACGTCCCGACCATCGCTTGTCGCTGCTCTTGCCTGCAACCTTCTTGCGAATCGGTTTCGATTTTCGCGCCGCCATCGCCTGAAACCTTGCCTTGTGACAGCATCGATAACGCATGATGTCGCCCCGGCGTTCAGTCGCTCCGGGGAGCTGCGCGAAGGAGGCGCAGCAGAATGGCAAAGCGTATCATTCTGTGCGCGGACGATTATGGTCTCTCGCCCGGCGTGAGCCGCGGCATTCGCCAATTGCTGGACAGGCAACGGCTGTCGGCAACCAGCTGCATGGTGCTCTATCCCGAATTCGCGCAGGACGGGCCCTTGCTGCGGCCTTTTCTTGGCAGCGCCGATCTCGGGCTTCATTTTTCGCTGACGGAACGGCGCTCCCTGGCCTCTGTGGCGAGGCAAGCGCATCTGCGGCGAATATCTGTGGCGCGCATGACCGCCGCGGTCGAGGAGCAGATTGACAAATTTACGAACGTGATCGGTCAGCTTCCGGATTACATCGACGGCCACCAACATGTTCACATTCTGCCGGTTGTGCGCGAGGCGGTGGTGGGGGTCGCCAGCCGGATCGGCGCGTATGTGCGCCTCACCCGTGAACCGATCGATGCGGCGATGTGGCGGCGACCGTCTCCGATCGAGTCGGCATATCTCGCGCGCGCCTCGCGGCCATTGTCGAGACTGGCCGCGCAATTCGGCGTGCCGACGAATTGCGGCTTTCGCGGGGTGCGCAATTTTCGGGAGAAGGTTCCCTTCCGCAACCTGTTCCGAAGCATGATTGCCGACGCCGGCGACGGCTCTTTGGTGATGTGCCATCCCGGACATCCCGATGCCCTGCTCGGTGCGCGCGATGTTGCGCAATCGGCGCGCGAGGAAGAGTTCGCCTATCTGGCCGGCGACGATTTTCCTGACGACCTTTCGGAAGCAGGACTGACGCTCGCTCGCCTCAGGGATGCAGTTGGGCTGGATGCTGCATGATCCGGGCGCTCCAGGCATCCGCGATCGCGCCGAGACGATCGGGCGCGCACAGGAGCAGCACGCACGCCGTCTTGCGTACGACAGACCGGTTCTGCGCGTTCAGATATTCGACCGGCGATTTTCCGTCGACCCGCGCCAGCAGCAGCGCCGGCAGCAGCCGTGCCGCCCGTGCTTCGATCGACTGCGCATCCTCCCAGGTAACGCACGACAGATACGCGGAATGGAACGCCGCAAAACAGCCGAGATAGAGCGGGGCGAAGTTCGGCCGCGCCAGACATTTCAGCAGCAGATGGTTCAGGCAGAAAGCGAGGTCGAAGGCGGGATCGCCATACCACGCAGTTTCCGCGTCGAGAAAGACCGGGCCGCCGGGGCCAACGAGAATGTTTTTTGGACTGACGTCTCCGTGAACGAGCGCGATCTCGTTCGCCAGTGTTTGTTCGGCAAGGGTGCACAATGGTCCGGCGACAGTGGGATTTCGCCGCGCCGCTTCGAGCAGATAGGGATCGATCCGCAGCGCGGTGAATGTGTCCCGCGTCTGGCGGGCCGACAGGATGCTCTGGTCGCCGGCGCTCGCCGCATGCAGCCGCGCCAGCAATTGCGCAACCAGAGCCGCCACGTCGGCATCCGCGACACCGTCGAGAAGAAGCTGCTTCCACACCGGGAAGCACGCCGGCTCGAGGAATTCCATCGCAAACATTCCGCATGCGGCATCATGAAAGAGCGGCCGCGGGACCAAGCGGGACGCGGTTCGGACGGCGAAATTGAGCCAAGCCCATTCGTGCGCATTGCGCGAGACCGGCGCCTCCCAGACCGCGTCCACCCGCAATCTCGGCAGCGCGCGCTTGACGCAAAACGAGCGGCCGTCCACGTCGATTCGCCAGACATCGCAGGAGACGCCGCCTGGCAGCAGCGTGCACGCAACGGGCGCCCCCGGCGGCACAAGCCCGCTGCGATCCAGGAACACCCGCAAATCCGGATTTATTTGTCCATTTCGCGCGTGGATACCTAGCAGGCAGTTTAACACGTGCTGCCGCGCATCCTCGTGGAGCGCGCGATGCCGGCGGGCCAAACCGTTATAACTCTTTGATTTAATTGGCTCCCCGGGCCGGACTCGAACCAGCGACCCAGCGGTTAACAGCCGCTTGCTCTACCGACTGAGCTACCGGGGAACAGGCGCGCGTGTTAGCGCATCCCGCGGCGGTTGACCATAGGTTGGTGCGCGAACGCCCATAAAAGAAGGGCCGGGTGGTTGGCCCGGCCCAGGCGTTGGGTAATGGTGGGGTGTCTTCAAGGGAAGACCTTGTCAAATTCTCACGATAAGGTTAACGAGCCGTTAACGTTAATCGCGCCGACGCGGAGCTCGATGTTGGTGTGGAGGCCACGCCCGGAATTGAACCGGGGTAAACGGTTTTGCAGACCGCTGCGTCACCACTCCGCCACGTGGCCAAAGGCAGCCGGGCCTACAGCAGATCGCTTGCAGAGGCAATGCGTCGCCGGGAATCCAGACGCGCCCGCGTTGTGACCGGGAGCCTTGCAACGTATAAGCGCGCGCCACCCTTCAGGACCATGCATGCCCGATTACGCCGCCCAACGCGCCAACATGGTGATGTCGCAGATACATGCGAATGGAGTGACGGAGGCGGCGATTCTCGATGCGTTCGGGAATGTTCCGCGCGAACACTTCGTGCCGGCGGAGAAGCGCAGCGTCGCCTATGCCGATGCGCCCGTCCAGATCGTGCATGGGCGGTGGCTCCTCGAACCGAGGACGTTTGCGAAGCTGATCGAACTGGGCGAAGTCGACCACGCCGACACCGTGCTCGATGTCGGCTGCGTGACAGGCTATTCCACGGCAGTCCTTGCGCGACTCGCTCGCCGCGTCGTCGGTCTGGAGCAGGACGTCGACCTGGTGCGGATCGCCTCCGAAAAGCTGCGCGAGGCGGAGGTGCATAACGCTGCAATTGTCCAGGGATCGCTCGCCGAAGGCGCCCGCGGGAATGGACCCTACAATGTGATTGTCATCGAAGGCGGAATTGAACAGACCCCGCAACGCCTTCTCGCCCAGCTGGCGGATGGCGGACGCCTCGTCGCGATTCTCCAGCGGCAGGCGCAGGGGCATGCGATCGTCTATCTGAACGAAGGCGGCCGCATCGGGCACCGACTCACATTCGATGCGTGCGCGCCGGTCCTGAACGGTTTTCGCGAGCCCGCCGGCTTCGTGTTCTAGCGCGTTGGTTCGGATGATCTGTTGCCCGCAGTCGTGACTGCCCGGCCTTGACGGCGCAGCGCGAGCTGCTCAGTGTGCAGATTGTATCGGCTGCCGGGGGGCTGGGGATGGTTAATGGCTCGAAAGCCGGCGCGGCGCAGTCAAAACTGCGAGCCCGCCGGCCATCACGACGAGGCCGCAACGCTGCGGCCCGGCACCGCAAAGCGAGCAAATTCGCGCCTCGGTCGTCGGCCGCGCCGCGAATTAACCCCGCCTTTTCTTCTCTGCGCGATTGTCCTAGGGTCCTCTCGCACGTTCTCAAAAGCGCTCGCTCGGAGCAGGCATAATGGCGAGTCCTCAGCACGAACCGACGATGGAGGAGATCCTTGCCTCCATCCGCAAGATCATCTCCGAGGACATCGCCGGCGCCGCAATCGGACCGCTTCCGAGGCGGCGCACGATGAGTCCGAGGTCCTGGAACTGACCCAGGAAGTGGCCGAGCCGCCGCCGGTCGCGGCAGCGAGTTCCTGCCGACACGGCTGCAGAGCCGGCGAATGAACATGCAATCGGTCCGAGGAGACAATAATGACCAGTCAGGTGCAGGCATCCGCGCAAGCCGGCGAAGACATTTTCTCCGACCATTCCCGCCAGGCGCTGGGAGACAAGGTCGCCGAACTCAACGGCCCGCAGCGCGCGCGTCCAGCGCGGAGGAGGTTGCCCCGGAGTGGTCTTTCCGCGTGGAAACCGTGTTTCGAGCGCGCCGTGCGCGAAAGCTTCGAGCCGGTGCTGCAGAAATACCTGCAGACAATTCCGCTGCCGTGATCGACCGCATGAAGCCCCTGATCCGCGAATGGATGGACGAGCATTTCCCCGCCCTGCTGGAGGACGCGGTACGCGGCGAAGTCGAGCGCGTCGTCAAGGCCCGTAGCCGCCGCTGAAGCATCGCGCCGTCGCGGAACGCCGGCGCGGTTCCCCTTGACGCGCTGACTGCGGACGGCCTGAAAGGCCGTGCCGACCGCCGTCTTTTCCCATGCTCGACAAGACTTTCAATCCCAAGGATGTGGAAGGGCGCATCTATGCGCTCTGGGAGGCGTCCGGCGCGTTCCATGCCGGCCGCCGTCCCGAGCGCCGAGCCTTTCTGCCATCGTGATCCCGCCGCCCAATGTCACCGGGCGGCTGCATATCGGCCACGCCCTCAACAACACGCTGCAGGACATGCTGGCGCGCTTCGAGCGCATGCGCGGCAAGGACGTGCTGTGGCAGCCGGGCACCGACCATGCCGGCATCGCCACCCAGCTGATCGTCGAGCGCCAGCTGGCCGAGCGGCAGATGAGCCGCGTCGGCCTGGGCCGCGAGAAATTCCTGGAGAAGTCTGGAAGTGGAAAGCCGAATCCGGCGGCGCCATCGTCGAGCAGCTGCGCCGGCTGGGCGCTCAGCGCCGACTGGAGCCGCGAACGCTTCACCATGGACGAGGGGCTGTCCCGCGCCGTCACCAAGGTCTTTGTCGAACTCTACCGCCAGGGCCTGATCTACAAGGACAAGCGGCTGGTGAACTGGGACCCGCGGCTGCAGACGGCGGTGACGCGACCTGGAAGTCGAGAATATCGAGATCAAGGGCCATCTCTGGCACATCAAATATCCCATCGACGACATGCCGGACCAGTTCATCACCGTGGCCACCACGCGGCCCGAAACCATGCTGGGCGACACCGCCGTCGCGGTGCATCCCGACGACGCGCGCTACAAGGCGCTGGTGGGCCGCATGTGCGTGCTGCCGCTGACCGGGCGGCTGATCCCCATCATCGCCGACGAATATTCCGATCCGGAAAAAGGCACCGGCGCGGTCAAGATCACGCCCGGCCATGACTTCAACGATTTCGAAGTCGGCAAGCGCCACAAGCTGCCGCTGATCAACATCCTCAACAAGGACGGCACGCTGAACGATGACGTGCCCGCGCCCTATCGCGGCCTGACCGCGGAGGCGGCGCGCAAGAAGATCGTCGCCGATCTGGAAGCGCTGGGCCTGCTCGACAAGATCGAGCCCATCACCCATGCCGTGCCGCATGACGAAAAGACCAAGACGGTGGTGCTGGAGCCGTTCCTGACCGAGCAATGGTATCTGAATGTCGAGCCGCTGGCGGACAAGGCGATCGCCGCGGTGGAAGAGGGCGAGACCAAATTCGTCCCCGAGAATTGGACCAATGTCTATTTCGGCTGGCTGAGGAACATCCGGCCCTGGTGCATTTCCCGCCAGCTCTGGTGGGGCCATCAGATTCCGGTCTGGTATGACGCGGACGGCAAAATTTATTGCGCTGAAACGCGAAGACGAAGCGCTCGCCGAAGCGCGGCGCACGTACGGACCCGAAACGGTGCTGATCCGCGATCCCGATGTGCTGGACACCTGGTTCTCGTCCGCGCTGTGGCCGTTCTCGACCCTGGGCTGGCCGGACAAGACGCCGGAGCTGGCGCGCTTCTATCCCACCAGCGTGCTGGTGACCGGCTTCGACATCATCTTCTTCTGGGTCGCCCGCATGATGATGATGGGCATGCATTTCATGGGCGACGTGCCGTTCCGCACCGTGCTTATCCACAACCGCGTGCTGGACGAGCAGGGCGCGAAAATGTCCAAGACCAAGGGCAATGTGGTGGACCCGCTGATCCTGATCGACGAATTCGGCGCCGACGCGCTGCGCTTCACCCTGGCGCTGGCGGCGGGCCAGAACCGCGACATGCGCATCGGCCCGACGCGGGTGGAAGCCGGCCGCAACTTCGCCACCAAACTGTGGAACGCCGCGCGCTTCTGCGAGATGAATGGCTGCGTCACCGTGCCGGGCTTCGATCCGGCCGACGTGACGCAGACCGTCAACAAATGGATCGTGGCGGAAACCGCCCGCGCGTCGCCGACGTCACGGCGTCGCTGGAAGCGCTGCGCTTCAACGAGGCGGCGCACGCCGCCTATCATTTCGTCTGGGACGTGTTCTGCGACTGGTATCTGGAATTCACCAAGCCGCTGTTCTGGACGCCGGCGACGAAGCGGCCGAAGGCCGAGACCCGCGCCACCGCCGCCTGGGCGCGCGACCAGATCCTCAAGCTGCTGCATCCCTTCATGCCCTTCATCACCGAAGAGCTATGGGCAGCGCACCGCGAAGCCGCGCGAGACGCTGCTGATCGTGGCCGAGTGGCCCGAACTTTTCGTGCCGCCCAACGAAGAGGCGCGCGCTGAAATCGAGTGGGTGATTGAGCTCGTCAACGGCGTCCGCTCGGTGCGGACAGAGATGAATGTGCCGGCCGCAGCAAAAATCGCACTGGTGCTGGCCGGTTCGAATGCGGCGACGCGCAGGTGGCTCGAACGCAATCTCGATGTGATCAGCACCCTGGCGCGGCTCTCCTCGGCCTCGTTCGCCGAAACGGTTCCCGGCGGCTCCGCGCAATTCGTCGTGGGCGAAGCTGTGGCCGCGCTGCCGCTCGGCGAAGTCATCGATTTCGCCAAGGAGCGGGCGCGCCTCCAGAAGGAGTTGCTGCGCGCCCAATCGGAAATCGCAAAGCTCGACGCCAAGCTGGAAAATGCCGATTTCATCGCGCGCGCGCCCGAAGACGTCATCGACGAGCAGAAGGAAAGACGCACGCACGCGCAATCGCTCGCGTCGCGTCTCAGCGAAGCAATCGGCCGCTTGGGCTGAAACGACAGTTGCAGCAGCGCCGTGCGTCCTTCGACAAGCTCAGGATGAGGAGATATGAAGTTGCATCAGCGCTGATGGTGCTGACAAGATCAGGATGAGGAGATATGCAGTTGCTGCAGCATTGATGGCACTCAATATCTCCCTCATGCTGAGCCTGTCGAAGCACGCACCACCGCGCTCCAGCTCATTTTGAATTCGAAATCGCGCCATAAACTTGTCAATCCCGCGAATGCGGGGACCCAGAATGGCTGTCCTTTCCGGATAAATCACGCTCCTGGGTTCCCGCTTGCGCGGGAATGACACCGGTAGAGAAGCTGAAAGCGCAGAACCCTAGGAAGCCAGGATCGGGCGCACCTTCTGACCGGCTTCGAGGCGCTCGGCGCCGCGCACGATCACGCGTTCGCCCGGGGCCACCGGACCTCTGACCTCGACGAGCGCGCCATCCTCCGAGCCCGTCTCGACCGATACGCGCTGCGCAACGTCCTTTTGCGTCCACCTTGAAGACGTAGGTGTTGTCTTCGCGCAGCACCAGCGCGTCACGCGGCACGGCCACAACGTCGCGGGGCCGGGCGGAGGGAATAGAAATCCTGGCGGCGTCGCCGACAAAGCCGGTGCCGGCAGGAAGCGTCAGGCGCACCTCGATCGTCCGGCTCGCGACGTCGCCGACCGGGACGATGGCGCGAACGGTTGCGGTGACACGCTTGCCTTCGATCTCCACTTCGAGCGGCAAGCCCTCGCGCAGATAGCCCGACGTCGCGATGGGAATCTGCACGCTCACTTCCGTGGCGTCGATGTCGACCAGGCGAACGATCGGTTTGCCTGCCGTCGCGTATTCGCCCGGATTGATGAGCCGCGCGACCACGCGACCGGGAAAGGGCGCCCGGATGGTGCTGTGGTCGAATTCGTACTGGCTCTTCTTGAGCGCGGCTTGCGCCTGCGCCAGCGCAGCCACGTCCATGTCGCGCGTGGAGACGGCCTGGTCGCGCGTGCTTTTCGCGATGGCGCTTTGCGAGAACAGACTTTCCATCCGTTGCGCCTGGTCGCGATCGTAGCGAAGCTGGGCCGCGAGGCGCGCCACGTTTGCGGTGTCGGAAGCAAGCTGCATTCCGGCGAGGTTGCTGTCCACGCGGGCGACGACGCCGTCCTTGGCCACGACGGTTCCCACTTCTGCAACCGAGGCAATCCGCCCCTCGACTTCCGAAGCAAGCTGGGAATCGTTGCGCGACACCACCGTGCCCGGCAACACGGTCTTCGGCGCCATCTTCACCAGTCGCGCCGGGATCACGCCGACGGACGGCGGATCCGCATGCTGCTGGGCAAAAACTGGCTGCGACAGAAGCAGGCCGAGCGCGAATAACGTAAACATGCGCGGTGTGACTTTCCTCCCCCAACGTGGGGGAGGTGTCGAGCGGAGCGCAGCGCAGCGAGACGGAGGGGGACGTGACGTGAAAATCACTCCCCCCTCCGGCGCGTTGGCGCGCGCCACCTCCGCCACGCTGGGGGAGGAAAATTCTGATCCTGTCGTCGTGCTCATGCGGCCTGCCTCGCCGGCGTCATCGGCGCTTGCCGGAGCGCAATCGGTGTCTCGCCGAGCCTCAGCATGGCCGGGCATGAGAACGAGCGTGAACACATGGCTGACCAGGATCCCGCCGACGATCACCGCGCCAAGTCCTCTGTAGATTTCCGCGCCGGGGCCCGGCACGAACACCAGCGGCAGCATGCCGAAGATCGCCGTCAGCGTGCTGGAGAAGATGGGCCGCAGCCGCGTCTCGAGGCTCGAGCGCACCGCGTCGACCCGCGACATGCCTTCCGCTTCCGCCTGCCGTGTCCGCGCAACAAGCAGGATCGTGTTGTTTACCACAAGTCCCAGCACAATGATGAAGCCGATCATGGTGAGAAGATCGAGCGGCTGGAATACGAACAGCCCCAGAAGCCGCAATGCCGCCATGCCGCCCACCATGCCGAGCGGCAAGGCGATGGTGGCGATCGCAGAATCCCACACTGATTTGAACAGAGCCGCCATGATCAGAAAGAGGATCAGCACGGCGAGCCCGAAATTCTTGCCCATGCTGCCCAGCGCGTTATCGAGGTGATCGGCTGCCGCGCCATAGGTGATGGTGCCGTCGGGGGGCAGCAGCTTGCGGATCTGTGGCGCGATATCGCGCCTGATGACTTTCATCGCGTCTCCCAGCGCAATTCCCCGGGGCGGCTGAAAATTCAGCGCCACGGTGCGCCGGCGGTCCAGACGATAGATGCCGCTCGAAGCGAGCGTGCGCTGCATCGATACGACGTGGCCAAAAGTCACCACGCCGCCATTGGGCGTGGCAACGGGTGCATCATCGACCGCGTCGGGCGATGGGAAAGGCGTGGATTTCAGGATCAGGAACAGCTGCCGTTCGCCGTCATACCTCTGGCCGACATAGAGTCCTTCTCCAAACGCCTGCGCGAGTTCGCCCACATCGGGTCTGGTCCAGCCGACCTCGGCGATCGATCGGTCATCCGGCAACAGCCTGAGCTGCGGCTGGTCGTAGTCGAGCGTCGGATTTGTATTCAACACCGCGTCCGGATATTTCTGCGTCAGCAGCGTCATGCCCTTCTTTGCCGCGGCGCGCATGGCGTTCGGGTCGTTCGATTGAATGTTGATCGAGACGCCGCCGCCTTCGTCGAAACCCCCGAACAGGCTGCCCATCTGGGCGAAGCCCTGCGTATCGGGCAGGTCGTGCATGATGTCCGTCCGCACGATCTTCTCGATCTTCGGGAAATCCTCGTCGTGAGGAACCCGCACCGTAAACTCCATGGCACCGGGGCCGTCCATGCGCACGAAGTAGTTCAGGAGCTTCGGCTGCTTCTTTCCGGTCATGTAGGGTTGCAGCCGGTCGATCATCGGCCGGGCGATCTCCTTGTCGGCAAATGCCACGGTCGCGCCCGCGGGGAATTGCAGAAAGCCGTCAATTGCGGCCCGCTTCACCTGCGGCAGATACTGCAGGCTCGGCAGCAGCAGCCAGGTTCCGGCAAGCGAGCCGACAATCAGTCCGCCGATCCACAATTGCCGTTGGCGCGGCGTGTCCGTCAGGCCCATGACGGTGTCGGTGATCCGCCGCCAGACATTGGCAAGCTCGGCGGTCTTCGGACGCGTCCGCAGAAACAGCATCGAGCTGACAGGAACCACCGTGATGGCAACGATGAGCGAAACAAAAACCGCGAATGCGATGGTGAGCGAAAGATCGGCGAAGAGTTGACCCTCCACGTCCTTGAGAAAGATCACCGGCACGAAGATCGCGACATTCGTTGCAGTCGAGGCGAGAAGCGCGCCCCATACCTGGTCGGTCCCCTTCTGGGCGGCTTCCGCTGCGGGCATGCCACGTTCGCGAAGACGCAGGATGTTCTCGAAGGAGACGATCGCAGCGTCGAGCACCATGCCCGTCGCAAAAGCGAGACCCGCCAGCGAGACAACGTTAAGCGTGCGTCCCGCCAGATTGAGAAGAACAACGACCGCGCACAGACAGATCGGAATGGCCGAGGAAATGATGATGGTGCCGCGCCACTCCCGCATGAAGAACCACAGCACGCCGACCGCAAGCAGAATTCCGAGGATCAGGTCGGAGGCCACCATCCCCACGGCCTGGTCGATGAAATGCGAGGGATCGAAGGAATAGGCGAGCACCAGTCCCTGCTCCTTGGCGGGCCCGTCGTTGATCTTCTGCAACTCCGCCTTCACGGCATTGACGGTGGCCAGCACGTTGGCGCCGTCCGCCCGGAAGATGTTGATGCCGATGGCGGGATTGCCGTCCTGGTAGGCGAAGCCTTGCGACTTGCTGCGGCCGATATGGACATCGGCGATATCGCCCAGATGCACCGGTTTGCCGTCGCGCCATTCCAGCACGAGATTCTTCAGATCGGCGACGGAGTAGCGGCCGCGATATTCAAGCCCGTACTGGCGCCGTCCGACATCGATCGTGCCGCCGGACACGTCCTCCGCCCCACTGATTTGCTGCGCCATTTTCGGGATCTGGATTCCGAGCTCGGCTGCGCGGAGCGGATCGAAGACGATGTCGAGCTCTTCGGTGCCGCCATTGGAATTGATCTGGGCGCTGCCGACGCCGGGCACGGCTTCGAACCGTGGAAGTACGACGTTCTTGAGAAAGGGCTCATAGGAATTCACGTCGCGGGGATTGCCCGGCAGCCTCTGCATGAAGACGTAGAGCAGCGTCGCGTTTGAATCCTGATTGCTGGCAAGCTGGACGAAAGGTTTCTGCGCGTCGGCGGGCAGGGGAGGGAGCCGGTTCAGACGTCCGATGACGTCGACCATCGTGCTCTTCATGTCGGTGCCGAGCGCGAAGGTCAGCGCGACATAGCCGCCGCCGGAATTTGCGTAGCCGTCCATTTCCTGCAGGCCGGGCAGACCTTGCAGCACGTCTTCCTCGGGCTGCACGAGCTGGGATTCGACTTCGCGCGGCGTCTCCGCGCGCCAGTCGGTCTCGATGCCGATCTGCGGCCGGTTGATGTCGGGGAAGAGCTGGATGGGCAGGCTGTAGAGCGCGAACACGCCGAAGAGAATGGTCACGGCGACTCCGACCGCGACCGCAGCCGGACTTCGAAGGCCTGCCGCCGTCAATGCGCGCATGACTCCCCTCACAGATGCGT
The DNA here is from genome assembly GCA_963812975.1 of uncultured Alphaproteobacteria bacterium. GTDB lineage: Bacteria > Pseudomonadota > Alphaproteobacteria > Micropepsales > Micropepsaceae > Rhizomicrobium. The sequence goes on along the minus strand of CAWEXK010000030.1, from coordinate 113,302 downwards.
TCGGGCGACAGAATCGAGCCGAGCAGGGCGGATATAAGGCGAAACTCCCTTGAGCCTGCCATGCGCAATTTCGTGATCGCCAACACCGGGGCTGCAGATCTGCCCACTAGCGGATGTGCCCGGAAGGACGCGAGAGGGACGGGCAAATCTTCCCTGACATTTCACGAAAACCGAAATTTCAATCGATTCAGCGCCTTGAACGAACACCTTCGAAGGCCACGGCGCTCCGCGCGAGCCTTAGCAGCCGCTAGGCGATCGCCGACATGACGGAGAATTCATCCTGGCTCTGTGGTAGATAGAAATCGGCGACAGGGGCAAGAAATGACCATCCAGCTTCACGTCAATGGCGTTGCGCACGAAATCGACGTCGAACCGGATGCACCGCTTCTGTGGGTGCTGAGAGATGAACTCGGGTTGACCGGCACGAAGTTCGGCTGCGGAATCGCGCAATGCGGCGCCTGCACCGTCCACATCGACGGCGAGGCAAAGCGTAGCTGCGTGATCGCGGCAGGCTCCGTCGCCGGCGCGCAAATCGTGACCATCGAGGGCCTCGGTGCACGCGGGCCGACGCCGGTCCAGCAGGCGTGGATTGCGCATCAGGTTCCGCAATGCGGCTACTGCCAATCGGGCATGATCATGGCGGTCAGTGCCCTGCTCGCGAAGACTCCATCGCCCTCCGACGACGAACTGAAAGCGGCTGTGACCAATATCTGCCGCTGCGGAACCTATCCGCGGATTCGCGATGCCGTTCGCGAACTGGCACGCGCAACCGGGTGAGGGCACCAGACATGGCGACGCGACGAATGGTTGTTCTGGGCGGTCTCGGCGCCGCCGGCGCGCTGGTCGTCGGTTATGCGCTGTGGCCGAGCACCCGCATCGCGCGCGCCAATGCGATGGCGTCGAATGCCGGCGAGCAGTTCGTCGCCAACTGGATCAAGGTGGGCCAGGACGATCTGGTGACGGTCGTCATTCCCCACTGCGACATGGGAACGGGCATTTTCACGGCGCTGTCGCAGATGGCGGCGGAGGAGATCGACGCCGACTGGAACAAGGTCCGCGCCCAGGTCGCGCCGGCCGATCCGCTGTTTGCGAATGGCGCGCTCGCCGAAGGATTCATTCTCAGCGGACACAACGTCTATCCCGACAATATTCCCGCTTTCCTGCGAGGAACGGTCGCAAATTCGTTTCGCACCATTGCCGAGTTCATGGATATCCAGGTCACCGGCGGTTCGTCCGCCATCCGCGCCACGGGTGTTTACGGCATCCGCATCGCAGCCGCAGCTGCCCGCGAGATGCTGGTCGAGGCCGCCGCGGCGCGCTGGTCCGTGTCGACGCAGGAGTGCACGACGAAATCCAGCCGCGTCATCCACGCGGCCAGCGGGCGAAGCTTCGGCTTCGGCGAACTCGCGAGCGATGCGGCGACGTTCGACCCGTCATCGCATCCGCGCCTGAAGCCGAGGAGCGAATACACGCTCGTCGGCAAGCCGGTTCCGCGTTTCGACATTCCGCACAAGGTGGATGGGACGACGGGCTACGGCATAGATGTGCGCGAGCCGGACATGCTCTACGCGGCCATCCGCATCTCGCCGGTGTTCGGCGGCAAGTTGTTCCGCGTCGATGCGGGTGCCGTCGAAGGGCGGCGCGGCATCCACACTATCGTCAGGCTCGAGGATGCGGTGGTCGTCGTGGCGGATCGCTTCTGGCGTGCCAGAGACGCAGCCGATGCCCTCAATCCGGTATTCGCCAGCGGCGGCAATGGCGGCGTGACCTCCGCACAGATCGCCGCGCGGCGCGTGGCGGCGCTGAGCGGCAAGCTTAAATCCGACATCAGTACCGGCTCCGGTGCCGACGCGCTCGCAGGCGCGCGCATCATCGAGGCGACCTATCAGGTGCCTTATCTCGCGCATGCAACGATGGAGCCGATGAATGCGACCGCGCTCTACAGGAACGGCACGCTCGAAGTGTGGAGCGGAACGCCAGGATGGGCTTGGTGCGCGGGTCGCATGCGCGAAATCGGCGGGCCTTCCCCTCGACAAAGTGACGTTTCACCTGATGCCCATGGGCGGTGGGTTTGGGCGGCGCCTGCCGGGATTCTTCAACTTCCTCGATTATGCGGTGAAGACGGCGATGGCCGTGCCGGGCAAGCCGGTCAAGCTTGTCTTCACCCGCGAGCAGGACATGCAGCACGATTTCTACCGGCCCAATGTGATGAGCCGGTTCAGGGCCGCGCTCGGCCGCGACGGCCTGCCGGTCGTGTGGGTGAACGACTACACGACGGACGACGATCCAAATCCCGAAGCGCACATTCTCTACGCGATCCCCAACCAGGAGGTCGGGGTTGCGAAAGTCCCGACGCATGTTCCGACAGGACCATGGCGCAGCGTCGAATCGTCGTGGCACGGCTTCTTCATCGAAAGCTTCATCGACGAGCTTGCCCATCGCGCCGGTGCGGATCCGCTTGCCTATCGCCTGAAGCTGCTGGCCGGCAAACCACGCCACGCCGCGGCGCTCGCGCTCGCCGCGCGCAAGGCGGGCTGGGGGTCGCCCATGGCGCCGGGCCGCGGGCGTGGGATCGCCATCGTCGAATGTTTCAAGACCATCGTCTGCCATGTGGCGGAAGTCACGGTGGGCAGCGACGGAAGCGTGAAAGCCGACCGCGTCGTGTCGGTTGTCGATGTCGGCATGCCGGTCAACCCGGACGGATTGCGCGCCCAGATGGAAGGCGGAATTCTTTTCGGGTTGAGCGCCGCGCTGTTCGGGGAAATCACGATCGACAAGGGCGCGGTGGCGCAGGCGAACTTCCCGGATTACCCCGTGGCGCGTCTCGCCGACTGTCCGGACATCGAAATCCATTTCCAGGAGAACGACGCACCGCTCGGCGGTGGCGGCGAGCCTGGCGTCCCGCCAATTGCCCCCGCTCTTGCCAATGCGATCTTCGCCGCAACCGGCACCCGTATTCGCGACCTTCCCATCCGCAATCATATGGCGGCGCTGGCCCGGCGGCCTTCAGCGAGTCTTTGAGACGCGTTGCCGCTCTTCATTCAACTCACGAACGCGTGATCGCCGGCAGCGCTGGACCTGCGCGCCTTTCCGAAGAAAACTACGATCCGTGCTCTTTGCGGCGGCTCGCTCAGGGGTGGCCGAAACGGAGTCCCGACGGATGGCAGCGCGCGCAGGGACCGTGGCATTCGTGATTGCAGTCGCCATTGCGACGCCGGCTCTGTCGCAGTCCTTCTTCAACAATTGGGGCCGCTGCACCAACGCGCGACTGATCCCCGACAAGCGCATCGAATATTGCACGAGGCTTCTCGATAATGGCGGCGGGGTGAACAGCGAGATTACCCTCCTCACCATACTGGGCGGCATCTATCGCAACATGCATCAATATGCGAAAGCCATCGAGTACTACAGCCGCGCCCTGCGATACGAAGCGCTCGGCGTTTCGAAGAGGGATGGCTCTCTTGCGTCGCCGGACGCGCTCGTCGCCGCGTTCCAGGGACGGGCGGAAGTCTATGCCCTGAACGGCCAGCAGGATCTGGCGATCGCCGACACCGCAGCGATTTTCAGACTGGCGCCGGCCGCTGCCGATTCCTATGCGAGCCGCTGCCGGCTTCGCGCCGTCATGAAAATCGATCTCGACAAGGCGCTTGCCGATTGCAGCGAGGCGATGAAGCTGGACGCCAGGGATACCCAGGTTCTCGGCGCCGCCGCCTTCCTGCAGTTCCGCCTCGGCAACCTCAATCAGGCGCAAGCCGATTGCGACGCCGCATTGAACGTCGATCCCAGGCTCGCGGGCGCTCTCTACATCCGCGGCGTCATCAGATTGCGAAGCGGGGATTCCGCCGGGGGGAATGCCGACATCGCGGCGGCGAAAGAACAGGCGCCGACCATCGCCGAGAGCTTTTCGGATCTGGGTGTCAGCCCGTAGCGGTCCGGACTTGGTATCCGGTTCCACCGTGTGTCGCCCCCACACACTTAAGCACTTGCTTTAGGGTTAGCGCGCTGTTACTAAAGCGAATGCTTAACCAATCGACCGCGCTCGATGCCGCGTTCCAGGCTCTCGCCGACCCGGCGCGACGCGTCCTGGTGGAACGGCTGTCGCGGGGTCCCGCATCGGTCAGCGAACTGGCCCGGCCGCTTCCGATGTCGCTGCCGGCGGTCATGCAGCATCTGACCGTGCTGGAACGCGCAGGACTCGTGCGCTCGCGAAAGACGGGGCGGGTGCGCACCTGCCAGATCAACCCCGCCGCCTTCGCCAAGGCTGAGCGGTGGATCAGCCGGCGTCGCGTCGAATGGGAGCAGCGCCTCGATCGGCTGGGTCGCTACCTCGAAACGTTGAAGGATGAAGGAGATGGAAATGGCACGGACAAATGAACAATCCAACCAGCCCCGGCCGGCGCCTTTGAAGGTCTCCCGAACCTTTCTTGTTCCACGTGCGATCGTCTTCAAGGCGTGGAGCTCTGCCGATCACATCAAACGGTGGTTCAGTCCGGCAGACTGTACCGTTACCGAGGCCCGGCTGGAGATGCGCGTCGGCGGCGCGTTCGAGGTGCGCATGCGCGGACCGCAGGGCATCGATCATTGGTCGCGCGGCACGTTCGTGGAAGTGTCGCCGCACGACCGCCTCGTGCTCGATCTGCATGTCTCGGAGGCAAATGGCCGCGCGCTTTTCCGGGCGTGGACGGAAGTGAATTTCGTCGACATCCTCGGCGGTACGCGCATGGATGTTGTTCAGACCTATACCTTCGCAAGCCCCGAGGAGGCGGCACGGGCATTGGCGCTTGCACCCCAGGGATGGGCGCAGACTCTCGACAAGCTGGAGGTCGAACTTCTGGCTATGCAGGGTGGCGATGGGAAGCGCTCGGCAAGCCATGCAACATTCAGTATCGCGCGCACCTACGAGGCTTCGGTCGAACGTGTGTATGCAGCATTGTCCGACCCATCGGAAAAAAGTCGGTGGTTCAGCGGTGACGAAGATCGCTGGCAGCTCATCGAGCGGAGCATGGATTTCCGCGTCGGTGGTCGCGAGCGTCTCAAGGGCCGATGGGAAGGCGGCGTCGATTCAACCTTCGACGCGATCTACCACGATATCGTTCCTAACCAACGGATCGTCTATACCTACGAGATGCATCTCGACGATCGAAAGATCTCGGTGTCGCTCGCAACCATCCAGCTCAAATCGGTCGGTGCGCACACCACCACTGTCGCGATCACCGAACAAGGCGTTTTCCTCGACGGCTATGACGACGCCGGCGCGCGCGAGCACGGGACGGGACTGCTGCTGGATCGGCTGGGCAGCTCGCTCCAAAGCCGGGGCGACTCCTGCTAGCGCGGACTATTGCTGGGTCGGGCGCACGATCACGCGCAGGCCGGCCGAAGCAGTTCCGAACTGCGCTTCGACGTTCGCCTCTCCCGGCGCGAGCGCGTGAATAACGCCGTTCGAATCCACGTGAATGACGGGCGTGCCGGGCTGCGGCACCAGCCGCCAGGTCACGAAGCGGGCATTGAGATCGAGCCAGCCGACGGGTGCCGGATAGCGGGCGCTGGGATGCGGCATCGCGGTTGCCGTGTCCGAATCGAGTATCAGCACCAGAACCGGCAGATTGTTGGCGCGGAAGGAAAGCGGCGGCGCGGCGGGCGGCTCCACGAAGATGCGCAATGTCCGCACGGACACGCCGCCGTCAGCAAAAATCGCGCGGATGCCGAAGTTCACGGGTCCAAGGAGCTTGGGCGTGATGCGGATATGCAAGGTCCCGTTCGCGCCGGACGCCGGCACGTCTTCCGGCGGTGCATGTCCCGTTTCACCCTGCTGATACACCGAGAGCAAGGGCTGCACAGTCGACGCGGGCACGCGGAGCGTGGCTTCGAACGGCCCGCCAAGCGCGACCCTGGTAGGGCCTCGCGCGAGCAGCCGGTCCACCGGCTTGAGCAGGCGGGGGCTCGCTTGCACGACTTGCGTGGCCGTCGCGGCGACAGCGCGGTCCGACAGGCAGGAATCGGAACCCGTCGTTTCGATCCAGCATCCCGCGAGCTTGTCGACGCTCCTCGACGGATCGTCGGTCACACTGTTGTCGTTGATCTGGCCGCCTGTCAGCCATGTCAGGATGCTGCTGACGAGCGAGGTGTGCGAGAGTTTCGCAAAGGTGTAGAGTTGATTTCCTTGCGCGCCTGTCGTCTGGCTCTGAACGGTCACGATGGCGTCGTTCGGCTCATCCTGCAAAATCGAATCCACCGTCGGCACGTTGATCGAATCGGGATTTCGATAGAGCGCCGCGATCAGCGTATCGAGTCCCAATGCGAGCGCGCTATTGCCGGGCTGCGTCGAGCTGACGGCGCGCCACGTCGCGTTCGCGATGTTGGGACTTGAGAGATCGGGATTGTTGAGAGCGGGCCCGTCGGGATCGAGCGAATAGACGGCGCCCGTCTTGAAGGGAAGAGTGGGCGCAGAGATCGGGTAGCCGTTCGCGTTAAAGCATCTGGCGACGGTCGCGTTTCCGCAGACCTGCTCCCAGATGAACCCTTGCGGGGTCCAAATGGGCGCCTTGCGCCTGGCATTGCGCTTCGAAATCAGGAAGGGCGCGAGCAGCGAGCCGATTTCGGGCGTGTTCAGCGTGACGATCGCGTGAAACTGTCCCTGCATCCTGTTTCTGATCGACTGATAACTGGACTGGGAGGCGTAGTTTCTGGCGACGAGGCCGCCCATGCTGTGGACGACGAGGTCCACCCGCGAGCCGACGATCTGTTCGCTGTCCAGCTCGGCCAGCAGCGAATCGATTTCGGTTTGCAGCGCGGCCCGGGAGGTGACTTCACAAGGATCGTTCCCGTTGCCCAGCGGATCCTTTCTCGCATCGAAGCGCAGATATTTCGAATAGCAGACGGGATCGACAAATTTCGGCGCGGCATTCCACGGCGCGTGGCTGCGCAGCCAGGCTTCGGCCTGCCACAGGCTGTGGCGATCGCCCCACAGACCGTGCACCAGCACGAGCGGAGGGATTGTGAGAGCGACATTCCGGGTCGTCTGCCCTCCGTCCTGGGTGGCACCAACTCCGATCGTGTTGTCCGCCGAATAGCCGGCGAGAGGACCCTGGACGAGAGCAGGGGCGTAATATTCCGATCCGATCTGGATCAAGGACGAGACCGTGACGGTGGATTGTCCCGCAGCCGGCGCGATCGTCAGGAAATTGGCAGCGTAAGGAAGAAGCGTCGCGGCGCTGTTGATCTGAAAGGTGACGGAAGAATCGGATGCGGTCTCGAAAAGAACAATCGCCGCGGAGGTGCCGTCGGCTGAAAGCCCCTTGGCGGCGTAGCTTGCAAGATTGGGGTTTTCGGCGAGAAACGTCGCCAGATCGATGTTGGCGAGATTTCCTGCGCCGACGAGAAACGGGTCGAGCACAAACAACGACGTCGAAGCGGGGGCGGCAACGTGTTGCGCGCCGGTCGGGGCGGAGACCTCTTGCCGCTGATTCCCCGAAGCCGATGCCGCCGAAGTTGCGAAGAGGAATGTCGCGGCGGCCCATAGCAGGATGGAAAGAGCACGCCCGGCCACGGACATTTGGGCCTCGTCGTGTCCGGATTCGATGCCGTTGGCCGTCATCATGCCAGGAAGTCCCGCCGAGGGCTGCGATGCCCGACCCGCGAACATCGAACGATCATAAGCCTTTCAGAGTGATGAAGCACCCCGGCGCGAATGCCCGGGAGCCGGCCCCTCCGTTCGCGCGATTTGTGACGTTCAGCCCAAATTCTGCATGTGGACGGCACCAAACAGCATATCGACAGCCTGGCTATTGTCGGAAAGGGGCGCGATGGCGCGCTCGTAGCGACGGCGTCCTTCTGCCAGCCATTCCGCCTCCCGCGCGTCGAGCCGCGGCTGCCGGGTCTCGACGACGGAGCGATATTCGCTGAAGACCAGACGCCACTCCGGATCGGCCGCGCCTTCTTCGATGAGATAGCCCGTGTAATCGCGCCCGGCCCACTGAACCAGCTGGGTGCCGAAATATCTGATTCTGAAGCTGAGTGGTTGCTGCAGCACATCCACCATGACGACGAAGCTCGCCAGCCCACGCAGCTGGTCCCATCGGATATCGGATCGGCCTGGCAGACGCCCGCCAGCCGCCTTCAACGACCAGTACTGATAGACGTGCCTGACGACCACGCTCTTGATACGATCGGGTAAAATCACTTTCGCCTTTGACTTCCGACGGCTGCTTCCGCTCCGCCTCGCATCCGGGCGGTGAATTTGGCACCGGGTTACGTGCCCCGGCGCGCGCCAGTCCGGCGATCATCCGATCGCGGCCTCCCGATCGGTCCGAAATAAGCGCGGAACGGACCGCCGGCAAGTGCATATTTGGCATGCCTACATGCAGCGCATGCATAGAGAGGCCAGCGCGGATTTGTTCCTTAGTCCAGACGACCGCCGCCGCGCCGATGCAGGGCGCGCATCTCGTCCCGAATCAGGCGGCAAAGCCAGCGATGCCCCGGATCCTGGTCGCGGGACGGATCGGTGAACTGATCCACCGTGAATTCTATTTCCGGCAAGGGCAGCGGCGCGGTCGCGAAGTCCCCGGGCGCGCCGTACAAGCCGAGCCACGCCCGCGGCAGCATGGCGCACAGATCGGAGTGCTTGATGATGGGCAGCACCCCGGTGAGACTCGGGAGCGTCACCACGACGCGACGCGCGAGCCCCCGTCGCGCAAGGGCGTCCTCGACCATGGTGGAACCGAGCGTCGAATGCGCCACCCTCAGATGAGGCAGTTCGAGAAAGCGTTTGAGCGTCAGCTTCTTGCGCGATGCCGGATGGCCGCGCCGCATCACGACCACAAAACGATCCTGAAACAGGCGCTCGGGCCGCACACCCGGTTTGGGAATGTCGCGCGTGCAGACGAAAAGCTGAACATCCACGTCGGGGTCGATCTGCCAACCGTTCGGCGACGCCGGGTGGCTGACTTTCAGCGTGACGAGCGGCGCCTCCGCCCGGACGCGGGCGCACAGCCTGGGCAGCAGGCAGCCGACCAGATAGTCGGAGATGCGGATGTTGAACGTGCGCGTCGAGGTCAGCGGATCGAAAATCAACTGCTCCTCGACGGCCGTCTCGATCTGCTTCAGCGCGGCCTGAACGGACTTCGAGATCTTGACGGCTCGAGCGGTGGGTTCCATGCCGCGCGACGTCCGCCGGACGAGATCGTCCTTGAACGTCTCGCGCAGGCGGGCCAGCGCGTAACTCATGGCCGATTGACTGATGCCCACCTTTTGCGCCGCGCGGGTAATGCTGCGCTCTGAAATGATGGCGTCGAATGCGACGAGAAGATTGAGATCGATCTTCCGCAGGTTCATCGGCCGCACTCCGGATGCCGGCGCTGATTTATCCTTCGCTATCCGAGGATAGCACGCCGCCGCACGCGACCAAGGCGTTGGGGGATCCATGTTTCGCGGTCACTGGCGCGGCTAGGGGACAGACCATGATGAGCGCCAGTCCGTCGCGATCCAGGCTTCTGCGGTTGCAACTTGTACCGAGGAGTGGTACATAGATACAAAAGCGGAGTTGCGGCTTGATCGTGAGCTTTCGGGACGAGTGGCTGCGCGCCTTCTTCGTCGAGGACACGCGGTCGCGGAATATCCCGCCCGACCTCGAAGACAGGCTCTTCCGCAAGCTCCAGATGATCGATGACGCAACGACGGATCAGGACCTGCGAGTGCCGCCTGGCAATCATTTCGAGAAGCTGCGCGGCAACCTGGCGGGCTCGCACGCGATACGCGTCAACAAACAATGGCGGTTGGTGTTCGAGTGGGACGCCAACCGCGGCGAGGCTGAGGGCATCTATCTCGACGACCACAGCTACAGATGAGGCGAACCATGCTCACGACGAAGCGCAAGCCGGCCACAGTCGGCGAGATTCTGATCACGGAGTTCATGCAGCCGATGGGGCTGACGCAATCCGCGTTGGCCGAATCGATGGGCGTCCAGCGCAAGCACGTCAATGAGCTGTGCAACGACCGCCGCAGCGTGACGGCAGCAACCGCACTGATCCTCGCGCGGGTGTTCGGCAACAGTCCCGACTTCTGGCTCAACGCGCAAAGGCGCAGCGACCTGTGGGAGGCGATGAACAGCCCTCGCGAACGCGCGCGAATCGAACGCGCCAGGCCATTGGGCGAAGCAGCCTGATCGCGATCGGTCACCATGAGCGATAAGGGCGCGGATTTCACCTTCGCGCTGTTGCCCAGCGCGTCGAGGTCGCGGACGAGTAGCTGGGGCTAATTCTGTGGCTTCGCGCTCGTCCCATTTTGAGTTTGCCACTTGTCCAAGCTCTGGTATGAATCGCTTTGACCCGCAGCCGTGGCCGCCTTGGTCGGCTCGGCCATTGAAACAGTAGCCGGTGCGCTTGGCGGTTCCGATGCGCCGTGAATAGGCTGCATCGGAATTTCATACGCGTGCGGGTATTTGTGCATTGCGCCGGAAAGCGCATCTACTCCAAATCCGACCACACCACCGAGAACAAGATTACCGACCGTCCAACCCTGAAAGTCAGATGGGATCGTTGCGGAGGCATCCTGCCAACCTTCTTTCGAGCAATGAGCCACGATGTCTTCTTTGCTCTTCTCGACATGGGCGACGCCGGGCGTGAGGACAGACACATTCCCTTCGCTGCTCGTGAGAGTGCAATAAGCGCCGGTTGTTGGTGGCGTAGTTACCGCAATGGATTGCGAAGTGCCGTCTATTACGGTCGCGCATCCGGAAAGTGCGATCCCAAGCGTGGCAACGGCCGCAACGGCAGATACATTCATGGTGGCTTTATCCTTCGCCCTCAAGCGCAGATTGCATGAGACAAATGAAAACGCGGTAAACCCGCTCGCATGCTCATTATGGGAGAGGTTGGATATCAATATCTTTGGCGGATGGGTGTCCGCCTAAAAGTCAATATTTCCCCGAAATATCAATGGCTTATAAAATTGGACTTTCTGTACCAACAATCGTACCCGCAATAGTGTGCCGAGCGCAACCGCAAGCGCGCGCAGCGGCTGATGCGCCTGATGGGGATTGAGGCGCTGGGGCCGAAACCGAATACCAGCAAGCCGGCGCCGGGACACAAAATCTACGCGTATTTACTGCGCAATTTGAGCATCGAGCGTGCGAACCAGGTGTGGGCGACGGATATCACCTACATTCCCGTCGGCAGCGGCCATGGTGAGCGACAAGGGGGGCGGACACCACCTTCGCGCCGTTGCCCAGCACGTCGAGGTCGCGGACCAGTGATTAAACACGCCGGACGCCGCTTGAGCGAATTGAAAGAATTCTTGGTAGTGTCCTAATTTGAATTTGGCGGCTCGATGGGTGCATCGTGCGCATCAGGAGCGCCGTTCTGGGCGTCGCCGTAAGCCAGCCAAGTTAACCCACGCGCGCCGGCCATTAGGAAAACGCCTACAAGAACGTAATAGACCATGAAGCTAATATCTTGTCGCTGCGTAAGTTGGGGACTAGCCGGGCCATTCCCGAATGTCTTTAGAACGCACCAAAAGCCCGAGTAAGCCGCTGACGTCCAAAACCAGACGGCAAGGAGACGAACCCCGACTCCGAAGAGTTCTCGCGGTCGCATAATCATGCTGTTTTCCCTCTCGCTTCCGCCACGATAGCAGCCCTTACGGCATCACGCGGGCTGCGGACCGGGGGCGCGTGCAGGACCGCAAAGAACCGCCTCCCGCCGTCCGGGCGCTCGTAGGACCACGCATAGGCGCGGGTAGCCTTGGGATGGCCCGCTAGGTCGAAGACCGAAACCATGCCATCCCAAACGGTCTGCCCGTTGTGTTCTTCATGGATCGGGACGGACTGGACGAATGAGGCTTTGCCGCCGTGTTGGGACTCTACGGCCTGCTTTAGTTCGGCGGGGGCCGCCTCGGTCATTCGATTGCATTCGCAACCGTTGACCTTGGGGGGGCGGCTACAGCCATTCGGAATGAGCTGCGGCGCATCATCCGCGCTGAAACTTGGCTTCAACACGGGGGACCGTCGTTGCCTTCCGTGGGAATCTGCTGATGCGATTTGTGTTTAGGCGGCGGATTGTGGAGTAGCTTCGGCGGTGGATGGCGGAATTGGAGATCAGGGCCAGATAAAAGGCCGCACATTGCGGCTCGGTCGGTCGATTGTTTTTGCTTGGATTTTTCGCTGATCCAGCAATGTGCAGCTTCGGAGCGCAATGTGCGACGAGCCGTCAACCCGCTGTCCCATAATCACTTTTCACACATTTCCTCAGTCGGCAGCACACCCGCCGTCGGAGATCGCCGCTTCTCGTGATAGATTTCGCTTCCCATGTCGAGCGCCGCGCGATAAGTTACATGTAACTTATCTGAAGGGTCGAGTCATGGCGCAGTCGAGGGGCGCAAAGCCCACCAAGATGAAGGTGCGGGAGCATCGAGAGCGGCTGCGTGCCCAGGGCCTGCGGCCAATCCAGATTTGGGTGCCGGATGTGCGGGCATCGTCCTTCAAGGCGGAAGCGCGCCGGCAGTCGCTTGCCGTGGCGGCGAGCGCCCATGCGGCCGACGATCAGGCGTTCATCGACGTGGTGTCGTCACACTGGGACGATGAATGAGACGGGGCGAGGTCTGGACCGTCTCGGGCGGCAAGGACTATGCGGGCAAGCCGCGCCCGGTCGTCATCGTGCAGGATGATAACTTCGACGCGACGGATTCCATCACGATCTGCGCCTTCACTACCGATCCAACGGATGCGCCCCTGTTCCGGCTTCCGGTGGAACCGAACGAGCGCAACGGTCTGCGCTCTCCCTCGCGGCTAATGGTGGACAAGATCACCACGGTTCCCAAGTCCAAGGTCGGCGAACGGATCGGGCGGCTGGACGATGAGGACGTGGTCCGGCTCAACCAGGCCGTGATGGTATTCCTGGGTCTGGCGGTGTCGCCGAGAACGGGCCGGAAAGGGGAATAATGAGAAGCGCCGCGACCAGGGTGGATTCTGGCGCGTCGCGGCGAAAACATGGGCTATTCGGTCCGTCTGGCGTCTGCGCGATACTACGGAGATGCCCAGGCAGTCACGCAACCCAGCGCCCACTTTTCCGAGCAGCTTGAAGCGCTGCTCGGATATCCTTGGCCGTTCCCCGGCCGGCCACCCAAGCACGACCTCTCGACCTGGACCGTCACCGACGACTGGCCGGAGAGCGTTCCCGTTACCGCGGCCGAGGTGGACGTGTTCGAGCGATGGTTCGGCGACCTCTTCGATGAGCTGTTCGGGCCGTGCCGATGAGGTGAGAAGGAGACATACGCCATGACCGTGCCGTTGCGCGCCGCTCTCTATCTGCGCGTCTCGACGGCGCGGCAGTTCGCTTGGGTGACGGCGGGATTGATCGCCCCTGACGTAGCGGCATCCGGAAGTGGGCCCGAGGCGTGCGCTACGCCAGCCACGAGCACCAGCAGCCCAAGAGCAGCATGTCGGCGCCAGGGCAGCCATCGCCCGCCTTCGGAAAGGCGGTATAGTAGGGCCGCGTAAGAAGGGGAGGGATTTGCAAAGCGCATTTTTGTCGGGCTTTGCTGGGGCGTCACGATCATATGCGCGATTGTTGCCACCATCACCATGCTGACGACGCAAGTAACGAGCGCGGTTCAGCAAGCGGCCGTTGCAGCCCAAGCGGTGGCGACCGTCGTGATCCCTTACGTCTTCACTCGCGCTTTCGACGGCATTGCGGGTCGGGCATGGGAAACGAAAGCCCCTCCGGCCGGCGGCGCCGCCGCTGTGTAAGTCCCGTCTCGAAATGTGAGCCAAGCGCTGGGATTCTGCACCGAATTTTCAACACGCGCGAAAATCGCAAAGCGCACGTTTCATCGACTGCCGCGAAGCGGGGTTATCCACAGGGATACGTTCTCCGCCAATCTGAGCGTGCCCGAAGTTGAAGCGGGCGTTTAGGCGTGGGTTGAAACGTGGGCACGATTTAACAGAGGTATCAAAAAGCCTATTAAATATGGGCTTTTCCTCCATACATGGCGGATGGGGTGGGATTCGAACCCACGAGACCCTTGCGGGTCTGCCGGTTTTCAAGACCGGTGCCTTCAACCGCTCGACCACCCATCCGTCTGCGAAGCGCATAGCCAACGCGAGCGCCGCTGGCAACAAAGCAGAAACCGCATCGTCCATTAACCTCTCGTTTATCGATTTCGGGCTGAACTCGGGGGTATGCGGGGCGGCATCCGGAGAGTGGGGGTCATGTGCGCGGTGAGCGCGCTGGCGGCGGCTTGCTCGACCGCGCCTCCATCTGGAACAGGCACGTACAAGGTCGGCCGGCCCTACGCCGAGGAAGGCGTCTGGTACTATCCGCGCGAGCAGCCGGACTATGACGAAACCGGCATCGCGTCCTGGTACGGGGACGAATTTCACGGCAGGCGCACCGCCAATGGCGAGGTGTTCGACAAGGACGGGCTGACTGCAGCGCATGCCACGCTGCCGTTGCCGGTCAATGTGCGCGTCACCAATCTCGAGAACGGCCGCTCGCTGGTGCTGCGCGTGAACGATCGCGGGCCCTTCGCGCGCGGACGCATCATCGATGTCTCCGAGCACGCCGCGCAGCTGCTCGGCTTCTACGGCAAGGGCACGGCCAAGGTGCGCGTGACGTATCTTGCCCGCGCCGATCTGCCCAACGGGGCGCCCGCTGCTGCGGCGCCATCCGTCGCCGCCACCGCGGTGGCGGCGCCGACTTCGGAGGTCCAGACGGCGTCGCTCGATCCGGTCGCCCCGGCGGCAACCACCGTGGTTGCGGAAGACGAGCCGGCGCCCGATACCGCCGCGCCTCCCGCACCGCAGTCCACACTTGACGATCAGGACAGCGCGCCCGATCTCGCGCCGCCGCCAGACGCGCGCGACTTGCAGCCCGACGCAACCGTTGCCGTGCTGCCGGTTCCCGCTTCGACGCATATCTATGTGCAGGCAGGCGCGTTCGCGCAGCGCGACAATGCCGAGCACCTGGTGGACCGGCTTTCGAGCATCGGGAACCTGTCGATATCTTCAATCGACAGGAACGGCCGGCTTCTCTATAGGGTTCGAATCGGCCCGTACGACGATGTCGACGCCGCCGATGCGGCGCTCGCCCGGCTCACCGGGCTTGGCAGCAGCGACGCCAAAATCGTCGTCGATCAATAGTTCGCAGCACGAAGGAGTTCCTGCGATGCGCCCTTTGCGCCTTCTCTGGCTTTTGTTTGTCGCGAGCATCGCGACGGTTCTGGGCGCGGGCAGCGCCGCGGCCGCCATGGAGACCGCGGCGGAGCACGCGCTGCTGATGGATGGCCAGACGGGGCAGGTGCTGTGGGCGAAGGACGCCGTGACGCCGTCGCCGCCGGCGTCGATGAGCAAGCTGATGACGCTCGAGCTTCTCTTCCAGCGGCTGAAGGACGGTCGCGTCAAGCTGACCGACACCTTTCCGGTGTCGCAGCGCGCCTGGAGCACCCAGGGCTCGAAGATGTTCGTGATGCTGGGCGCGCGAATCCCCGTCGAGACCTTGATCCGCGGCATCATCATCGCCTCGGGCAACGACATGTGCGTGGTCGTCGCCGAATCGCTCGGCGGCACGGTCGAAGCCTTCGTCGACATGATGAACAAGCGCGCCAAGCAGCTCGGTCTCGCCCAGTCGCATTTCGTCAATCCCGACGGACTGCCCGATCCGCCGGGCCAGCTGATGTCCGCGCTCGACCTGGCGAAGCTCGCGCGCCACCTGATCTACGACTATCCGCAATATTATCATTACTTCTCCGAGCGCAGCTTCACGCTGGACGTGGGCAACGGCAGGAGCATCACCCAGCAGAATCGCGACTCTGGTGCTCGACAAATTTCCGGGCACGGACGGGCTGAAGACCGGCCACACCGATGCGGCGGGCTACGGCATCACCGTTTCCGCCGTGCAGAACGGCCATCGCCTCATCCTGGTGCTCAACGGCCTGCGCTATCCGCAGCTCGACAAGATGACGCCGGCCGCGCAGGACTGGCACGGCGTGCAGCTGCGCGGCGACGAAGCCGCGCGCGTGATGGGGATCGCGTTCCGCGAATTCCGCCTCTATCCGCTGTTCAAACCCGGCGACGTGGTGGGGCAGGCGCTGGTGTGGCAGGGCGTGCGCGACAGCGTGCCGCTCACTGTCGGAAAGCCGCTCGGTGCGACGATGGAGGTCGATTCCAGGCCGGGCATGAAGGTCACGCTCACCTATGACGGGCCGGTGCAGGCGCCGATCGAGAAAGGCCAGCAGATCGGTGTGCTGAAGATCACGGCGCCGGATTTTCCGGGCGCCGAAGTGCCGGTCTATGCGGCCGAGTCGGTTGCGCGGGTGGGCATTTTCGGACGCATCTATCTCGGGCTGGGCGCCCTCATCCACGGCCGTTCCAAGCCGCAATGACGACGCCTGCGCGCTTCATCACGCTCGAGGGCGGGGAGGGCGCCGGCAAATCCACCCAGGCAGCGCGGCTGGTCGCGGCGTTGGCGGCACGCGGCATCGACGTCTGCGCGACGCGCGAGCCGGGCGGCTCGCCCGGCGCCGAACAGATCCGCACGTTGCTGGTCGAAGGCGAGCCCGGCCGCTGGGATGCGCTGACCGAAACACTGCTGATGTTTGCCGCGCGCGCCGATCATCTCGCGCGGACGATCAGGCCGGCGCTGGCCGCTGGCCGCTGGGTGATCTGCGACCGCTTCACCGATTTCGACCTATGCCTATCAGGGTGCGGGGCGCGGCCTCGGCACGCCAACGATCGCGGCCATCGAGGCGGCAGCGGTACAATCCTTCAAACCGGATCTCACGCTCATTCTCGATCTGCCGGTGGCCATGGGGCTGGGGCGAGCTGCGGCGCGCGGCCCGCACGAAAGACGCTACGAACAGTTCGACGAAACATTTCACACCCGTCTGCGCGCATTCTTCCACGCGCTGGCGCAACATGAACCGGACCGCTGCGTCCTGATCGACGCGGCAGCACCGCCCGACGAGGTGGCCGCGCAGATCTGGACAATCGTCTCCGCGCGCTTTGGATTGTGAAGAGCATATTGAAACACGAATTGGAGCACGATCATGCGTGCTTCGACAGGCTCAGCATGAGGAGGATTTTATTGCCATCGGCGCTGATGCAAGGTCTTAGTGCCATCTGCGCCGATGCAAGTCACCAACCGCCCTCATGCTGAGCTTGTCGAAGCACGCACTCTCCCACTGCAGGCCTGGAAGTAATGCCCAAGCGCACACGTGAGGAAGAACCGTTCGAGAGCGATCGGATCGCGGGGCAGGCGCATCCGCGCGACACGCTGAGGCTGATCGGCCAGGCTGAGGCGCTTGCGCGGGCGGCGCGGGGCATCCGCCGCGGCCGCCCGCCCCAGGCATGGCTGATGGGCGGGCCGCCCGGCATCGGCAAGGCGACGCTGGCCTATCGTATCGCGCGCTATCTGCTCAGCTACGGCGCGAGCGACCGTGGTCCCGAAGATCTCGGCGTGCCCGCAAACGATCCCGTCATACCGCTCGTGAAGGCCGGCGCCCATCCGGGACTGCTGGTGCTGAAGCGCGGACTCCATCCGGACTCGGGAAAGCCCACGACCGTGCTGGTCATCGACGAAATCCGCAAGCTTGCGAACTTTTTCGGTCTCACCTCCGGCGCAGGAGGATGGCGCATCGCGCTCATCGATACGGCCGACGACATGAACGATGCGGCGGCGAACGCGCTGCTCAAGATCCTCGAGGAGCCGCCCACGCGATCGATCCTGATTCTGCTCGCGCATGCGCCTGCGAAGCTCGCTTCCACCATCCGTTCGCGCTGCCAGCTGCTGCTTCTGCGCCCGCTGAGCGACACGGCACTCGCGACAGAGCTGGCAGATCGCCTGCCTCGGGTTTCAGCCGCCGATCGCGCGCGGCTGGTGGCGCTTTCGGGCGGTTCTCTGGGCGCGGCGCTCCGACTGGCGAGCGACGATGGCCTGAAACTCGCCGCCGACGCCGAACGGCTGATCGAGCGCGCCACGGCGCCCGATTTTGCGGCGACGTTCGCATTGGCGGAGCGCATCGCCCGTATCGATCGCGGGCTCGAAACATTCGGCGTCTATCTCACGCAGATGCTGGCGGCGCGGATCCTTGCCCGCGCCCGCGCCGACGCACCCGATCTCGAACGCTGGGTGGAGTTGCGCCATCGCATCGAGGCGAGCTTCACGCGCGCCGCGGCATTGCATCTGGAGCCGCGCCAGACGATCCTGTCGAGCGCGCGCGCCATGGAAATCGCCACCCGGCGCGGCGCTTTGTGAGCCTCGCCGCCATTCATGCTCGTCGACAGCCATTGCCATCTCGATTTTCCCGAATTCGCGGCGGAGCTGCCCGATATTGTCGCGCGCGCCAAAGCCGCCGGTGTGGGCGTCTGCGTGTCGATCGGCACCAGACTTTCGCGGTTTCCCGCCGTGGCTGCTGTCGCCGCGCGCTTTGCGGATGTGTATTGCACGGTCGGCGTTCATCCCCATGAAGCCGAAAAGGAGCCGCTCCGCGATTCCGCGCCGCTGATTGAATTGGCGCGGCAGCGAAAGGTTGTCGGAATCGGCGAGACGGGCCTCGATTATTATTACGAGCACAGCCCGCGCGTGCAGCAGATCGCGAATTTCCGCGCCCATATCGCCGCCGCCCGCACGCTCGCATTGCCTTTGATCGTACATACCCGCGACGCGGAAGACGACACGATCGAAATTCTGAAGGACGAGACGGGGAAGGGCGCCTTCACCGGCCTCATCCATTGCTTCACCGGCACGCAGCGCCTGGCCGAAGCGGCGCTGGCGCTCGGCCTGTACATCTCCGCGTCGGGCATTGCGACGTTCAAGAAATCCGACGCGCTGCGCGAGGTGCTCGCGCAGGTGCCGCTCGAGCGGCTGCTGGTGGAAACAGACGCGCCGTTCCTCGCGCCGATGCCCCATCGCGGCAAACGCAACGAACCGGCTTTCGTCACGCACACCGCCGCCATGCTCGCCGGACTGAAGCACGTTTCCGACCAGGAACTCGCCGCCGCCACCACCGAGAATTTCTTCCGCCTTTTCACGCGCGCCGTCCGGCCCACCGATGTCGGGTGAATGGGAGTTCTTTCCTCCCCCAGCATGGGGGAGGTGGCCCGAAGGGCCGGAGGGGGAAGTGGTACTTGCACACGACGCCCCCCTCCGCCTCGCTGCGCTCGGCACCTCCCCCATGCCGGGGGAGGAAATTGCACACGCGCGCGCTCGATGACAGATCGGCTCGCCGTCACAATACTTGGTTGCGGCTCCTCGGGCGGCGTGCCGCGCCTTGGAGGACCGGAGGGGAAGGGCGACTGGGGCGCCTGCGATCCTGCGAATCCGAAGAACCGCCGCTGGCGCTGCTCGATTCTTGTTCAACGGCACGCGCAAAGCGGCACGACGACGCTGTTGGTCGATACGTCGCCCGACCTGCGCGAGCAACTACTCGCCGCGTGCATATCCCGGCTCGACGGCGTCGTCATCACGCACGACCATGCCGACCAGCTCCACGGCATCGACGATCTGCGACTGGTGTTTCATGCGATGCGACGCCGTGTGGACGTCTTCACAGACAGCGTGACACTGCGAGGCATCCGCGAGCGCTTCGGGTATTGCTTCGACACGCCGCCGGGCAGCGTCTACCCTCCCATCCTGAACAGTCATACGATCGTCGAGCCCTTCAGGGAATTTGCGATCGAGGGTGGGGGCGGACCCATTCATGTGCGTCCCTTTGCGCAGGAGCATGGCGGTATCCGCTCGCTTGGCCTGCGCTTCGGACCAATCGCTTACTCGAGCGATGTCAATGCCTTGTCCGACGAGGCTTTTTCAGTGCTCGAAGGTGTGAAGGGCTGGATCGTAGATGCCTTGCGCTACACGCCTCACCCCACCCATGCCAACGTCGCCACCGCGCTGTCATGGATCGCGCGCGTCAAGCCCCGACATGCCGTCCTGACCAACCTCCATCTCGATCTCGATTACGAGACGTTGAAAGGCGAGCTGCCAGCCGGCGTCGAGCCCGCCTATGACGGCATGGTGATCCAGGCGGCGCTCTGAGCAACGGATTCGCGCGGGTCACAATCTGCCCTTCGCGCCGATTTCCAAAAATCCAGCCTTTCAAAACGCCTCTCCGCGAGCGAAACTTGGATGTGCCTTGAAAGAGGAATCCCCATGCACGTGCCGCCGGGTTTCACCCAGGTTTTTCCGTATATTTTTGCCCCCGACGCTGCCAACTATCTGACCTTCCTGTCTGAAGGACTTGGTGGAGTCATCGATTCCGTCCACACCGATCCTGACGGGAAGGTCCGCAACGCGCAGATCAGGTTTGGCGACACGACCATCACGGTGAGCGAGGCGAACCAGCAGCTCGGCCCCATGAAAGCGACGTACTACATCTACGTCGAGAATGCGGACGCAGCGATGGCGCGCGCCGTGAAAGCGGGAGGTGTTCAGCGGGGGCAGGTCGCGGACATGCCCTACGGCGACCGCCAGGCCGGCGTTATCGATCCCGCAGGAAACATCTGGTGGATATCGCAGCGGTTGTCCGCCGGTCCCTATGAGGATCAACATTCTTCGAACTGAAATGACTTCTCGCGCGCAATGGCGGCTGTGGTGTGGCGTTAATCGGACGCGTTCGGTCGCTGCGGCCAGGTGAACCAGAGATAGGCAACAAGGAAAGGCGCGACGAGCAGCCATCGCTTCCATTCGCCGTCATCGCTGGACGAGAGGAGCATCGCGAGAGAGGGTGTGATCAGAAATCCGAGCAGGGCGGGCCAGCCCGTCAAAAATGCGCGCAAGACTTTCATGCCGACGCTCTGACCCGGTTCTCTCTTCCGGCCGTTCGTCCTACGCCCGACACGATTTCCGGTTTCCTAAGGGCGCGTCGGCAGCGACCGTCAGCCCGGCGCCGCAAATGCGCTGCCATAGGCGAGCAGCCAAGGCCCAGGGCCCGCATAGCGAGACTCGAAACCCTCCGCCAGGGACGGGTCAAACGGCGCTTCCGTCTTCACGAAGCTGTTCAACCAGACGGGCTTTCGCGGGCGTTGGAAATGATCCCGATGCATGCCTCGTGCTTCCGTATGACTGGATCGTGCTGTAGTGCTCTGGACACTTGAGGAATTGGTGGAGCAGACGTCACGACAGGGGGGAAAAATGATTTTTGGCGCGCACGTAATTATCTACAGTAAAGACGCGGAGGCCGACCGAGTATTTTTTCGCGATATTCTGGGGTTCAAATCTGTAGATGCCGGCCATGGCTGGTTGATTTTCGCGCTTCCGCCGGCCGAGGCGGCGGTGCATCCCGTCGAGGATGCCGCGTCGCACGAACTCTACTTAATGTGCGACGACCTGGAGGCTGAGATCGCGGAGCTGAAGGCCAAGGGCGTAGCGTGCGCCGAGTTGCAAAAAGCCCGCTGGGGCACGGTTACCAAAATATCTCTGCCCGGAGGCGGAAACGTCGGTCTTTACCAGCCGAAGCACCCAACCGCAGTCGCTTCGAAATAAGGCGATCCCATCAGGCCGCTTCCGGCCCGTCGTGCCGGCGGACTCTGCCGCGGGCGCGCCAGTTACCCACGTGCAAATCGCCCCGATATTTCCCATAATATAGATTATACGAAATTCTGAGGTGGATATCGGCCCGTATTATCAGGCATCCCGCTCGGGCCGCGCGATCAGTCGCAGGGACTGCCCTGCGCGCCGGATGTGGAGCGCCACGTCTCGATCCGCCCGTTCGGACACCAGCAGCCGGTGCAGGTCATCTACGCCGGCGACCGGTTCGCCGGCGAATTCGAGGATGACATCGCCCTTCAGCAATCCGGCTTGTGCGGCTGGACCATTCGACTCGACGTCGAGAACCATGGCGGCGGTCCCTGTCGCACGTTCGAGGCTGCGCAGGGTTTGCCGGTCGAGCGTGACCGACTGCGCGGCGAGTCGGAGCCGGCTACGGCTCACGCGTCCGTCGCGCATGAGCGTGGTGGCTACGTGCACGGCTGTATCGATGCCGATGGCGAAGCAGATGCCCTGTGCCGAGCCGGCCATTGCCGTGTTGATGCCGACAACCGCGCCCTGCGCGTCCACCAGCGGGCCGCCTGAATTGCCGGGATTGAGAGGCGCATCAGTCTGGATCACGCTTTCGATCAACCGGCCGGAGCGTCCTCTCAGGGAGCGGCCGAGTGCACTCACGATTCCGGCGGTTACGGTCGCCTGGTAACCAAGCGGATTGCCGATCGCGACGACGAGCTGGCCCACTCGCAGGGTCGAGGAACGTCCGAACTCCGCGTGCGGCAACGCGCCGGCAGTGAGCCGGAGCACGGCGAGATCGGTCGCGGGATCGTCGCCCACCAGCGTCGCGTCGAAGCTGCGACCATCGGGGAGCGTCGCCCGGAATTGCGTGGCGTCCGAGACAACATGGCTGTTCGTCAGCAGATAGCCGTCGGGCGCGAACACAACGCCGGAACCGTGCCCGCGCCGCCTGCCGCTGCCCGCGGTGACGCTGGCGACTGCCGGACCCACCTTCTCGAAGGCGCGCGCAACGCAGGCGGAATACGGATCGAGCGGCTCGCCGGCCGCACTCGGCATCGACATGGGCAGTAGATGCTGCTTTGGCGCATGCGCCCCAACCCGGCCGTTTGCCCGGGGTGCGCCCTCCCCATCCAGCCGATGGCGAAGCAGCTCGGCAGATTGCATTTTCATGCCTATCTGGAACAGGAGACGGCGATGACGGGTACGGTATTGACGGAGTTTTCCCACGCGCTCGGGGAACAGGCACGAGCTGCGCGCAACTACATGGCGGAGATCCGCTGCGGCGATACGAATCTTCGTACGGGCACGCTCTGGCGCTCCGGCATCGTGGCGACGTCGGAGCAGTCGCTGCCCAAAGCGGAATCCTATGAGGTTGTGATTGCGCCCGCTGCGCCGGTGCGCGCCACGCTCGCGGGACGCGATCCCGGCACCAATGTCGCAGTTCTGAGGCTCGACGCGCCGACCGGCGGTACCCTGCCCCCCGTCGTCGAAGCAGAGTCCGGATCGCTTGCGCTGGCCTTCGGCGCCGACGGGCATGGCGGCATCGCCGTCCACCTTGGAATCATCAGCGCTGTCGCACCCGAATGGCGAAGTCGCGCCGGCGGAAAGATCGATCGTCGGATCGTGCTCGACATCGCGCTGTCTCCTCGCGAAGACGGCGGTCCCGTTCTCGACGGGGCCGGAGGGTTGATCGGTATTTCGACGCTGGGCCATCGCGATGCGGTGCTCGCCATCCCGGCTTCGACCGTCGAGCGAAGTGTCGAAATTCTTCTCGTTCATGGCCGTATCGAGCGTGGCTGGCTCGGTGTGGCGCTGCAACCCATTGTGATCCCCGATGCATGGCGCGAAGCGGCGAAGGAGCAAAGAGGATTGATGGTGATGTCGACCGTGCCCGACGGTCCCGCGGCTGGCGCCGGGCTCCTTGCGGGCGACATTCTGCTCGGCATCGATGGCGCGCGCGCGACGCAGGTCCGTCATCTGGCGGAGCGGCTGGGACAGGACAGCATCGGCCGCCAGATCGCGCTGCGAGTTCATGCGCGCCGGCGCCCTCGTTTCGCTTCACGCCACCATCGCTGCACGGCCGGCCGATGGCTGAGGCGGCGCGTGTGCTACGGTCCGCAGCGTTGCGGGTCGCCATTCGCGCAGCACGCCTGGCGCGGGAAATCGCACTTTCAAATCTCGTGCGGGAACTCGGCCATGCGGTTGCGGATTCGTCGGACGCGGACGTGGTGCTGGCGGACGCCGATGCGGGCCTGTTCGATGGTGCCGCGGCGGTGGTTCTTGGCGGCACCAGACTGGATTCCGGCGGCTTGCTGCCTGCGGATGCTTCGCCGGTTCAGATCGATGCGGCGCTGCGCGCGGTCGCGGCGGGCCTCGTGGTGCGCGCGCGATCCGATCGCGGCTTTTCCGCGCTCGAGGAGAACGAATATCCCTCGCCGCTGACTCCGCGCGAGATCGAGATTCTGATCGCGCTGAGCGACGGACTCAGCAACAAAGCCATCGCCCGCCGCTTCGATATTTCGCAGCACACTGTGAAATTCCACGCCGAATCGATCTTTCGCAAACTCGGCGTCGCCACGCGCGCCGAAGCCGTCGCAAGAGGCCTCCGCCGCGGATTAGTGCATTTGTAGCGTGCTGCCTGCTTGTCCCCAATGATCCCTCGCCCACGCGTTGCTCCCCGGTCCGGTTTATCCACTTGCCGCGGGGTGCAGGCGGCTTTTCAATGGGCGCATGAGCAAGGACGCAAGCGGCGCGGTGCTGGAGTTGCTGGAGATCATGCGGCGGCTGCGCGATCCGCAATCCGGCTGTCCGTGGGACTGCGAGCAGAGCTTCGCGACCATCGCGCCCTACACGATCGAGGAAGCCTACGAGGTCGCAGGCGCGATCGAAGACGAGGATTGGCCGGCGCTGAAGGAGGAGCTGGGCGATCTATTGCTCCAGGTCGTCTTCCATTCCCGGATCGCCGAGGAGCGCAGGCTGTTCGATTTCCAGGATGTTGTCGCTGCCATCACCGGCAAGATGCTGCGCCGCCATCCGCACGTCTTTGCCGATGGCGGACGCATCGAATCGGCGGTAGCGCAGACCGCCGCCTGGGAGGAACACAAGAAACGCGAACGGGTGCCAGGCCGCGGATTGCTCGCCGATGTCACCCCCGCCCTGCCCGCGCTGCTGCGTGCGCTCAAACTTCAGCAAAGGGCGTCAAGCGTCGGATTTGATTGGGATTCGGCGGCGAAGGTCGTCGGAAAGATCGCCGAGGAAGCCCAGGAGATTGTGCAAGCGCAGGCCATGGGCGCACCGCGGGAAAAACTCGAGGACGAAATCGGCGATCTGCTCTTTGCCGTTGCCAATCTCGCGCGCCACCTTGGCGTCGATCCGGAAACGGCGCTGCGCGCGACGAATGCAAAGTTCACCAGGCGTTTCGGCGCCATAGAAACCGCTCTCGCGCAACAGGCACGTTCGCCCGCCGACGCGTCGCTTGCCGAGATGGAAGAGCTTTGGCAGGCAGCGAAATTGCAGGAAAGCTAACGCGCGACGATGCTGTCGCCATAGCGCTTTTCGAAGCGGCCCCTGTCCTCGGGATCGATCGCGAGAGTCAGCGCCACGTTCTCTGATTGGTCCTGGCGGGCGAGCACGCGGCCATGCGCATAAGCCCAGGCGATGCCGGCCCCATCGGCGGGCTCGAGACGGAGATCCAGCGTCAGGCGGTGCGTATCGAGCAACTGATCCAGGCGCCGCAGGAAATCGTCCAGCCCTTCGCCGGTCAATGCCGATATCGCGATGGGGTTCTGATCTCCCCCGTTACGGGTGCGCAAGCCAACGCGCGCGGATGGTGCGAGCAGATCGATCTTGTTGAAAACTTCGAGCATCCGCCGGTCGGCATCGCTTTCGATGCCAAGCTCCGAGAGCACGCTGACCACGTCCGATTTCTGCGCCTCGGATTCCTCGTGGGCGATATCGCGGACGTGAACGATGACGTCGGCTTCGAGAACCTCCTCGAGCGTGGCGCGGAACGCTGCGATCAGCTCCACAGGCAGATCTGCGATGAAGCCCACCGTATCGGAGATCACCACCGCACGACCACCCGGCAGCTTGATGCCGCGCATGGTCGGGTCGAGCGTGGCGAACAACATGTCCCGCGCCTCGACGGCGGATTTCGTCAGCGTGTTGAACAGCGTGGACTTGCCGGCGTTGGTGTAACCCACCAGCGCCACCACCGGATAGGGAACACGTTTGCGGGCACGGCGGTGCAGGCCGCGCGTGCGGCGGACAGCTTCGAGCTCGTGGCGAATTTTCGCGATGCGCTCGCTTATCAGCCTGCGGTCGGTTTCGATCTGGGTTTCGCCCGGCCCACCCAGGAAGCCGAAGCCTCCGCGCTGTCTCTCGAGATGGGTCCAGCTGCGCACCAGCCGGCTGCGCTGCCAGGTGAGATGGGCGAGTTCGACCTGCAGGCGTCCCTCCCGTGTGCGCGCGCGTTCCCCGAAGATTTCGAGAATCAGCGCGGTGCGATCGAGCACCTTGGCGTTCCAGGCCTTCTCGAGATTGCGTTGCTGCACCGGGCTGAGCACGGCATTGACGACAATGACTTCGGGTTCCACCGCTCTGGCTTCGGCCGCAAGATCTTCAACCTTGCCCTTCCCGATCAGGGTGGCCGGCCGCGTACCCGAAAGCGGCACGATGTGCTGCGCCACGATGTCGAGACCGATGGCCGCGGCCAATCCGATCGCCTCGGTCAGCCGCGCCTCCGCGTTGCGGACCGTGCGCGCGCCGTCGCGGCGCCGGGGCTCGACGTGAAGAACGATGGCGGCGACGCCGCGCTTGACGATCTGCGTGGCGCCTCTACGGCGGGCGGAGCTCAGGCCGTCTCCATCGCCGCCGGCTCCACGTCCTGAAGCTGGATCGGTCCGAGCGGCATCACTGTCGAGATCGCGTGCTTGTAGACAAGCTGCGCATGCCCGTCACGGCGCAGCAGGACGCAGAAATTGTCGAACCAGGTGATGTTCCCCTGCAACTTCACGCCGTTGACCAGAAAAATCGTCACCGACGATTTGCTCTTGCGTACCGCATTGAGAAAGGTGTCCTGCAAATTCTGTTGTTTTTCGGTCATGATGACACCGTTTTTCTTTCGTATTTTCTTTCGTAGGCTTCAGCCCCGCGCAGAAGCAATCCACCATAGTTGTATTTGATCGAGGCGCGAAGACCTAAAGTTGATTTTTGTCCTCGCTGGCTTTCAGCCAGGCGGCATGCCGATAGAGATCCTGCAGCCGCCGCGCGACCGGGCCAGGCCTCCCCTCGGCGACCGGCTTGCCGTCGATGGCAATCACGGGCAGCGCGCCGATCGTCGCCGCGGTGATGAACGCTTCGCGCGCCTCCTGCGCCTCCGAAAGCGTGAAGCGACGCTCGACGATGGGCATCTGCGCGGTCTGCGCCACCGAGGCCAGCACGTGCCGCGTCACCCCCGGGAGCACGGCATGATCGAGGTCGCGGGTGACGAGGTTGCCGTTGCGGTCGACGATCCAGGCGGTCGTGGACGAGCCTTCCGAGATGCGGCCGTCGCCGTCGACGAGCCATGCCTCATAGGCCCCGGCGTCGCGCGCCGCCGTCTTTGCGAGCACATTGGCAAGCAACGAGGTGGATTTGATGTCGCAGCGCGCCCAGCGTTCGTCGGGCTGTGTCACCACGCGGATGCCTTCCTGCCGCCGGCGCTCGAAGCTTTCGGAATCGATGGCGCGTGCGGTGAGGATCAGGGACGGGCGCGCGGCTTGTTGCGGGATCGCGTGATCGCGGCGCACCGCACCGCGCGTCACCTGCAGATAGATCAGCCCGTCCGCGACACGGTTGCGGCGCGCGATCTCGCGCAGCACGAGTTTCAGCGGCGCTCGCCCCATCGGCATCTGGAGCGCGATCTCGCCCAGCGATCGCTCCAGCCGGTCCAGGTGTGGGTCTTCGTCGAACACAAGCCCGCCAAAGACGCCGAAGACTTCGTAGATCGAAATCGGCGAACTGCAGCCCGCGATCCTCCACATGCACGCCGGCAAGATCGTGGCGGAGGTAGCGGCCGTTCACGTAGGCGATGCGCCCGACCGGCGCGCGCCGCGACCGCGCTGCCGCTGCTGTCTCAGGCATTGACGGGCAGCTCGCGGCCCACGGGACCCACGCCCAGCGACTTCAATTTGCGATGCAGCGCCGAGCGCTCCATGCCGATGAAGGCGGCGGTGCGCGAGATGTTGCCGCCGAAGCGGTTGATCTGCGCCACCAGATACTCCCGTTCGAAAATCTCGCGCGCTTCGCGCAGCGGCAGGGAAATCACCAGATCGCCCGTGGCGCCGTTGGCCCAGGTGGCGCCGGCTCCGAAATCGGCGGGCAGCAGGTCGGCGGAGATTGCCTGCACCGCATCGTCGCTCGCCAGGATCAGCAACCGTTCGATGATGTTGCGCAGCTGGCGCACATTGCCCGGCCAGCCATGCGCCTGCAGCACCGCCAGCGCATCGTCGCCGATTTCCCGCATCGCCAGCCCCGAGGCAACCGACAGCCGCTTCATGAAATGCATGACGAGCAGCGGAATGTCGTCGCGACGCTCGCAAAGCGAAGGAACGCGCAACGGCACCACGTTGAGCCGATGGTAGAGATCCTCGCGGAACTGGACGGCGGCAATCTGCGCGCGCAGGTCGCGCGTCGTCGAGGAGACGATGCGTGCGTCGACCTGCACTCGGGTGTTTCCCCCTACCCGCTGGAAGCTTTGCTCGACCAAGACGCGCAGCACCTTGCCCTGCGTCTCGATCGGCATGTCCGCCACCTCGTCGAGGAACAGGGTGCCGTTATGCGCCAGTTCCAGCAGGCCGATCTTGCGCGGACCGTCGGCATTCTCTTCCCCGAACAGCTCGGCTTCGATGCGGTCGGGCGCCATCATCGCGCAGTTGATGGCCACGAAGGCATGGGCGGCGCGCCGCGAATGCGCGTGGATGAGCCGCGCGACCAGCTCTTTGCCCGAGCCGGCCGGACCGGTGATCATCACACGGCTGCCGGTGGGGGCGATCTTGTCGATCATCTGCCTGAGCTGACTGATCGCCGATGAAACGCCGACAAGTTCGGTGTCCTCGCCGACCTTCAGCTTCAGCTCCTGCACTTCGCGCTTGAGCCGCGCCGCTTCCAGGGCGCGCGCCGTGACATGGATCAGGCGATCGGCCTTGAACGGCTTCTCGATGAAGTCATAGGCGCCCTTCTTGATGGATGCGACGGCGGTCTCGATGGTGCCGTGGCCGCTGATCATGACCACGGGCAGGTCCGGCTGGTCGCGCTTCAATGCATCGAGGACCTGGATGCCGTCGAGCCGGCTTCCCTGCAGCCAGATGTCCAGTATCACGAGCTGGGGGCGGCGCTGGCGCACGGCAGCGAGCGCGGTGTCGCTGTCGGCCGCAATGCGCGTGGTATAGCCCTCGTCGCGCAGGATGCCCGCGATCAATTCGCGAATGTCCTCCTCGTCGTCGACGACGAGCAGCTCAGGCGCGATCAACGATCCGTTCTTGTTCATTCCGTTCACCGAACTCCGTTCCGGTTGCTGTCTTTTGTCTCAATGGAAAACTGAGGCGCACTTCCGCCCCCGATTCATCGGTCTCGCGATCCGCCAGCGAAATCTCGCCGCCATGCTCTTCGACGATCTTGCGAACGATCGCCAGCCCGAGGCCGGTGCCCCGCGCGCGTGTCGTCACATAGGGCTCGGTCAGGCGATGACGTTGCCCGTGCGGCAGCCCGATGCCGTTGTCGGCGACGCTGAACACCACCCGCGACGCGTCGGCCGATACACCGATGGCAATACGGCCGCGCTCGTCGGCGCCCGCCGCCAGCCGCGCCTCGATCGCTTCGCACGCGTTCTTCAGCACGTTCACCAGCGCCTGGGCGACCAGACGGCCGTCGCAATCGAAGTGGATCGGGCGCCCCGACACGTCGATTTCGAATTCGATCTGCGCGTGGCCGGCGCGTTGCAGGAAGACCGCCTGCTGCACGAGTTCCTGACGCGTTCTCGCGACGCATCACCGGCGACGGCATGCGGGCAAAGGAGGAGAATTCATCCACCATGCGGCCGATATCGCCCACCTGGCGGATGATCGTGTCGGTGCATTGGCGGAAAACCTCGGGATCGGTCGAGACTTCTCCGGCGTATTTTCGCTTCAGCCGTTCCGCCGACAGCTGGATCGGCGTCAGCGGATTCTTGATCTCGTGGGCGATGCGGCGTGCGACATCGGCCCAGGCGGCCGTGCGCTGCGCGGAAACAAGATCGGTGATGTCGTCGAAGGTGACGATGAACCCTGCTTCGCCCGCGCCCGCCTCGCTCGCCACCTGAACGCTCAGGCTGCGAATTGTCGCGCCGCGCTTGACCGTCGCTTCGCCGCTCGCCCGCGCGGCCGGCTCATGGCAGCGCGCGGCGGATGATGGCCGAGAGCTCCGGCACCGCCTCGGCATAATGCTGGCCTTCGAGTTCTTCGGGCGCGGCGTTCAGCAGCCGTGCTGCGGCGCGATTGACGATGGTGACACGGCCGTCGTGGTCGAGCCCAATCGACGCCGGCGCTCACGCCCGCCAGCACGGCTTCGGTGAAGCGGCGGCGCTCGTCGATCTGCTCGGTTGGCGCGAACCAGTTCGCTCGCGGCGGCTGTCGAGTTCGGTCGGTCATGCGATTGAAGGCGCGTCCGAGCATCGCCCATCTCGTCGTCGTCGCGGTCGACTCTCGACCTGCGCCTTCAGGTCGCCGTGCGAGACGCGCTCTGCCGCGCCGATCAGCCGCGACATCGGCCGCACCAGGCTGTTGGCGGCCCACAGGCCGAGCCAGATCGCCGCCAGCAGAATGAGCAGCGACACCGCCCCGTAAAGCGCCGCGAAGACAAGCTGCACCTGCGAGCGGTTCTGCTCGAGGCGTTTGTATTCCGAGACCGCATCGACGGTGTGCTGGTAATAGGCGAGCACATGCGGGTCGACGGTGCGCACCACGAGCAGATAGGCGTCGTTGAGCGCCTGCATGCGGATCAGTCCGCGCACGACTCCCACTGTGGCATTGGCATCGATCACGATGGTGCCGCGCGATGCCTGGGCGATGTCGCCGGGTTTTGGCAACGCGAGATCGGGCAGGAACCGCTGCTTGGTGCTGCCGAGCACATGGCCGTGCGAATCGATGATGTAGGCGGCCTGCAGGCCGCGGTCCTTGGTCAGGATGGCGAGCTTGGTGAAAAGGATGTCGGCGCGCACGCGATTGTTGGCATCGAACAGTTCGGGGTCGTGCTCGATGCTGTTGGCGATCTCGTAGGCATCGGCCACGATGAGACGCTCATTGCTCTGAACGTAACCCTCCGCCACGTGCACGGCGCTGCCGAGCGCCGCCTTCACCCGCACCGAGAACCAGGCCTCGATGCCCAGATCGAACGACACGGCCGCAAACACGCCCACCAGAATCGCCGGAATGACGGCAATCGCGCTGAAGAGCATCACCAGGCGCACATGCAGCCGCGCGCCCGCGATGCCCGAGCGGCGGTCGATCCACAGCCGGCTCAATCGCCAGACGATGAGGGCGCCCAGCGTCAGCACCAACGCCAAATTGGTAAGAAGAAGCGCGATCAGCGTGGTCGAAGTCGGGTGGTAGGGCACGAGCCCCCTGACCGTCGCGTAGGTGGCGACGCCGGTGACGATCGCGAGCAGCCCCACGGCCCCAGCCAGCCGCGAGGGCCGCGACGCGGCGCGAATCAGCTGCCACAGACCGGCACGAGGAGGCGGGCCGACCACGTTGGTTGTCGCCATTCAGGCCTGCCGTTACCCCAGCCCGCCGGACACCCCGGCACCCGTTTCGGAAACCTCCAGTGTACCCAAGCCACAGCCTGTTGCAAGAAAGCCGCGGGAGCGACAGGGCGCGGGCGTTCACCCGCCTGCGCTGCTTTCATGATCCTTCGGCAGCGGCCGCATTCCCGGTCATCGCTCTCGAGGGAATGGGACGCTGGGAAATTCCGGCGCCGGACAGTTCAAAGGCGCACCACAGCGCGGCGCCAAAGACGCCGACCGCCGTCAGCTGATGCAAGGCCGCGAGCGGGAGCGGTGCCTGGTTGAGCAGCGTGACGATGCCGAGAACTATCTGAAGCAGCGCGAGCGCCAGGAGCGCGTGGGTGCTCGCCCGCGCCATGGCTTTCAACGATCCCCGGCGCACTGCCAGCCAGAACACGGCGGTGCCCGCGGCCACCACATAAGCGACGACGCGATGCGCGAACTGGGCGAGCCCCGGATTCTCGAAGAAATTTATCCACCAGGGATGCGAGGAAAAGGCGTTCTCGGGAAATGCCTGTCCGTTCATCGAAGGCCAGGTGTTGTAGATCAGACCGGCATGCAATCCGGCGACGAGGGCCCCCAGCAACATCTGCAGATAGACGAGCGCGACGAGAGTCCATGCGCCTGCGCGCAGCTTCCCGTTCGGGCCCGCACCGTCATTCGTTGAAGCGGAAACCGGTTCGCGCAGGTACTCCAGAGCCGTCCAGAGCAGCGCCCCGAACAGCAGCATCGCGACGCCGAGATGAATCGCGAGCCGGTATTGGCTGACCGACACGCGCGTCTCCAGACCGCTTTCGACCATCCACCAGCCGACAAATCCCTGCAGACCGCCGAGCGCGAACAGAAACGTCATGCGAAACCAAGCGCGGCGCCCGATGGCTCCCGTCGCGGCGAAAAAAAGAAACGGCAGCAGGAACACGATCGCGATCGAGCGTCCCAGCAGGCGATGCGACCATTCCCACCAATAGATGGTCCGGAACGCCGCGAGGCTCATGCCGCGATTCTCGAGTCGATACTGGGGAATTTGCCGGTATCGCGCGAATTCGGCCTGCCAGGCTTGCTCGTTCAACGGCGGAACGATGCCCGTCACCGGCTGCCATTGCGTGATGGAGAGACCCGAGCCGGTGAGCCGGGTCAGACCGCCAATCGTCACCATCGCCGCGACGAGCAGAGAAACGACAAGCAACCACCAGCCAACGGCACGGCGCGCCGGCGTCGAAGCTGGGAGTGCTGCGCTGGCCATGGTCATGCGATCCGGGTATTAGCGAGGCAATGCAGAAACGTCCATGCGCGAACGAACGCATGGGACGGATTGCGTCACTCACACCAAGAACGCGCAGCCGCGTCGGCTTTGTCGCGTCGCAGTGAAGGATTGCGTGAAACCGCACGTCAAAAAACTGATCGGCACCATCGTCCTGCTGATCTGGCTGCCGATATATGCGCTCGTCGCCATGGGTATCGGCGTGCACGTGCTGCCGCACGCGGCGTGGTTCGTGACGCTCCTCTACTACGCGTCTGCCGGCACGTTGTGGATCATTCCCGTCGGCCTGATGCTGCCGTGGATGAATCGCGACCCTGGTTTGTAGCAATCCCGCGCTTCTTACGAGGGTTCAGCCGGCGCCGAACTCGTTCGGCCTGGTCTGCAGCTGCACGAAATTCGGCAGACCCATCTGCTCGATGAGCCGGAACTGGGTCTGCAGCCAGTCGATATGTTGTTCCTCGCTCTGGAGTATATCCACGAACAAGTCGCGCGAGACGTAGTCGCCGATGCATTCGCAGAGCGCAGTCGCCTGGTGAAGATCGGGCAGCGAACGCTGTTCCAGCCTGAGATCGCAGTCGAGAATCTCCGTGACGCTCTCGCCGACGAGCAGCTTGCCGAGGTCCTGCAGATTGGGCAGCCCGCCCAGAAACAGGATGCGGCGGATCAGCCGGTCGGCGTGTTTCATCTCGTCGACGGACTGGTCGTATTCCTGCTTCGCCAGAATGGAGAGCCCCCAATCCGCGAGCATACGGGAATGCAGGAAGTATTGATTGATCGCGGTCAATTCGTTCTTGAGAACGATGTTGAGGAAGCCGATGACTTCGGGATTGCCGGGCAGAGACGCCCTGGGTGCCGGTCCTGGCGCGTCGCCTACGCTGCCGCGCGCAGCCGCGTTTCCGTGTCCGCCTCGTCCAGCATGTCTTCGATCGTTTCCTGGCATAGGCCGCAATTCCTCTCCACCCCGCACCCAGCATAGACCTGCTCGGGGGTATCCGCGCCATGGGCGATCGCCGCCCGAACCCGGCCTTCTCCAAGGCGATTGCACACGCAAACGATCATTTGACAATCCAGAACCGCTGGCCTATCCCAACATATGGCCAGTTGCGAATGATTGTCAATCGCGATTAGGGCAACGTCAGTCTCGCTCGGCCGCCTCTGCGCGAAGAACGCTGAAATCGAAGAGCCTCAGCCCCACCAGCTTGCCTGCGACCTGCCCCGCCACCCCACCGCCCGTATCTTCGGCGGACGGCGCCAGTTCGGCGACCGTGATCTCTGCGAGACCTTTGTTCTTGAGGCTGCTGTTCACCGCTGCAAGTTTGGTCTTCTCAAGGGCCGCGAAGGCGTTTTCGACGTCCCTCAGCTCATGTTCGAGAACATCGACGCGCGCCATCTGATAGGGCGTCGGACGGTCCTCGACCGACATGATGGCGCCATAGACGTAATCGAGGTGCTCGCGCAGGCGCTCTTCGCCGGTAATGGCGCCCCCCTCCTTGGTCGCGACGATCTTCTTGCGCAGCGCATCGGCATCCTGCGCCAATGCGTCGAGATCGTGTCGCAACCCATCGTTCGGCGGAAGTCCGGCCGCGCGCGCGTCCGCGCCTTCACGGACCTCGACGATTTTCGCCGCGAGCCCGCTCATCCTGCCGAACAGCGCCGACACCCGTTTCGCGGCGGCATACTGCGCCATGCGATCGGCAAGTTTGAATGTCGCGCGGCGGTCGAGGCCCACCGCAAGTGGCATCCTGTAGACGTTGCTGCCTTTGGTGACGCGCACCGTATAGGTTGCCGGCGGCACGCGCGGTCCGCGTGTGGCGTTGAACACAAGCGTCGCGCCCGGGGGCGTTTGCGGCGGATCATCCCGCATCGTCCAGACGACGCGATTGAGGCCCTTGCGATTGGACGGCGGCACCGTCGAAATCACTTTGTCCTGCGCATTCAGAATCTCGATCTTGAGGCGGCCGATCACCTGGCGTGCTTTCTGATAATAGGTGATGACGGCGCCGTCCGCGGGATTCTGTCCGGAATACTGCGCATCGCCATTGGCCCAGCCGCCATTGCTTTCGATGCGCTGTTGCGCCTTCCGCCCCGCGATCAACGTCGCCTCGGTTTCCAATGTCGCCGGACGCAGAGCGCGAAGCGGCGAAATGTCGTCGATGATCCAGATGCCGCGGCCATGCGTGGCGATCACGAGATCGTCGTCGCGCGTCTGAAAGGCGAGGTCGCGCACGGCAACGGCCGGAAAATTGTTGGGCCGGAAGGCAGCCCAGCTGAAGCCGGAATCCAGCGAAACATAGAGACCGAATTCCGTCCCGACGAAAACGATGTTCGGCGATTTGGGATCTTCCTTCACCACATGGGCATAGCCGCGGACGCCCGTCGTCTGCGGCGTGATCAAGGCCGACCACGTCCGGCCATAATCGCGCGTGCGATAGACGTAGGGCGCCATGTCTCCGAAATTGTGCCGGTCCACCGTCACATAAGCGGTGGCCGGATCGTAGCGGCTCGCCTCGACCCAGCTGATCCAGTTCCCTTTCGGCAGATTGGGGATGTTGGCGACCGTGTTCGTCCATGACTTGCCGCCATCGCGCGTCACCTGGACATTGCCGTCATCGGTCCCGACCCAGATCACCGCGTGATTTTTCGGGCTCTCCGAAATCGAGTAGATCGTGGTGTGCATTTCCGCTTCGGAATTGTCGACGGTGATGCCGCCCGACTCTTCCTGCTTCTGCATTTCGGGATCGTTGGTCGTGAGGTCGGGCGAGATGCGCTCCCAGTTCACGCCGTGATCGCGCGAGCGGAAGAGAACCTGGGCGCCGACATAGACCGTGTTCCTGTCGGTCGGGGAAAGCGCGATCGGCGTATTCCAGTTGAAGCGCAGCTTCTCGTGATAATTCGCCTTGGGCTGAATGTCGCGCGCTTCCAGCGTCTTGCGGTTGACGCGTCCCATGTAGCCGCCCTGGTATTCGGCATAGACGAAATTGGAATCCGAGGGATCGGGGAAGGCGAAGAAGCCGTCGCCGTTGTAGAGGTTCTCCCAGCGGCTGTTGGTGATGCCGCCCGGATAAGCGCTGTCGCCCACCCACACGGAATTGTCCTGCAGGCCGCCATAGATCTGATAGGGGTCCTTGTCATCGACGCTGACGTGATAGAACTGGCTGATGGGCAGGTTCTCGCCCTTCCACCATTTCACGCCGCCATCATAGGAGATCCACAAGCCGCCATCGTCGCCGCCGATGACCTGTTTGGGATTGGCCGGATTGATCCAGACATCGTGCCAGTCGCCATGGCTCCCACCGCCGGCTTCGGTGAAGCTCTTGCCGCCATCCTCCGACGCAATAAGGGTCAGATTCATCTTGAACAGGCGATCGGGATTGGTGGGATCGACGACGAGCCGCGCGAAATAGAACGGCCGCCAGACCATGTTGCGGCTGCGGTCGCGCTCCTGCCAGGTATTGCCGCCATCGTCGGAGACGTAGAGCGCGGAGCGCACATTCTCGATGAAGGCATAAACGCGGGCCGGATTGGACGGCGCGTAGACGACTTCGACCCTGCCCCACGGGGTTTTCGGCAGACCCTTGCTCGTCTGCGCGGTCAATTCCGTCCAGCTGCGTCCGCCGTCGGTCGAATGAAACAGCCCGCTCGACGACGGCGCTGTCGGGCCGTCGCCGCCCGAGCGAAACGTCCATCCCTTGCGCCGGAAATCCCACATGCCCGCAAGCAGCTCGTCCGGGTTTTTGGGGTTGAGCGTGACCGAGGAACAACCCGTCGAGAGATTGCGCCCCTTGAGCACCAGCGACCATGTCTGGCCGCCGTCACCCGTTTTGTAGAGTCCGCGATCGGCGCTGTCGCTCCACAGCTTTCCGGGGACGCAGGCATAGACCGTCGTTGCTGTCCTTGGGATCGACGACGATGCGCACGATGCGCTCGGATTGGGGCAGGCCCATATTGGTCCAGGTCTCGCCGCCGTCGGTTGACTTGTAGATGCCGTCGCCGATGGAAACCGAATTGCGCGTCCAGCTTTCACCCGTCCCCACCCAAACGACCTTCGGATTGGACGGATCGAGCGCGATGGCGCCGATGGATTGCACGAGTTCGCGATCGAAGACCGGCTTGAAGGTCGTGCCGCCATCCTGCGATTTCCACACACCTCCCGACGCCGCGCCGACAAACAGCGTCACTTTGCCGTCCGGCTCCTGGCGCCCAGCCACGGCAGCAATGCGTCCGCTCATCGCAGCGGAGCCGATATTGCGCGCGCCAAGACCCGACACGGTCGCGCTCGTCGCCGTCTGGGCGGTCGCCGGCAGCGAAAGAAGAGATGCGGCGAGCAAAAGAAAAAACGGAATCTGGCGCGGCATGGCTGTCCACCGTCGATCGGAATGTTTCATTTGGTTTGGGAGGCTGTAGCGGGCTGCACGGGCATCGCGAACAGTTCGGGCGCGACAGCAAGATTGGCATCCGCTGAATTGATCGTGATCACTTCCTTGTCCGTTGAATCTTTTGGCCCCGAGGAGATCGAGAACGGGAAATAGACGCCGGCCACGCGCTCATAGTCTCCCAAATCCGTCTCGGTCTCCTTCTCCGCGCCGCGGATGGTACGCCGTTCGAGAATCTTGATCTCGAGATAAGCGTCGGGATCGAGATAATAGGTGAAGACCGTTCCGTCCGATTGCGTGACGCGCAGCTTGTAGGCGTCGGTACCGTCAATGTCCTCGCGGCCGAGATAATCGACCTGCGAGCCTTTGGCCCTGGCGGCGAGCAGCGCCCCGTCTATCGATCCTTCGTCTGCAAGCTCACGCGCCTCGTCCGCGCCCATGCGCTCGGCATCCTTGCGTCCTTCGAACGGATTGATGCGCCAGCCGCTTGTCCCGTCGTAGGCCTGGATGACCGCAAGCCCTTCGAGTGCCGCTTCGATGCGTACCGCGCACGCATCGGCGCTCCCGCCCACGCGGGATCGCGTCTCCTTGTAGGTCAGCTTGTAATCGCCCGGAAAGCGCAGTTCGCCCCGGCTCACGATCGTGTGGATCGCGGCCAGCCTGTCGGGCCCGCCACGGGCAGCGAGGTTCTTCGCGATCAAATCGTCCGCCGTCTGCGCCTGCGCCGAAGCGACCAGGCCAAACAGCACGAGCGGCAATGCGGCCGCGGTGCTTCGCCAATGCAAGGTGTGTTTTCCTCGACACGCGCCGCTCAAGCCCCATGACGTGAGGGCGGGAGGCCAAAATCGCCCATGCGCGCGACCCGGTCAATACGAGCGGAGGGATTTCAAACGCTTTCGTGATTTCGCAATCGGAGCGCCGGGCCGTTCCAAATTGCCGGAAGATGGCGTAATGGCTACTCTTCAGCCATGTACGGCGCACATACCGCCAATGCGGTTGGGGGGAATGACAATGAGCAGCACGAATTTGGCCGACAGCCTGTTTCATGGCCGGTTGCGGGCATCGTCGAACAAGTTGCTTTGGCTGGGTCTGGCAATGGTCGCGCTCGGGATCGTGGCCATCGTGTTTCCGATCGTCTCTACGCTTGTCGCCGCGTTGTTCGTCGGCTGGATATTCCTGATTTCCGGCGGCTTCATGTTGGTCGGTTCGTTTTCGATTCACGGCACCGGTCCCTTCTTCGGATCGCTCGTCCTCAGCTTGCTGTCGATCGCCGCGGGGGTGTTTCTCATATTTAATCCGCTGGCCGGCGAAATCGCACTCACGCTCGTCATCGGCGTCATCTTCATCTTCCAGGGAGCATTCGAGATCTTCTTCGCCTTCGAAACGCGCCCGCATTCCGGCTGGGTCGGCATGTTGATCTCGGGTTTGGCAAGCGTGATCATGGCTATCCTGATTGCGGCCGGCTGGCCCGCCATCTCGCTGGTGGTGCTGGGCATCCTGCTTGGCGTCAATCTGCTGACTACGGGGATCGGCTTCATCTTCGTTTCGCGCTCGCTGCAGCCCGTCGTGTGAGTTGCGGGATCGCGAATGGCTGCCGCAGCCGCTGACCTAGGGAATCGCTCGTCAGGTCCGCTGGATCGCGCGCGCATCGTCGCCGGGCCGCGCTTCAACCGCTGGCTCGTTCCGCCGGCGGCGCTCGCCATCCATCTCTGCATCGGCATGGCTTACGGCTTCAGCGTGTTCTGGCTGCCGATGAGCAGGCTCGTGCCGGGCGCAACGTGCGGGGGCTTCGTCGATGCGTTGACGTCGGCCGGCTGCAACTGGTCGGTGCCGATCGTCACGCACACTTTCGAGATCTTCATCGCCATGCTCGGCATCTCGGCCGCGATCTGGGGCGGCTGGGTGGAGCATGCGGGGCCGCGCAAGTCCGGTTTGCTGGCCGCGCTGTGCTGGGGCGGCGGGCTGGCGGTCGGCGGCGTCGGCGTTGCGATCCACCAGCTCTGGCTGGTCTATCTCGGTTGCGGTTTCATCGGCGGCATCGGCCAGGGACTGGGTTACATCACTCCGGTTTCGACCCTGATCAAATGGTTTCCGGACCGGCGCGGCATGGCGACGGGCTTCGCGATCATGGGCTACGGCGGCGGCGCGATGATCGGCGCGCCGCTGGCCGTGTGGCTGATGGCGCACTTTGCGACCAACGGCGCTCCCGGCGTCGCGCTCACGCTCATCATCCTGGGCGCCATTTATTTTATCGCAATGAGCCTCGGCGCGTTCGGTTTTCGCGTTCCGCCCGCGGGCTGGCGACCGACGGACTGGAACATCGCCGCGGGAAGCACGGCGATGATCACAACGCGCCACGTGCACGTGAATCGGGTGTGGAAGACGCCCCAGTTCTGGCTTCTCTGGGGCGTGCTGTGCCTGAACGTGACCGCCGGCATCGCCGTGATCGCGATGGCGAGCCCGATGTTGCAGGAGGTGTTTGGCGGACGGCTGCTGGGTCTCGACGCGCACGCGGCGCTCGGCACGGCGCAGAAGGCCGCCATCATTGCAGCCGCGGCGGGACTGGTCGGCTTGATCAGCCTCTTCAACAGTCTGGGGCGGATATTCTGGGCTTTGATGTCCGACTACCTCGGCCGCAAGAACACCTATTTCGTGTTCTTCGTGGTGGGAATGATCCTCTATGCGCTCCTGCCGACATGGGGACATTTGGGTCTGGCGGGTCTGTTCGTCGCCTCCGTCTGCGTCATTCTCACTATGTACGGCGGCGGCTTTGCGACAATTCCGGCCTATCTCGCCGACATTTTCGGCACCCAGATGGTGGGAGCCATTCACGGGCGCCTGATCACGGCATGGTCGGTTGCGGGCATTGTCGGCCCGGCGCTGATCGCGGGCATCCGTCAGGCACAGCTTGCCAATGGCGTGCCGAAGAACCTCGTCTATGATGGCACGCTGTACCTGATGGCGGTCCTGCTGTTTTGCGGACTGCTGTGCAATCTGTTCGTCAGACCCGTGAAGGACGAACACTTCATGAGCGAGCGCGAATTGGCGCAGGAACGATTGCGCCAGCATGAGGACATGATCGCAGCCGATGCACAGACCGCGGCGCGCGCGCCGTTCGGACCGCTCGGCGTCGTCGCCTGGCTTGTGGTCGGCGTACCTTTTGCCATCGGGTTAGCAATCGCGCTGCAGAAGGCGGCGGCGCTGTTCTGAGGAGGAAGCCATGTCGCAACCGGTTGGCGGACAACCGCGCAAAACGCGCGAAATTCACAATCACCACATGGACTCGACCATCTGGAACGATTTCGCGTTCCGCGACGACGACATCGTGGTCGCGACCTATGGAAAGTCGGGAACGACGTGGGTGCAGCAGATCGTGGCGCAGCTTCTCTTCGCGGGCGCCGAAGGCCTGCCGGTAGCGGAGATGTCGCCATGGCTCGACCTGCGCGTGCCGCCGAAAGCCGTGAAATTGCAGGCCGTCGCGCAGCAGACGCATCGCCGCTTTTTGAAGACCCATCTGCCGGTCGACGCACTCGTCTTCTCGCCCCTGGTGAAATATCTCTATGTTGCGCGCGATGGCCGCGATGTCGTGTGGAGCCTTTACAATCATCACGCCACGGCGAATGCGTTGTGGTACGAGGCGCTGAACGACGCGCCCGGCCTTGTCGGCCCGCCGATCGGCAAGCCGCCCGCATCCATCCGCCAGTATTTTGACGACTGGCTGGAACAGGACGGGCATCCATTCTGGCCGTTTTGGGAGAATGTCGCCTCCTGGTGGGACGTCCGGAACCTTCCCAATGTGCTGCTGCTGCACTTTGCGCAGCTGAAAGACGACATGCCGCAACAGATCAGGCGGATCGCAGAATTTCTGGACATCGACATCGACGAAACGAACTGGCCCGCAATTCTCGAGCATTGCAGCTTCGATTACATGAAGGCGCACGCCAGCGAAACCGTTCCGCTCGGCGGCGCCTTGTGGGAAGGAGGCGCTCAAACCTTCATGAACAAGGGAACGAATGCCCGCTGGCGCGACATACTGAGCGCCGACGAAAATCGCCGTTATGAGAATATGGCGCGCGAAAAACTCGGCCACGACTGCGCCCGCTGGCTGGCGACCGGACGCGGAGATTGAGTTTCCACAAATCCACCTCTGTCATCCCCGCGCAAGCGGGGACCCAGATGTCGAATGTCCCCGCGCTATTCCGTGCGGCCGCATCACGAAACGCTGCCAACTGCGCGACTTTGGGTTCCCGCTTTCGCGGGAATGACAGGATATTGAGCTATCGCCGCCAGGGCGCGTGCACACGATGCCAAAGCTTCAGATATACGAGATAGGCCGAGGGTGCCCGATCGTGGCCGACGAGGTCTCCCACCAGCACTGCATGGAGGCCCGTTGATACAGCGTGTTTTGCCGAATTTGGAAAGCCAGATACACAAGCGAGATGACAACCGCCGCGCCGCTCACGATCGTGCCGATGGATGCGAGGTCGGAAAGAGACATCGGTATCCCCGTTTTCGATGCTGCCGTCTAACGCCGCAGATCGAAGCCGCAACGCGGACAGCAGTTCGACTGGAATTCGCGCGCCGCTTCCGTAAGACCGAGCAACGCGTGACATTTCGGGCACCGCAGAAGCGCCATGCAAGCGACGCAGATGACGCTGATCCCGATTCCGGCAGGCGACGATATGTGGCCCCAGAGCGGGTACAGGCGCGCCACCGCCAATCCCGCGGGCGCCGCCAGCACGGCGATCGCCAGAAACATCTGGTACTTCCGCAATACGCTCACTGCCCAGTTCCCGGAATTCTATGGAGGAACGGCCGGAACCCGCCGCCGATCCTGTCCGGACAGCGCCGCCCCCGCACAACGGGCAGCGGCGCCGCCGGTTCAGACCGAATCCGCCAGAGTGCCACCCCGCTTCAGGGTGCGGACGTCATATCGGGCTTGCCCGTGTCGAAATTCACGGGAACTGAAACGTGCTCCTCAACGATGAGCCATTTGCCGTCGATCTTGCGGTACACGTCGGTCACCCGCACCGTCAAATCGACCGGTTTCCCCTTGGTATCCGTGCCCGTCACATGCTGGATGCTATGGCCGTAGCCGATCTTGCCGTCGTTCGAGACCTCGAGATCGCTGAGCTGGAATTTGATCGGCCCTTTCAGGGTGGCAAGAAAATCCTGCCAATCCTTCCGGTACGCCGCCGCGCCGACATATTGCCGCGGCGTCGACACGTCGAACACG
This sequence comes from uncultured Alphaproteobacteria bacterium, assembly GCA_963812975.1. Classification (GTDB taxonomy): domain Bacteria; phylum Pseudomonadota; class Alphaproteobacteria; order Micropepsales; family Micropepsaceae; genus Rhizomicrobium. The sequence continues at coordinate 71,148 of CAWEXK010000030.1, read as the reverse complement.
AACAGGGTCTGATCGGGAACATAGACCTTCATGATGGCGTCCACGTCCTTGGCGTTGAACGCCGCGGCGAAGCGATCTTCCAGGGCCTCGATCTGCGCCCTGTTGCTCATCGCCGGATGAGCCGACATCGCCGACGGGACGCATATCGCGCCGATCGTCAGCGCGACCGAAAATGCAACACTGGGTTTCATGATCTCCTCCTGTGAGTGGCATCCACAAGAAGGCTGACGCGCGCTGCTCACACAAACGGCGCGAGCGCCCCCCTCGCGGCTGTCATGCTACTACCACCGCAGCACCAAGACCACCAAACCCGGCTCGACTCCCGCAAGGCTGTCTCCAGTCGACGGCGCGACACGCCAGCCGGCCGGCGGCTGCGATCTCATCGGGAAGGTATCGAACCGGAACGAGGCGGTGTCGAACGCCGCCGGCTTCATCCACCCGCGGGTCCGCTGAAACCGCAAGTCGGCCGGGCCCACCCGATCCCGCCTGCAAACTCGCAAGGTCGGCGACGGGCAGTTTGCGCGCGTGCGTCGGAAACCTACTCCTCTGGCGGCAGCACCATCACGCCGACTGCGTTGCCGAGCGCTGTGAACATACCCCGGCGCGCCCGTTCCGCCGCTTCGTGGCAATGGAAGACGTAGCTCGTGACGGGGTCCGGTCCCTCGCCGATTACGGCAAATGTCCATTCCTTGCCGCAGCACTCGACTTCGCCGATCCAGAATTCCGCGCAGCTGGTCTCCTCGGCCGAGGAAGTGATTCGCGATTTCGACATGAAGAATCATAGCACACCTGCCCGGTTTCCAGTGTAAGATCGGACAGTAGTTTCCGGATTTATCCTTTATCGAGGGGACTTCTATGTCGCGGATTCCTGGCACGTCGAGCCCATGCGTCGTTGCAGTCGGATTGGTTCTCGCATTGCTTTTCCCTCTCCAAAGCGCGTGTGCGAACAACCACGAAACCGTGCTCCACGCGTTCACCGAGGGAGGGGACGGCGGGTTTCCTGATGCCGGACTGCTCGTCGATGAGCAGGGCAATCTCTACGGCACGACAGTACATGGTGGCGACAGTACGAACTGCCAGAACGGTTGTGGCGCCGTTGTCAAGCTGACGCCGGGCGGCGCCGAATTGGTGCTCTATTCCTTCTGTCCCCAGTCGCAATGCGCCGACGGCGAGCAGCCCTACGCCGCACTGATTGAAGACAAGGCGGGCAACCTCTATGGCACGACGTACCTCGGCGGGGCGCATAACCTCGGCGCCGTTTTCAGGCTCGCGCCGGATGGCAGCGAATCCGTGCTCTATTCCTTCAGCGGAAGCAGCGGCGACGGCGCTTACCCTCTCGCCAGCCTGATTGCGGACAGTGCCGGGAATTTTTACGGCACGACATCCGGCGGTGGCGATGACCACAAGTGCAAACAACTTGGAATTGGCTGCGGCACTGTCTTCAGGCTCGCGCCCGACGGCACCGAGACCGTGCTCTACCGCTTCAACGGCGGAAAGGACGGTGCAAATCCATATGCCGGTCTCATCATGGACAAGGCGGGCAATCTCTACGGTACGACGCTGTTCGGCGGCGCACGCGACTCCGGCACCGCGTACAAGCTTGCGCCGGACGGCGCCGAGAGTGTGCTCAGCCAGTTCGGGATGGCCTCGTTGGTAACGGCCCCCACGGCGGCGTGATCGAGGACAGGGCGGGCAATCTCTACGGCACGACTTTCGACGGCGGCGGGTATGGCTTCGGCACGGTCTTCAAGATCACGCCAAAGGGCAAAACGACAGCTCTTTATGTATTCACCGGAAGCGGCGGTGAGTACCCCGACTTCAGCCTGATCATGGACGGGACAGGCAATCTCTACGGCACGACATCGGAGGGTGGCGCAGACAATTCGGGAACGATCTTCAAACTCGCCCCGGGCGGAACCGAGTCGTCGCTTTATTCCTTCTGCTCCAAAGCGAATTGCACCGACGGTGCCACTCCCATCGCCGGGCTGACCAAAGACAAGGCAGGCAATCTCTACGGCACGACGCTCGACGGCGGCGACGCCGGCTGCGACAGCGGCGAAGGTTGCGGCACGGTGTTCAAGCTCAAGAGGTAGAATTGGCGGCCCGACGGCATTACCCGCGGCCCCACCGCTTCGCTGCTCGCGCGCCGGAGAGGATGAAAATCAGAACTGGCTGGTTGTTGCAATCCACGCTTCGGTCCGTTGAAAGCCTGGCGGCTAGTCCTTCTGGGTCGTGTTAGTCCGAACCGAAGCCGGGTCGACCGCCAGGCTCACTGCAGCGACGCGATCGCACTATTCCCCAAGCGTGAACACCAAGCCCTTCTTGTGCGCTCCCCCGTCGGGGAGGGTGCCGTATAGGTTGCCTTTCCTGTCGCCGATCAGTCCGCTCGCGCCAGAACCGGGGGAATAAGCACAGTCAGGCTGCCCTTCGGCGCGAGCCTGAATATGGTGCCGCAGCCTCCCTGGAGCTGACATTTGCTGCCGCCGGCCACAGTGGTGCCGTAGAGATTGACATCCTTATCCGCGACTAGGCCGGTCTGCGGTTCGGCGCCGTCGCTTTCGCCCGTGAAAGCATACAATACGGTCTCGACGCCATGCGGCGCCAGCTCGAAGACGACGCCATTGAAATTCGCGCCGCCAAATCCGGTGGTGCTATAGAGATTTCCAGCCTTGTCCGCGACCAGCGGAGCCACGGGGAACTGGCCGTCGGGGCAATAGGCCTGCGTGCAGAAGGTATAGAGAACCTTCTCGCGGCCGTCCCGTGCGAGTTTGAAGACCGTGCCGCAACCATCAAAGCAGTCGCTTGCGCCGCCATATTCCGTCGTGCCGTACAGGTTACCGGCCTTGTCGGCGATCAGGCTCGCATAAGGGCCGGAGCCGTCACTGCAGTTGGTCTTTGAAGACAGTGCCGCAGCCGAGGCCCGCACAGCCATCCCCCCCACCGCCGATGGTGGTGCCGTAGAGATTGCCTTGCGCGTCCGCGATCAGGCCGGCGGCAGGAGTATCGCCATCGGATCCGCCGGCGAAAGAATGGAGAATGGTTTCGGTACCGTCGGGAGCAATCTTGAATACCGTGCGTTTGCCGCAGCTCACGCGGGACCGGTGCTCGCTTTCCAGAAGGCCCGCGCGCGTCATGTAATGCTTCGCCCAGTGCATCCGGTTATGAAAAACGCCCTGCCGACCGCTTGGCAGGCGTTCGGAAAGATCGTCGTCGCTGAGATGCAGATCGGCGGCCAAAGTGGGCAGTAGTTCGATCATTCCTGTGGGCTTGCCCACGTGCGCGGTGCGTTGGAGCAAAGGCAGCATGATTGATTGATAACGGGCACGGTCATTCGTGATCAAAGTCCTCGCTACAGACCATGAGCTTTCGTTGTTATCGGCACCAAATCGCATCTACGTTGTCGTTCGAATTACCCCGGCCATTCTCGCCCGCACTCCACGAGTTGCGTCAATTCTGTTCGCGCAATTATTTCAAAGATTTAGCTGGTCGGAGCGGAGAGATTTGAACTCTCGACCCCCAGTCCCCCAGACTGGTGCGCTAACCAGGCTGCGCCACGCTCCGTGCCGTTCGCGGGGGGTCTGCCCGCGGGCGCGCGGACTATAGGCGCGGCGCCACGCAGGGGCAACGCGAATTCGGGAGTTTCAGGCAGTCACGCGCGCGCGCGTGGCGGCGAGGTGCGATTTGAGAGCGAGCAATTCCGTCAGCATGGTTTCGAGCTGCACACGGCGCTCTTCGTCGAGCGCGAGCGTTTCGGCGGCGGCGGCGCGCACGCGCGCGAGCGTCGCCAGCGCGTCAAAGCTCTCTCCCTCCGGCCTGGGCGCACTGTCGGGCGCCCGGGCGATACCATGCTTCATCGCATCGTTGCGGCCGCACTCGGCAACGAAACGCGCACCCTTCTCGCGCAGGATTTTCTGCACGCCCTTGATGGTGTACCCGTCGAAATAAAGCAGCGCGCGGATGCCGCGCAGCAGATTGACATCTTCGGGCCGGTAGAAGCGCCGTCCCCCCGCCCGCTTGATCGGCTTGATGTGCGCGAAGCGCGACTCCCAGAAACGGAGCACATGCTGTGGCATATCGAGCAGAGCCGCGACTTCGCTGATGGTGCGAAATGCTTCGGGTGATTTCAGGGACATGATGGGAGCAGCCGACATGTCAGTTCTCGACCAGCTCGATCTCGGGCGCTTCGCCGTTGATCATCGACTTCAGCACATGGCTCGGCCGGAACACGAGTACGCGCCTGGGCGCGATCGGCACCTCGTGGCCGGTTTTGGGATTACGCCCCATGCGCTGCGATTTCTGCCGCACCGAGAACGTGCCGAAGGATGAAAGTTTGACCGTTTCGCCGCGCGAAAGCGCACCGCAGATTTCTTCCAGTATGTCCTCGACCATCTGGGCCGATTCATTGCGCGACAAGCCGACCGCCTTGAACACGGCCTCGCTCAGATCGGCCCGTGTCAGGGTGTGCGAACTCATGGGCTTGCGACTCCCTCTGCGTGCCGGCAAGCCTAGGAGTGCGATTTTTGTCCGTCAACATCAAAGGGATAAGATCGCGAATTGAGACGCCGTGTCACCAGCGGACGAGCGATGCTCCCCAGGTGAAGCCGCCGCCCATCGCTTCCATCAGGACGAGATCGCCCTGCTTGATCCTGCCATCGGCTACGCCGACCGCCAGCGCCAGCGGAACCGACGCGGCCGACGTGTTGCCGTGCTCGGCGATCGTCGAAATCATCCGCTCCGCCGGAATGCCGAGCCGGCGCACGGTTGCGTCCAGGATGCGCTGATTCGCCTGGTGCGGCACGATCCAGGCGATGTCGGAAACGGCAACGCCGCTCGCCTGCGCCGCCGCTTCGATCGCGGCTGTCGTGTTGACGACGGCGTGCTTGAAAACTTCGCGCCCTTGCATGCGCAGATGCCCGGTCGTGCGGGTGGAAGACGGGCCGCCATCCACGTAAAGCAGATCGTGCAGGCGGCCGTCGGAATAGAGCTGGCTGTTGAGCACGCCCCGATCGGACGAATCGCCCCGGCCGTCGGCAGCCTGCAGCACGAGCGCACCGGCGCCGTCGCCGAACAGCACGCAGGTCGAGCGGTCGCTCCAGTCGAGCAGGCGCGACATCGTTTCCGCGCCGATGACCAGCACCGTCTTCGCCTGCCCCGCCTTGATGAAATTGTCGGCCACGGCGAGCGCGTAGATGAACCCCGAGCAGACGGCCTGCACGTCGAAAGCGGCGCCGCGGATCATTCCGAGCCGCGCCTGGATGCTTGTGGCCACGGCGGGAAAGGTCTCGTCGGGCGTCGTTGTCGCCACGACGATCAGATCGAGCGCATCGGCGCCCAGGCCGGAGTCAGCGAGCGCGGCGCGCGCCGCCTTCAACGCGAGATCGGCGGTGGTCTCGCCTTCCGCCGCGATGTGCCGCCGCTCGATGCCCGTACGCGAAACGATCCAGTCGTCGCTGGTATCGATCCGCCGCGCCAGATCGGCGTTGGTGAGGACCGCCTCGGGCAGCGCGGCGCCGAGACCGGTGACGAGCGAACGGACGAACGTCACGAAGCTGCCGCTCCGGAATTGCTGGCGGCGCGGAAGAGTGGCGCCACGAGCGCGTGGTCGGCGACGATCTTTGGAATGATCTCGGCGCATGCCATGTCGATTGCCATGTCCAGGGCGCTGGCGAAGCCGAGCGCGTCGGCGCTCCCATGGCTCTTCACGACCACGCCATTGAGCCCAAGGAAAATGCCGCCATTGGCCGCACGCGGATCGAGTTTGCGGCGAAGGGTCTTGAGTGCGCCGCTTGCGAGCACGGCGCCGAGCCGCGCGAGCACGCCGCGCCTCAGCGCCGTGCGCAGGAAATGGCCCACGAGCGCGGCCGTACCTTCCGCTGTCTTGAGGGCAATGTTTCCCGTGAAGCCATCCGTCACAACCACGTCCGCCGTACCCTCGGAAATGTCGTCACCTTCCACGAAGCCGAGGAATTCCATCGGCAGATCGGCGCCGCGCAGGATCTGTGCCGCGTTGCGAACCGCTTCGTTGCCCTTCATGTCCTCCGCGCCGACATTGAGAAGACCCACCGTTGGACGCTCCAAACCCAGGATGGCACGCGCGAAAGCCTCGCCCATCACTGCGAAATCGACGAGCTGCTGTGCGTCGGTCGCGATGTTGGCTCCGACGTCGAGCACCACGGTGTGCCCGCGCCTGGAGGGCCACAGCGCCGCAATCGCCGGCCGATCGATCTCCTCGATGACGCCAAGCTGAAACATCGCCATCGCCATGAGCGCGCCCGTGTTGCCAGCGGATATCGCGACCTCCGCTTCCTTCCTGGCGACGGATTCGATGGCCCGCCACATGCTCGTGTTGCGGCCTCGGCGCAACGCCTGGCTCGGCTTCTCTTCCATGCGCACATGTTCGGCGCTGTGCCGCACTTCAGATCGCGCCCGAAGCTTTGTGCGTCGGCTCAGCAGCGGCTTCAGGATTGCCTCGTCGCCATGCAGCAGGTAGCGCACGGTGGGATGGCGTACGATCGAGCGGGCAAGCGCAGCAAGCACGACTCCCGGGCCGGCATCGCCGCCCATCGCATCGACCGATACTGTCAGCTCGCGGCTCACCCTCGCCTCGCTGCCTGAAGGCCTGCCCGTCAGCCGTGGCCCGGGGCGATCCGTTTCAGGCTTCGACCTTGACGACCTCGCGGCCGCCGTAATGGCCGCAGGCCGCGCAAACATGATGTGGCCGCTTCTGCTCACCGCATTGCGGGCACTCCAGATGGGAGTTCGGGGCGAGCCGGTGATGGGACCGGCGCATATTGCGCCGCGACGGCGAGGTCTTTCTCTTTGGAACCGCCATGGCGGTGCAACTCCTTCAAACGTCTACCGAATCCGCGGCTACCAGCGCCTTTCTGGCACCAGAAGTCTCGTAAGACCGGGCTGGCAAAGCGAGCCGCGGAGTGAACAGGAAACCGCATGGAGATTTAAGCAATACTCCCGCCATCTCAGCTGGGACGCCGGAAATTCTCGAGAATGGCGAATGGGCTTTCCGCATGCTGTTCCGCGTGGCCCGGGCCTTCGAAGGCGACCCCGGGCACGCGCGGATAGGGATCGATGGCGAGCACGAGTTCCTCGCGTAGCGGCGCTGCGAGATCGTAGCGCGAACTTTCGATTTCCTCGGGTGATTTGTCATCGCCTGCCGCGGGCGGCACAAGGCCGCCCTTGTCGGCAAAGCGATGCGTGCCCCGCGCCAGATGAAGCTCCCGCGTAAAGGTGCGGGCGATGTGTGCATGCACGGGTGCGAGCGTGACAACACAGCTCTGAACAATGTCCGCTTCGAACTCCGTTTCCACCAGAAACCTTGTCTTCGATAGCGGACGGACGTCGATGCGCGCCGCCAGAGCTGCAATTTCGTCGACACCCGCCCATTCCGCAAGACGCCTGCGCTCATCCGGACTTGCATGGAGCGAGAGCTGGTATCCCGCCTCGGAAAGAGAAGAGAGGTCATGAAATTGCTCAAGAGGAACCATGCTCATCAGCTTTCAACTCCGTCCGGGCCGGAACAGGTCCAAATTCCAGCTGGCCTTCGCCGAGCCTGCACCCTGCGAGGCGGACGCGGGCGGCCGATACATATTTGGCAAGCGTGGGCGCCGCTTCAACTCTGGCTGTGTCGCCGCGATAGAGATTACGGGCGAGTGCGGCAGCAAGTGCGTGCTCATCGCCTGCCTCCCCATACGCACGCAGCCGGCCATAGAAGGCGCCCGCCATCCGTTTCATGCGCCGGGCCAGCCCGAGATCGCCCACCCCCTGCTCGCGCAGCGCCTCTTCCAGCCGGACGAACAGGGCGTTTACGAGGCTCTGCGCAAGCGCCCCCTCGCCTTCCGATTGCAGACGGTCGAGCGCCAGCCATGCATGCAGCACGACCAGGTCGAACCTGCCATCGACCGAGTTGGCCACCTTGTAATCCCCGAAGAACACCGGGTTCCGGGCGTGGGCAGAGACGCCGGCGCACAGGCATTCCGCCATCCGGTTGCGACGGCTACGCTCTTTCAGCGTCTTCAGCATGGGGTCGGCTGCACTGGTACTTGCAACACCTGGCCGGCGAGGCTAGCACATGGCGCGCGGGGTGGAATTGGTTGAGGTAGCATCGATGCGGCGCCCACTTCTTGTGCTGGCGGTTCTGCTGCTCGCGGGCTGCGTTCCGGTCGTCAATCAGCGCGGGTATCTGCCCGATCCGGTCGGCGAAGCTTCCATCAAGCCGGGAACCGACACGGAAACCACCGTGCAGGCGCGGCTGGGCGACCCCTCGACACGCGCCACTTTCGGCAACGATTCCTGGTATTACATTTCGAGCCTGGAGCGACAGCTGGCGTTCTTCGATCCAAAGGTCCAGACGCGTTCGATCTTCGCCGTCCATTTCGACAAGGACGGCAAGGTGCACGACCTCAGGCATTACAGTCTGAAAGACGGTCACATCGTTGCTTTCGAATCGCGCATCACGCCGGCGCGCGGCCGCGAACTGACATTCCTGCAGCAGCTGTTCAATGCCACTCCGGGTGTGCCGCTCGGCGCCGGCGCGCCCGGCACCGGTCAGGTGCCCGGCGGCGGCACGGGTCAAGGCGGACCGCAGTAACCGCGGGCCCGCGCGGGGTTCGACGCACTATGTGTCGTTACCCCTGGAAACGGACGATTAAATTCCGCGCGCAAGGGTGGCGAGCAGAAGCAGTGCCACGATGTTGGTAATCTTGATCATGGGATTCACGGCCGGGCCCGCCGTGTCCTTGTAGGGATCACCGACCGTATCGCCGGTAACGGCCGCCTTGTGGGCGTCGGACCCTTTGCCGCCATAATTGCCGTCCTCGATAAACTTCTTGGCGTTGTCCCATGCGCCCCCGCCCGAGGTCATCGAGATCGCGACAAAGAGCCCGGTCACGATGACACCCAGCAGCATGGCACCCAGCGCCGCGAAAGCTTCGGCGCGGCCCGCAATGTTGTCCACGATCACATAGAGCACGATCGGCGAGAGTACCGGCAGCAAGGAGGGAATCACCATCTCGCGGATTGCGGCGCGCGTCAGCATGTCGACGGCGCGTCCGTAATTGGGTTTTTGGGTACCCAGCATGATGCCGGGCATTTCCCGGAACTGCCGCCGTACCTCTTCAACCACCGCGCTGGCCGCCCGTCCGACCGCTGTCAGTGCGATACCGCCGAACAGATAAGGCAGCAGCCCGCCGATGAAGAGTCCCACCACGACCCAGGGGTCGTAGAGCGAAAAGGTCGGCAGCGCGATTCCGCGGAAGTACGAATACACGTCGGAATGCGCGATGAAATATTTGAGGTCTTCCGTATACGCGGCAAAGAGTACAAGTGCGCCCAGACCCGCCGAGCCGATGGCGTATCCCTTGGTGACCGCTTTTGTCGTATTGCCCACCGCGTCGAGCGCATCGGTCGTTTTTCGGACATCTCCTTCCAATCCGGCCATCTCGGCAATTCCTCCGGCATTGTCGGTGACGGGGCCGAAAGCGTCGAGCGCCACGATCATTCCCGCCAGCGACAGCATGGTGGAAACGGCGATCGCAATGCCGAACAAGCCCGCGAGCCAATTGGCCACTACGATGCCCACGCAAATGACGAGGGCGGGCAGCGCCGTCGATTCCATCGAGATCGCCAGGCCCTGGATGACATTGGTGCCATGGCCGGTCAGCGAAGCGCGGGCAATCATCTTCACCGGGCGAAATCCCGTGCCGGTGTAGTATTCCGTGATCCAGATGATGGCGCCCGTCACCGCCAAACCCACAACGCCGCAGAAGAACAGCGATTGGCCGGTTACGGCGCGGCCGGCGATGGCGCCCACCGTGACGTCCAGTCCGACGATCCAGTCGGTGAGCGGCCACAGACCGATGAGCGAAAGCACACCCGTGACGAGCACGCCCTTATAGAGCGCGCCCATGATCGAATTGTTCTTGCCGAGCTGGACGAAGAAGGTGCCGATGATCGAGGTGATGATGCACATGGCCGCAATCGCGAGCGGAAACAGCATCAGAGCGGCGCGGGTGGCGCCGACGAAATAGATCGAGGCCAGCACCATGGTGGCGACGGTCGTTACGGCAAAAGTCTCGAAGAGATCGGCTGCCATGCCGGCGCAGTCGCCGACATTGTCGCCCACATTGTCGGCGATCGTCGCCGGATTGCGCGGATCGTCCTCGGGGATGCCGGCTTCGACCTTTCCCACCATGTCGCCGCCCACATCGGCGCCCTTGGTGAAGATGCCGCCGCCCAGCCGCGCGAAGATTGAAATGAGCGACGCACCGAATCCGAGCGCCACCAACGCGTTCGAAATCGTTCGACCCTGTGCCTCGTTGTTGATGTCGAGATGAAGGCCGTAACGCATGAAGGTGTAGTAACCGGCCACCGCGATCAGCCCCAATCCGGCAACGAGAAGCCCGGTGACCGCGCCTGAGCGAAAGGCGACGGAAAGGCCTGCGGCAAGCCCGTGGCGCGACGCCTCGGCGGTGCGCACATTGGCACGGACCGACACGTTCATTCCAACATACCCGGCAAGACCCGAGAATCCCGCTCCGATCAGATAGCCGAGCGCAACCTGCCAGCCGAAGATCAGAAACGCGATGATCAGGATGACGACGCCCGCAACGGCGATCGTCGTGTACTGACGATTGAGGTAGGCGGCTGCGCCTTCCTGGATCGCCGCCGCGATTTCCTGCATCCGCGCGGTACCCGCGCTGAGCGCCATGACGGACCGGGCCGTCCAGGCGCCGTAGAGAAGCGCCAGCACGCCGCTGCCCAGGATGAGTTCAAGCTGCAGTCCCATCGTTCGTTCCTTTGCTCTCGCGGAATGCGCAACGCGCCGCGCCAGAACGGCGTCGGCGATCCCCCGCCCCCCTCCGGCCGGGCCGGCGAAAAAGGCGGGCGAACATGCCAAAAGCGCGGCCGGTAGGCAACGCCGCAACCCGACATGCGACTGCAGGACCGAAAGTTCCGCCGCCGCCGGGGCGATCGCCTCAAAAGTGGCTGTAGCCCCTGTGCTCGACGTAAATTTCTTTTCGGGTTTCATCGAGGAACACAGTGCCCGTGCCCATCGCTACCCGACCGATCGGTGTAATGGGAGTCGCCGTTCGTCGCGCGGCTTCGAACAGCCGCTCGCTCGCCGAGGCGTGCGCGGTAAAGGCGATTTCGTAATCGTCGCCAGCACCGGCCGCGCGCGCGCGCGCGTCCATGCTGTCGCCCCACACTTCGCGCAAGGCCGCCGATATGGGTATGGCCGCGGCGTCGATCTCGATTCGTACGCCGGATGCGTCGGCGATATGGCCGAGATCGGCCAGCAATCCGTCGGATACGTCGAGCGCAGCGCTCGCGGTCCCGCGCAGCGCCAGCCCGAAGGCCAATCTTGGAATGGGCAGGCGGTAGCGCGAAATCAGAAACTCCCGCGCGACGTCGCTTGCCTGCATCTCGCTATCGGCAGCGAGTCCTCCGCCGGCGTCGCCCAACGTGCCTGTGACAAACACGCGGTCGCCGGCTCTCGCACCGCTGCGCCGGATCAGCGCGCCCGGAGATACATAACCGATTGCGGTAACGGTCACCGTCAGTGGGCCGGGAGTCGCGTTGGTTTCTCCGCCCGCCAGCGAGAGGCCAAATTCAGCCTGGTCGGCAGCAAGACCACCCGCAAAAGCCTCAAGCCATTCCATGTCGGGCCAGGGCGGCAGCGCCAGCGCGAGCAGATAGACGGATGGTTCTGCCCCCTTTGCGGCCAAGTCCGAAAGTGCCCGCCGGAGCGCCTTCTGGGCCACGGTCCTGGCGGGATCCTCCCGCCGGAAGTGAATCCCCTCGATCAGCGAATCCGTCTTGAGCACCACCTCATGTCCAGCCGGTGGCATAATGACGGCAACGTCGTCGGCGAGAGCGAACGCTCCGGGCAGATTGCGCGCCAGCGGCGCAAACAGTTTTGCGACAAGTTCGAATTCATGCAGCCGCGGCGGGCGCTCAGATTCCGCGCTTTTCATCGCGTGAGCCCGCGGCGAACTCCACGGCACGCTCGCGACGCGCCAGGCCATCGAGAACCGCATTGACGAAGCCGCGCTCCGCGTCATCGAAGAAACGGCGGGCGATCTCGATGTATTCGTCGATGACGACGCGTGCCGGAACTTCGCGACCTGCGACCAGCTCGAACGCGGCCGCGCGCAGAATCGCACGAAGAATCGAATCGATGCGCTGCAGACGCCAGCTCGCGCTCAGGCAGGACGTTATTGCGCCGTCTATTTCCGCCTGACGATGGGGAACGCCCGCGACAATGGCGCGAAACAGTGCCTCATCGGGGGAAACCGATTTCGGACTCGCCCGCGAAACGGTGGTCGAGAAATTCCTGCGCGACGCTTTCCGCGTCGCCACCGGCCAGTTCCATCTGATAGAGCGCCTGCACCGCGGCGAGCCGCGCCGAACGTCGCCCGCCATGCGAGGCAGCGCCATGGTCGCCGCGCGGTGCTATGGGAGTCATCGCAAAGCTCTCACGCGCGCGGGCGTGGAGATCAAGGACAGACAGGCCCGCGCCGCGTCCGCGCCCTTGCCATGCCCTTCGCCGCCAGCACGCGCGAGCGCCTGCTGTTCCGTATCGCAAGTCAGAATGCCGTTGCCGATGCACAGCCTGTGCTGCAGCGAGAGCTCCATCAATCCGCGCGCGGATTCGTTCGCGACGATCTCGAAATGATACGTATCGCCGCGAATGACGCAGCCCAGCGCGACAAATCCGTCAAACGGCTTGCCCGCATTGTCGGCTTCGCGGGCTGCCATGAGAATCGCCGGTGGAATCTCGAGCGCCCCCGGCACACCGATACACGCCGATCGCGCGCCTGCCCGCTCCAGCGCCGCGGTCGCGCCCGCCAGCAAGGCGTCGGAAATACGCGGGTAGAAGCGCGCCTCCACGATAAGGATTGCGGGAGCGGTCACGTCTTGTCGGGCTCTCTCAAACCCCGGATCGCATGCGTGCCCACGATGTTGAGACCGTAGCCGTCGAGCGCCACGACCTTTTTCTCCGGCGTATCGGTGAGCAGGATCATGTTGCTGATACCAAGGTCGAGCAGAATCTGGGCGCCTACGCCATACTCCTTGACGCGACGGCGGTCGGCGTCGTCGCCGGTGCGGCGCAGCACGGTATCAGACGCGAAACTGGGGCGCGCCTGGCGCAAAACCACCACGACGCCGCGGCCTTCCTTTGCAACGATGCGCATGGATTCGGCGAGAATGTCCCTCTCGAACTGCGCGTAGCCCAGCACGTCGGTAAAGATGTTCAGCGCGTGCATGCGCACGAGGACCGGTTCGCTACTGCCGAGGTCTCCCTTCACGAGCGCGATATGTTCCGCATATTCGATCGTGTTGACATAGATCATCATCCGCCACGCGCCGCCGAAATGGCTGTGGAACTCGCTTTCGACGGTACGCTGGACGAAATGATCGTAGCGCCGGCGATAGGCGATCAGCTCCGAAATCGTGCCTATCTTCAGCCCATGGAGCTGCGAAAACTGCACCAGATCCGGCAACCGCGCCATGGTGCCGTCGTCATTCATGATTTCGCAAATGACTCCCGCCGGATAGAGTCCGGCCAGCTTTGCGATATCGACCGCCGCTTCCGTGTGGCCGGCGCGCACCAGCACGCCGCCATGGCGTGCCACCAGCGGAAAAACGTGACCGGGCACGGTGATGTCATCCGGCCCTTTCGTGGCGTCGATGGCCACCGAGATCGTGTGGGCGCGGTCATGCGCGGATATCCCCGTAGAGATTCCCTCCTTTGCTTCGATGGAGACCGTGAACGCCGTCTGACGCGCGGTCCCGTTGAATGGAGTCATCATCGGGATGCGCAGCGCATTGGCGCGCTCCTGCATCAGCGCCAGACAGATGAGCCCACGCCCGTGTTTGGCCATGAAATTGACGGCCTGCGGCGTGCACATCTGCGCCGGGATCACCAGGTCGCCTTCATTTTCGCGATCTTCGGCGTCGACCAGAATGAACATGCGGCCGCTGCGCGCATCTTCGATCAACTCTTCCATCGACGAAAGATAATCGCGAAACATCGCTGCTAGCCTTTCGCGAGCCGCGCCACGTAGCGCGCCAAAAGGTCCACTTCGAGATTCACGCGATTGCCTGGCCGTGCATGACCAAGTGTCGTCGCCTTCAGCGTATGCGGAATCAGATTTACACCGAAGCGCGTTTCGTCGGCTTCATTCACCGTGAGCGATACGCCGTCGAGCGCTACTGAGCCCTTGGGGGCTATGTATCGCATGCAACCTGCCGGAGCGGCGAACTGCACGCGCATCGATTTGCCCTCCGCCACCGCGCTCACGATCTCGGCCGTTGCGTCCACGTGCCCTGTCAGAATGTGCCCGCCCAATTCGTCGCCGACACGCAGAGGACGCTCGAGATTGACAGGACGCGCCGCCTTCCACTCCCCGACCGTCGTTCGCGATAGTGTTTCGCCCGACGCCGTGACCGCGAACCATCGGTCGCTCGCGCTCCCTTTATCGACCACGGTCATGCAGACGCCCGCACAGGCGATCGAAGCGCCGATCTCGAACTGGGACACATCGAATCGCGTTGTGATCGCGATATGCGTGTCGCCGCGTTTGTCGACATGGCGCACCTTGCCGATATCACTGACGATTCCCGTGAACATGGTTTCCTTTTAGTGCCTGGCCTTGAAGCTTTCCAGCAGATCGGAACCGAACATTTGCACGCCGGCCCGGGCAAAGCGCGGCGCCTCGTCGAGGCTCAGCGCCGCCAGCGCATCGATTGCGGCGTGCCCCGCAGCGCCCAATGTCGCGGGCGAGCGAAACAGCTCGAGACGGTCGGCAAATCCGCGATCGAGAAAAGTGGCATGAACGGCCGCTCCGCCTTCGACCAACAGGCGCGTGATTCCGCGCGCTGCGAGCACGCGGAGAACGGCGGCGACATCCGGCCGGCCGCGGGCGTCCGGGGGGACCACGACGATATCGATGCCGCGATCCCGAAGATCGCTTCCTCCGTCAGAGACAGTAAATACCAATACCGGCAGATCGCGGGCCGTCTGTGCGAGCCTCGATCCGGGGCCGAGCCTCAAGCGCGTGTCGAGTACGACGCGCATCGGTGAATGGTTCTCGAGTTCCGGCAAGACGGCACGTCAGCATGGGATCGTCGGCAATGGCAGTCTCAACTCCGATCAAGATCGCATCATGTCGTGCACGCATGAGATGACCGAACCGGCGGGCGTCCTCCCCCGTGACCCAATGACTTTCGCCCGCGGCGCTGGTGGTGCGGCCATCGGCACTCGTCGCGATCTTGAGCGTGACGAGCGGACGACGCTCGCGCACGCGCAGAAAAAAACCTGCATTCAACTTTGAGGCTTCCACGCTCAGGACTTCTGTCGTCACGTCGACGCCGGCTCCACGCAATCGCGCGAAGCCCATGCCGCTCACGCGCGGATCGGGATCCTCGATGGGGGCCACCACGCGCGCAATTCCGGCCTGCACCAATGCATCCGCGCAGGCCGGCGTCTGGCCGACATGCGCGCAGGGTTCGAGCGTGACATAGGCGGTCGCCCGACGCGCGGCGTCGCCGGCTTGCGCGAGTGCGACGGTTTCTGCGTGGGGCCGCCCCCCCTTCCCGGTCCAGCCGCGCCCCACGATTGTCCCGTCGCTCGAAACGATCAGGCAGCCGACGGCCGGATTCGGCGCAGCTTGGCCAAGCGCCCGCCCGGCCAGCGCAAGCGCGTGCCGCATATGGCGCATGTCGTTCAGGGGCACCAAGAGTTCACTCCCGGTCGCCGCCCTCCATCTCACCGATCAAGGCCTCGAAATCCTTCGTCTCGCGGAAATTGCGGTAGACGGAGGCGAAGCGGACATAGGCGACTTTGTCGAGGCTCGCCAGCGCCTGCATCACCAGTTCGCCGATCACGCTCGAAGGGATTTCGTTCTCGCCCATGCTCTCCAGCCGGCGAACGATCCCCGTGATCATCCGATCGACGCGATCGGGTTCAACCGGCCGTTTGCGCAATGCATGAGCGAGTGAGCGTTCCAGCTTGTCGCGTTCGAACGGCTCGCGCCGTCCGTTCTTCTTCACGACGATCAACTCGCGAAGCTGGACTCGTTCGAACGTCGTGAAGCGGCCGCCACAGGCCGGACAGTGCCGGCGGCGACGAATGGCCGAATTGTCCTCGCTTGGACGACTATCCTTGACCTGCGAGTTGTCGTGTCCGCAAAACGGGCAACGCATGGGTGCGTGCGCCTCCTCTAATGATCCGATCCACCTGGCATTCAATTACAGCCGTAGATCGGAAAAGCGCTGCAGAGCCGCGCAACGCGGTGACGAATTTCGGCTTCGGCCGTTTCTTCGCCTTCGCCGCCACTGCGGGCCAGAGAGTCGATGATCTCGACGATCATGGAACCGATTTCCCTGAACTCGTGCGGGCCGAAACCGCGCGTCGTGCCCGCCGGGGTGCCAAGCCGAATACCGGAGGTGACGGCCGGCTTTTCGATATCGAACGGAATTGCATTCTTGTTGCAGGTGATGTGGGCGCGGTCGAGCGCCTTTTCCGCCGCCCGGCCGGTTGCCCCCTTCGGCCTCAGATCGACCAGCATCAGATGCGTGTCGGTGCCGCCCGACACGATGTCGAGTCCCTGAGCCTGGAGGACTTCCGCGAGCGCCTTCGCGTTTTCGACAACCGCGCGGGCATAGAGCTTGAATTCGGGTTTGAGGGCCTCACCGAGCGCCACCGCTTTGGCAGCGATGACGTGCATGAGCGGACCGCCCTGCAGACCCGGAAACACGGCGGAGTTGATCTTGCGGCCCAATTCCGCATCGCGCGAGAGAATCAGGCCGCCGCGCGGGCCGCGCAATGTCTTGTGCGTTGTCGTCGTCACAACGTGAGCGTGATCGAGCGGATTGGGATGCACGCCACCGGCGACGAGACCTGCGAAATGCGCCATGTCGACCATGAAAATGGCGCCCACCGAATCCGCGATTTGTCGGAAGCGTGCAAAATCGATAACGCGCGAATAGGCTGAGCCGCCGGCGATGATCAGTTTGGGACGATGCTCGTCCGCCAGCGCTGCAACCGCGTCCATGTCGATCAGCTGATCCTGCCGCCGCACGCCGTACATCACAGGCCTGAACCATTTGCCGGACTCGTTCACCGGCGAGCCGTGCGTCAGGTGCCCGCCCGCATCGAGCGCAAGACCCATGAATGTATCGCCAGGTTGAAGCAGCGCGAGAAACACCGCCTGGTTCGCCTGCGCGCCGGAATGCGGCTGCACGTTGGCAAACGCGCAGTCGAACAACCTTTTCGCGCGAGCGATCGCCAGCTCTTCGGCCACATCGACGAACTCGCAGCCGCCATAGTAGCGGCGGCCCGGATAGCCTTCGGCATATTTGTTGGTGAGCACCGAGCCCTGCGCCTCAAGCACCGCGCGCGAGACGATGTTCTCCGAGGCTATCAGCTCGATGTTCTCCTGCTGGCGGCGGAGCTCTTGCCGAAATCGATGCATCAATATCGGGATCCGCCTGCGCGAGCCCCAAAGAGAAGAAGCCGGAATGCTCCGCTCCGGCCTTATCGGAAATGGCCGACATTTGACGCCTCACATCCGCCGCGCCGCGGCTTTTCATGGTAGCCAGCCGCGCCTGTCGTGGGTGTAAGCGTATCGCCTCACCAAAGCTAGTGGCTGCCGGTGGTCCCGCGATGCTAACCTTGCTCAGGAACGTTGCAGGAACCGGCAGACGCCGCCGGCCTCGTGACCTCTTTCATTCCCCGGTGGCGGTCTTGACTGCGAAATCCGCTCCGATCTGGCTGCCATCGGCGAAAAAAAGATCCACCCGGACGCTCTTCCCTGGAATCATCGCGGCCGCGCTGGGTTGCGTGCACATCAGGTGGTAACCGCCCGGAGCGAATACGAGCGTGCCGCCTCCAGGGATGCTGGCGCTGCGAACTGCGCTCATCCGGCTCATCCCCCCGCTCTCGGTGGTTCTATGCAACATGAGCATGCCGCAGGCCGGGCTCTTTGCAGCTACCAGCTCGATGGGCGCAGCGCCGGAATTGTGCAGAGAAAAATACCCTCCCGCCGGCAGTCCGCCGGGAAGTGCCCGGAACCATGCGTTCGTTACGCTGACCCCGGCGGCCCAGACAGGGGATCCGATAGCCATCGCAAGCGCTGCGGCGGCGCAAATCCGCGTTCTGCTAGGCATGCTCCAACCTTTCTTCATTGATGCGCATCGTCACGAGTACGCAGATCATGCCGGCCAGGCTTGTCAGTGTGCTCGGCAACCAGATGATCAGCCCGCCATAGTGCTGATCGCTGAGTGCTGCAATATCCCAGATGCGGCCGCAGATGCGATAGACGGGATAATAATCCGTTCCGGAAAGCGAGAGCGTGGCACCGAGCGCCATTTGCAACGGCTCGACCGCGATCACCAGCAATGCGCGCAGACCGTAGCCCAGGCGAGCGGGCGGGTGGGGCCGACTGTCGAGGATAAGGCACCAGAAGAAGATGCCGTCCACCGCCATGCTCGCATTCATCAGATTGTAGAGATTGGCATCCAGCATGACGCGCGTATGAAAAGCAGGAATCAGCCACAAATAGATCAGCCCCACGAACAGGACCGGCGCCACAGCTGGATGTTGAATAAGGTCGACCGCTGCGCGCACGGGCCTCGATGTGAGGACAGGTTTCAAGAATTTTGGCATTCCGGCCCAGATTGCCTGCCCCGGCATTCCGAGCGCGATGAGAAAAGCGCCGATGTGATGAAGTACCAAATGTTGCGCGCGGTGCACGAAGAACATGTGTTGCGCATAATAATCGGCATGCGTCTGTAGCGCGGCGTAAACCAGCAGCGCTCCGAGCACGAACGAGGCCAGTCGCCATGGCGCAGGCCAAAGAGCATGCGGCAGCCGGGCCAGCCCCAGCGCAAACCAGCCAAGGCTGAGGCCGGTAACGAGAAAGATCGGCCAGGAGAATTCCCATGGCATCCAGAAAGGAAGATCGGCCGGAAAGAAGCGGCAGGCGACGGAAATTGATGCGCCGGCCAGAAGGAGCCCGCCATAGGCGAGCCATGCCTCCCTGCCGTGCCCTGTCTCCAGAATCGACGCTTCCGCAGGGGTCATCGAGAGAATGGCCATTGGGCTCTTTTATCGTCGCGCAGCCGCCACCCGGAGAGGCGATTGGTCACAGTCTCGTCCCCCTGCACGGCCGATCATCGGGGCTGCTCCATGTTATCCCCTCCCGATGCTTGGCATCATCTTGCGGTGCGCGCTTGCTGCCTTCTGGCTGCTGACTGCGACCGCCTGCGGC
Organism: uncultured Alphaproteobacteria bacterium; assembly: GCA_963812975.1. Taxonomy (GTDB): domain Bacteria; phylum Pseudomonadota; class Alphaproteobacteria; order Micropepsales; family Micropepsaceae; genus Rhizomicrobium. The sequence goes on along the minus strand of CAWEXK010000030.1, from coordinate 51,856 downwards.
CGCGCCACCCGAGCCGACACGACCGACATCACGGGAGTGATGCCCCACCTTTCCTTCTCAATGACCAGAACAAACGATAATGCGCCGGTCACCGCCGCTCATTATCGCGGCAAGATCGTGCTCCTATATTTTGGATACACGCACTGCCCCGACGAATGTCCGGCAACGCTCGCCAATCTTGCCACCATGCTGCGGCGCCTGGGTCGCGCGTCGGACAGTGTGCGCGTGCTGTTCGTCACTGTGGATCCCGCGCGCGACACGCCTGCGCTGCTGTCCGCGTACGTTCGTTCCTTCGGTCCGCGGGTCGACGGATTGCGCGGAGATGTGAATGCGATAGCCGCTCTCGCACGGCGTTATCGTGTGCTCTATGCGGTGACACCCGGCTCGTCCGGCGTCCCCTATTCCGTAACGCATTCCGATTCGATTTTCGTGTTCGACAAATCGGGACGGGCGCGGATCGTGCTCATGTCGACGTCCGATACCGTGGCGCTCGCTGCTCACATCCGAGACCTCGGCGCGTAAGTTATATCCCGGTGTCGGGTTCGAGCGACTCGATCCGATGATCCATCGTTTGCGACGGACGCTCCGAACCAGCGCAACCGACAACGCGCGCAGGAACACCCGCCACAGTGCAATTGGGCGGCACCGGGTAAATCACGACGCTGCCCGCGCCTACTCGCGAATTCTCGCCGACTTCGATATTTCCGAGGACTTTCGCGCCCGCCGACAAGAGGACGCCGCGGCGGATCTTCGGATGACGGTCGCCGGTCTCTTTTCCCGACCCGCCCAGCGTCACGCCGTGAAGCATGGACACATCGTCTTCGACTATTGCGGTTTCGCCGATCACGATTCCGGTGGCGTGATCCATCATGATACCGCGCCCGATTCGTGCCGCGGGATGGATGTCCACGGCGAAGAGTTCCGAAACGCGGCTCTGGAGAAAATGAGCAAGCGTGGTTCTTCCCTTCAACCACAGCCAATGTGCAATCCGGTGGCACTGAAGCGCATGAAACCCCTTGAAGAACAGGAATGCTTCCACGTAGCTATGGCAGGCGGCATCGCGCTCGAACACGGCAGAAAGGTCCGCCCGCACGGCCTCTCCGATATCGGGATCGGCATCGAGCGCCTGTTCGAAAATCTCGCGCGCCAGCATCGCGCTCACTTCCTCGCTGCCGATCTTTCTCGCGAGATGATACGAAAGCGCATCCTCAAGCAGTTCGTGGTTCAGAATCGTTGCGTGGGCAAGACTGGCGAGAGAGGGTTCGTTCTGGGCCAGCTCTAGAGCCTGCGCGCGCAGCGCAGACCAGATCGGATCGCAAAGCGAGAACCGTTCGGCGGGAATGGCCATCAAACTCTCCTGCGAGGCGTTCTGGGGGGCGGGCGGCAGGCCCCAACCCGTAGCTTGCCTCTATGATATCAGAGTTCTAAATAGGTGGTTGCGGCGGCCTCGCAACATCCCAATCGCCAGCGATCGGATAACTCCCAGCCATGACCGTCAAACCGCTGAACGACACGCGAGGCACGCTCGATCTGCTCCTCAGCCGGCGGTCCGGCTCGGCCAAGTCCATGACAGGCCCGGGGCCGAGCGCCGCCGAGGTCGACGTCATGCTGCAGGCGGCTGCGCGCGTACCGGATCACGGCAAGCTGGCGCCGTGGCGTTTTATCGTGTTCGAAGGAGAAGCCCGCGGCCGCTTTGGCGACATCCTGGCGGAATGCGTTCGCGCCGACGACCCGCATGCGAGCGAGGAACGCCTGCGCGTGGAGCGCGAACGATTTCTCCGGGCGCCCCTGATCGTGGGTGTGGTCAGCCGCGTTCGGGAAGGTATTGCGATTCCCGAATGGGAACAGGTGCTGTCAGCGGGTGCAGCCTGCCAGACCCTTGCCCTCGCGGCGCACGCCCTTGGCTACGTCGCAAACTGGATCACGGAATGGTGTGCGTACCATCCTGGCGTGCGCGAACGAATGGGCCTGAAATGCGGTGAGCGCATCGCCGGGTTTATCTATATTGGAAATCCCGCGATCGTCCTTGAAGACCGCGCGCGGCCGGATTTCCGGAGCTTAGTAAACCGATTCGAAGGCTGAACGCGTCCTCAGCGCAGGCCGACCAGTTTGTGAGTCTGCAAGCTCAACCGCCATTGCGGGTGCGCCAGACAATACTCGGCCGCGGCACGCGTATTTTCTGTCCTGTCCAGAGAATCCATCGGCTGCAGAAAGAAATAACTGAAGGCGAGACCGGCGTACCGCTCCGGTGACGTTTCGCTTTGAGGAAACACGAGCTTCAGCTCGTCGCCATGATCGAGCACGAGCTTCGCCCGCGCTTTTGGACTGACGCAGATCCAGTCCACGCCGTGGGGCGGTTCGATCGTGCCATTGGTTTCGATAGCCACTTCGAAGCCCATCCGATGGAGCGCCGCGACGAGTTCGCCGTCCAACTGCAGGAGTGGCTCTCCGCCGGTGCAAACAACGTAGCGCGGCGCATGATCACCGGATGGCCATCGCGCGGCAACGGCGCGCGCCAGCATTTCCGCGTTTGAATATTTTCCCCCATTCACGCCGTCAGTGCCTACAAATTCCGTATCGCAAAAACGGCACACGGCGTGCTGTCGATCCTTTTCCAGACCATTCCATAGATTGCAGCCCGCGAAGCGCAGCAGCACCGCCGCGCGCCCGCTGCGCGCGCCCTCCCCCTGCAGGGTGTAGTAGATTTCTTTGACCTGATAGCTCATCGGGCGATGTATCGCTCATAGCCTCTTGCGCGCAACCGGCAGGCAGCACAGCAGCCACATCCGTAACCCCACTCGTGGCGATGTTCGCCGTCGTTCTCGTAACAGCTGACCGTCTCCTCGATAATCAGCTGAACCAATTCGCGTCCGCCCAGCGATTCGGCGAGCGACCACGTCTCCGTCTTGTCCAAATGCATCAGGGGCGTATGAATTGAAAATGTGGCATCCATTCCAAGGTCCAGGGCGCGCCGCAACATTTGGATGGTTTCATCGCGGCAATCCGGATATCCCGAATAATCCGTCTCGCACATGCCGCCCACGAGGTGCGATATACGACGCCGATACGCCCATGCAGCCGCGGCAGCCAGAAAGAGAATGTTGCGACCCGGTACAAAAGTGGCCGGCAAAGCGGTCTTCACCGCATTTTTCTCTTGCTCTTGCTCGTAACCAGCGATCAACGCGCTGCCGCCGATCTCGAATAACAGCTCCAGTGGCAAAACACGATCGGTGCCGAGCATGGAACGCCACTGCGGAAACGCGGCCCGCAGGCGATCCAGGATTCGTGGTCGCGCCGCAAGCTCGCCGAAGTGGCGCTGGCCGTAACTGAAACCTACAGTCTCGACCCGGGAAAAGCGCTCGAGCGCCCAGGCGAGACAGGTGGTGGAATCCTGTCCGCCGGAAAACAACACAAGTGCCCAGTCAGTCGATCTTGTCATAACGTCAATCCAATGGCGGCGCGACACAGAAAGCTCGCGGCCCACTCGCGCTTTTTGTGAAGATTGCTCTGTGCACGATACAATTCCCGCCGGATGGAACGACGGCCGGGGGGTTGCCTTTGCTCCGGCGCTGCGACAGCTTCCAACCGGCAATTTTCAGGGCGCCGGGCAGTGACGAGGATCGCCATCAGCGGCACGGGTCTTTTTGTACCTCCCGACACGATTTCCAACGCGGAGCTGGTGAGCTCCTTCAACGATTATGCGCGCGAGCACAATGCCCGCCACTCCCACGAAATTGCCGCGGGTCGCCTGCAACCCATCCTCAAATCGAGCGACGAATTCATTGTCAAGGCTTCGGGAATACATCGACGGCACGTGGTCGCCAAGCCGGGCATGCTCGACAGGGAAATCATGTGTCCGCGCCTGCCCGAGCGACCCAACGAATCGTTGTCGCTCATGGCCGAAATGGCCGTAAAGGCTGCCCGCGGCGCGCTGGCCGCCGCACACCGCACGCCCGCGGATGTGGATGGCGTCATTGTAGCGGCCTCCGTGGTTCAACGCTTTTACCCGCAGATGGCGATCGAGGTGCAGGACGCGCTTGGAATCGTAGGCTTCGGCTTCGACCTTCTGGCGGCCTGCTCGTCTGCGACTTTCGGCATGGAAGTGGCGGCCGACATGATCGGTCAGCAGCACGCCGGCGCGATCTTGGTCATAAACCCCGAGATCTGCACCAGCCATCTCAATCTGCGCGATCGCGAAACACATTTCATCTTCGGCGATGCCGCGACGGCCTGCTTGCTGGAGCCCGCCCGAACCGCAGATGGCGAGAACACGTGGGAGATCATCAGCACACGTCTCGAATCCCGCTTCTCGAACAATATTCGCAACAATTTCGGGCCGCTTAATCGCTTTGCGCCCGAGACCGCGGGCACGCCCGACAAGCTCATCACGCAGCGAGGACGCAAGGTCTTCAAGGAGGTGGTGCCGATGGTATCGAATTTCATGCTCGATCACCTCGCGGCGAACGGCATCGCGCCTTCCAGTCTCAAGCGGATATGGCTGCATCAGGCCAACATCAACATGAACAACCTGATCGCAAAGAAAGTGCTCGGCCGGGAGCCCCTGCCGCTGGAAGCTCCAAGCATCCTCGAGGAATACGGCAACACCAGCTCAGCTGGGTCCGTCATCGCGTTCCATGAATACAGCGCGGACCTCGAACCGGGAGATATCGGGCACCTTTGCTCCTTTGGGGCCGGATATACGGCGGGCAGCATAATTCTGCAGAAGCGCCAGTAAGCCAGCGGAAGCGAAATGAGTTGGGGGAAAATCCGGTCATGCATGCTGCCCACCACCCCTCGCCGATGCTGCGTGCCCACAAGAGGTGCAATATCGCTCACGGCGTCCGTGCAATGAGCGCAGGGCCAATGCGGATCGATGGGCGGCAGTAGGCATGTACCTGCCCGTCATAAAACCGCTCTATCTGATTTCCGGCTTCGTGATCGGTGCTCTGACGGGCATGACCGGAACCGGCGGCGGAGCGCTTATGACGCCGGTCTTGATCATCGTGTTTGGAATTCATCCGGTGACCGCGGTGGGCACCGACCTCCTCTACGCTTCGCTGACCAAAGCGAGCGGAACGGTGGTGCATGCCTACAATCGGACGGTCGATTGGAAGGTTGTCGGATGGTTGGCGGCCGGAAGCATTCCGATGACAGCGCTGACCCTGCTTGCGCTTTTCTATCTCGATATTCATGGGGACGCGACGCAGAACCTGGTCACCAAGATTTTGGGGCTGGCCTTGTTCTTCACCGCCATCTCACTCATTTTCCGACGGCAGCTCGCGCAAATCTACGCTGAGCGAATTGGCACCATCAGCCCGCGCCTTGCGAGAAATCTCACCATTCTGACCGGAGCCGTACTGGGGGTCCTCGTCTCGATTTCTTCCGTCGGCGCAGGCGCGATTGGTGTTACAGCGCTGATCCTGCTCTATCCAGAGATGCCAACCTTGCGGATTGTCGGTTCAGGAATTGCGCACGCGGTGCCCCTGACCCTCATCGCCGGTCTGGGCCATTGGGCGCTTGGGTCGATCGACTGGCAGCTTCTCGGCTCGCTTCTGGTCGGATCGATTCCCGGGATCGTCATCGGCAGTGTGTTATCGCAGCGCGTTCCCGAAACCGTCATTCGTGTCACCTTGTCCGTTACTCTCATTCTGATTTGCGCAAAATTCTGGTTCTTCTGACGAACCGGGCCGGCCTAATTTGGAGGACGATTCTTCGTCACCAGCGATGGCGTCTGCGTCGACCAAAACTCCGCGCGCGTGGCAGCGCATGCTCAGCGGCCGTCGCCTCGATCTTCTCGATCCCTCTCCCCTCGACATCGAGATTACGGACATTGCTCATGGATTGGCGCGTGTGGCGCGCTGGAACGGCCAAACGAGCGGCGCCCATGCGTTTTCGGTCGCGCAGCATTGTCTTGTCGTGGAGCGCCTTGTGCAGGAGTTGCGGCCCGGTCTTTCCCGGGCTGCGCGCCTGGCGGCACTCCTCCACGATGCTCCGGAATATGTCATCGGCGATCTGATTAGTCCGTTCAAGGCAGCAGTTGGCATCGATTACAAGGCTTTCGAGTTAAAATTGCTGGCCGCGATCCACATCCGTTTCGGCTTGGTCCCGCGTCAGCCGGCAGAGCTCGTCTTGCTCATCAAGCGCGCGGACCACATCTCGGCCTTCCACGAAGCCACGCAGCTTGCCGGGTTCGAATCGACCGAGGCGCACAGTTTTTTTGGCCGCCCCCCTGCCCGCCTCCGCAGCCCCAAGCTCGTGCCGCTCGTGCCCAATGAGGCCGAACAGCAATTTCTCGAGCGCTTCCGGCGTCTGACGTTATGATACGACACTCAAAACCATTGGTCCGGTCGGGGTCGTCGGCGGAAACAGAAATGCCTTTCCTTCTCGTGAGCGCTCTTTCCGCACTCGAAACGACGCTCGACCGCTATCAGCCTTCCCATCTGGTGACGCTCTTGTCGCCAGAATTCATGATCGCAACGCCACGCCAGATCGTGACGGACCGCCATCTGCGGCTGGCGCTGAACGACGTGGCGGAGGCGTGGGGCTCCGAAGCGCCCCCGGCATTGCACCATATCGCGCGTCTGATCGAATTCGGACGCGGCTGGAATGCCCAGGCGCCCATGCTCATTCATTGTTGGGCAGGCGTGAGCCGCTCGATGGCCGCGGCGTACGTACTCCTTTGCGATCGTGCCGGACCCGGCCATGAGCTGGAAATTGCGCGCGCGCTGCGGGAGCGCGCAGCGCATGCACACCCCAATCCGTTGATGATACGGCTTGCCGACGACGTCCTGGGTCGAAATGGTCGCATGGTCGACGCCGTGGCGAGCATAGGAAGGGGCGATATCCTGACGGAAGGCTGTTGTGTCGTTCTGCCGATCATGTACCCGGCGCCATGAGAGCGGACCCGACCAGACATGTTGTCAGCATCGGTCTCAGTGCCGCGATCGTCTCCGTTGTCGATGACGCGCCGTGCGTGCTGGCGGTGCATCACGCCGGCGCACCGGACGCTTTGCCATTCGGCCCGTTCGATCCGCTTGGCCATCGCACGCTCGAGAGCGGACTGCGGAGCTGGGTAAAGGAACAGACATTTCTGGATCTCGGCTACGCGGAGCAGCTTTATACCTTCGGTGACCGGGGCCGCCACCTGGTAAAGCCCGGCGAGGGGCCGCGCGTCGTCTCGGTTGGCTACCTCGCCTTGACCCGAGCGAGCGGGGACTCCGGCGCGCCGGAAACTCTGTGGCGCAACTGGTATCTCTATTTCCCGTGGGAGGACTGGCGCATCGGCAAGCCGGCGCTGATTGACGCGGTTGCCGCTCCCGCGCTCAAAGCCTTCGTCGCGCAAGGCGGCTCGGCGGCCGAAACAGCCTTGCGTCGCACGCGGGTGCGCGTCGCGTTCGGCCTCGACCGCTCGGCGTGGGACGAGGAGAAGGTGCTTGAGCGTTACGAGCTTCTCTACGAAGCGGGCATCGTCGAGGAAGCCCGCCGCGACGGGCGAACGGCCCAGGTCCCGCAAGCGCCGCTCTTGGGCGCCCCGATGATGTTCGACCATCGGCGCATCCTGGCAACCGCGATCGCGCGCCTGCGCGGCAAAATGAAATATCGGCCCGTGGTATTCGAATTGATGCCGCCGACCTTCACTTTGCTCGAGTTGCAGCGCTCGGTGGAGGCAATCTCGGGCATCAGGCTGCACAAGCAGAATTTCCGACGCCTGGTGGAGGAACAGGGTCTCGTTGAAAGAACCGGCAAGATCGCGCACACCGGCCGTGGGCGTCCGGCCGAGTTGTTTTCCTTCCGCCGCGACGTGCTTGCGGAGCGTCCCGCGCCCGGCGTACGCCTTGGCAGCCGGCGCGCCGGAACGTGAGGGTGCCCCCCGTGGATGAGGCAGTGTGGCGCACGCTCAGCTTTGCGGCCAGCGCCGCGCCTGCAGGGCGAAATCGGATTGTGCTCAGGATTCAACAGCCCGAAATCGCCGGCACCGTGCGGGGCTTGAGATTCGATGGCAGCGGGACCCGCGCCGCGCGGGCACAAGGCAACGCGGTGCTTGTTGGCCCTGGCGTAACACCATCTGAAAGACCGTCGCATGGCACGTGACGCCGAACTCCGGGAATCCGACGTGCGGAAAGGTCTCGAAGCGACTCATGCGCAGAGCCTTCGGCAAAAAGCCTATGTCGTTCTCGAAGAAGGCCAGATGGAAAGTTTCGCAAGCCGCGTGGTTGAAGGCCTGCTGATCACTCTTATCATCACCAATGTCATTGCCATTGCCCTGGAGACGGTTCCTTTCATCTATCAGCGCGGCCGCACTTTCTTTCACCTGTTCGAATTCGTCTCCATCGCCGCGTTCACGGTTGAATATGTGATTCGGATGTGGTCGTCGATCGAGGATCCCCGGATAGCTGCTCGCGGGCCCGTTCGCGGCCGTCTTGCCTTTGCACTCAGACCGCTGATGGTCGTGGATTTTCTCGCCTTTGCGCCCAGCTATCTCGCATTCGTCATTCCTCTCGATCTTCGCGTTCTGCGCATTTTTCGCTTGTTGCGGCTCGTCAAGCTCGCCCGCTATTCACAGGCGCTCCCGGCGCTTCTGGGCGTGCTTTACGCGGAACGGTCGGCGCTTTTTGCTTCGTTCATTCTCACTCTGTGCGTGATGTGCGTGAGTGCCGAGCTGATGCAGGTGACGGAAGGGGCAATTCAACCCAGGTCCTTCGGGACAATGCCCGACGCGATGTACTGGGCGATCACCACTCTCACGACGGTCGGCTATGGCGATCTGGTTCCTGTCACCCCGATCGGCAAGCTCATTGCCGGCGTGACGATGGTGATCGGCCTTCTGCTCTTTGCGCTGCCAATCGGTATCCTGGCCAACGGATTTGTGAGCGATCTTCACCGCCGCCAATTCGCCATCACCTGGAGCATGATGAAGCGGCAACCACTGTTCGCGGGGATGGACGTCGAGGCTGTTTCCGAAATTATCGGCGCGTTGAGTGCCAAGCTGGTTCGCGAGCACACGCAGATCGCGGTGGCCGGCCAAAGCGCCAACACGCTTTATCTGATCGTTTCGGGCGAGGCTCACTTCGAAGGCAGGATGGAATCATACGAGCTGGAGCCGGGCGACGCATTCGGGCAGGAGTCGCTGGAAGTGGGCAAGACGTCCGAGAGCACCGTTACAGCACGCAGCGAGATGCGCCTTCTCGTACTGGGAGGCGACGATCTGCGTCGTCTCGCGCGCAAGTACCCCCTCCTCAGACAGCGCCTCGAGAACACCGCGACATGGTGAACAAGGGTGTGGTCGACGGGCTTGACCATTTATGCTGATCTGTAGCATAAGGGGTTGACCCGCAGCGCTTGAACTGCGGGATTTTCGCCCCATATATATGCTCATATAGAGCATTACTGTTCGCGGCAGAAGGAAAAAACAGAATGGCCCTGGCTCACGCGGCACCCATGGCCGGGTCCCCGCATCTCTATGACAAGGTTTCCCACGTGATTCCCGAGATCGAGTGGGCCGTTCATGCGCCTTATGTGAAGGCCATCAATGACATCAAGCGGCGCCGGAATGCGGTCATCCTCGCGCACAACTACATGACTCCGGAGATTTTCCACTGCGTCGCCGATTTTGTGGGTGATTCACTGCAGCTGGCGCGCGAAGCGGCGCAGGTCGATGCAGACGTCATCGTGCAGGCGGGGGTGCATTTCATGGCCGAAACCGCAAAAATCCTGTCGCCCGAAAAGACCGTGCTGATTCCCGATCCGCGCGCGGGCTGCTCGCTCGCCGCCTCGATCACGGCTTCGGACGTACGCCTGCTCAGGGAGAAGTTCCCCGGATTTCCCGTGGTCACCTATGTAAATACGTCGGCTGCGGTAAAGGCGGAAAGCGATGTCTGCTGCACCTCTTCGAATGCAGTCGCGGTGGTCGAAGACATCGCGCGCGAACGCGGGGTGGACACCGTGATCATGATCCCGGACGAATATCTCGCGCAGAATGTTTCCCGACAGACGGCCGTGAAGATCGTATCCTGGAAGGGCCGCTGCGAAGTCCACGAGCGCTTTTCGGCCGCGGATATACGCTCCTATCGTCAGGCCAATCCCGGCATATTCGTCCTTGCCCATCCGGAATGTCCTCCCGAGGTGATCGCGGAAGCCGATTTCGCCGGTTCGACATCCGCCATGATTCGTCATGTAGGTACGCATCGGCCGGCGCGCGTCGTTATGGTGACCGAGTGCTCGATGAGCGACAATGTCGCCGTTGAATTTCCCGATGTCGAATTCGTGCGACCCTGCAATCTCTGTCCGCACATGAAGCGGATCACACTGCCGGGGATACTGCGATCGCTGGAAACGATGACGGTGGAAGTCGTTGTCGATCCCATCGTCGCCGTGCGGGCGCGCGCCTCCGTTGAGCGAATGCTTGCAATTTCCAGCAGGTCGCCGAGTCAACTCGCGGCATAAGCAATGATCACGCGCGCTTTTGATGACATCATCGAAGCCAGGGGCGCGATCATTCTGGGAGCGGGGATCGCAGGCCTGTTCACGGCGCTCAAGCTCGCACCGTTTCCCTCCCTGATTCTGGCTGCGACCCGGCCAGGCAAGAGCGGTTCGAGCGTGTGGGCCCAGGGCGGAATCGCAGCCGCGCTGGGTGATGACGACAGCGCCGCGCTCCACGCGGCCGACACGATTTCCGCAGGTGCCGGTACCGGCGATCCGGTCGTCGCCGAATTCGTCGCGCGCGAGGCTTCCGACCGGATCGGTGACTTGCTTCGCTTCGGCGCACCTTTCGACCGGAACCGCGATGGGACGCTTGCCCTGGCGCGCGAAGCCGCGCACGCAAAGCCGCGGATCGCTCACGTTTCCGGAGATCGTGCCGGCGCAGAGATCACGCGGACGCTCGCGGAAGCTGCTCATTCGGCGCCTTCCATCTCCGTCCTCGAAGGAATTCACGCACTCGAGCTCGCCATGCGCGATGGCCGGATCGTAGGCTTGTTCGCGCGTTACGGCGTCGGCGCTCGGGCGAAGCTCGTTCTGTTCCGCGCGCGAGCGATCGTTCTCGCGACTGGCGGGATCGGAGCGCTTTACAGCGTCACCACCAACCCGCCGGAGGCGCGCGGCGAAGGCCTCGGCATGGCGGCGCGTGCTGGTGCTCTGATCGCGGACCCGGAGTTCGTACAGTTTCATCCAACCGCAATCGACGTCGGTCGGGATCCCGCCCCGCTCGCGACAGAGGCGCTTCGCGGCGAAGGCGCCGTCCTCGTCGACGAGCGAGGCCGGCGCTTCATGCAAAGCGTGCACGCTCACGGCGAGCTTGCACCTCGCGACGTGCTGGCGCGCGCGATCCATCGCGAAATCATGCGCGGCCGTCGCGTTTTTCTCGATTGCCGCCGAGCGGTCGGAAGCCAGTTCGCGGCGCGGTTTCCGACGGTCCATGCTGCGTGCCGCGAGGCGGGAATCGATCCGGTCACACAGCCAATTCCGGTGGCGCCGGCGGCGCACTATCACATGGGCGGCATTGCCAGCGACAGCCGGGGCCGCTCGTCACTGCCAGGCCTGTGGTGCGCGGGCGAGTGCGCGTCGACCGGTCTGCATGGAGCCAACCGACTCGCGTCGAACTCTTTGCTCGAGGCGCTCGTATTTGGCGCGCGCGTTGCGAGCGACATACAGGGTAGCATCGAATCCGAACCGGGCGCTGGCGACTCTCACCTGCCCCCCCGCCTTGCGACAATCGCTCCTCCGCCGCGCGTTCTTCGGGAGGCGATGAGCCGCGGTGCTGGCCTTGAGCGCGACGCGCAGGGTTTGAAGGAAGCGCTTGCGACGATCGCGACTGTCGAGCGTGTTTCCGGCAGCGAGCCCTCCCTGCAAAATCTGGCGGCGACCGCAAAGCTCATCGCTGCCGCAGCTTTCGCGCGTCGCGAAAGCATCGGCGCGCACTTCCGGCGCGACTATCCGCTCGCCGGCGCCATGCGGACGCGCAGCTTCCTCACTCTCGCCGATGCCGAGCGAATCTCGCTGGAAGCGGGCGCGCCGCAGACCCACCAACACGCCGAAAGCTTATGAAGGCGCTGTCAATTCCGTTTGCGCGAGCGCCACACGCGCTGATTGTCGAGCCGATCGTGCGGCGGGCGCTTGAAGAGGATATGGGACTCGCCGGAGATCTGACCAGCGATGTTCTCATTCCACCGGAGCAACGGGGACGAGCCAAAATTCTCGCCCGCGCGCAGGGGACGCTGGCCGGCCTGATGTGCGCGGAATGCGCGTTCCGGCTGATGGACAGTTCCCTGCAATTCGAGCCCGCCCGGAGGGATGGCGCCCCCCTGTCCGCGAACGAAACCATTGCGGTCGTCGCGGGAAACGCGCGCGCGCTGCTTGGTGCAGAGCGCGTGGCGTTGAACTTTCTGGGCCACCTGTCGGGCATAGCGACTGCCACGCGCGCGCTGGTCGACGCGGTCGCCGGCACGAAGGCTCGCATCGTCTGCACCCGCAAGACCACACCCGGATTGCGCATGCTCGAAAAATACGCAGTGCGATGCGGTGGCGGGTTCAATCATCGCTTCGGTCTCGGCGACGCCGTGTTGATCAAGGACAATCACATTGCGGCGGTCGGGGGTATCGCCGCCGCCGTCGGGCGGGTGCGAGAGGGTCTGGGGCACATGATCAGCATCGAGATCGAAGTGGAGACGCTGGAGCAACTCGAAGAAGCGCTATCGCTGGGCCTGGGTTTGATCCTGCTCGACAACATGGGTCCTGAGGAAATGCGGCGGGCGGTTGAACGCACGCGCGGCCGGGCGTGCCTCGAAGCATCCGGCGGAATCACCGCCCAAAATGTCCGGATGATCGCGGAAACCGGCGTCGACTACATCTCGGTGGGCGCGATCACGCACAGCGCGGGCAATCTGGACGTTGCGCTGGATTTCTGACCGTTCGGTCAGCTGGAACCCGCCGAACGCGCCGCCGCGCGATAAAATACGTGATTGCCGATCTGGATGGTTCTGACGAGCCCATCGCCCCAACCAGGCTGAATGTCGGCGGCATGAAACGAAATCGCATCGCCGGTCTCGTCGCCAAGCTGGACAATGCCGCCCAATATCTTCCCGGCCAGCCGCCTGGCGCTGGCCCACGCCCCCATGGTCTTGGGGAGTTGCAGTTCGCCGTTGCAGGCAAATGAGAACTGACAGCCATGCCTGACCGCCGCTCCCTCATAGACGACGCCGCAAATCGAGTGGGGATAGCCTCGGGATTTCATGCGGTGAAAGACAACCTCGGCGATCGCCTTCTCTCCATCCAGGCCTTCGCCCCGCGCCTCGTAATACATTGCTTCGGCAAGGCAGCGCTGTTCCGCTGCCACTCGCTCGAGTACCAGTTGCTCGAGCGACGGCGAAATCTCGATCGGGGCCGTTCGCAGAACGAGCGATGCGGGATCCATGATTGCGGCAACCGGCTTTTCCGGCAGCAGCTTGAGCGGCAGCGTAACGAACGCAGCACGCACGCCAGGAGCGGCCGGACCGGTTTGATCCGTAGGCGGAACAACAGCCGCTGCTGCCGCCACCAGCACAAGGGTGAGAACCAGCGCACCACCCAGGCTCCGGTCGGCGCGACGCAACGCAACGATCGTCTTTTCCAGCATTCGGGATTTTCACTCTCGAATTGGCTTCGAAGTATTCGGCGTCGGAGTCCGAAGGGGTTCCCCTCCCCCGCTTCTGAAGGACTTCGCCTTCTGCCAGCGAAGAGTGGAGTGGTCAACCCAAATTCGCTTCACAAGTTGACAAGCTGTCACTGAAACTCTGACGTTGCGTCATTCACCGCATGACGCGGAGTCAAAATTTACCCAAAAAGCCGCCGCACGCCTGCGAAACACCGTAGTCAACGTCCGTGCACAGATTAATCGTCCATTGAGTTGATCGCTGCCTGGGCCGCTGCGAGCCTTGCGACTGGCACGCGATACGGCGAGCACGAGACGTAATCCAACCCGCAAGCGTGGCAGAAGCGGATTGAATCGGGGTCGCCGCCGTGTTCGCCGCAGATGCCGAGCTTCAGCTCTGGGCGCGCTGCGCGGCCGCGCTCTGCCGCCAGGCGCAGCAGCTCGCCTACGCCGTCCGTATCCAGGCTGATGAACGGGTCGCGCGCAATCAGCTTCTTCGAAAGATATTCGTTCAGGAACGTGCCTGCGTCGTCGCGGCTCATCCCCAGCGTCGTTTGCGTAAGATCGTTTGTACCGAAGGAAAAGAACTCGGCCGACTTCGCGATCTCGCCCGCCCTGAGCGCGGCGCGGGGCAATTCAATCATCGTGCCGATAAGGTAATGGGGAAGCGACCCCCGCTCGCTCCTCACGACAGCTGCAACGTTTGCAATCCGTGCTTTCAACAAATCGAGCTCGCTTCGAAAGCCGACGAGGGGAATCATGATTTCAAGTTCAACCGGCCTGCCGCCGGCCTGCTCCACGTCGAGCGCCGCCTCGAAGATGGCGCGCGCCTGCATTTCGTAGATCTCGGGAAAAGTAATTCCCAGCCGGCAGCCGCGATGGCCAAGCATGGGATTCGACTCGTGCAGGGCAATGGCCCGCTGGCGAAGTTTGGCCGGATCGATTCCCGCCGCCCTGGCGACATCCAGGACATCCTCGTCGTTCTGCGGCAGAAATTCGTGCAGCGGGGGATCGAGCAGGCGGATCGTGACCGGGAGCCCTTCCATTACGCGCAGGATCGCCGCGAAATCTCCGCGCTGCATCGGCAGCAGTTTGGCAAGCGCGGCAGCCCGCTCGTCGGGTGTGTCGGCCAGAATCATGCGGCGCATGGCCACGATGCGGTCCGCCTCGAAAAACATGTGTTCTGTGCGGCACAGCCCGATGCCCTCGGCGCCGAAGCGCAGCGCCGTGGCGGCGTCACCCGGCGTATCGGCATTTGCGCGGACCTTGAGCCTGCGTACCGAATCTCCCCATTTCAGCAGCGTTCCGAAATTGCCGGTCATCTCGGGCTGGCGCATCGGCACACGGCCCTCGAACACGTTACCCGTGGCACCGTCGATCGTGATTACATCGCCGCGTTTGAGGTTGCGCTGCCCGACCGTCATCGTTCCCTTGACCGGATCGATCTTGAGCGCGCCGGCTCCCGACACGCAGGGGCGGCCCATGCCTCGCGCGACCACAGCCGCATGGCTCGTCATGCCGCCACGCGCGGTTAGAATTCCCTTTGCGGCGTGCATTCCGTGAATGTCTTCGGGACTGGTCTCCACGCGCACCAGAATGACGTCCCGCCCTTCAGCCGCAAGCTTTTCCGTTTCCTCTGCAGTGAATGCGATCTCTCCCGAGGCCGCGCCCGGAGATGCCGCGAGCCCCGTGGCAATGCTGATTGCCGCTGCACCGGGATCGAGGGTCGGGTGCAGCAATTGATCCAGCGCGGACGAATCTATCCTCACCAGTGCCGCGCGGCGGTCGATCAGCTCTTCGCCCACCATGTCGACGGCTATTTTCAAGGCTGCTTCTGCCGCTCGCTTGCCGGAGCGTGTCTGCAGGATGAAGAGCTCGCCTTCCTGCACCGTGAATTCGAGGTCCTGCATGTCCCGGTAGTGCGCCTCGAGCTTTTCGGCGATACGCTTCAGCTCCGCATAGGATTCGGGCATCGCCTCCTCCATCGACGGCTTCCTGCCTCCTGCGCGCTCGCGAGCGGCCCTTGAAATCGGTTGAGGCGTGCGGATTCCGGCGACCACGTCCTCGCCCTGCGCATTGACAAGAAATTCTCCATAAAGAATGCGTTCGCCTGTCGCCGGATCGCGGGTAAATGCAACTCCTGTCGCGCTCGTGTTGCCGCGGTTGCCAAACACCATCGCCTGCACGTTTACAGCCGTGCCCCAGTCTTCCGGAATGTTGTGAAGCCTGCGATAGGTTTTTGCGCGCGCGCTGTTCCACGACTTGAAGACGGCACCAATCGCTCCCCAGAGCTGCTCTCCGACGTCGTCGGGAAATGGTGCGCCGCGCTCCTTTCTCACTTCATCTCGATAAAGCCCGGCAATGCGCCTCAGGTCGGCGGCATCGAGCTCCGTATCGAGCTCGACCCCCTTGGTTTCCTTGGCAAGTTCCAGAATCTCTTCGAACTGCTCATGCGCCAGACCAAGAACGACGTTGGCGTACATATGAACAAAGCGGCGATAGGAATCGTAGGCGAAGCGTGCATCGCCGCTCAGGTTTGCGAGCGCCTCCACGGTGGCTGGATTGAGGCCGAGGTTCAGCACCGTATCCATCATGCCCGGCATCGAAACCCGCGCGCCGGAACGCACCGAAACCAGAAGCGGCCGCGCAATGTCCCCCAGCCGCGCTTTCGCCGCTTCGCCCACCTGCGCAAGCGCCGATTCCACCATGGGCTTCAACGTCGCCGGGTAGCTTTCCCCATGTTCGTAGAAATAGGTGCAGGCTTCCGTGGTAATCGTGAAGCCTGGCGGCACCGGTAGTCCGAGATTGCTCATTTCGGCGAGATTGGCGCCCTTGCCGCCGAGCAGGTTCTTCAAATCGGCGCTTCCGTCCGCCGCGCCATTGCCGAAGGCGTAGACCCATTTCGCCATCGGCTAACCCTCGACGCGCGAAAAATCGGCAGCGCTGTGCATCACCCGCCGCAACCGCGACAGCATCAGCAACCTGTTTTCGCGAATTGCCCGATCGGCAGCGTTCACCGTTACCTTCTCGAAGAAATCGTCGACGGGCTGGCGCAGCCGGGCCATGGCCGCCATCGCCTCGGCAAAGCGTCCGCGTTCCAGCTGGGCCGAAATCAGTTCCTCGGCCGTTGCCAGAGCCGACAACAGCCGCTTTTCCTCCGGCGCCTCCACAGATTTGGGGTTCGCGTCGCCCTCGTATCGGCGCGCGTCCCGCTTCTCCTCGATCCTCAAAATGTTCATCGCACGCCGGTACGCCACGAGCAGATTGGCGCCGTCAGCGCTGCCGAGAAATTCGCCGAGCGCCCTGACCCGCGCGACGAGCTGGACGAAATCATCCTCGTTTCCAACGGACAGCACGGCATCGATCAGATCGTGCCGGACTCCTTCATCGCGCAGTGCGAATTTTAGTCGGTCCGCCAGAAACGTCATCACCTCGGAAACAGCCGCCTTGTCGGCAGGCAGGAATGCGCGCGATTGGGCGGCACCGCCCGCTGCGCCGCGCGCGGGCTCGCCGTCGCTGCGAGACGCAATGATGACTGCATACATCGCCTCCAACAGCGACAGTCGCAATCCGTTCTCGAGAATGATCCTGATAATGCCGAGCCCTGCGCGACGCAGCGCGAACGGGTCCTTCGAGCCGGTCGGCTTTTCGCCTGCCCGCCAGAGCATGACGAGAGAATCGAGCTTGTCGGCAAGCGCGACCGCGATGGCGGTGGGCGAGTCCGGAACCCGGTCGGCTGGTCCCAGAGGCTTGTAATGATCGCGAATGGCAGTGGCGACGGATTCGTCCTCTCCGTCATGGAGCGCATACATGCTCCCCATCACGCCTTGCAACTCAGGAAACTCGCCCACAATACCCGTCACCAGATCCGCTTTGGACAACAGGGCTGCACGCCCGCACCTTTCCGTGTCGAATCCAAGATCCCCGGCAAGAACCATTGCAACCTTTTCGAGACGTCTGGCGCGATCGTACATCGTTCCCGCCCTTGCGTGGAAAACGATGCCTCTCAGCTCCGGCACGCGCGAGGCCAGTTGCCGGCGCCTGTCTCCATCCCAGAAGAATTTCTGCATCCGACAAGCGCGCCCGAAGGACGCGCTCATTTCCGGGAAACGATCTCCCGACCTCCGTCGTCGGCCTCGATATTTGCCACGATCACGAATTTGTTGGACAGCCTGCGCATCCTGCGTCGGCCAGCGCAAGGTATTTCTGATGCGTCCGCATCGACGCCTGCAGGATTTCGGATGGAAGCGCCATGTACTCTTCGTCGATGGTGCCGATCAGCGTAACGGGCCATTCGACAAGCCCTGCAACTTCGTTCAGGAGCGCCTCGTCTTCGATCAGCTTCAATCCTGTCGCGAACGCCTTCTGTGCCGCTTCGTGCTGGATGATTTCCCGGCGCTGCTCCGGATCGAGCACGACGCAGGCGGCGAAGAGTTTTTTCTCGTAATCGTCCAACCGGCGCGCTTCGATATCTCCGCTCGACAGAAAGCGATGTCCCCGTGTGGTATTGCCACTGCGGATGCCGGCAAATTCAAAGGGCAAAACCTCGCCGTCACAGGTGCACAGAATGCCGTGAAGCGGGCGAACCCAGCGCACGGCTCCTGCCCCCCAGCGCATGGATTTGGGCCAGCCCAGCTGCGACAGCGCTACGGGAAGCAACTCCGCCAGCACATCCGCCACGGCGCGGCCGGAGCGCTTGATGACGGCAACGTAGAACTCTCCTTTCGCATCCGTCTGCTTCACGCATTGGTCGAGCGTGACGCCGGCGGAGCGAAGAAAACCGTCGATCGCCCTTTCAGGCGCGTCCACCCGGGGACCCTTGCGCTCTTCGGAAACGTCCGGCTGCACCGCGGGAAGCCCGGTCAGCGCGAGCGCCAGGCGCCGCGGCCCCGCAAAAACCCGGGCGCCTTCGAACAGAAGGCCCCGATCCGAAAGAGCGCCCACCACGATTCGCTGGAGCTCTTTCGCGGCTCCCGACTGCATGCGCGCGGGGATCTCTTCGGAGAGAAGCTCAAGCAGCAGGTCTGGCATCGCGTTCGCGTCTCGGCGTATAGGCGCCCTGGGGACTCGCCAGCCAGGCTTCGCAACATGCCCTGGCAAGCGCGCGTACGCGAGCGATGTAAGCCGCGCGCTCGGTCACGCTGATCACGCCACGTGCATCGAGAAGATTGAAACAGTGGCTTGCCTTGATGCATTGATCGTAGGCGGGCAGCGCCAGCCCCGCCTCCACCAGCGATCTGCATTCCGTCTCGGCGTCTTCGAAATGCCGCAACAGCATCGTCGTATCGGCGCGTTCAAGATCGAAGCCGGAGAATTCGCGCTCGGCCTGATGGAAAACTTCGCCGTAGCGGAAGTTTGCATTGTAGGCGAGATCGTAGACGCGCTCCACGCCCTGGACATACATCGCCAGCCGTTCAAGCCCGTAAGTCAGCTCCACGGACACAGGATCGCAATCGAAACCGCCGACCTGCTGGAAATAGGTGAACTGCGTGATCTCCATGCCGTCGCACCAGACTTCCCAGCCGAGCCCCCACGCCGCAAGCGTCGGACTCTCCCAATCATCTTCGACAAACCGGACATCGTGCCGCGCACAGTCGATGCCGATTGATCGTATGCTGTCGAGATAGATGTCCTGTGCGTTTTCGGGTGCCGGCTTGAGGATCACCTGAAACTGGTAATAGTGCTGCAAACGGTTGGGGTTTTCGCCGTAGCGCGCGTCCTTCGGACGCCGGCATGGCTGCACATAGGCGGCGCGCCAGGGGCGCGGGCCGAGCGCGCGCAATGCGGTTGCCGGATGAAAGGTCCCCGCACCCATCTCGAGATCGTACGGCTGCAGAATCAGGCAGCCCTGTCCGGCCCAGAATGTCTGAAGCGACAGGATCAAGTCCTGGAATGTCCTGGCTCCGGGCACGGCACGAATGATCCCTGGCGGCGGGCGGTGAACCTACAGACGCGGAGTCCCCACGGCAAGCGAGCCCGCGTGGCGCAGCACCGCCTCGGCATCATCCGTGTAACAACCATTTGCATCGTGCAGAACAAGCCCCGCGAGCAGCATGAGCGGCGCACGTGAATTCTTTCTGATCTGCACGATCACGCGTTTTGCCGGAATTCCCGCGTGCGGCCACAACGGCAAGATCGCCGTGCCGTGCGGAGGTATCGCGCGAAGTATCTCGCCCAGGCGGTCGCCGCGAACGATGACCGTCAGGGTTCCACCTGCACGAACGCGTTTGAGACCGGCCGCGAGCCAGTCGCGCAGACGCCCTGCATCCTGCAGCGCGAGCGCGCGTTGTATGCTTGGAGATGCGTGTCCTTCGTCTCCGTGAAACGGCGGATTGCAGAACACGTGGCCGAAGCTTCGCCGCCAGTGCGCCGGCAGGTCGAGTGCATCCGCCCGTTCGAAGCACAGGCGGGATTCCAAGCGATTGGCGCGCGCGTTTTCGCGGGCGAGATCCACGAGATCGGAGATCTGCTCCACACCGCAAATGCTGCATGCGGGTACTCGTGCGGCGAGACAAAGACTTGCAATGCCCGCGCCGGAGCCGAGCTCGAGAAGATCATCGTCTGGCTGCGCCGGAACGGAGGCGGCGAGCATCACGCTGTCTGTTCCGGATCGAAAACCGTGCAAGGGCTGGCGCGCGACGATTCGTCCGTCGAGAAACCGGTCCTGCGAAGTCTCCATCAATCGCTCGTTACCGCATCCGGCAGAGCTCCCGACAGGATTGCCTTCGCACGGTTGAAATCACCGTCGCTCACCATCAGGCGGCGCGGCAGGATGCCCAGGCTTCCATCCATGATGCTCATATGGCTGTCGAAAACCGCGGCTTTGATGCCGGCATCGGCGAGCACCGCCTCGGCAAAATTGAGCAGAACCGGATCGTTGGTCTTGAGGATGTCGCGCATGATTTGTTCCGGGCTGGCCCCCGGCACCCTGTTTCCGGCGATCGCCTTGACCGCATTGCGCGTCCATTCGTAAATGCCGCCAGGGCTTATGGCCAGCGGCAAGGCAGGCAATGATTATCGCCGAGGCGACCAGATCAGTTCACGACGTTGACGCTTCTCCGCTTGACCGGCTCCACGCCCTCGTCGAATCCGACATGACGAAGGCGGATGCCCTTATCCACGAGCGCATGGGCAGCAGCGTTCCGCTCATTCCCGATCTCGCCCGCCACCTGGTCGATTCCGGCGGCAAGCGGCTGAGGCCGCTCCTCACCCTCGCCGCCGCCACGGCCTGCGGCCACACCGGCGCGCTACACATCAATCTCGCGGCCGCCGTCGAGTTCATACATACGGCAACGCTGCTTCACGACGATGTCGTGGATGCCAGCTCGCTCCGGCGCGGCAAGCTCGCCGCCAACATGGTGTGGGGCAATAAACCGAGCATTCTGGTGGGAGACTTCCTCCTCAGCCGCGCCTTCCAGCTGATGGTGGAAACCGGTGACATGCGCGTGCTCCACATACTGGCGAGCGCATCCGCGGTGATCGCGGAAGGTGAAGTGCTGCAGCTCAAATCGGCCAACAACCTTGCGACCACCGAAGACGACTACCTGATCATCGTCGGCGCCAAGACCGCCGCGCTGTTCGCCGCTTCGGCCGAAGCAGGCGCGACAATCGCAGACGCCAAATCCGAACTGGTTTCCGCGTTTCGATCCTTCGGTCACAATCTTGGCGTGGCATTTCAGCTGGTGGACGACGCTCTCGATTATTCCGGCGGTCAGGCACAGATGGGCAAATCGGTTGGCGACGATTTTCGCGAAGCCAAAGTAACCCTGCCGGTCATTCTCGCCTACAAGCGCGCCGATGAAGATGCGAGGCGATTCTGGCAGCGGACGATCCAGCTCGGACAACAACGCGACGGGGATCTTCAACGCGCGATCGGCTACATCGATCACACCGGCGCGATTGTGGAGGTGCGCGATCACGCGCGGCGCTACGCCCGCCAGGCATGTCGCGCGCTTCAGGTACTCCCGGCGAGCGCGCTGCGCGAAGTCCTGATTGCGGTGGCGGAGTTTTGCGTCGGGCGCAGCTATTGAGCGGCCGTCGGCGTAGCCTGGCCGGCGGTCGCCAGCGCGGTTCCGGCAATCCACCAATCCGGGTGACGGTGCAGTAGCGAATCCCTTGCGGCTTCGAGCGCACCTGGATTTTCAAACAGTCCGAAACACGTTGCGCCACTCCCCGACATTCGCGCCAGCAGGACGTCCGGCAGCCGGCTGATTTCCTCGATCACCTCTCCAATCGCCGGCGCGATCGCGCGCGCCGGTGCTTCCAGATCGTTTCCGGTGGTTCGCAGGAACTGAACCAGCGCATGCGCGTCCCCGAAGGGACGGCGTGGACAATCGAGGCCGATGCCTCTGCGCCGACGCAGACTCGCAAATACCGCCGGCGTCGACACGGGCACGCCCGGATTCACGAGGAGCACATGGATTTTCGGAAGCGCCGGCAGGACCGTTACCCGTTCGCCGCGTCCTTCGATCCACGCCGCGGCGCTGGCGAGGCAGACCGCAACGTCCGCGCCAAGCGAGGCTGCGAGCTCATGCAGCATCCCCGCATCGATCGGCAGGTTCCACAGCTGCGCCAGGCCACGCAGCACCGCCGCGGCGTCGGCGGATCCGCCGCCGAGACCGGCGGCCACCGGAATTTCCTTCTGCAACGAGATGCGCGCGCCCGATCGTACGTTCGCTTTCTCCGCCAGAAGGCGCGCGGCCCGCAATGCAAGATTGTCCGCGCCCCCTGACAATCCCGCGCCGAATGGACCGCCGAGCGACAGGATCGAAGACTCGCTGCGCTCGAGCAGGATGTTGTCGCCAAGGGCAACGAAAGCGACCAGACTTTCGACGTCGTGGTAACCGTCGGTGCGCCGCTCGCCGACATGCAAACAAAGATTGAGCTTTGCCGGCGCGAATACGGATACCCGATCGGCCGATCTCACTTCACGCCGGATCCACTCTCGAGCTTCGCCTCGAGTTCCGCCTTCTGGGTGGCATCGGGATCGAACGACAACGCGTGGCTCCATTGAAATCGCGCATCGAGCTTGCGTCCGACCTTCCAGTAAGCGTCGCCGAGATGTTCATTGACCGTCGAATCGCCGGGAACGAGCTGGATGGCGTTTTCGAGCGCCTTGACGGCCTCCTGATAGTGGCCGAGCCGGTAATAGGCCCAGCCCACGCTATCGACGATGTATCCGTCGAAGGGACTGAGTGAGCGCGCCTTCTCCAGCATCGCCAGCGCTTCCGGCAGGTTGCGCCCCTGGTCTACCCAGCTGTAGCCGAGATAGTTGAGTACCTGTGGCTGATCGGGGCTGAGCTGCAGCGCATGTTTGAGATCACCCTCTGCGGCATCCCAGCGGTGCGAGCGCTCTTCCGCAATCGCGCGTGCGTAATAAAGCGGCCACGCATTGCTCTTGTCGCCGCCCAGCACGGCCACCGCGCGATCATAGGCGCTGGCCGCTTCGGAGAACTTTTCCTCGTTGCGATAGATGTCGCCGAGCGCCGTCCACGCGGTCACGTCGTCGGGCGTCGCGCGCGTCAGCGCCTGCAGCTCCGCGATCGCCTCGTCGTTGCGGTCGAGGCGCGTCTCGTCGAGCGCGATCTGGACGTCTGCGGCAGACCGGTACGGCGAGTCCTTGTTCAGCGAGCGGTACACCGCGATCGCGTCTTCGAACTTGTTCAAGGTCTCGAAGCGGTCCGCGAGAACGATCCGGGCGAGATCGATGTCGGGATCGAGGTAGAGCGCGAGGCGAAGATAGAGAACCGCCACGTCGGCGCTGTTCTGGTCGTTGAGCGACGCTGCAATTCCAAACAGCGCTTCGGCGGCGCCGGCCGCGGGTGACGGCACCAGCCGGTCGGGTTTTTGTCCGGCGGCGATACGGGCAAGCCCCTGGGCGGCAACCGGCGCCAGCGCTGCGTCCGATTGC
The DNA here is from genome assembly GCA_963812975.1 of uncultured Alphaproteobacteria bacterium. Lineage (GTDB taxonomy): Bacteria > Pseudomonadota > Alphaproteobacteria > Micropepsales > Micropepsaceae > Rhizomicrobium. The sequence goes on along the minus strand of CAWEXK010000030.1, from coordinate 28,322 downwards.
AGTTTGGTGTAGTAGGCGCGCGCATCGGCAATGCGATTGTCGCGTTCGAGAAAACGGCCATAGGCCTCGGCAATGCGCGGGCTTTGGCCGCCAGAGGCAAAAGCGCTCCGGTAGGCCGTGTTCGCCACGTCGTTCTGTCCGGCGAGATCGTAAATCAGGGCGCGATGGAAGTCCGCCAGCGTCTGCGTGCCGCCCTCCTGCACGACTCGTCCGGTATCGGCATCGACCGCCTTGAGATCGCCGGTGCCCGCAACCGCCCAGGCGTCGAGAAGCACAAGCGTCAGCCCGGTGAAAGGACCTTTCGCCGATTGTTCGATCTCCTGTCGCGCCTGGGCGTCGTTGCCCCTCTTCAGTGCGGCGACGGTCAGCGCCAGGCGCGCCGCGCGATTATCCGGCTGCAGCGCCACCAGGCGCGCGGCGAGCTTGGTTGCCTCCTCGATGTTGCCCGACGCCGCCGAATACAGAAACGCACGGCTCAGAATGTCGCCATTGTTGGGATCGGCGGCGAGACTTGCGCCGTACAGCCTCGCGGCGTCGCTCATGTTGTGATCGCTCGCCGCCAGCCGCGCCGAGAGATAGTCGCCGAAACTTTGCGCCTGCGCGGTTTGCGGCGGTGGCTCTGCCGGATTGCTCTGAATAACTGCACAGCCGCCGATACCGACGGCGGCCAGGAGAAGTGCTGGGACCAGCTTGTTCACGAAGGTTCTGCCTTTCACATGTTGGGATAATTTGGGCCGCCGCCGCCTTCGGGCGGCACCCAGGTGATGTTCTGCGCCGGATCCTTGATGTCGCAGGTCTTGCAGTGCACGCAGTTCTGCGCGTTGATCTGGAAACGCGGACCCCCCGCATCCTCGACAATCTCATAAACGCCCGCCGGGCAATAACGCTGCGCCGGCTCGTCATATTCCGGCAGGTTGACTGCGGATCGGAATCGAGGGATCCTTGAGCACCAGATGGACCGGCTGATCCTCCTCGTGATTGGTATTCGAGAGAAAGACCGACGACGGTTTGTCGAAAGTAATCCGTCCGTCGGGTTTGGGATAGGCGATGGGGCGGCATTGCGCGGCCGGCTTCAGCGTCGCCCAGTCCGCCTTGCCGTGGCCGAGCGTGCCGAACAGGCTCACTCCGAAGAGTTCGTTGGTCCACATATCGAAACCGCCAACCGCGAGCGCCATGCGCGTGCCGAAGCGCGACCATATCGGCTTGACGTTGCGGACCCGTTTCAAATCCCGGTACACATGGCTTTTTCGATAGGCCTCTTCGTAGGCCGTCAGAATGTTCGATGTCCCGCCCGCGCCCAGCGCCTCGAACGCGGCTTCGGCTGCCAGCATTCCGGTCTTCATGGCGTTATGCGTGCCCTTGATCCGCGGCAGATTGACAAAGCCGGCCGCGCAGCCGATCAGCGCGCCGCCCGGGAAAGTCAGCTTCGGCACGGACTGGAAGCCGCCTTCGGTGATCGCGCGCGCGATCCGTAGGCAATGCGCTTTCCGCCTTCGAGAAAACCGCCAACACGCGGATGGGTTTTCGCGCGCTGGAACTCGTCGAACGGCGAGAGATAGGGATTGGAGTAATTGAGATGGACCACGAAGCCGATGGAGCAAAGGTTCTCGCCGAAGTGATAGACGAACGAGCCGCCGCCCGTGCGATCGTCGAGCGGCCAGCCCATGGTGTGCATCACGAGGCCTGGCCGATGCTTTCCGGGCGCGAGTTCCCAAAGTTCTTTCAGGCCGATGCCGAATTTCTGCGGCTCGCGTCCGGCGCAGAGCGCATATTTCGCGAGCAGATGTTTTGTCAGCGAGCCCCGCGCGCCTTCGGCGAACAGCGTGTACTTGCCGAGCAGCGCCATGCCGGGCGTATAGGATCCTTGTGGTGGCCATCGCGCGCCACGCCCAGATCGCCGGTGATCACGCCTTTCACCTCGCCCCTGTCGCCGTAGACGATGTCGACCGCGGGAAAGCCCGGATAGATCTCGACGCCCAGCGCTTCTGCCTCGCGGGCCAGCCAGCGGCAGAGATTGCCGAGGCTTGCGATGTAATTGCCGTGATTGCTCATCAGCGGCGGCATGACGAAATTGGGAATGCGCACACTGCGCGCGTGGACGAGAGATAGTAGAAGCGGTCCTCGCCGACCGGCGTCTCGAGCGGCGCTTTCCTTTCGCGCCAGTCGGGAATCAGTTCGTTGAGCGCGATCGGATCGATGACGGCGCCCGACAGGATATGCGCGCCGATCTCCGAACCCTTTTCGAGCACGCAGACGCTCATCTCGCGTTGCTGGCGCGCCGCCAGCTGCTTCAGCCGGATCGCCGCCGAGAGCCCCGCCGGCCCCCCGCCGACGATGACCACGTCATATTCCATGCTCTCGCGTTCGCTGTCCGCCATCTAGCTCCGCCGCCTTTCCTCCCCCAGCATGGGGGAGGTGGCGCGCGCCAGCGTGCCGGAGGGGGAAGTAGCGACACTTCCCCCCCTCCGTCTCGCTTCGCTGCGCTACGCTCGACACCTCCCCCATGCTTGGGGGAGGAAAATCTGCTGGCCGATAGAAGTCGACCAAACTCTCCCCTATCATCGGCAGGTGATTCAATCCAACTCCGAATCCACTCTTTCCCCTTTCTCGGCGCTGCGGTGGCTGCTCGATGCCGGAGCGGACGAAGCCCTCGCGGACGCCCCCGTCGATCGCTTCCGCCAGATCGCGGATCGGCCGGGCGTGGAGGAGTCTCCTGCAGCCGCTTCGCCGATCCGCCCCGCCAGCGCTCCTGCCGCATTGGCGCCAAGTGATCAGATCGGGCGTGCGATGGAATTGGCGGCGGCGTGCGCCACTCTCCCCGCGCTGAAAGCGGCCGTGGAAGCGTTCGAGGGCTGCGCGCTGAAGCGGCACGCCACATGCACCGTGTTCGCCGACGGCTCGCCGGCGCACGGAATCATGTTCATCGGCGAAGCGCCGGGGCGCGAGGAAGATCTCGCCGGCCTGCCCTTCGTCGGGCCCGCCGGCAAATTGCTCGACAGGATGCTGGCCTCGATCGGCCTCGACCGGCGCACGAATGCCTACATCACCAATGTGCTCAACTGGCGCCCTCCGGGCAACCGCGACCCCACGCCTGAGGAAGCCGCGACCTGCCTGCCGTTTCTGCGCCGTCATATCGACCTTGTGGCGCCGCACATCATCGTGCTTCTGGGGTCGGTCGCGGTGCGGCATGTGATGGGTCGCAGCGATGGCATCATGCGGCTGCGCGGCACCTGGATGGAATATTACGCCGGCGGCCGCATGGTCCCCGTGATGGCGACCCTCCATCCCGCCTATCTTTTGCGCCGCCCCATCGAGAAGAAACTTGCCTGGCGCGACCTGCAGGCAATCGCCGGAAAAATCCGCGCGCTGGGACTGCTTGAGAAAACAGCCGTATCCGGCTAGGGTCTGCCGAATCCCGCGGCGTAGAGTAAAGGGACTGGGTCGGCTGTGAAGCGTACACTCCTCCTCGCGGCGGCCTGTTCCGCTGTGCTGATTTCCTCTGCTGCGGTAAGCGCAGACCCCATTGTACCCGACGGATTGACGCGCAGCGCCCCGGCGGTTCTTTCCGCCGGCGACGCGCGGCGCTATCGCGAGATTTTCGCCGACGAGGCCTCCGGCCGGTTTGCCGAGGCGCGCGCCCGCATCGCCGACCTCTCCGATCGTTCGTTGATGGGTTACGTCGAGGCCGAGCACTATCTTTCCGGGTCTGCGAAGCGGGTCTCCATCCGCGATCTCGCCAGCTGGCTCGACGCCTATGCGGAACTGCCGGTCGCCGCGCGCATCCGCGAGCTGGCCGAGGCGCGCAACCGTCACCGCCGCCACAAGGTCGAACTGGCTGGATTGCCGGGCGTTCCGCGGCGCGCGGTGGGAGGCTATGAAGCCACCGACCGCCTCGCCGAGCCGACTCTGACGAGCGACGCCGCGCGCGCCGCCCAGCTTCAGATCGACGCCGACGTGAAGCTCGATCAGCCGGCCGCCGCCGAAACAGTGCTCCAGCAGTTCGAAGCGGGGAATCCCACCGCCGGATCGGATATCGCGCGGCTGACCCAGCGCCTCGCCGCCGCCTATCTTGCCGAAGGCCAGGACGATGCGGCCTACCGGGTGGCCGGCAGCATCTCCGGCGTGGACCGCCAAGCCGAGCCGCTGCTCGACTGGGATGCCGGGCTTGCCGCGTACCGGCTCAAGAAATACGCCGATGCCGCGCCCCTGTTCGAGAACCTCGCGCAGGATGGTTCGATTCCGGGCTGGACGCGGAGCGCCGCCGCCTTCTGGGCCGCGCGTGCGCACCTCGCCTCGGGCGATCCGCTCCCGGTCGTGACGCTGCTGACTGCGGCCGCGCGCGAGCAGCCGACGTTCTACGGACTCCTCGCGGAGCGTCTGCTGGGCCAGGAGATACCCGCGCAGTTCAGCGATCCCGTTCTCGAGCCGGAGAGCTTTGCTGCGCTGATGCAGATTCCCGCGGCCCATCGCGCGGTAGCGCTCTGGCAGATCGGGCACACCGACGGCGTGGAACAGGAGATGGCCCGCGCCTTCGCGCAGATGAACCTGCGCGATGCGGACACGTTCGCGGCCTTGTCGCACCGCCTCGACCTGCCCGATCTCGAACTGCGCGCCAGCGAATCCCGCGCCGGCCACGGCGAACTGCTCACGGGTCTCTTTCCGGTTCCGGGCTACAAGCCGCCCGGCGGCTATCACATCGATCCGTGTCTGGTGCTCGCCTTCGCGCGGGCCGAGAGCCGGTTTCAATCGAGAGCCGTCTCCGCCGCGGGGGCACGCGGCGTCATGCAGCTGATGCCCGGCACGGCGCAGCTGGTCGATGGCGTTGCGCCCGAGCGCTCCCGCCTCAACGATCCGGGCTTCAATCTTGGCCTCGGCGAACGCTATCTGCAGCAGCTGATGGAGCAGACCAACGGCAATCTGTTCCAGCTGGCCGCCGCCTACAATGCCGGCCCCGCGGCGCTGACGCGCTGGCTGGGCACGCGGCCCGAAATCGCCGACGATCCGCTGCTGTTCATCGAAAGCCTGCCCTATTCGGAAACCCGCAACTACATCAAGCATGTCATGACCTGGTACTGGATGTACGCCAAGCGCACGAAGGCGAGCGCGCCCACTCTCGAAGAGACCGCAGAAGGCAAGTGGCCGCTTTACCGGCCAGGCGCGGGTTCGCCTGCTGCTCCGGTTGTTCCGGCAGTTCCGGCTGCGGCGGGCGCCACGCTGATCAGCGATGCCTCCATCCCGCGTTGACGCGCAGATCGCCTTTGTTCCGGTGCGGATTGCGGTGCTGACGGTCTCCGACACTCGCGATGCCTTGAATGACACCTCCGGCGATCTGCTGGCGTCGCGCATCGCCCAGGCCGGCCATGTGCTCGCCGCGCGTGCGCTGCTCCGCGACGACCAGACGCAGATCGCGGCGCAGCTGCGCCGGTGGATCGGGGATCCCGGCATCGACGTCGTCGTATCGACCGGCGGCACCGGCCTCACCGGCCGCGATGTAACGGTCGAAGCATTTCGCTCGGTATTCGAAAAGGAGATCGACGGATTTTCGGTTCTCTTTCATCAGGTGAGCTTCGCGAGCGTCGGCACCTCCACGATCCAGTCGCGCGCCTGCGCCGGCGTCGCAGGCGGCACCTATCTCTTTGCCCTTCCCGGCTCGACCGGTGCGGTAAAGGACGGCTGGGACAATATCCTCCAATTCCAGCTCGACATCCGCCACCGCCCCTGCAACTTCGTCGAACTCCTGCCCCGCCTCGAAGAGCACCGCAAAAAATAGCCGGGCTACGTCCCCCCTCCGCCTCGCTGCGCTCGGCACCTCCCCCACGATGGGGGAGGAAACGTTCGGCGCCCCCCTGGATCGCAAATTCTCCGGAAACTCCCTGACAACTCCCGATCCCGGAGCGGAATCCGCTCGGATTGAATCGCTTGGACGACTTCCCCCTCCCCGGCCTTCGGCTGGACCTCCCCCCGATGGGGGAGGAAAACATTCGGCGCCCCCTTCTTTCCTCCCCCATCGTGGGAGAGGTGCCGAGCGGAGCGAGGCCGACGGGGAAGCGACGTTTCAATGTGAGCGACCTGCCAACTTCCCGGACCGCGAATTCTCCCGAAACTCCCTGACAACGCCCGATTCCAAACAAAAGCTAACCTGCCTTGCGCCAGCAACGGACACGATTTGCTCCGTCAGCACGCGGACGCGTGCTCGCGGGGTGGCCGGGTCAAGCCCGGCCATGGTGAGGAACCTGGAAACGGTCACCCCTGCCAACCTCCCGGACAAATTCTCCGGAAACTCCCTGACAACTCTCGATTCTAAACAAAAGCTAACTTGCCTCGCACTGTCCGATCCGAATATCGGTATACCAATCCGGTAACTCGGTCAACCACCAATCGCCTCACCAGGGGTCGCCTTGACCCGGCAACAGCGCGCGTCCCATGCGCTGCCGTCCCATCGCAATCTCGGTTGGGCGTCTGATGGAGTTTCTCACCATTCTCGGTCAGGACGTTGAAGTGACCGTCAAACCCGCACCAGCAAGAAAACCGGGCCACATGTCCGTCGTGGTCCATGCGGTCTGACCTGGTTCGAGGTCCCTGCCGCCATTAGCTGGGTTGCGAGTACCGCTCCGCTTTCCTATGAATTCGACAACGAGCATCGCGGGGATTCGTGATCACGCCCTACAGATTCTGCGCCGGCATCGGCGCGGCGGTGCTGCTGTGTCTGGCCGGCGCGGGCATCGCCGCCGATCCGCCCGATCCCCCGCCCGCCTGGGCTTTTCCCGTCAATCCGCCATCGCACGCATCGCCCGCGCCGGCAGCCGGCAAAATCGAGCATGTGGCGGGCTCGAAGCTCGGCTTCACCGACAGAGAGCTCAACGATGAGTTCTTCGTGCCCGACTGGTATCCGGCCGAGCACGGGCCGACGCCGCCGGCCGTGGAAACGGGGCGAAAGCCCGCCCTCATGCCGTGCGCCGCCTGCCATCTGCCGACAGGCAATGGCGGCCCCGCGGAAGCGGCGCTGCCGGGATTGCCCGCGCGCTACATCGTCGAGCAGATCGGCGAATTCCGCGCCGGCCGGCGCACGGTGGCGCAGCCGAAGATGCAATCCGCCCGCGAGATGGAGAAAGTGGCGAAGGCCGTCAGCGACGCGGATCTTGCCGCGGCGGCCAGCTATTTTTCCCGGCTCGCATTCACCTCGCATTTTCACGTCGTGGAGACGGATACGGCGCCAAAAACGCGCGTCGGCCTGATCAGCCTGCAGGTGAAGATTCCGGGCAGCGAACCCCTCGGGCAACGCATCGTCGAAGTGCCCGACGACGCGAAACAATGGGAGTTCGGCAACGCGCACACGGAGTTCACGGCCTATGTGCCCAAAGGCAGCATCCGCCGGGGCGCCGCGCTTGTTTCTTCCGGCGGCGGCGGCGCGCCCTGCAGCACCTGCCACGGACCCGGTTTGAAAGGCATGGGCAATGCTCCGCCGCTCGCCGGCCGCTCGCCCAGCTATCTCGCGCGCCAGCTCTACGACATCCAGCACGGCACGCGAAAAGGCCCCGCCGTCGCGCTCATGCTCCCCGAAGTCGCGCATATGACGCCCGCCGACCGCATCGCCATCGTCGCCTATCTCGCGTCTCTGGGCGCCAGGTAATTGGAATCCCTCATGCTCCCAACGCTGCCGCGCGCAAGGGAGGAAAATCGGGTTCCGCTCTATTCTTTTCCTCCCCCGCGTCAGCGGGGGAGGTGCCCCGAAGGGGCGGAGGGGGCCCTTACTTCATTGTGCTGTTGAACGTGATCAGCCACCACAGCGACATCCCCAGAAAGCCGAAGGCGGCGGTCCATTGCGCCCAGCGCGCCCGAACCAGGATCGCAAGGATCAGCGGAAGAAAAAACGGCAATGAGTTGATGTTGGTCCACAGGAACAGCGCCCAGTGCGGCTTCATGAGTGGAACGCTTGTCAGCATGGCAACGACGGTTTGCAGGACAACGAGGCCGTAGAAGAGCCGATAGTTCTCCCAATAGAATTCCTCGAGATCGATGGTCCCCTCGAATGGCACTTCGGGAGCGGCGGCCGCACAGAAGAAATAGCTGCAGAGCGCGAACAGGAAATAGATCGCAATCGAAAAGAGATCCCATTCCTGGATGTCGTGAACGAACCACAGCGCGAGCCCGTTCACGAAAACCAGCACGATGGCATTCACGACCATGAATGCCTGCAGCCCCGAGAGCCGCACGCGCTTGCGGGCCAGCATCAGCGAGCCCACGCGCGACAGCAGATGCGTCAGCGCCAGCGCGAAAACGAAGGAGTAAAGAATCAGAACATGGTCGAATGGGCGCATCGGGAGTCCCCCCTGCCGACAGCGGCTCGCGCGATCCACAGATTGTCGCACTGACTTTGTACTTTCTGAACCCGTGCAGTCGGAACGTAAGCGGGCGCGCGACGTTCGTCGCCGAAGCCCGCCGCCCCCGCTATTTGCTCTTGCCTTGCAATGCGAACATGAAGTCACCCGCATAGGCGTTGCCGAAGCAGGCTTGCAGCGTCGTCCAGCTCGTGCAGCCGGTGCCGTGCCCGTTGCCCGGGTTCTGCCACAGCGCCGGATCGGTCTCGATCGTGGACCTCACGCCCCAGCCCCAGCCGCAGCCGTTGCCATAGTTGCAGTTGACCACGACAGAAACCCAGTAGTGCCCGGCCTTCAGCGTGATGCCCTTCCCGAGGTTCATCGCAAAGCTGGGATTTCCCGTGCCCGAGAGGTTGGTGAAAGATCCATGCCTGACCGGCTTCCCCGGCGCGCCATTGTTGTCCTTGTAGAAGGAGACGTTCTCCGTGATCGGCGACGTTCCCGAGCAGCAGCCGGTCACGTCCACTTCGGTGACTTTCCACGTCTTGCCGGCCGGAACAACGAAATCGTCGGCGCCCTGATCGTTGTCGGAGGTGACGCCGGACGTGTAGTTCTGCGAGTTGAGGTAGGCAAAGCTGCTGTCGCTGTTCTGAGTGTAGAGCACCTGCTTGCGCGGCGAGTGACGGACGACCGGGTTGGCCCCGACGCCATGGAACGCGACCGCCCGGGGCGCCGCCATTGCGCTGCCCGTCGTCAGGGCGATAACCGCCGTCGCGGCCAGCAGCAGATTCGTCTTCATGAGATTCTCCCCGGTTCCGGAACAAACAAGGTGTTGTCGCAAAACGATCCTTGCACTCTCGATCAGCGCGGGCAAGCGAGCGTGAACGAGACCTTGATCAGCGCGAAGAACAGGCTGCCAACGATGAGCGACTCCGCCGCGCCAATGGCGATGAGAGTCATCACGATGATCCCGAACGCCTCGACGCGGACGTGATTTGTCGCTGAGACGCAAATTGTCGAGCGCGGGCGCGAGCCCCGCTTGCCACAAGAGCCCACACATCAGCTTGAAATTTAAGTCCACAATTAGCGAATTATTGGCCATCACGGACTCCGCCATCCGGCGGCCGTCGCGGCCGGACAAGTCAATTGCGCTCGCGAGGTTTCATTGCGTTTGACACGCCCTCCAATGCACCTGAAATTAGAACATCGCTGCAAGCGACCCGATCGGCACCGACTGGACCGATGACGAAAATGATCGCCGTTGAAACAACCGACCTGTCTGGAACAGGACGAGTATGAGTAAACTCCACCGCGGCATCTATTATTCTATAGTTACGGAAGCTCTCGCAGGCGAGATACATACACTCGAGCACAGTTTGCGTGCACGATATGCCGATCTCCACCACTCTGATGTAGCCGATCGCATTGCCATGCATCTTGCACGCGTTTTAGAGCGGGCCATCCAGAATATTGACGATGAGTTTCGGGTTAGCGCCGGTATCGCCCTCGCCCGGCAACTGATCTCGGCTATAGTGGAAGACACCAATGCTGACCTTCTTTTTGAGCAGCCCGCAAGTTCAGCACAGTTCTTGTCGGCTGTACTCGCGATTCAGCCGGATGGTCGGCCGGAAGATTTAAGTGAGCCCCTCATCCCATTGGTCGACACGGCACTCTTGACCAACGCGCCGGGCGACCCCCGCGTCGGTCACCAAATCGTTGCCGAAATTCCTTCAGCCGATCGTATCGATTTTGTAATGGCGTTTATCCGCCGCAGCGGGACCAGGCCAATATTGGATGCGCTAAGTCGACATTGTGAAGCCGGTCGGCCGCTGAGGGTACTAACAACCGTTTATACAGAGTCCACCGAAGCCGACGCGCTCGAGGAACTCAGGAATATTGGTGCGCAGGTGCGCGTCTCATATGACACCAGCAGTACAAGATTACACGCAAAGGCATGGCTCTTTTATCGTCGATCCGGTTTTTCAACTGCTTATATTGGCTCTTCCAATCTCACGCATTCGGCACAGGTCAGCGGTTTGGAATGGAATGTCCGAGTTTCGGCCGCCAGAAACGAGTTGGTAATAAGAAAAATTGAAGCAGTATTCGAAGGTTACTGGGAATCCAGTGACTTTGTGGCGTTCGATTATGGTCAATTTTCTGAGCGAACAAAGAATCGCGACCTCACCTATCTTGCGCCAATCGAAATTCGACCAGAGCCGTTTCAAGAAAGATTGCTTGAACAAATCACGTTGTCCCGACAGCGGGGCTTTCATCGCAATCTCTTGGTTTCCGCCACAGGTACCGGCAAAACCGTCATGGCGGCGGTGGACTACGCGCGGCTTCGCGAGAGTTTGCCTCGAGCGCGCCTGCTTTTTGTAGCGCATCGCAGGGAGATACTGCGACAGTCGGTCGACACATTCCGCTACGCCTTGCGGGAGCCGACGTTCGGCGAATATTGGGTCGGTGGAGATCGGCCACAGAACTTTGACCATGTGTTTGCATCCATCCAGAGCCTGAGTCGCGCAGACCTGGACCGGATGGACCCGAGACATTTCGACATCGTAATTGTTGACGAGTTTCATCACGCCGCAACTGATTCGTACAATAAATTGCTCGATCGACTGAAACCGTCGGAGCTCCTAGGGCTGACGGCGACCCCGGAGCGTAGCGATGGACTCCCCCTGCTCCATTGGTTTGATAACCGCATAGCCGCCGAACTGCGCCTCTGGGATGCTATCGACCAGCAGAGACTCGTTCCATTTGTCTACTACGGTATCGCCGATAGCCTTGATTTCAGAAACGTGCCTTGGCGTCGCGGGCGCGGATACGACGTGGAAGGATTGACAAATCTTTTCACTGCAGACGATGCGTGGGCGCGGCAAGTTATCAAAACGCTCTCCGAAAAGCTTGACGACCTTCAAGGTATGCGAGCTCTTGGGTTCTGCGTGAGCATCGATCATGCGCGCTTCATGGCTCGCGTTTTCAATGCGTCGAATATTTCGTCCGTCGCTATATGGGCAGACACGCCTGTCGCTGAGCGCGAGCAAGCGTTGCTAGACCTCAAGCGGGGGCACGTCAGAGTCGTGTTCTCGGTAGATATATTTAATGAAGGAGTTGACGTTCCCTCGGTTGACACGCTGATCATGCTGCGCCCGACTGACAGCCCTTTACTGTTTCTACAACAACTCGGTCGCGGCCTGCGCCGCCTCTCTGGTAAGCGCTTCTGTACCGTAATCGATTTTGTGGGATTGCATCGCAGGGAATTCCGTTTCGATCGACGCTTTGGCGCTCTGATCGGTGGGACGCGAAAGGAAGTTGAGCGGCAGGTTGAGCAGGGCTTTCCGTTCCTCCCGGCCGGCTGTCACATGGAATTGGATCGAATTGCCAGCGAGCGCGTACTGAAGAGCATCCGCACGTCTCTTCCGGATCGATGGACTGCCAAAGTCGAAGAGCTACGACGGCTCGCGGCCGGCCGACAATATGTGAGGATGTCGGAGTACCTGCAGGAAACCGGTTTGGCGCTCGAGGATGTGTATGCATCCGACCGTTCGTGGTCCGACCTCCTTCAGGCTGCGGGCTTGCAGATACTAGGAGCCGGCCCATTTGAAGCGGCCTTTCGAAAAGCGTGCGGCCGTTTGCTGCATGTCGACGACGCACCACGTATCGAAATGTACGGCCAACTTCTCCGCCATCCAGCAGCTCCGAACGTCGAAGATACTTCAATTATTTACAGTCGCTACGTACGGATGCTAGTCGCTTCCGTGGTGGGAAGCACTGTTGCAGCGGATGCGGACATACCCGAGGCCTGCGCGTTGATGTGGCAACATCCACAAGTAGTTGCAGAACTTCGTGAGCTAATGGATGTGCTTCTGGGTCGGCTGCAGCATGTTGCGATACCGCTAAGTGGTCGCCCCACACTACCGCTTGGCGTACACGCCCAATATACCCGCATCGAAATTCAAGCGGCATTCGGTGACGGCCGAAAGGCGCGGGTTCCGACGTGGCGAGAGGGCGTTCGATGGATGAACGATGAACAATGCGACGTATTCATCTTCACGCTGGACAAGACGAGCGGCCGCTTTTCGCCGACCACCAGCTATCGCGATTACGCAATCAGCCGCGATCTCATTCATTGGGAAAGCCAGTCGACAACACGCGCTGATAGCTCCAAAGGTCGCCGTTACCAAACTCATGTGGCCGGCGGCACTGGCGTGATGTTGTTTGCTCGCCTGAGGGATGACCACAGGGCATTTTATTTTCTTGGCCCGGCAGCGTACGTAAAACACGAGTCCGAGCTGCCAATGGCGGTCACCTGGCGTCTCAACTACCCACTGCCTGGCGATTTGTTTCAGTCGTTCGCAGCGGCGGTTGCGTAACACAACAGACGCCACTAATTGTCAAGGCAAGTCTCGGGACTCATCCTCGGACCGTTCTCACCCCCTGCGCGGCTATTCCCAGCTCCTTATCTTGCGTAGTTGCTCGAAACTCCGCGCGCCAATCCGTAGCTGGTGGTTCGTACGTGCCATTTCTTAGAACGTATCCGAGGTCCAGTATGTCCACCCGATTCCCGACAAGCTCCTCACCGGGATAGGCCGCCAGCCACTCGCCCACGTCGAACCGAACGATCGGTTGGTATTCGGCACAATTCGCGTTACTGCTCTCGTCGCGCATGTCCTTAATCCGACCCGACTCAGCGTCGACGACGCATTCTCCGTACGACCCGAAGACGATGAACGTCTGTGATTCGACCCTGTCCATGCGTTGATCTCCTCCGGCTGAATCGGCATTCCTTATTATTCTCCTGCGGAGCAACGCTATAGAATTTCTGACTTTGGTTCCACAGGTTCCCATTCAGGCTGTAAGACGTTTATGATATCGATGTCGCCTCTGCCACGGTTGTTCCCGCGCTCGCGCACCGCATGAGTCTCCGCGTGCGCGCTCGAATTGGCCTCAAGCTCGCCGCTTTGCTCGCGGCGTTCATCGTGGCGGGAGCGTCGCCAGCTGCGCCGGCAGCGAAACCCTTCACGCGCGCCGACGCGGCCCACATCATCGCCGGCGCACGCAAAATCGTAAATCCGGGCGGGATCGAGCGGCTGGAGAAGGTCCGGATCGGCGGGATCGAGCAATGGGTGTCGATCCGCGGGACCGACACGCGCAACCCGGTGCTTCTCCTGATCCACGGCGGGCCCGGCTACGTCTCCGTGCCGATGAGCTGGTGGTTCACGCGCGGCTGGGAGGACTATTTCACGGTCGTCCAGTGGGACCAGCGCGGCGCGGGCAAGACGTACATGCTGAACGACCCGGCAAAGATCGCCCCCACCCTGACGCTTGCGCGCATGGCGGCCGATGCGGAAGAGATGGCCGCGTGGGTTCGCAGAGATTTGGGGAAGAAGAAAATCTTTGTCATCGGCCATTCCTGGGGCAGCTATCTCGGCCTCGAGCTGGCCGCGCGCCATCCCGAGTGGCTGCACGCGTATATCGGCGTGGGCCAGTTGACCGACGGGCCAGAGAGCGAGCGCCGCGGCTGGGCATTCGCGCATGACGCGGCGCTCCGCGCGGGGAACGCGCAAGCCGTCCGCGAACTCGACGCGATCGCGCCTTACTTCGCGCCGGGCCGGCCCGCTCCGCTCAAAAACATCTACGCGCAGCGCAGGTGGCTCGGCTTCTATGGCGGCGCCATGGCCTGGCGTCGCAGCAGTTCCGCCGAGAGCGATCTTGCACAGCTGTCGCCGGACTACACGGACGCAGAGATGGCGCGCATCTGGCAAGGCAACGACTTTTCCGAACCTTACCTTCTACCGAAGGTTCTCGCCCTCGATCTCACCGGGATTCGAAAACTGGACTGCCCGCTGATCGTCTTTGCCGGCCGGCACGATTTCAACGTCAACTCCCAGGTCGCGGCGGAATGGTTTGCAAAGGTCAGCGCGCCGTCGAAGCAATTCGTGTGGTTCGAGAATTCGGCGCATCTGCCGATGACCGAGGAGCCGGGAAAGTTCCTGCTCTCCCTCATGCGCTACGCACGGCCGATCGCCGAACGCGCCGGCGACACGCCACCCGGCGCGCGCTGACTATCGGCGCAGGGCCGCCAATTTCCTGTCTGCGGAGACATTTGCTATATTGGGCTTCGTTTGCCCCAGACGGAGATGCACGGTTGGCCCAGATTTACAACTTTTCGATCGTGCTGGAACCGCAGCAGAACGGCGGCTTCACCGTGCTTGTTCCCGCGCTGCCGGAGGTTGTTACAGAGGGCGAGACGGAAGCCGAAGCGCTTTCGAACGCCGAGGAGGCCATTCGGGCAATACTCTCGTATCGGCAAGATCACGGCATACCAATTCCGTCGGATGCGAAGCCGGAGGTTCGCCACGTAACCGTGGCCGCATAGCGTGGGCGGCGGGCGTCTGCCGGCCGTCAGCGGCAAACGTGTCATCCGAGCCCTCACAGGAGCCGGCTTCGTCATCGATCGAATTGTTGGCAGCCATCATGTTCTCTCGTTCCCGGGGGACCCGGCGCGAACAGTTACAGTACCCGTTCACGCCAATCGCGATCTGAAGCCCGGCAGCTTCGGTCGATCATTCGCCAGGCGGGGTTCACGGTCGAGCTGTTTGTCGAGCTTCTGTGACGGTCCGCGTTGAGGGGACTTGATTCCAGCAGGTTTTGGGGAATTTGTTCTTGATATGTTCTCAAAGCCTGCTATGTTGTTCTGTATGGACGCCTCAACCGAATTCACCGCCGATCTCGCGCGCCCTTCGCGGGCGCGGGCGCGCTGTCGAATGCGTCGGGGCGTTATGAACGCGAGACGCGCGTGCTCGTCGACGACGGCTGGACAGCAGGAGGACGAGGCGCCGCCGCCGCTGAAGACCGAAGTGCATCCACGACGCCACGCGCACCATCATCACCCGCAACAAGTCGCCCGACATTTCCTTCGACCAGTCGATCAATCCCTATCGCGGCTGCGAGCATGGCTGCATCTATTGCTTCGCGCGGCCGACCCACGCCTATCTCGGCCTGTCGCCGGGCGTGGATTTCGAATCCCGACTGTTCGCCAAGCCGAACGCGGCGGAGCTGCTGGCGCAGGAACTGGCGGCGCCCGGCTATGTGCCCAAGGTAATCGCCATGGGCACCAACACCGATCCCTATCAGCCGCTCGAGAAGAAGATGCGCATCACGCGCTCCATCCTCGAAGTGCTGCGCGACTTCCGCCATCCCGTCGCGCATCGTCACCAAGTCGCCGCTGATCCTGCGCGATCTCGACATCCTGGCGCCGATGGCGGAGAAGGGTCTGGCCAAGGCGGCGCTGTCGATCACCACGCTCGACCGCAAGCTCGCGCGCATGATGGAGCCGCGCGCCGCCACGCCGCAGCGGCGGCTCGCAGGCGATCCGCGCGCTGAGCGACGCGGGCGTGCCGGCCGGCGGTGATGTTCGCGCCGGTGATCCCGGCGCTCAACGACGATGAGACTGGAAACGGTGCTGACCGCCGCGACCGAGGCAGGCGCGCACGAGCGCCGGCTATGTGCTGCTGCGCCTGCCGCTCGAGATCAAGGATCTGTTCCGCGAATGGCTGGAGGACAATGTGCCCGACCGCGCGAAACACGTGATGTCGCTGGTCCGCCAGATGCGCGGCGGCAAGGATTACGACAGCCAGTGGCACACGCGCATGAAAGGCACCGGGCCTTATGCCGAGATGATCGCGCGGCGCTTCCACATGGCGGTGAAGCGCCTTGGCCTCAACCAGCAGCGGTCTCCGCTCGCGCTCGACAAATTCCGCCGCCCTCCCCGCCCCGGCGACCAGCTGCCGCTTTTTCCTCACCCGCCGAAGGCGGGGGAGGGGGACCGCGAAGCGGTGGAGGGGGCCTCCGGCGCTGTGCGGCTGCGCCGATAAATCAACTCGAGCACCGTGCCGAGAGAACTGTACACATCATCATTCGTTATGCGCACGATCTCCCAACTCCGCGAACGGAGGAACGCCTCGCGCCGCGCATCGTACCGGCGCTCCGAGTCGCTGCCATGCGTTGCGCCGTCGATCTCGACGACCAGGCGCGCGCGAATGCAGGCGAAATCGGCGATAAAAGGGGCCGATCGGATGCTGTCTGCGGAATTGCATTCCGCCCACTCCGTGACGCAGCTTCGACCATAGAATGGTTTCGGCGCGGGTGAGGCTGCGGCGCAATGCGCGGGCATGTTTAAGCGTATCCGCCGCGACACGGGGCATGCTGATTCTCCGTTGACCGGACCTCCATGTGGTATCGACGAGACGTCCGCACGTTGTGGCGGGCGTGTAACAAAGTTTGCATCGGGCGAAGATGGTGCCGAGTGCCCCCTCCACCGCTTCGCGGTCCCCCTCCCCCGCGCGAACGCGGGGGAGGAAAGAATTGCGCTTCGCGGTCCCCCCTCCCCCGCGCAGACGCGGGGGAGGAAAGAATGGAGTGTGCATAACGCGACGCGGACCCTATCAAGCACCTTCCGGGTTGGCAGGGACTTTCCTACTGTCCCGCCATGCCGCATTACATTTTCGAGGCGCGGGTGTTGAAGACCAGGGCTGGTCCGATCTGCGGCGTGGACGAAGCCGGGCGCGGGCCGCTGGCCGGTCCGGTGGTGGCGGCGGCGGTGATCCTGGACCGCAAGCGCATCCCCAAGGGCCTCGACGATTCCAAGCAGCTGAGCGAGGAAGCGCGCGAAGACGCTTTCTCCGCGCATCATGGAGATGGCGGTGGCGGTCGGCGTCGGCGAAGCCAGCGTCGACGAGATCGACCTGGTCAATATCCGCCAGGCCACGCATCTGGCGATGGCGCGCGCGGTGCGCGCGCTGGCGCGTGGCGGCCGGCATTCGCGCTGGTGGACGGCAATGACGCGCCCGCCCTGCCCTGCCGCTGCGACACGCTGGTCGGACGGCGACGCGCCGCTCGCGTTTCGATCGCCGCCGCCTCGATCATCGCCAAGGTGACGCGCGACCGGCATGATGGCGGCGCTGCACGACGAACATCCCGGCTATGGCTGGCGCACCAACAAGGGCTACGGCACCGCAGAGCATCTGCGGCGCGCTCGGCACCGCCATCGGCGCCGACGCGTCGCATCACCGCCGCAGCTTCGCCCCGTGTGCACAACATCTTGTATGGCGACAAGCATGTGGAGTTGAATCGGGGACTCAATTCGTAACGCTTTGATTCCGCAAGACTCTTGACCTGTGGACTCCGCCGAATCACTGTGACTCCCGCTGTTGATAATCGCGGGCGGGACATGGCGGACACTGGCTGAAACCGCTCGACCAGGTGATCGAAGGCGATTGCGTCGAGCGCATGAACGCGCTGCCCGAAGGCTGCGCCGATCTCGTCTTCGCCGACCCGCCCTACAATCTGCAGCTCGAGCGGCGAACTGCGCCGTCCCGACCAGTCCAAGGTCGACGCCGTCGACGACCATTGGGACCAGTTCGCCAGCTTCGCCGAATATGACCGCTTCACCCGCGACTGGCTGACGGCGGCGCGCCGCGTGCTGAAGGACACCGGCGCGCTCTGGGTGATCGGCTCCTATCACAACATCTTCCGCGTCGGCGCGATGCTGCAGGATCTGGGCTTCTGGATCCTGAACGACGTGATCTGGCGCAAGACCAACCCGATGCCGAATTTCCGCGGCCGGCGCTTCACCAACGCGCATGAGACGCTGATCTGGGCGACCAAGAATCCGCGAGCAGAAAGCTACACCTTCAACTATGAAGCGATGAAGGCGCTGAACGACGAATTGCAGATGCGCTCGGACTGGACGCTGCCGATCTGCGCCGGCCATGAGCGGCTCAAGGACGCCGACGGCCAGAAGGCGCATTCGACGCAGAAGCCGGAATCCCTGCTGCATCGCGTGATCGTGGCGTCGACCAAGCCGGGCGATGTGATCCTCGATCCCTTCTTCGGCTCCGGCACCACCGGCGCGGTGGCCAAGCGGCTGGGCCGGCATTTCATCGGCATCGAGCGCGAAAAGACCTATGCCGATGTGGCGCGCGCGCGCATCGCCGAGATCGATGCCCGCCGACGGCGAAGTGCTGGAAGTCACGCAAGTCCAAGCGCGCCGAGCCGCGCATTCCCTTCGGCTGGGTGGTCGAGCGCGGGCTGCTGCCGCCGGGCACGGTGCTGCAGGGCACCCGCAACGCCATCAGACCGCCAAGGTGCGCGCCGACGGCACCCTGGTCTGCGCCGATGCGACGGGCTCGATCCACCGCATCGGCGCCCATGTGCAGGGGCTGGACGCCTGCAACGGCTGGACCTTCTGGCAGTTCGAACTCGAACGGCGCCCTGGTGCCGATCGACGTGCTGCGCCAGCGCCTGCGCGCCGAACTGGTCTGAAAAGATTTGCCTGGATCGCTACGGTGCGTGCTTCGATCCGCCTTCGCCAAGGCTCCGGCGGACATGAGTGCCCAATTGACCCGCCGAAGCTTCAGCGTAGGCGGGCAAGCTCAGCATGAGGGAGGTTTGTGGTGCCATCGCTGCTGACGCAATCAAGAAATGTCCTCAGCGCTGATGCAATCAAGAAAACTCCTCATCCTGAGCTTGTCGAAGGACGTGCGGCGCTGATGCAGGCTTTCTGTGGGAAGCAAAAAGCGCTCCGCGTGAACCATCGTCGAATGCGTGCGCGATGATCTTGCGCATGACGGTGGGTAGCGCGGCGCGGGCGAGTTCGTCGCGCGCGATCCACTGGCCCGTGGCGCGCCCGCGCGCGGATATCTCGGCGCGATAAACCTCGATTTCCAGTTCGAAATGCGTGAAGCCGTGACGCACCCGGCCGACCGCGCGGCGCCACGCGGCAGAGAAAGGCGCCTGTCGCAGCGCTTCGCGCGTGCGCCGGAAATTGCTCCGTCCACGGCCCGAGTGGCGGCTGCAGCATGCCGCCCAGCAATCCCTTCTCCGGCCGCTTGACGAGCAAGTATGGCGCCGTCGCTGTCGCGGGCCACGAACGCGGCGCCGCGTTTCAACGGCCGAACGGGCCTCGGGGCTCTTGCGCGGCAGACTTTCCGCAATCGCCGAGCGCCCGCGCGCGGCAATCCTCCGTCCACGGACATTGCCGGCAGGATGGTTGCCTGGGCGTGCACACGAGCGCGCCCAGATCCATCAGCGCCTGCGCGAAATCGCCCGCGCGTGCTTCGGGCACGAGCGACTGCGCGAGCCGGCGCAGCTCGGGCTTGCTCTTCGGCAGCGGCTCGGCAACGCGCAAAGAAGCGCGCGACGACGCGCTCGGCATTGGCATCCACCGCCGCTTCGCGCGCATCGAAGGCGATCGCGGCGATGGCGCCCGCGGTATAGGGGCCGATGCCCGGCAACTGCCGCAAGCGCCCCGCATCGGCGGGAAACCTGCCGCCGATCGCGTCGGCCACCCTCTGCGCCGCAAGGTGAAGATTGCGCGCGCGCGCGTAATAGCCGAGCCCCGCCCAGGCCGCCCGAACGTCGTCGAGAGAAGCGGCGGCCAGCGCCTGCACCGACGGCCAGCGCTTCAGGAAATCGTGGTAATGGGACCGACCACCGCGACCGTCGTCTGCTGCAGCATGATCTCGCTCAGCCAGACGCGATAGGGATCGGGCTTTTCTCCGGCGCGCGCGCGCCACGGCAGCACGCGGCGGTGCGCGTCGTACCAGGCGAGCAGCCGGGCGGCGGGCGGCCGCGAACTTTGCTTCACGGGTGCGATGTCGGGCATGCTTGTCGGAAGGCGAGAATCATTCCCGTGGCGTCTTCACCGAAACAACCACAGAAGCCGACCGACTTTGAACCCCCGCCGCGGCGCAATCGAGCGGCGGCGATCGGCATCGACGCGGGACGGATCGGACGCCCCGCCTTCGAACGCGCGGGATTTGCCGAACCCGGCCTGGTGCTGCGATGGAAAGAGATCGTCGGTGCCGAAATCGCCCGCATCGCACAGCCCCTGCGGCTGGTGAGCGGCCCGTCGGGCGGCATTCTCACGCTGAAAGCCGAGCCGGCCGCGGCGATCTTTCTGCAGCACGAAGGCCGCGCGCTCTGCGCCCGCATCAACGCCTATCTGGGACGACCCGTCGTCCAGCGCCTGCGATTCATCCCCGGCGAAATCGCGCACGAGCCCCCTGCCGATGGCGCGAATCAAGCCGCAGGATGCGCCACCCGATGATCCGAGCCGCCGGTTTGCGGGACCTGACCGGTTAAAAGACGCCCTGTTCGCGCTGGCCCGCATCCGCCGACCGCACTAGCAGGAAGATAATAGTGTCATTCCCGCGCAAGCGGGAACCCAGAGCCGTGACGCACACCGGCAGAGCGAGGCGCGTCGCGTTTTTTTGTATTCCCGAACCCTCTGAAGCTCTGGGTCCCCGCTTTCGCGGGGATGACAAGCTGGAACTGATTGAACGGCGCGCGCGGCTCTGCCAAAAGCTGGAGCCGCCATTCGAGAGAGGCCGCCCCCCGTGTCCCGCAAACCACTTCTCGCCGGATTGATCGTCGCCGCGCTGATCGTGCTCGGTGTCGCCGCCTGGTATGTCTTCGCCGGGCCATCGGACAGCGCCATTCCCGACGCAACGTCGGGCCAGAGCGTCGCCGTGACCGCGTGGGATCGCACGCTCGGCTCGCCCAAGGCGCCCATCCTCATGGTCGAATACGCGGCGCCCAGCTGTCCGCACTGCGCGCATTTCGACATGGAGGAATTCCCGCTGCTCAAGCAGAAATTCATCGACACCGGCAAGGTTTATTACGTGCTGCGGATCTTCCCGCTGAGCCCGGCCGACGTGGCCGCGGCGGCCATGGCGCGCTGCCTGCCCGAGGATAACTACTTCCAGTTCCTCGATCTGCTGTGGCGGAACCAGGCCCGCAATGGGACCCGGAATTTCGCGTTCCGGACGTCCATGCCGGCCTTGTCGAAGTGGGCCGCATCGCCGGCATGAGCGCGGAAAAAGTGGACAGCTGCATAGCGAATCAGGCTGTATCGCAGAAGATCACGGAAGTGGGCCAGGAAGCGACGAACAAATACGGGATCAACAGCGTACCGACCTTCCTGGTGAACGGCCAGGTGCGTCAGTTCATGGGCGGCTGGGACGACATGCAGACGTATCTCAATGGTCTCCTGAAGAAGTAGCGGAGCGGCTTTAGGACAGCAGCGGCAGGGCGGCGCACACAGTTGAAATTCACCCGGCTCAGGCTTTCCGGATTCAAATCCTTCGTCGAACCGACGGAGCTTCTGATCGAGCCCGGCCTGACCGCGATCATCGGGCCCGAACGGCTGCGGCAAATCGAATCTGTTCGACGCCATGCGCTGGGTGATGGGCGAAACGCGCCCCACCTCGGTGCGCGGCAGCGAGATGGACGACGTGATCTTCGCCGGCAGCGCCGGGCGTCCGGCGCGCAACGTCGCGGAAGTCACCCTCTTCGTCGACAACGCCGACCGCAGCGCGACGGCGCCTTACAACGAATACGACACCATCGAAGTCTCGCGCCGCATCGAGCGCGAGGCCGGCAGCGTCTATCGCATCAACGGCCGCGACGTGCGCCAGCGCGACGTGCAGATTTTCTTCGCCGACGCCTCATCGGGCGCAGGATCCACCGCCTTTGTCCGCCAGGGCCAGATCGGTCTTCTGATCAGCCAGAAGCCGCTGGCCCGCCGCGCCATTCTGGAGGAAGCCGCCGGCATCGGCGGCCTGCATCAGCGCCGCCATGAAGCGGAGCTGCGCCTGCGCGCCGCTGAAACCAATCTGTCGCGGCTCGACGATGTGATCCGCGAAGTCGAAGGCCAGCTTGCCAGCTCTGAAGCGCCAGGCCCGCCAGGCTTCGCGCTACCGCAATCTTTCCGGACAGATCCGCAAAGCCGAAGCGCTGGCCCATTACCTGCGCTGGATCGCGGCGGAATCCCACTGCACGCCGCGCGCGGCGCGCTGGAAAAGGCGGGCGCGAGCGTTGCCGATTGCACGGCGCGCGCCGCCCTGGCCGCCACCACGCGCGCCACCGCGGCAAGCGATCTCGAGCCGTTGCGTGTTGCGGAAGCCGAGCGCGGCGCCGCGCTCCATCGCCTGGCTCTCGAACGCGACGCTCTCGACCGAGGAAGCCCGCGCCCGCGAGGCTGCGCAGCGCCTTCGCCAGCTGATCGCGCAGGGCGGCCACGATATCGTGCGCGAAAGGTCGCTCGATGCCGACGCGGGGCGTTCGATCGCCGCGCTTGCAGAGGAAATGGAAAGGCTCGACGCCGCGTCCGCCAGTGCCGCGGCCGAAATTGCGGCGGCGCATTCGCGTACGTCGGAGCTTGCGAATGTCCTGGCGGAGCCGAACACGCGCTGGAGCAGCTGACAGCCGGCTGTTGCAGACTGGAATGCCAAGAAGAGGCCAGATGCGCGCGCGCGAGATCGCCGCCGCTCTGACCGAAACCAGTGCGCGACAGCTGGCCGATGCGCGAACGGCGTCTCGCCGAGGCGATGGCGGCCGCCGCGCTGGCGCCCGACGTGGGCGCCGGCGAAACCGAGGCAGCCACAGCGCGCCGCACCGCTTTGGAGGCGCGCGAAGAGCTCGATCGCACGCGATTTTCTTCGCCATGCCGAGACCGCGGAGACACAGCGCGCGGCTCCGCTCGAAGCTGGCGGAGCGCGACGTGCACCGTCTGGCCGCCGAAGTCAAAGCGCTTGCGCGATCTGCTG
The DNA here is from genome assembly GCA_963812975.1 of uncultured Alphaproteobacteria bacterium. Taxonomy (GTDB): domain Bacteria; phylum Pseudomonadota; class Alphaproteobacteria; order Micropepsales; family Micropepsaceae; genus Rhizomicrobium. Next base: position 5,389 of record CAWEXK010000030.1, on the reverse strand, counting down.
CATCCCGAAAGGCGAAGTTCTGTTCCGCCGCTGATCGACGCCGTCAGCGTCGAGAGCCGGCTATGAAGCGGCGCTTGCCGCCGCGCTGGGCGACGATCTTCAGGCGCCGCTGGACGAAGCCGCGCCCCATCACTGGCGTGATCTGGGCGCGCTCGACGCGCCGCCGCCGCTTCCGCCCGGCATCCGTCCGCTGACCGATTTCGTGACGGCGCCGGCCGCCCTGGCACGTCGGCTGGCCATGACCGGGGTTGTCGCCCCGATCCCGGCGCCGCGCGCAGAAAGCTCTTGCTGCCCGGGCAGCGGCTGGTGTCCGGGCGCGGCGATCTGTGGCGTTGGGACGGCTATGCGATGTCCGCCGATGCGCCCTCGCCGGCCGCGCTGCGCCTGTCGCAGCGCAACCGCCTGGTCGCGCTGGAAGCGGAAATCGCCCGCGCCAGGCGAGATGCGCGCCGCGGCACTTGCGCGCTTCTCTTCCGCAAAGGCCGAAACGCCAGCTTGCCCGCGAGGCAGCTCGCGCCGCCGAGGACAGCGAACGCTGGCCGAGCAGCGCGTCTGATCGCGGCGCAGGAAGCGGCACCCGCGCCGCCCGCGCCGCCGCCGAGCGCGCTTCGCAGCTGGCGACCTTCGAAGCGGAAATCCGCCGTCTGGCGCCGTCGCGCGACGCGCGCGCGAAGCGCGGCGACATGCCGACGACGCGCTCGTGGAACTGGGCGACGGATCGGCGCTGATGCAATCGGCCGCCGCCGCGCGCGATGCGGCAGTCGAAGCGCGCGCCGCACACCTCGAAGCCCGCGCCGCGCTGGACGGCTTGCGGCGCGAAGGCGAAATCCGTGTGCAGCGGCTGTCCGCGATCGCGCGGAGCACGGCCGATGGCTGAGCCGTCGCGACGCAGCCGCTTCTGCAGATCGCAGAACTGCAGCCGCCGCCATTCGAGGACTTGCAGATCGAACTCGACACGCCGAAGGTATTCCCGACCTGCTGGCCACCAAGCGCAATGCCCTGCTCGACGCCATCGCCCAGGCGGAGACGGCGCGCGCCGGCGCCGCCGATGCGCGCGCAGAAGCCGAAACCGTGCTCGCCGAGGCCGACAAGGCACGCCAAGGCCGCCGATGCAGCGCTCTCGACCGCGCGCGAAGAACGCGCCCGCGCCCAGGCGCTGGCGGAAGCCGCAGCCGAACGGATCGAGGAACTGCGCAGCCCGCATCCGCGACGAACTCGACATGCGCTCCCGACGATCTGCGCGAACGCGCCGAGATCGAGGACGGCGAAGAACTGCCGCCGCTGGAACAGGCCGAAAAGCGGGTCGAGACGCCTGAAGCAGGAACGCGAGCAGCTGGGCGGCGTCAATCTGCGCGCCGAAGAAGAAGCGGCCGAACAGGAAGCGCGCCTGACCACGCTGGTGGCCGACCGCGACGATCTCGACCGGCGCCATCGAGCGGCTGCGCCGCGGCATCCAGAGCCTCAACCACGAAGGCCGCGAGCGGCTGCTGGAATCCTTCGAGAAGGTGAACACCAACTTCCAGCAGCTGTTCACCAAGCTGTTCGAAGGCGGCGAAGCCAAGCTCACCTTCACCGAATCCGAAGATCCGCTGGAAGCCGGGCTGGAAATCTTCGCCCGCCCGCCGGGCAAGCGGCTGCAATCGCTGGCGCTGCTGTCGGGCGGCGAACAGGCGCTGACCGCCATGGCGCTGATCTTCGCCGTGTTCCTGGTCAATCCCGCCCCGGTCTGCGTGCTGGACGAAGTGGACGCGCCGCTGGACGACGCCAATGTCGAGCGCTTCTGCAACATGCTGGACCAGATGACGCGAGATGTCGGGCACCCGCTTCCTGGTCATCACCCACCATGCGCTGACCATGTCGCCGGATGGACCGGCTGTTCGGCGTCACCATGGCCGAGCGCGGCATCTGCCAGCTGGTCTCGGTGCAGCCTGGCGGAAGCCGAAAAAATCGCCGCGGCGGAGTGAAGCTTCCTGCATTCGCCGCAAGATCGTGGCAGATCCGGCGCGCCATCTGGATGAACGGCGATGCTCCTGTCGATTCGCGCGAAAGCGGGACGCAGAGGCGCAATCTGGCTGAACGCGGTACATCTTGGTGCGATTTCGCGCGATACAAATGAGGAGCGATGGCCGTGCGCGACATATCGACGCGCGTTCGACTTCTGTCTTGACACCCAATGGGCGTACCTATGGCCGCCCGCCTTCTTGACGAGCCGCGAAGGCCGGTTTTGCGTCTTTTCGGACTTTGGGAGACGGTCATGACGGCTCCAGACCCCGACAGGCTGCACGATCTGGGCGAGCGGCTCGACGAAGCTCCAGACGCAGGAATGCGGCGCGGCGCAACCCGCAGCCGCCGACCCGCGCCATGGGGATCGCCGGACGCTTTGCGACCGAACTGGTCGCGGCGCTGGTCGTGGGGGGCGGCCTGGGTTGGGGATGGACTGGCTTTGGGCCATTTCGGTTTCACACCGCGCCCGGTCTTCATTGATTGTATTTTTCGTGCTGGGCGCGGCTGCGGGAATCCGCAACGTGATGCGCGCAGCGGCCGAACTGAATGCCGAACCGCCAGATATCGCGTGCGCCGGCGATCAGGGACGACGACGAGGAGAAATGACGCCGTGGTCACTGAATCCGATGGAGCAGTTCGAGGTCAAGCCGCTCGTGGCCAGCCTCTGTTCCATATCGGCGGCCATCCGATCTACTTCACCAACCAGGCGCTCTGATGGTGATCGTGGTCGGCGCCGCGTCTTCGTGTTCCTCACCCTCGCGGTCAAGCCGGGCCGCCTGGTGCCCACCCGCAGCCAGTCGATGGCGGAGCTGTCCTACGAATTCGTCGCCAACATGATCCATTCGGCGACCGGCGAAGACGGGCTGAAATTCTTCCCCTTCGTCTTCACCCTCTTCATCTTCGTGCTGTTCTGCAATTTCTTCGGCATGATGCCGGGCAGCTTCACCGTCACCAGCCAGATCGCGGTCACCTTCGCGCTGGCCTGCGCTGGTGATCCTGATGGTGATCGTGGTCGGCTTCATGCAAGCACGGCATCGGCTTTCTGAAGCTGTTCGTGCCGCACGCGCCCTGGTATCTGCTGATCCTGCTGATCCCGATCGAGGTGATCTCGTTCCTCACCCGGCCCGATCAGCCTCTCCGTCCGTCTGTTCGCCAACATGCTGGCCGGCCACACCATGCTGGCGGTGTTCGCCGGCTTCGTGGTCGCGCTGGGCGCGGCGGGCGGCATCCTTTCGCCGCGCTCTCCATCGCGCCCATGCTGCTGATCGTCGCGATCATGCTGCTGGAACTGCTGGTCGCGTTCCTGCAGGCCTATGTCTTCGCCATTCTCACCTGCATCTATCTCAACGAAGCGCTTCACCTCCACGATCATCACTGAACCAAGAAGGAACATTCATCATGGACCTTGCAGCAGCAAAAATGATCGGCGCGGGCCTCGCCTGTATCGCGCTGGTCGGCGCCGGCATCGGCATCGGCAACGTGTTCGGCAGTCCTATCTGTCGGGCGCGCTGCGCAATCCGGGCGCCGCCGCGACCCAGACCACCAACCTGCTTCTGGGCTTCGCGCTGTGCGAAGCGACCGGCCTGTTCGGCCTGGTCATCGCGCTGATCATCCTGTTCACCTGAGCATGGCGGCGGATGCCGCCACGACCGGTACGACGGCAGCCCGTCGCGGGCCGCGCGGCTTTCCGCCGTTCAAGACGGAGACCTTCCCGAGCCAGTTCTTCTGGCTCGCGATTACCTTTGCGCTGTTGCTCGCCTTCCTGTGGAAATTCGTGGTGCCGCGCATCGGCGGCACGATCGCCACGCGCAAGCGCCGCATCGCCGAAGAGCTGGCGCAGGCCGAACAGGATCGCCGCGAAGCGGATCAAGCGTGGGCGACCTACCAGAACACGCTCGTCGAGGCGCGCCAGCGGGCGCGCGCGCTGATCGACGAGACCCGCAGCCACGTTCGCGACGATGTCGAGCGCGCCGAAAAATCGGCCGACAGCGAGGCGGACTCAGCGCTCGCCGCGGCGGAAGCGCGGCTCGCGGAGATGCGCACGCAGGCACGCGAGCATATCCGGCGCGCAGCCGAGGAGGCGGCCGCCGGCATCGTCGCCCGTCTGATCGGCGAAACAGTCAGTCCCGAAGAAGCCGCGGCAGCGGTCGCCGCGGTCAGCGTCCCGTGATCCTCGACATCCTGAAGGAATCGGATTTCTGGGAGTGGCTGGGGCTGCTCGCGGTGATCGCGATCTTCCTGTGGAAGGGCGCGCCGGCGTATATCGTGCGCGCTCTCGACCGCCGCGCCGAAGCGATTTCCAAAGAACTGGACAGCGTCAAGCGCCTGCGCGAGGAAGCCGAAACCGTGCTGATCAGCTATCGCGAGCGGGCGCAGGGCGCGCAGAGCGAAGCCTCGATGATCCTCGACGAGTCGCGGGCGGAGAGCGAACGCTTTGCCGCCGAAGCGCGCGCGCAGATGCAGGCGCAGATCGACCGCCGCGCGCGTCAGGCACAGGAGCGCATCGCGCAGGCAGAGGCAAATGCGATGGCGGAGATTCGCGCTCTCGCCGCCGACACCGCCGTCGCGGCCGCGCAGAAGCTGATCGTGGCGCGTCTCGGCGAGCAGAAGGCCGCCGCACTCATCGCCGACAGCATCGCCGAACTGCCAGCCAAGCTGAACTGACTACCCCTCACCCACGCTCAGGCAGTTGAGAGATCTCGCGCTTCATCCCTCTCCCACAAGGGGAGAGGAGAATGCAGTGTTTTGCAATGCGAAGCGTTCCCAGGTACGGAAATCGAAATCTGCACAGCCACGGGTGAGGGGTCAAATCGCGATTTCGCGGCCGATCTCGACGACCGAGTCGGAAGGAAGCCCGAAATAGTCGGTCGCGTGTGACGAGTTGCGCTGCATATAGGCGAACAGCGCTTCGACCCAGCGCGGCAGACCCTTCCTGTCGTCGCGGCCGGCCGGCCCTGGCCATGATCGACGCCGCCGAGCGCGACGGTCGGTTGCGCCCGGGCGGCACCATCGTCGAGCCGACCTCGGGCAACACCGGGGTCGGGCTGGCCATCGTGGCCGCTCGTCGCGGCTACCGCTGCATTTTCACCATGCCGGACAAGATCGCCGACGAGAAGGTGGCGCTGCTGCGGGCCTACGGCGCCGAGGTGGTGGTCTGCCCGACCGCGGTCGACCCCGACCACCCCGACTCCTACTACTCGGTGGCCCGGCGCCTGACCGAGACCACCCCGGGGGCGTTCATGCCCAACCAGTACGCCAACCCGCCAACCCGGAGGCCCACGAGCGCAGCACGGGCCGGAGATGTGGCGCCAGACCTCCGGGCGCATCACCCACCTGGTGGCGAGCATCGGGACGGGCGGGACGATCTCGGGGATCGGCCACTACC
>CAWEXK010000029.1:0-12797 GCA_963812975.1 uncultured Alphaproteobacteria bacterium | reverse complement strand
CTCGAGATCGCGAGCGCGACCGAACCGCCGAGACGGCGCGCGAGCTTGTCAGCCTGAACGTCTTCAAAAAGCGGATCATGGCGCAGAAACAGACCGTCGGCGGTGCGATCGACGTCGCGGTCATCAGTCGCGAAGGCGGCTTTCAGTGGTATAATAAGCAAGGCGGAGGCTGAACATGTCGGACCTGACAAAACCGGGCGCGCGCGGCGCACTTGCCGAGGCCGCCGAACGCTTCGACCGGCTGGCGCGCGTGGTCAAGGATCAGCAATTGTCGGAGACGCGCTCGGGCCCGCGCGTGGCGCTCAGCGATACCTATGTCGCGAGCCCCGAAGAGGCGTGGGCGAAGAAATTCATGACCCAGGCGATCGGGACGGCCTCCGGCACCGCGGTTGCGCCAGCGCTTCCGGCTTTGGCGCCGACGGTACAATTGTCTCAACCCTATGCGCGGCTATGCTGCCATGCCGGTGCAGCAAGCTCCGACGCGTCCTCTTATGAGCGCCGCGGCGCCCGGCGATTTGCGACGTGCCGCGGGTGCTTCGCAGAAGTTGCAGGCGCCGGAGCGCCGCCGTAGCTGGCTGGGCTGGCTTTTGCTGGGACGCTGAGCCCAGGGGCCTTTAAATAGCCTAGGTGCCTCCTCTGATGCGGCTGGCGTGCCGCGCCGCCAGTTTGATATGACTGGCTAGTGTCGTGGTTTCGAAGTTCGCCCTATCGTCGATATCGGGCTCAAAGCGAACTTCGAAACCAAAACGACACTAGAATCAATAAGTTGCTAGTGTCCTTCGATTCCGAAATTCGCCTGGAGCCCGATATCGAGATCACGCGAATTTCGGAATCGGGACACTAGTATTGGGTTTGGCGGAGTTGAAGGAAGACAAATGATCAAGTCCTTGGCAGTGATGGCTTTCGCGTTTCTCGTGGCGTGTGGCGCAGCGCATGCCGCCGATCCCGCTCTCAGCGCTGACGCAAACGTGAAATATCTCGCCGACAATGCCAAGAAAAAGGGCGTCGTCACGCGGCCGAGCGGTCTGCAATACCGAATTATCCAGAACGGCTCGGTCAAGCATCCCGGCATGAACGACATTGTCGAGGTCTACTACACCGGCAAGCTCATCAACGGCGAAGTGTTCGATGGAACCGAAGACGGCTTTCCGCATGCCTTTGCCGCCAAGGATGTAATCCTCGGCTGGAAGGAGGCGCTCCTGATCATGCGCGAAGGCGATCATTGGCAGCTCGTCATACCGCCGCAGCTCGCCTATGGCCTCGCCGGCAGCAAAGACGGGTCGATCCCGCCCAATCAGGCGCTCGTGTTCGACCTTCAGCTTCTGAAGGTACAGGAAAAGAGCCAGAAACAGCTCGAGGAAGATGCGCAACAGAAGGCCCAGGAAGACGAGGACGCCTCACGCAGGCCCGGGCTCCGAATAGGCGAAAAAACGCCGGACTTAGAACGTCATAATTGCTAGATAGTCGTCCATTGGGTTGGGCCGGACAAACCTGCCCAGCGGTGGGATTGAGACTACGTGTTCGAGTTTCTGGTCAAGCATTTGCCGGGTCGCGTCGGCGCGGTACGCATCAGGATCGCGCTGGCGCTGGCCCTGGTCGTCGGCGCGAGCTTCCTGTTCTGGGCGAGCCGCGACTACGCCGTGATCGCGCCCAACTGGGACGGCTTCGTCCGCGGCATCTCCTACACGCCCAGCCACAATCTTCACCGAAAAAGACCACGAGTGGACGTCGCCCGAGAAGATCGACAGCGACATGGCGCAGATCTCGCAGATCACGGCGCATGTGCGCACCTACACGGTCTCGAACGGTCTTGATCGCCTGCCGGAGATCGCGCGCCGTCACGGCCTGACCGTCACGATGGGCATCTGGATCGGCTCCGATCTCGACCAGAACGAGAAGGAGATCGAGCTCGGCATCAAGACGGCGCTTCGCCAACCGCCGCGTCATCGATCGCGTCATCGTCGGCAACGAATCCATCATGCGCGGCGACGTCAGCGCCGATCAGCTCAACGCCTACATCAAGCGCGTGCGCGATGCGCTGCCGAACCGCATCAAGGTGTCGACGGCGGAGACGTGGTCGACGTTGGCTGCTCAATCCCGAGATCGGGCAGAATGTCGATTTCATCACCATCCATCTGCTTCCCTATTGGGAAGGCGTGCCGGTGCAAGTCTGCGCTCGGACTCGCTGCAGCGCTGGTACGCCGACGTGCAGGACGAATTCCCCGACAAGCCCATCGTCATCGGCGAAGTCGGCTGGCCGTCGGAAGGACGCACGCGCCGCGCGGCGGAAGCCTCGCGTCGCCAACCAGGCCTATTTCATCCGCAACTTCGTCCAGCTCGCGCTCGACAAGGGCTACGACTACTACATCGTCGAGGCCTACGATCAGCCGTGGAAGGCCGGCAACGAAGGCGCGGTCGGCGCCTATTGGGGTCTCTTCGACGCCAACGGCAATCCGAAATTCGCCTTCACCGGCATGCTGCGCACATTTCCCGCCTGGCGTCTCTACGCGCTCGGCGGCGCGCATCCTTACGTTCCTTCTGGGTCTTCTGATCCTCAGCCGCATGCCGCGCGTGAGCCAGCCCGGCTATCTGATGATGGGCGCGCTCGTCGGCATCGTGACGACGGGGCTTCTGTGGCTGCTCGATGCGAGCACGCTCGAATACATCCGAGCCGAGCGACATCGCGATGACGCTGGCGATGATGCCGCTCGTCTTCGTGGCCGCCGCCGTCGTGCTGACCGAAGGCATCGAGCTCGCCTCGAGCCTGTGGCGCGTGGAGCGGCGCGAGATGCGTCTCGCTGCGATCCCGGATCAGTCGCCGCGCGTGTCCATTCACGTGCCTTGCTACAACGAGCCGCCCGCGATGGTGATGGCGACGCTCGATGCGCTGGCGCGGCTCGACTACGACAATTACGAAGTCATCGTCCTCGACAACAACACGCCGGAGCCCGAGACGTGGCGGCCCGTCGAAGCGCATTGCGCGACGCTCGGCCCGCGCTTCCGTTCTTTCACCTGGACGATGTGAAGGGCTTCAAGGCCGGCGCGCTCGAACGAAGCGCTCGACGCGTACCGACCCGGACGCGCGTCTACATCGCCGTCATCGACAGCGACTATCAGGTCGAGCCCTACTGGCTGCGACGCGCGCTTCCCTTATTTCGCCTCGCCGCAGAGTCGCGGTGGTGCAGGGGCCGCAGGACTATCGCGACGGCCAGGACAGTTTCTTCAAGGCGATGTGCTTCGAGGAATATCGCGGCTTCTTCCACATCGGCATGGTGGAGCGCAACGAACACGACGCCATCATCCAGCACGGCACGATGACGATCGTCCGCCGCGATGCGCTCGAGGAGGTGGGCCGCTGGAGCACGTGGTGCATCACCGAAGACACCGAACTCGGTCTCAAGCTGTTCGAGGCGGGCTATAGCGCGGCCTACATTCCCGAAAGCATGGGCCGCGGGCTCACGCCCGATACGCTCGCGCGCCTTCGTCACGCAGCGTTATCGCTGGGTCTATGGCGCGATGCAGATCGTCAAGCGGCACGCCGGCGCGTTCTTCCTCGGCCGCACCAAGCTCACCTGGTCGCAGCGCTATCAGTTCCTGAGCGGCTGGCTGCCCTGGATTTCCGACGGCCTCGGCCTGATCGTCACGTTCTTTGCGCTCGGCTGGACGCTTCCTGATGACGGTGGCGCCGACCTATTTCGACGTGCCGATGGCGGCGCTTGTCGGCCGCAGCGCTGGCGCTGTTCATCGCGAAGACGACGAAGACGCTGCTGCTCTATCCGCAGAAGGTCGGTTCCGGCGTGCGCGGTGCGGTGATCGCGTCCGTAGCGGGGCTCTCGCTCACGCATACCGTCGGCAAAGCGGTGATCGCGGGCCTCTTCACCTCGGGCAAGCCGTTCCTGCGCACGCCCAAATGCGAGAACCCGGCGGACTTCGCACAGGTGCTGCGCGTGGCCTGGCAGGAGACAACGCTGCTCGGGCTGTGCGTCGCGGCGATTCGCGATGATGATCTGATACGCGGCTTCGAAGATCCCGCCGCCACCTCTGGATGACCATGCTCGCGGTGCAGAGCCTTCCCTATGCCGCGAGCGTTGTGACGGCAGGCTTGAGCGCCGCGTCCAACGCGAGAAAGCCGGAGCCGTCGAGCGTTTCGGCCTCGCCGCCGATGCCGACCCCACCCGAACCGGAGCCGATGGCGAAGGCGGCGTAGAGGCGCCAACTCTTGCTTGGCGGGAGATCGAAATTTACGAAAACGAATTTCGGGTCAGCGTTGCTGGAAGTGTCCTGGACCGATTGAGGCTGTGAGAGCAGCGATAGTAGCGGAGACGAAGGCGAAGTGACCAGTCACCTTTACGCACGAGCTGGCGACGTCGTTTTCATCATCGAGAGCACAGGAGTGCTTCTCTTCACGATCTTCCCAGATGGCGGCATCGGGGAAAACTGGTTCCCCGATATTAAGTCCGCTAAGACGAAGGCTGCTATCAGCGTTTCCGGTGTCCCGGGCGGCATCGGACCATGGCTGCCGATTCCGCCTGAGGTATCGGACCCAATTGATTTTGCCAAATGCCTTCTGGGAAATTCAAATCAGGACACTACCCGCCGCTGGCATCGTGGAGAATAAGCCGTAGACTGGCACTCTTTTTGTCGGAGCCTGCATGACCGAGAGCGCCGCCGAGCACACGCATTCAAGAGGGCCGTTGGACTCCACCCAACGCAAAACCCCAGAGGAATTCCGGGTGTACGACACTGCGCCTGCACGCGTTCGCGAATTTTACCGGCTCAATCACGCGTACCAAACGCGCGCCTTCGTGCAGGCGAAGAAGCAGCAATATCTCGCGCTGGACCGTCGACGCATGAGCGTTTGGGCCGCGCTTGAGTATCTGAACACGTTGGTGGACGACAGCGATCCCGACACCGACCTCAGTCAGATCGAGCATTGTCTTCAGACCGCAGAAGCAATTCGGCGCGACGGCCACCCGGACTGGTTTCAGCTGGCCGGTCTCGTTCACGATCTCGGCAAAGTCCTGTGCCTTTGGGACGAGCCGCAATGGGCGGTGGTTGGCGACACGTTTCCCACCGGGTGTGCGTACTCGCCGAAAATCGTCCTGGCGGAGTATTTCAAAGACAATCCCGACAGCCGCGACGTTCGATACCAGACGAGACTTGGCGTCTATGAGGAGAATTGCGGCCTCGACAAGGTGGATCTTTCATGGGGGCACGATGAGTTTATCTATCACGTCGCGCAGCCCTATCTTCCCGGGCCCGCGCTATACATGTTGCGGTACCATTCATTTTATGCGGCGCATCGCGAGGGCGAATATTCCTACCTGATGGATGATCGCGATCGGGAGATGTTTCGTTGGGTAAAGGCCTTCAACCAGTACGATCTCTATTCCAAGGGTCATGCCAAACCCGATGCGGTGGCCCTGAGGCCATATTATGAATTCTGATCGAAAAATATTTTCCCGCCCAGGTGCAATTATAGGCGGTCAGAGCGGAAGTGCTCCCTTCATTCGGGGACACACGGCGACTTTCCCTCTCGACAAGCGAGAGATACACTCCTGTGCAAATTGCAGTTCGGCCACTCACCCGAAAAATCGCGTGCCGAGATTTTTCGACCTCTTCCCCCTTCGCTGCTGCGCAGCTTCGGGGGACTTGTCTCAGACCCGCCGAAGCCTTGGCGAAGGCGGGCGACAAGCGAGAGGTAACGCTATTCCGGCACCACCTTCCCCGGATTGAGAATATTCTTCGGATCGAACGCGTGCTTCAGCGCGCGCATCGCATCCAGTTCCTCGCTGGCTCTTGTAGCGGGCAGAGGTCGCCGCTTCATCGCGCCGATGCCATGTTCGGCGCTGATCGAGCCGGAAAATTCCTTCACGATGTCATGCACCATCTGCTGCACCTCATCCCATTGGGCGAGGAAGGCCGATCGTCGCCGGCGGCGGCGACATTGAAATTGAAATGCAGATTGCCGTCGCCCAGATGGCCGAAGGTGACCGGCCGCGCGCCGGGAAACTTCTCGAGCACCGCCGGGGTGGCGCGTGCCATGAAAGCCGGGATCGCCGCCACCGGCACGGAAATGTCATGCTTGATCGAGGCGCCTTCGCGCTTCTGGGCTTCGGAAATGCTTTCGCGCAGCCGCCACAGCGCCGCGGCCTGGGCCTGGCTCGGCGCCACGACGGCGTCGCTGACGAGGCCTCTGTGCCATGGCGGCCGCCAGCGCCGTCCTCGAACTGGTCGTTCAGATCGGCGTCGCGCGCCGCCGGTCGCTTCCATCAGCACATACCAGGGCGAGGGCGTCGCCAGCGGATCGCGGGTGCCGGCGAATATGCGCGATGCACCAATTCCAGCGCGATGCGCGGGATCAGTTCAAAGGCCGACAGCATGCCGCCGGTGCCGTGCCTGCATCGGGCCCAGAGCTTCAGCGCGGCGGCGGGCGAGGGCACCGCGGCGAACGCCGACCGCGACTTCGCGGCCTGGGGAACAGCCGCAGGCTGGCGGCGGTGACCACGCCCAGCGTGCCTTCGGCGCCGATGAAAATCTGCTTGAGGTCATAGCCGGAATTGTCCTTGTGCAGCGCGCGCAGCATGTCCAGCACCCGCCATCCGGCCAGCACCACTTCCAGTCCCAGCACCAGCGCGCGCATCATGCCATAGCGCAGCACATGATTGCCGCCGGCATTGGTCGAGATATTGCCGCCGATGGTGCAGGAGCCTTCCGACGCCAGGCTCAGCGGAAACAGCAGACCGGCCTCGGCGGCGGCGCGCTGCGCCTCCGCCAGCACCACGCCGGCCTCGGCGATCATGGTCATGCCGCTCTCGTCCAGACGCGCGGATGCGGTTCATCCGCTGGAGGCACAGCAGCACTTCGCCGTGAAAGGGAATTTGCCCGCCCACCAGCCCGGTGTTGCCGCCCTGCGGCACGATCGCGGTGCCGGTCTCGTGGCAGATCGCAAGGATCGCCGAGACCTGCGTCGGTCGTGGCCGGCTTCAGCAGAAGCGCGGTCTGCCCTGTGTATTTGCTGCGCCATTCTTCGAGATGCGGCGCGATCTCGCTCGGGTCTTCGCTGAAGCCTTTTGCGCCCACCGCTTGTTTCAGCCGGGCGAGCACGTCGTCGTTCATGCGCGCGTCTCCGTCGGCGCCGCGGCGCGCGCGAGCCGGTCGTTGATCGCTTCGCCGAGACCGTGTTCCGGGATCGGCATGACGGCGATGCGTCTTGGTTGCGCTCGCGTCCAGCGCGCGCAGCATGGCGAAGAGATTGGCGGCGGCTTCGTGAAGATCGCCGGCGGCACTCAGGTTCTGGACGACCGATGCGCCGTCCGGCACCGGAGAGCCGAATGCGAGCAAGGCTTCGCCTTTCTTCACGCTCTTTGCGTTCAGTCGCAGTTCTGCGTGCGGCGCATAGTGGCTCGAGAGCCGGCCGGGAGACTGGATCGCGGTCGCCGTCGCGGCTTGCAGCGGTCCTGCGATGTCCTCGATCGTTCCGCGCGCAACGGCGCCTGCGCGCAGCAGGACAGGCGCGGCGCCGTCGAATCCGATCACGGTCGACTCCAGGCCCAGCGGTGCGGCACCGCCATCGAGGATCAGATCGATTTTCTGGTCGAGCTCGGAGGCCACATGCTCGGCGATCGTCGCGCTGACGCGTCCAGATAAGTTCGCGCTCGGCGCTGCAATTGGCAGCTTCACAGCGTCGAGCAACAATCTGGCGACCGCATGAGCGGGAACGCGCACGGCAAGCGTATCGAGGCCCGCGCTCGCGAGCAGCGAGACTTCGCAATCCTCGCGCCGCGGCAGCACGAGCGTGAGCGCGCCGGGCCAGAACGCCTCGGCCAACCGCCGCGCCACTGGCGAGAACTGCACCAGGCGTTCTGCGTCGTCGTAGTTTCGCACGTGGACGATCAGCGGATTGATGCGCGGGCGCCCTTTGACCTCGAATATCCGCGCGACGGCCACCCCGTTGGTGGCGTCGGCGCCGAGGCCGTAGACCGTCTCGGTCGGGAACGCGACGAGAGCGCCATGACGAAGCGCACGCGCCGCGTCCGCAACGGACGCCGCGTCGGCGCGGCGCAGGATGGTTGTCGTCGTGGCGCTCATAGGACCTGTCGGGCCTTATAGCGCAAGGCCTCCCGGGTCAGGGGGCTTTTGTTGCCACGATATCGAGATCGATCGAAACCTCATGCGCGATGGGATTGGTGCCGGCCCATTCGCCCTGGCCCAGACCGAAATCGGTGCGCAGCACCACCACCTTGCCGGCGGCGTGCGCGCTGTTGCCGGAGATTTTCAGCGTGAACGGCAGGGCGACCGGCCTGCTGACGCCATGGAGGGAGAGCTTGCCCATCGCGATATAGCTGTCGCCGCCTTTGGAAACGATGCTCGTGCTCTCAAACTGCGCCTTCGGAAACTGTGCGACCGCGAAACCTTCGGGTCCCTTCAGCCCATCGTCATTGTCCGGCGTGTCCGACGCTTCGCTGCCGACATCGATCGACGCCAACACGTGAGAATGCGCAAGGTCCGCCGGATCGAAATCGATCTCAGCATTCCAGGATTTGAACGTGGCGACGAACGGTTCGTTGCTCCAGTTCACGGTGAAGCCGAGATGGCTCTTGCCGCGATCGACGTTCCAGTGCGCGGCGTCGGCCGGCGCAATGGACAGCGACGCTGCCAGGAGTCCGGGCAGAAGCGGTTTCATGCCGCCGGCACGCGCGTTCCGGGGATCATGCGCTTCAGCACATCGTCGCGGCGGGAATAGTGGTGCCATAACGCGGCAGCGACATGGATGAGAACGAGCCCGAACATTGTGTAGGCGAGAACGGCGTGCGCGGTGCCGAAGAGTTCATGATAGGCGCGCTTGTCCGCGCGCGACAGCGTCGCGAAAAACGGCAATTGCGGCCAATTGAACAAACCGAAATAGGACGTCGGCGTCCCCAGGGACGAAGCCGAGACCATCGTCCATCCGATGAACGGGACCGCGACGATGAGAAAATAGAACAGGTAATGCGTGCCGCGCGCCAGAACCCGCATCGCAGGACTGAAATCTGCCGGAAGCGGCGGAATCGGATTGATCAGGCGCCAGCCGAGGCGGAGCACACTCAGCACCAGAACGGTCAGCCCGATCGATTTGTGAAGCTGGATGATCGTGAAAAACGACGGATCGTCGTGGCCCATTACGTTGGCGAAATAGAAGCCGAGGCAGAGATTGGTCAGGATCAACGCGGCGATGATCCAGTGAAACGTCATCGCAACATTGCCATAACGGGCGCCGGAGTTCTGCGCGGGCATGCGTCTATTCCTTCGCCATGGCAAAGGGCGCCTCGATATCGAGGCGCACGTCGTCGCTGACCATCGGCGACCACATCGCGCTCGCCATGTTGAAGTCGCTGCGCCGTATCGTCGCGGTGGCGTGAAAGCCGATCAAAGTCGTCTTCGGTCCCATCGGGCTTGCCGTGCTGCCGTTGTAGGTCACGTCGAGCGTCACCGGCTTGGTGATACCTTTGATCGTGAGGTCGCCGGCGATCTTGCCGGAATTGGGGCCGGTGCGTGTCACCGATGTCGACTTGAAGGTCGCCTCCGCGAAATGCGCGGTGTCGAAGATATCGGAGCCTTGAAGCTCCTTGGCGAGCGCGCTGCTCGGCGTGTCGAGGCTCGCGGTGTCGATGGAGATCGACACGGAGCTCTTTTCTGGGCTCGAGGGACTGAAATTCAACGTCCCCGATGCCTTGTCGAATCGGCCGAAATAATGGGTGCATTCCGAAATGCGTGACCGCGAACTGGATTTGCGTGTGCCGCGGTTCGAGCTGGTAGACGCCGGTCGGCGCCTGTTTTGGGTCGGTAGAAACCGATTGCGCCGCCGCAGTCGAGCAACGCGCCGCGGCAACCGCCGCTCCGATCGCAGAATCTGGAACGCATTTTTCCTCCGATGTTCGAGATTGTTTGCAGCTTAACGGTTTGGCCACGCCGCACCAGCGGCAGGTAATTTACGTCGCTATCGCAAAACTTGACGCGCGGGTGACAGGCTTCCAATGTCGGGTCGACCGCTATCGAAGGCTTTCCCGTGGCAGCAACCGATGCACCCGTGCGTGCAGGTAGCAATCTCGAATATCCGATTGAAGGACGACCGGAAACCGGACAGTCCATCGAAATAAGACCCGGCGTGCATTGGCTGCGCATGCGTCTGCCCATGCAACTCAATCATATCAATTTGTGGCTGCTCGAAGACGGCGACGGCTGGACCGCCGTCGATTGCGGCATCAAGAACGACGAGACCATCCAGGCTTGGGAGGAACTCTTCACCGGCGCCATGCGTGGGCTTCCGATCAAGCGGGTGATCGTCACGCATATGCATCCCGATCACATCGGGCTTGCAGGATGGCTGGTACGCCGGTTCGGCGTCGAGCTCTGGATCTCGCGCACGGAATATCTGATGTGCCGCAATCTGTCGGCGGACACCGGGCTCGAAGCGCCGAATGAAGGGCTGCGCTTCTATCGCGCCGCCGGATTCCCTGAAGACATTCTAGAAAGCTACAAAGCCCGCTTCGGCGGTTTTGGTCACGGCGTCTACAAACTGCCGAACGCTTTCCGGCGCATCTGCGATGGCGACAGCATCGAGATCGGCGGCCGCCTCTGGCACGTCGTCGGCGGCAACGGTCATTCGCCGGAGCATTCGTGCCTGTGGTGCCCGGAGGAGAACCTCTTCATCTCCGGCGACCAGCTTCTGCCGCGCATCTCCTCAAACGTCTCCGTGCATCCGACCGAGCCCGAAGCGAACTCTCTGCAGGACTGGATCAATTCCTGCGCCAAACTGAAGCGTGTGGTGCCCGAAGATGCGCTCGTTCTTCCGTCGCACAACGAACCGTTCCTCGGGGCGAGCCAGCGGCTGCAGGACCTCATCGATATGCATGAGAGCAATATGGAGAAGGTGCACGCGCTCTGCGTCGAGCCGAAGCGCGCGGTCGACTGCTTTCCCGCGTTGTTCCGCAGCCGCATCACGCAGGGCGTCTTCATGATGGCGACGGGAGAGAGCCTTGCGCATCTGAATTGCTTGCGCGCGCGCGGGAGGATCGCCCGCCGCGCCGACGCAAATGGAATCGACTGGTACGAAAGCATCTGAGATCACGCGAAAGGAGGACACCATGTCGCTTAAGGGAAAGACGCTCTTCATCACGGGCGGAAGCCGCGGCATCGGGCACGCGATCGGACTACGCGCCGCGCGCGACGGGGCCAATGTCGCGATCGCCGCGAAGACCTCGTCGCCGCACCCGAAACTTCCCGGCACGATCTACACGGCGGCCGATGAGATCGAGAAGGCGGGCGGCAAGGCGCTGCCTTTGATGTGCGACATCCGTTTCGAGGAGCAGGTTGCGGCGGCGGTGGAAGCCTGCGTCGCGAAGTTCGGTGGCATCGATATCTGCGTGAACAATGCGAGCGCGATCCAGCTCACCGGTACGCTTCAGACGGACGTGAAGCGCTACGACCTGATGAACGGGATCAATGCGCGCGGCACCTATCTTGTCTCGCGCACGTGCATTCCGCATCTGAAGGGCGCCGCCAATCCGCATGTGTTGACGCTCTCGCCGCCGCTCGACATGAGCCCGCGTTGGTTTCAGGGCCACACAGCCTATTCGATGGCGAAATACGGAATGAGCATGTGCGTGCTGGGCATGGCGGCGGAGTTCAAGGACGAGGGCATTGCCTTCAACGCACTGTGGCCGCGTACCGGCGTAGCGACGGCCGCGATCCGCAATGCGTTGGCGGGCGACGAAGGTATGAAGCGTTGCCGCACGCCCGAAATCCTCGCCGACGCGGCCCATGTCGTGTTCAACAAGTCCGCGCGCGAGTTCAGCGGAAATTTCCTGATCGACGACAATTTCCTGGCCGAGAACGGCGTGACGGATTTCGACCAATATCGCGTCGATCCGACGAAGGAGCTGATGCAGGACTTCTTCGTGCCGGATTGGATTCCGCTTCCGAAGGGCGTAAGTCTGAAACCTTCGCGCTAGGCCGATTTCCGGCGCGGCGCGGCGTCCTCGGCTGCAGCCGCTGCTGCCGCTTGCGCCGTGCTGGCGGCACCGCCGCCAATCGAGACAAGACGTTGCGGCGCGCGGATTCCGGCCTCGCGGAATTTCTCGCGCACGCCTTTCTGTAGTTCCGAGCTCGCGTTTCCGAAATCGGATGTCAGCGTCCACGCTGTGACCGTCAATGTCACCTCGAACTCGCCGAGATCGGTGACCGGCGCGCCCGGCGCGGGATTCTTGAGGACGCGATTGTTGGCGTGAATGACGTCGAGCGCGAGCGACTGTGCCTTGCCGATGTCCTGCATGTGATCGATGGCGATCTTAAAGCTGACAAGACGCGTCGGTTCACGCGAATTATTGACGATCGGTGCGGAGAAAAGGATGGAATTGGGGATCGAGACATAGAGCCCGTCGCCGCTGATGACTGCCGTTCGGAAGAGACCGATCTCGCGCACCTTGCCGACAATGCCGCCGGCATTGATCTCGTCGCCGACGCGAAATGTGCGCAACAGCAGAAGCAAGACGCCCGACGCAACGTTCGAGAGCGTGCCCTGAAGCGCAAGACCGATAGCGAGGCCTGCGGCGCCGAGCACGGCGATGATGCTGGTCGTGCGCACGCCGAAGCGCTCGAGCACGGCGAGTATCGCAAAGCCAATGATCGCGTAGCGCGCAATCGACGCGACAAGAGGCTTCAGCGTCGGATCGAAATGGCGAAGCCGCGCGAGCGCCACATTGATCCATCGTGCCGCCGCATTGCCGAGCATCCAACCGGCGCAAAGGATCATGACA
>CAWEXK010000028.1:0-151326 GCA_963812975.1 uncultured Alphaproteobacteria bacterium | reverse complement strand
AAATACCGGAGAAGACGCGAGAAAGACGGAAATGAGCTGCATCGTAATCATTCCTGCGCGCATGGCGTCGACCCGACTTCCGGGCAAGCCGCTAGCCGATATTGCAGGCGTGCCGATGATCGTTCGCGTGTGGCGCCAGGCTGTGGCGGCCGGCATCGGAACCGTTGCGGCGGCCGCCGCCGAAGCGGAGATCGTGGCGACGATCACGCAAATCGGCGGAACAGCGGTGCTCACACATCCCGCGCTGCCTTCCGGCACGGATCGCGTCTTCGCAGCGCTGCGAGCTGCCGAGGGCGGACGTGCGCACGACGTCGTCGGAATCTGCAGGGAGACATGCCCCTGTTCGATCCCGTCCTATCTCCGCAACGTCGAGGAAACTCTCGCCGCGAGCACTGCCGACATTGCGACGCTCGCGGCGCCGATCGAAGATGCTGGGGATTTCGACAATCCCAATGTCGTCAAGCCGGTGGTCGCCTGGGCCGAAGACGGATTGCACGGCCGCGCGCTGTATTTCACACGCGGCCGTGCGCCTTACGGCGAGGGAATTCTGTATCACCACATCGGCATCTACGCATTTCGCCGCGCGGCGCTCGCACGTTTTGTCGCGTTGCCGCCCTCTCCACTCGAAAGGCGCGAGAACCTCGAGCAACTGCGCGCGTTGGAAGCCGGCATGACGATCGCCGTTGGGCGCGTGGACAAGGTGCCGCTTTCCGTCGATACGCCGGCCGATCTTGCCAGGGCGCGTATTGCAGCAGGACTTGCAGGCGCGTGACGCCCACTGTGCGCGTGACTTTCCAGGGTGAGCCCGGTGCTTACGCAAACCTCGCCGCGCGCGAAGCGCTGCCCCATGCCCTGGCGGTGCCGCAGCCGACATTCGAGGATGCCATAGGCGTGGTGCGCGACGGCGAAGCCGAGCTTGCGATCATACCGATCGAGAACTCGCTGCACGGACGAATTGCCGATATTCATCACCTGCTGCCGGACGCCGGTCTTTACATTGTCGGCGAGCATTTCCATCGCGTACGTCATCAGCTGCTGGGGATTAAGGGTGCCTTGCTGGCCGGCGTGAAGACCGTGATGAGTCAGGCACCGGCGCTTGGCCAATGCCGCAGGATCATTCGCGAGATGAATCTCGCCTCGCGTCGCTGGCACGACACGGCCGGTGCGGCGCGCCACGTTGCGGAACTGCGCGATCCGTCCGTGGCCGCCATCGCCTCCTCGCTCGCCGCAGAGTTGTACGGCCTCGACATTCTCAAGTCCGATGTCGAAGACGAAGCGCACAACGTGACCCGCTTCCTGATTATGGCGCGCGAAGCCAAACAGTCGAGCCCGCAATCAGGACCGGTGGTGACGACATTCATTTTTCGGGTGAGAAACGTTCCTGCCGCGCTCTACAAGGCGCTCGGGGGCTTCGCGACCAACGGCGTCAATATGACGAAGCTGGAGAGCTATCAGCTCGGCGGTTCGTTCAATGCAACGCAATTCTACGCCGACATCGAGGGCCATCCCGAAGATCGCGGCGTGCGCCTTGCGCTCGAGGAACTGCAGTTCTTTACCAGCCGGGTGATGGTTCTGGGCGTCTATCCCGCCCACCCCTTCCGTTCACGCATGCCGCAGGAATGAACGCTACGGGCACTCGGCGATGAGATCCGCATATCGATTCCTGTCGTCTGCGCTGAAGCAGCAGAATATGACTTGCAACGCGCCGCCGTCGCGCAGAGCGGCGGTGACCGCGTCGAAGGCTGTCCGGGCGGCTAGCTCGGCGGGCCAGGCATAGATGCCCGTCCCGAGACAGGGAAAAGCGATCTCGAAAATCCGGTGCGCGCGCGCAAGCGCCAGCGAATTGCGGTAGCAAGCGGCCAGAAGGCGAATCCCGTCTTCGCGCGATCTGTCGTGCCAGACCGGCGCCACCGTATGGATGACGAATTTCGCGCCCAGGAGATGGCCGCCCGTAAGCACGGCGTTGCCCGTTGGACAGCGGCCGATCCGGCGCAACTCTGCCTCCATTCCCTGGCCGGCGTTGCGGCGGATGGCGCCGTCGACGCTGCCGCCCATAGTAAGCGATTCGTTGGCGGCGTTGACGACGGCATCAATCTGGAGGGAACTGATATCGGCTTCGATCGCGGCCAACAGTTCGCGCATCCGCTTTCTTCCTACGACGTGTCCGCCCACGCTTTGATCAGGTGATGGGCAATTGCGATCGGCGGCGGAATCCGCATGCCATCGATGCTACGGCCGGCCAGCAGGGCCCGCGCATCTTGCCGCTCAAGCCAGCGCGCCTCGGCAAGCTCCTTTTCGTCGACCCGGATGTCCCCGTTCAATGCCTCGGCAAAACAGCCGATCATCAAAGATGACGGAAACGGCCAGGGCTGCGTCGCATGATAGGTGACACGGCCGGTCCGGATTCCAGCCTCCTCGTACAACTCGCGCCGCACTGCTTCTTCGATTGTTTCGCCAGGCTCGACAAAGCCGGCAAGCGCCGAGAACATCTGATGTGGAAACTGACGGCCGCGCCCGACAAGACAGCGTTCACCGTCGGTCGCCAGCATGATGACCACCGGATCGGTGCGCGGAAAATGGTCGGCGCCACAGCGTTCGCAGAGGCGCCGATAGCCGGCATCCATCAATCTGGTGGGAGCGCCGCAACGCGGACAAAATCCATGGCGCTGATGCCAGTCGATCAGCGCCTTGGCCTGTCCGAGAATCGCCACGTCCTTCGGCGGCAGCAGGGAAGCCGCAGCGCGCAAATCCCTGAAATGACCCAATCCTGCGAGAGGACCCGCACTTTCGGGATCGGGCGCTGCAGAAACATCGAGAGCGAACACCGCTCGTCCGTCATCGAGGCCGAGGAATACGCAGGCCGCGTCCGGCCCGGCGAGGATTTCGCAGCAGCCAGGGCGCAAGAATACTGCCTCCATTGGGCCGTCATCGCGTCCGATCACGAAGGGCTGCAGTTTCCACAGGGGATGTACCAGCGAGCTGTTATCGGACCGCTTTGCCGCGATCCAGGCGTCGTCGGCTCGGCGATCGCTCGCACGATCGAGTCCGTTGCCGCTGAACGGAATCATTCAAGGCCTCCAGGAGTTGGCGCGCGCCGAGGCTAACCGGCGCGCAGGCGATGGCAAGCTAAGGA
The DNA here is from genome assembly GCA_963812975.1 of uncultured Alphaproteobacteria bacterium. Classification (GTDB taxonomy): domain Bacteria; phylum Pseudomonadota; class Alphaproteobacteria; order Micropepsales; family Micropepsaceae; genus Rhizomicrobium. Next base: position 148,193 of record CAWEXK010000028.1, on the reverse strand, counting down.
TGAATCCGCAAACGGTCGCATCCGGCGCGCCGGCGGTGTAGCTACACGATATGACATTCCTGTTTTCGTCCGTTCCGCAGTTCGTTTCGACGCATGCGTGGTGGAGCGTTGGGACAATGTTTGCTGCGCTGATGCTGATCGCTGTCGCGCCTGTCGCGTGGCCAGCCTGGCGTGCCAGCGGCGCAGCGCCGGGCGCGCGTGCCCTTCTCGCGGCCTCGCTCGCGCTTTTCGTCATCGGCGTGGCGGGTGGCGCGTATCTTTTCCTTGGAAAACCGGAGCTGGCGCGGCGTGCGCTGGCGGGCCCCGCGACGGCAGGGGTTCCGGGACTGGTAGCAGAATTGTCCCGCCGCATGCGCGACCGTCCCAACGACCCCAGGGGTTGGACCCTCCTCGGGCGGGGCTATCTCTCGCTCGCTGATCCCGGGCAGGCCGCCATTGCGTTCCACCGCGCGAGCGAGCTCGTCTCCCCGCGGGAAAAGCCGGAATTGCTCTCTTCCTATGGGGAAGCGTTGACGCTCGCTGCGGGCACGGTCACTCCCGAAGCTGAAGCGGCATTTCGGGCGACACTGGCCGCGCGGCCGGCAGATTTCGCGGCCCGCTTCTACCTTGGGCAGGCCTATGTCGAGCGTCACGATCCCGCGCGAGCGCTGGTGCTGTGGCGAAGCCTGCTTGCGGATGCGCCGAGCGATGCTCCCTGGAGGGGCAGTTTGATCGACCGTATGGCTGCGCTCGAAGGGAAAACCGGGTCGTCCCCTGACGTTCGTGCCATGGTCGCCGGTCTCGCGGCGCGGTTGGCGGCCCGGCCGGACGATGTGGCCGGTTGGCAAAGATTGCTGCGCGCCTATTCTGTGTTGGGCGAGGACGGGGAAGCTCGATCGGCGCTCCTGAGAGCCCGCGCTGCCATGCGGGGAAGACCGGAAGATCTGGCAGCGTTGGATGCCGAGGCCCGGTCGCTCAAGCTGGAAAAGTAACGCCGAGGGCTAGGTGCGGGCGCGTCCCTGCCAGAGCGGCCAGCAGGCGGAATGGCCCATCGCCTTGCCCGCGCTGTAAAGGCGCAGTTGCGCGTCTTCCGCGTTCTTGCCGGTTTCGCTGGCCAGATAGTCTGCGGAACCGGGACACCAGACATAGAACTGATGTTTGCCCGGTGAGAAAAAGTCGGTTTGTGCGCTCGAGCTGAAATTGCCGGCGGCCGCCACGCCCGCGGCGATGAAAATCAAGCCACACGTCACCGCGCCTAGAATGCGCCGCATGCTCTACTCCCTACCAAGGCTGCCCGTTTCATCGGGCGGCGAGATTGCGCCAGTGCCTGCTCATCCCTCGGCAAGGCGAGTTCTGCTCCGCTCTCATTCTGAAAAGGCAGCGCGGCATTGCGCGCAGCTCCTGCCCTGTTGAACTATATACAGTTTGCCGTAGCGTCTGTCACGAAAAATCCGTTTTGCTACAGAAGGTTAGCAAATGATTGCTGCTCAGCCATCAATTCGGGCGGAAGCCACGCCAGCGCTTTCGAGCGCCGATTCGATGGCTCTGGTCGCCGTCTCAACTGTTTCGTGTTCGCGCCCCCGCACGACCAGATTCACACCCGAGCCGGACTCGGCGAAGAACGGATAGGAACCGATTGCAACCCCGGGCTGCTCGTGTTGGATGCGCGCGAGTTGCGCGGCGATGCGCCCTTCTCCGACGCGCGCGGAAATCGTCCGGCTCACGACCGGACGCCCGCGTGCCAGCCGCGGACCGACATCCTCGAGCATGGCGCGCATGATCATGGGTACGCCGGCCAGGACGAACACGTTTTCAATCTGGAAGCCCGGAGCAGCAGAGACACTGTTGCGGATCAGTTTCGCGCCTTGCGGTATGCGCGCCATGCGCTGGCGCATCTCGTTGAATTCGCCGGGCTTGTAACGCGGCGCCAGCAAGGAAAGGATTGTGGCGTCGTAATCGACTGGCACCCCGAATGCGCGCCCCACCGCGTCCGTGGTAATGTCATCATGCGTGGGGCCTATTCCTCCCGTCGTGAAGACGTAGGTGAAGCGCCGGCGCAGCGCGTTCACCGCTGCGGCGATGTCGTCTTCCTCGTCGCGCACGACGCGGGCTTCGCAAACATCGATGCCGAAGGGTGCCAGGAACTTTGCGATGTACGCCAGATTCTGCATCCGGCGTCCGGCCCGACAAAATCTCGTCGCCGATGAGAAGCACGGCGGCAGTAGGAGAAGCGGTCTGGTCCTTGGTCATCGCGCCAATGCGCCTCCCGCCTGTGAGGAAGGGTTGGCAATTTCCAGGCTAGAGAGCACGGCCTTCGGCCGGAGGGCAAGCCGGCGCACACAGAGAACGCGCTTGGCACGCGAGGGAAAATGCCTAGATTGGGTGGAATGTTGAGTTCTCAAAACCAGTTCTCGGAGACACTTGAAACGGCGCGGCGCGCCAACAGCACCGTGACGATCCACGGCGTCGAGGCATTCGCGGGCATGCGCCGCTCGGGGCGGCTGGCAGCGGAAGTGCTCGATCTGCTGGTCCCCGAAGTGTCGCCCGGCGTGACGACGGCGAAACTCGACGCGCTCGCCTACGAATACATTCTTGACCACGGGGGGATCCCCGCCTGTCTCGGCTATCGCGGCTATCGGCACACGCTCTGCACCTCGCTCAATCACGTCGTCTGTCATGGCATACCGAACGACAAGGCGCTCCGCGACGGCGACATCGTGAACATCGATGTAACGGTCATCGTCGACGGCTGGCACGGAGACACGAGCCGCATGTACCTCGTCGGCGACGTGAAGCGCAAAGCGCTTCGCCTGGTGGAGGTCACCTATGAATTGATGATGAGGGGCATTGCTGCCGTGAAGCCGGGCGCAACAACCGGCGACATTGGATACGCAATCCAATCCTATGCGGAGGGCACCGAGCGCTGTGCCGTCGTGCGCGATTTCTGCGGCCACGGTGTAGGACGCGTTTTCCATACGCTGCCGAACATCGTGCATTATGGAAAGCCGGGCTACGGCCTCAGCCTCAAACCCGGCATGTTCTTCACAGTCGAGCCGATGATCAATCTGGGCGGATTCGGCGTTAAGGTCCTGAACGACGGCTGGACGGCAGTGACGCGCGACCGTTCGCTGTCGGCGCAGTTCGAGCACAGCGTTGGGGTGACGGGGGATGGGGTCGAAATCTTCACGAGATCGCCCAAAGGATGGGACAAGCCGCCCTACGTCTGAGGAAGGGCCGGAATCCGAGCCGCATTATCACGGCCATCGCGAGCGCTTGCGCGAGCGTTTCCTCGACGGCGGCGCAGACGCATTGCCCGACTACGAGTTGATGGAACTCGTGCTTTTCGCCGCCATTCCGCGGCGCGACGTAAAACCATTCGCCAAGCAGCTCGTCCAGAAGTTCGGAAGCTTTGCAGAGGCCATTGCAGCGCCGCGCGAGCGGTTGAGGGAATTCGAATGGCTGAAGGAGTTGGCGGTTACCCAACTCAAGATCGTGGAAGCCGCAGCGTTGCGGCTGTCGCGGACGAGGCTTCTCGGGCGTTCCGCGCTGAGTTCGTGGAGCGCACTCCTCGACTATTGCGCGGCCGCCATGGCTCGCGCCACGCAGGAGGAATTCCGCGTCCTGTTTCTCGATCGCAAAAATCTGCTGATTGCCGACGAAGTCCAGAACAGGGGAACGGTCGACCACGCGCCGGTCTATCCGCGGGAGATCGTCAAGCGCGCGCTCGAACTATCGGCTTCCGCGCTCATCCTGGTGCACAATCATCCGAGCGGCGATCCGACGCCCAGCCGTGCCGATATCGACATGACCCGGGAGGTCGTCGAGGCCGCCCGCGCGCTTCGTATCGCCGTCCACGACCACATCGTCATCGGCCGGGGCGGCACCGCGAGCTTCAAGGCGCTGGGACTTCTTTGACGGAAAAGCCTCGCGCGCACGGCCGGCGATCCGACAAGCCGGCAATTGGCGCCGGTCTTGCACCGGACGGGAGCCACAATTCCGATTTCCGGACCGGCGGGCAATGTGTCATGATCCGCAGGCTGGCTTTTGCGAAGGGGGCGCGAACTTTGACCGCCTCTGCGGCAGGCCAAGCCGGTGTCGCCAGCTGAGCATGAAATGCAATGAGGTTTGTCCAACTCCTGGTTGCTTCGTTCGCCATGGTGCTGACCGCACTGTCCGGCGCCGCAAACGCCGCTTCGCTTGTTGACGAGACCGCGCGCTCGCTGATTGCCGGCGCCGAACCAGTCACCTGGATCAATGGACACCGCACCGGATCCGCGTGGAAAAGCGTGATCCAGGCGCCAAACTATCACACCGACCGCGACGTGGGCGCCGCGGGCATCGGCATGGGGCTTCTCGCGGCGCATGACGTAACCGGAAACGCGGCCTATCTGAACGCCGCCGAAGCTGCGGGAGATTTTTTGGTCGCCGCGCAGGTGCCCGCGGAGAGTGGGCGCTGGCCCGATTACTACAACCCTGAAGGGCCGGCTGCATACGGTTTTACGTCCTTCAACGATGGGGCGCCCGGCATCGCCGATTTCCTCTGGCGGCTTTATGAGCGGACCGGCAACGCGCGCTACGAGTTCGCGGCGCTTGCCGCGATGGATTGGGAATTGTCCCAGGCAGAATCCCCAAAAGGGCAATCGTGTCCGCCCAGCTGCTTCTGGCGGTGGCAGGACCCCGCAACGAAACAGATTTATACCGGTATGGGCGAAGGCGTGGCCGGCATAGCCTGGGCGTTTGAGGTTTTCGCCGAACGCCGCAGCAAGCTCGACCCGATCCGGAGTGCGCGTTACGCGCAATATGCGCAGGCAGGTGCGGCCTGGCTCGAAAGCCAGATGGTTCATCTGAAGCTCGCAAATGGGGAAGACGGCGCCAAAATCCCTGAACAACCGGGAGCCGACGTGTTCGACACCGGCTTTCTCTCAGGCACTGCCGGCGATGCGTTCCTGTTTTATCGGCTTTATTCCAGCACCGGACGCGCGCGATACCGGCACGATGCCGACCTTCTGCTCGCGTGGCTGCGCTCACAGGCGCTCAGCGATCATTCCTGCGCCGGGGTCCGGTGGCCGACGCAAATTGGAGGCCGTGAAGCGAAGCTCTACGCAACAGACGTGGAAGAAGGCGATGCGGGCATCGGCTGGGTCGCAATTCAGGCTTACAGGGTTCTCCTCCCGCGTGAAGCTGCGCTGGCCGTGAAGGATCTCGAGCTGGCCAGGGCCGCCGGCGATTGGCTCCTCTCCTCATGCGCCGTTCGTCAGCGCGACGAAAAGGCGAATTGGCCGGAGCATGAGGGCCGGCAACTCGTGCATACGAGTCTCGATAATGGCGCGCCCGGAATCGGTATCTTCCTGTATGATCTTTATCGCGCCACCGGCGCACCTTCCTATCGTGACGGCGCAGGCGATGCGCAGCGATGGATCGGATCGGTTGAATTCAACAATCATGGTGACGCCTATTGGTGCGAGCATGTCCGCGACGGGGCGTGGCAGCTCTGCGGCGACCCCTCATGGGGGTGGGGGGCGTCGGGCATTCTCGATATGGCAGCACGCCTGAAGGGCTGGTCGCTGGACATTCCCGGCGAAGAACCAGGTTTCGACGGGCGCTAGGCATGTCAGGCTGATCCGCCGGACATGTACTTTCCGCAATCGGCGCGCGACTATCCCGAACTCACCATGATCCCCCGCTACGCCAGACCTGAAATGACGGCAATCTGGTCGCCAGAGACGCGTTTCCGGATCTGGTTCGACATCGAAATGCACGCGGCCGACGCGATGGCGAAGGCCGGCGCCATTCCCAGGGAAGCAGCGCGTGTGATCCGCCAGAAGGGATCCAACGCAAAGTTCGATCCGTCGCGCGTCGAGGCAATCGAGCGCGACGTGAAGCATGATGTGATCGCGTTCCTCACGCATGTCGCCGAGATCGTCGGTCCCGAAGCGCGCTTCCTGCACCAGGGCATGACGTCGTCCGATGTTCTCGATACCTGCCTCTCGTTACAGCTGCGGCGCGCCGCCGATCTCCTGATTGCCGACGTGGACGGCCTGCTCGCGGCGCTGAAGCGTCGCGCGTTTGAATTCAAGAACGCTGCGACGATCGGCCGGAGTCACGGCGTGCACGCCGAGCCCACGACCTTCGGCCTTAAGCTCGCGGGGTTCTACGCGGAATTCGTCCGGGCGCGATCGCGCCTTCTCGGGGCACGCGAGGAAATCTCCGTGTGCGCTATTTCAGGCGCTGTGGGAACTTTCGCCAATGTCGCTCCGGACGTCGAAGCCCATGTCGCCCATGCGCTTGGTCTGAAAGTCGAGCCCGTTTCCACACAGATCATTCCGCGCGACCGGCACGCGCTCTATTTCGCGGTGCTGGGCGTCGTCGCAAGCTCGCTCGAGCGCCTCGCCACCGAAATTCGCCATCTTCAGCGCACCGAAGTGCTGGAAGTGGAGGAATTCTTCGCGGAAGGACAGAAGGGTTCGTCGTCAATGCCGCATAAGCGCAATCCGGTGCTTTCCGAGAATCTGACCGGCCTTGCGCGGATGGTGCGCGCCTGCGTGACGCCGGCACTGGAGGATGTGGCGCTTTGGCACGAGCGCGACATCTCGCATTCCTCCGTCGAAAGATTCATCGCGCCAGACGCAACGATTACGCTCGATTTTGCGCTCGCGCGCGCTGGCGAAATCGTCGAACAACTCGTCGTCTATCCCGAGCGCATGAAAGAAAATCTCGAGCGAACGCGAGGTCTGATACATAGCCAGCGCGTGCTGCTGGCGCTTACGCAGGCCGGCCTCGCTCGCGAAGACGCGTATCGGCTGGTGCAGAAGCACGCAATGGAGGCCCGTGACGGGAAAGGATCGTTTCTCGATCTGCTCAAGTCCGATCCCGAAATTTCGCGCGTGCTGGACGCGCCGTCGCTCGAATCCCTGTTTAGCCTCGATTATCACCTGAGGCACGTCGATACGATCTTCGCGCGGGTGTTCGGCACCTGAAAGTTGATTGCGCTATCGCGGCAGGGCGAAGGCAATCACGCCGTCGCCACGCCTGGTATTCAGCTTGGCGTGGCCGCCGGCGGCAATGACCACGTATTGCCGGCCTTTCCACACATACGTCATCGGCGTGGCCTGGCCACCCGCCGCCAGACGACCGCGCCAGAGTTCCGCGCCTGTCCTGGCGTCGAAGGCGCGAAGATAATTGTCCATGGCGGCGCCAATAAAAACGATACCGCTGGCAGTTACGATTGGGCCGCCAAGATTGGGCGTGCCGGTTTTTCCCAGGAAATACTCGGAGAAGGGCACCAGGTCAGCGGTGGTGCCGAGCGGCGCCTGCCAGAGAATGTGGCCATCATGCATGTCGATGGCATGCAGCATTCCCCACGGTGGTGGATTGCAGGGCAAACCAAAGGGCGAGGCGATCAGTTCGCGTTTCATCGCGAAAGGCGTTCCCGCCTGCGGAGACACTTCTACGTCCGGAGAAGCCTCCCGCACGTGGGCGAAATTCGCGCGCGGAATGAGCGTGACGAGATGCATCACGCTCGACGTGTTGACGTAGGCGATGTCGTGACGCGCATCGAAAGCCAGTCCGCCCCAGTTCGTGCCGCCACCCGTGAAGGGATAGAGAATGGTGCCGCGCAAAGAAGGTGGCGTGTAGAGACCCTGCGCGCGCGCCGCCGCGATCTTGTTGCGGCACTGTCCGCGGTCGTACCAGGTCAAGCCCCATGCATCGTCGGGCTTGATCCAATGGGGCGATAGTGCCTTCGGCGCGACAGGAAATGGCTGCGTCGGCGACAATTCCTCTCCTGGCGCGCCGCCTTGCGGCACGCGCCTCTCCTCCACCGGAATCAGCGGTTCGCCATTCGCCCGGTTCAGCGTAAAGAGCAGTCCCTGTTTTGTCGGCTGGACGACGGCGGGCGCAGTGCGGCCCTTGTAAGTGACAGTGCCAAGCGTGGGTTGCGCCGGAACGTCATAGTCCCAAAGATCGTGATGGACGATCTGGAAGGCCCAGGCGACGCGGCCCGTCGATACATGCAGCGCAACGACGGAATCGGCGTAGCGATTGTCGCCGGGCCGGTCGCCCCCGTAGAAATCGGGACTGGGGCTCGTCGTCGGGAGGAAAACCAGACCGCGCTCCTCGTCCACCGACATGGGCGCCCAGACATTCGCCGCGCCCGTCTGAGCGGCGCCAGCTGTCGACCAGCTTGCCGCATTGGCAGCGACCGCATCGCGCGGGATGGCATCGAAGCTCCAGCGCGCCGCGCCACTCTTCGCGTCGTAGGCATGTACGGTACCGCGCGGCGCATTCACCCGCTGATTGTCGTCGATCGACGATCCGACGATCACGATGCCATGCGTCACCACCGGCGCGGATGTGAGCTGGACCTCGCTCGGGTAGATCATCGCGGGCTCGGGTTTGATCGTTACCGTGCCGCCTTGCCCGAATCCTGCGCACGGTTTTCCCGAGAGCGCGTCGAGTGCGATCAGCCGGCGATCATTGGTCGCGAGAAAGATGCGCGCGGCGCAAAAGCCGCCCGTACGCTTCGGATCCTGCCACCATGCGACGCCGCGGCACACGAAGCTGTTGGGATAGTGCAGGCGAATATCGATTCTCGGGTCGAAGCGCCACAGCTCGCGGCCCGTTCCCGGATCGAGCGCGCTGACTTCGTCGAAGGGGGAACACAGGAAGAGCCGGCCGTCGTCGAGGACCGGCGTCGCTTCGAAGGACGCCCCGCGCATCGCTTCGCCTTTGGTCGCCAGATCGCCGGTGGAGAAGTTCCAGGCTTGAGTCAGTCGACCGACATTGGCGGGCGTGATTTGCGCCGCGGCCGAATAGCGTTGACCGCCTTCGTCGCCGCCGTAATATGGCCAGCCCGGCTCGGCGCAAAGGCCGCGCGATTGAACCATTGCGAGGACGAAGACGAGTACTGCCGCCCGCCAAAACACGGCGCGCTTAAGTTTTCTGCTCGCGCATCACCTGCTCGGCGGCTTCTGCGAGGAGTTCCTCCATCTTGCGGTGAATGGCATGAAGGGACGGCGCGATCTTGTGAGCTGCGAGGTCTTCGTGCAGCTTTTTGGCGATGTCTTCGTCGCGGGCGCCCCGGACTTCGAGGTCTAGCAAAACATTGGCATAGGATTGAGCCGCGATCGCCGCCAGGCCCATCTGGCCGGCGGCCCACAAACCCAGGAGCTTGTTCCGCCGCGCCGTAATCCGGAAGCGCAGATCCTCGTCATGGGCCCATTTGGCTTCATAACCCCTTTCGCGATCTTCGAACGCGCCGGCCATCGATTAACCTCTTGAATCAGGGGATGGAACCACTTCGTCCCCCAAAGGCGCCACCCTAGCCCAGGCGGTTGCTTCGCGCGACCTGTCGGCAGCCCTTGGGCACGTTGCCGCAGGCTTGCTCATTCCGCTAAGTTCCGTGGTCGACGGGGACGCGATGGTCCCCGTCTCGCTTTTGAGCGGCCTCCGGCCAAGGACGGTATCCATGAAACGCCGCCGCATGATCTACGAAGGCAAAGCCAAAATCCTCTACGAAGGCACCGAGCCGGGCACCGTCATCCAGTACTTCAAGGACGACGCCACCGCCTTCGACGCCACCAAGAAGGGCGACCATCGAGGGCAAGGGCGTCCTCAACAACCGCATCAGCGAATATCTGATGACCGCAGCTTGGCGCGATCGGCGTGCCGACCCATTTCGTGCGCCGGCTCAACATGCGCGAGCAGCTGATCAAGGAAGTGGAGATCATTCCGCTCGAAGTGGTGGTGCGCAACGTCGCCGCCGGCTCGCTTGTCCAAGCGGCTGGGGATCGAGGAAGGCACCGCGCTGCCCCGCTCGATCATCGAATATTACTACAAGAATGACGGGCTGCACGATCCCTGGGTCATCGGAAGAGCACATCACCGCCTTCGGCTGGGCCAGCCCGCAGGACCTGGACGACATCGTCAATCTCACCATCCGCATCAACGATTTCCTGTCCGGGCCTGTTTCTCGGCGCCGGCATCAAGCTGGTGGATTTCAAGCTGGAATTCGGGCGGCTGTGGGAAAACGACTATATGCGCATCGTGCTGGCCGACGAGATCAGCCCGGACTACTGCCGGCTGTGGGACGTGGCGACCAACGAGAAGCTGGACAAGGACCGTTTCCGCCGCGACATGGGCGGCGTGGTCGAAGCCTATTCCGAAGTCGCGCGGCGCCTGGGAATCATGCCGGAATCGGTGCAAGGCGAGAACAAAGGTCCGGTGCTGGTTAAGTGATGTGTGCCGCAAGTCATCGCGGCGGAAGCCGGGATCCAGCACATGCGTCGCAGCGTCGCGCAAACGTGGCGAGCGAATTGCGCTAGACTCGGACCATGAAAGCGCGCGTTTTCATCACCCTGAAGAATGGCGTGCTCGACCCGCAGGGCAAGGCCATCGGCCATGCGCTGAACGGGCTCGGCTTCGCCGCAGTCGGCGAAGTGCGCCAGGGCAAGGTCATCGATCTCGAACTGGCCGAGCGCGAGGAAGCCAAGGCGCGGGCGCGCCTCAAGGAGATGTGCGAGAAGCTGCTCGCCAACACCGTGATCGAGAAATACGAGATCGAGCTGAAGCCGCATGAAATCCGCCGTCATCGTCTTTCCGGCCTCCAATTGCGACCGCGACGCCGCGATCGCGCTGGAACAGATGACCGGCAAGAAGCCCGCGATGGTCTGGCATCAGGACAGCGAACTGCCCGATGTGGATCTGGTGGTGCTGCCGGGCGGCTTTTCCTATGGCGATTATCTGCGCTGCGGCGCCATGGCCACCCAGTCCGCGATCATGAACGACGATCAAGGCCCATGCCGACAAGGGCGGCGCGGTGCTGGGCATCTGCAACGGCTTTCAGGTGCTGACCGAAGCCGGCCTGCTGCCCGGCGCGCTGATGCGCAATGCCGGGCTGAAATTCGTCTGCAAGCCGGTGGCGCTCGAAGTGGAAGAAACCCAGTCCGGCTTTCACCCGCAAATACGAGAAGGGCCAGAGCGTCACCTTTCCGGTGGCGCATGGCGAAGGCAATTATTTCGCCGATGACGAGACGCTCGATCGGCTGGAAGGCGAGGACGCGTGTCGTTTTCCGCTATGCGCGGGCGACAATCCCAACGGCTCGGCCCGCGACATCGCCGGCATCCTGAACGAAAAGCGCAATGTGCTGGGCCTGATGCCCCATCCCGAACGGGTGGTGGATCCGATCGCTCGGCGGCACCGACGGCCGCGGCCTCTGTTCCAGAGCCTGATCGAAGCGCTTTCGTCATGACTGCGGCATGAGCGTGATCACGCCGGAACTGATCCGCGAGCATGGCCTCTCGGACGAGGAATATGCCCGCATCAAGACGCTGCTGGGCCGCGACCCCAATCTGGTCGAGCTGGGCATCTTCAGCGTGATGTGGAGCGAGCATTGCTCCTACAAATCCACCCGCGCGCATCTGAAGAAGCTGCCCACCAAGGCGCCCTGGGTGATCCAGGGCCCGGGCGAGAATGCCGGCGTGATCGACATCGGCGACGGCGATGCCGCCATCTTCAAGATGGAAAGCCACAACCATCCCTGCTTCATCGAGCCCTATCAGGGCGCGGCCACCGGCGTGGGCGGCATCATGCGCGACGTCTTCACCATGGGCGCGCGGCCCATCGCCATGATGAACGCGCTGCGCTTCGGCGAGCCCGATCATCCCAAGACCCGGCATCTGGTGTCGGGCGTGGTCGTCGGGCATCGGCGGCTATGGCAATTGCATGGGCGTGCCGACGGTGGGCGGCGAAGTCAATTTCCACGCTCGCTACAACGGCAACATCCTGGTCAACGCCATGTGCGTGGGCCTGGCCCGCACCGACAAGATTTTCCTCTCCGCCGCCAAGGGCGCGGGCAATCCCGTCGTCTATATCGGCTCCAAGACCGGGCGCGACGGCATTCATGGCGCCACCATGGCGTCGGCCGAATTCGACGAGGATTCGCGAGGAAAAGCGCCCCACCGTGCAGGTGGGCGATCCCTTCACCGAAAAGCTGCTGCTGGAAGCCTGCCTGGAATTGATGGCGACCGACGCCATCATCGCCATCCAGGACATGGGCGCGGCCGGCCTGACCTCGTCCTCCGCCGAAATGGCGCGACAAGGGCGGCTGCGGCATCGAGACTCGATCTCGACAAGGTGCCGCAGCGCGAAACGAACATGACGGCCTATGAGATGCTGCTGTCGGAAAGCCAGGAGCGCATGCTGGCGGTGCTGAAGCCCGGGCGCGAAGCGGAGGCCGAAGCGCATCTTCCGCAAATGGGAGCTGGATTTCGCCGTGATCGGCATCACCACCGACACCAATCGCTTCGTGGTCAAGCATAAGGGCGAGGTCGTCGCCGACATTCCGGTGCAGGCGCTGTCGGATGAAGCGCCGGTCTATGAGCGGCCGTTCGCTGAGCGCGCGCGCCGCAACCGGCGCCGTGACGTTCCATCGACAAGCCAGGCCCGTCATGGCGTCGCTGCTGAAGCTGATCGGCTCGCCCGACATGGCGTCGCGCCGCTGGGTCTGGGAGCAATATGACCACAGCGTGATGACCGACACGGTGCAACCGCCCGGCGGCGACGCCGCGGTGGTGCGCGTGCATGGCACGAACAAGGCGCTGGCCATCACCACCGATGTGACGCCGCGCTATTGCCAGGCCGATCCGTTCGAGGGCGGCAAGCAGGCGGTCGCCGAAGCCTGGCGCAACCTGACCGCGGTGGGCGCGCGCCGCTGGCCGTCACCGACAATCTCAATTTCGGCAATCCGCAGAAGCCCGAGATCATGTGGGAGATCGTGGCCGGCATCGACGGCATCGGCGAAGCCTGCCGCGCGCTCGACTTTCCCGTGATCGGCGGCAATTGCTCGCTCTACAACGAGACCAATGGCGAGGCGATCCTGCCCACCCCCGCCATCGGCGGCGTCGGGCTGATCAAGGATGTCGGCCGGATGGCGACGCCGGCGTTCAAGCGCGAAGGCGATGTCATCATCCTGATCGGCGAAGACCAAGGGCGCATCTGGGCCAATCCATCTATCTGCGCGAAATCGAAGGCCGGGAAGAAGGCGCACGCCGCCGCCGGTCGATCTGGCCGTCGAGACGCAGCAACGGCGATTTCGTGCGCGGCCTGATCGAGACGGGCGCGCTCGACACGGTGCACGACGTTTCCGATGGCGGGCTGCTGGTCGCGATCGCCGAAATGGCGATGGCAGGTGGACGCGGCGTGCAAATCTCTGCTGAAGCAGCCGGCGAAACCATCGCCTTTTTCTTCGGCGAGGACCAGGGCCGGTATGTCGTCGGTGTTCCGGCGGACGATGCAGAGCGTATTCTGGGCGACGCCGGAAAATCGGGGGTACGGGCTGCTTTGCTTGGCTACGCCGGCGGAGATAGAATTGCGGTTTCAGATGTGGGCGAACTGTCGGTGGCCGCTCTGCGGCGCGCGCACGAAGGATGGTTTCCAGCCTTCATGGGGGCGGACGAGCTTCCGCCGACGAACTGACGGGAATTCCCATGCCGATGTCTTCAGGCGAGATCGAGAAGCTGATCCACGAAGCCTTTCCAGATGCCGACGTGGCGATCACCGATCTGGCGGGCGACAATGACCACTATGCAGCGATGATCACGAGCAGCGCATTCAAGGGAAAGACGCGCGTGCAGCAGCATCAGATGGTATACGACGCGCTCAAGGGCCGGATGGGGGGCGTGCTCCATGCGCTGTCGCTGCAGACTTCGGCCAAGGACTAGGCCGGTCTTGACGGTCGGGACGCGCATCCTTAAGTGCACCAGCAGTTCGTACGAAAGAGGTAGCCATGGCCGGATCCATCGCCGAACGCATCGCCAGCGACGTGCAATCGAACGACGTGGTGCTGTTCATGAAGGGCACGCCCGTGTTCCCGCAATGCGGATTTTCCGCGGCGACCGTGCAGATTCTCACCCAACTGGGCGTCAAATTCAAAAGCTTCGACGTGCTGAAGGACCCGGAACTGCGTCAGGGGATCAAGGAATTCTCGAATTGGCCGACCATTCCCCAGCTTTACGTGAAGGGCGAGTTCGTCGGCGGCTGCGACATCATCCGCGAGATGCACGAGAGCCACGAGCTGGAATCGCTGCTCAAGGAACGCGGCGTAGCCCACGCCCACGCCTGATCAGGTACGGCGCTGTCCACCCAGCGTAACGTATTGTCGCCGGGCGCGGATCGGTCCTAACCTCTGCCTGCCTTCGCAATCCCACGCGAAGGCTGGGGCAGAGCACTATGAAAATCGAACACGACACGCTTCTTGGTGCCGCGGTAGTGGCCGTATTGCTCATCGCGGCGGCAGTTCCGGTCGCGACGGCTGGCGCATCCGATCTCGCCGGCCGGCTCAAGACGCTTGCCGCCGTCGACGATGCAACGCTCGCAAATCCGCCGCCTGAAGACTGGCTGTCGAACGGCCGCGACGACCGGGAACAGCGTTTTTCTCCGCTGTCCGCCATCAATGCCGCCAACGTGAAACGCCTGGGCGTGGCATGGGAATTCCGCACCTGGTCGGTACGCGCCCTCGAGGCCACGCCGATCGTCTCGAACGGCATCATGTTCATCACCGCGCCGTGGAGCAAAGTGTTTGCGCTCGATGCAAAAACCGGACAGCAGATCTGGAACTACGATCCGCAGGTCCCCGGCAGCTGGGGGAGATATGCGTGCTGCGACGTGGCCAATCGCGGCGTCGCGCTCTGGAAAGGCGCCGTTTTTGTCGGAACGCTCGACGGCCGCCTGATCAAGCTTGACGCCGCCACCGGCAGGTTGCTGTGGGACGTGAACACGATCGATCGCAGCAAGCCTTACACCATCACCGGCGCGCCCCGGATCGTCAAAGGTCTTGTCATCATCGGCAATGGCGGCGCGGAATACGACACCCGCGGCTACGTCAGCGCCTACGACGCAGACAGCGGCACGCTGCGCTGGCGCTTCTATGTCGTTCCGGGCGATCCGAAGCTTCCGCCGGAAAACGCCGCAATGGCCGCGGCGCTGAAAACCTGGAAGGCCGGCAAATACGATTGGTGGAAGATGGGCGGCGGCGGCGCGCCGTGGGATTCGATGGCCTTCGATCCCGCGCTCGATCTTCTTTATGTCGGCACGGGGAACGGGGCGCCGTGGAACCGCAACATGCGGTCGCCCGGCGGCGGCGACAACCTCTATCTCTCGTCGATCCTGGCGCTTCGACCCGAGAACGGAGAACTGGTCTGGCATTACCAGACCACACCGGGGGATACGTGGGATTTCGATTCGACTTCCCACATGATTCTGGCCGACCTGGCGATTGGCGGAACGACACGCAAGGTCATCATCCAGGCGCCGAAGAACGGCTTCTTCTATGTGCTCGACCGCGCGACGGGGAAACTCATTTCGGCCAGGCCCTACGCCGTCATGAACTGGGCCACGGAAATCGACGCCGGTACCGCACGGCCGGTCGAAAATCCCGATGCGCGCTACAGCGACAGGATGGCGGTCGTGATGCCGTCCGAAACCGGCGCGCACAACTGGCAGCCCATGGCGTTCGATCCGCAGACGGGGCTCGTCTACATCCCGGCGATGGACGGAACGGCGATTTTCGTGCCGCAGAATCCGCCCGTTTATAAACCGCGGCTCTGGAATACCGGCAATGATTTCGCCGCCATATCGGCGGCGGTTCTCGCCGCAATCAAGAGCGGCAAGCCGCCGCCACCCTCAGTCGGCTACATCAAGGCGTGGGATCCGGTTGCGCAAAAGGAAGTCTGGCACGTGCCGATGGCGGGCAGCTGGAACGGCGGCTTGCTGGCGACCGCGGGCGGCCTCGTCTTCGGCGGCGGCGCAGACGGAATTTTCGCCGCCTATGAGGCGAAGACCGGCGAACAATTGTGGAAGATCGATCTCACCACCGGCATTCTGGCGCCGCCCATCAGCTACGCCATCGATGGCGAGCAATACATCGCGGTGCTGGCGGGCTGGGGCGGGGCAGGCGGCCTCACGGGATTCCGCGATCCGAACGCGGCGCTCAGCAAGCACGGCACCAATCAGGGCCGGCTCTTCGTGTTCAGGCTCGGCGGCCCACAGCAGGTTGCGGCGCTGCCCGCCGAAGAAGGCGAACTCACTGCCGAGCCGCCGTCGCAAACTGCCGACGCGGCGACGGTGCAAAAAGGCTTCGACGCCTATCATCGCACCTGCGTGGTGTGCCACGGATTCTATGCCCAGTCCGAGGGTGTCATTCCCGATCTGCGCACCGTGCCGCCCCCGATCTGGGATCAGTATGACGCAATCGTGCTCGATGGCGCTCTGGCCGACGGTGGCATGGCGTCGTTCAAGGATGTCCTGTCGAAAGACGATGTGGCCGCAATCCGCGCCTATGTTCTCTCCCAGGCCCACGCGCTATGGGCTGCGACGAGGCCGCCTGCTAAACCCGGCGCCCCCTGACCGGCCGCGGATGATTTCGAGGAATATCGATGAGCGAGCAGAAATCATCGCGACCGAAAGCGCGGGTGCCGCGCGGGTTTCGCGACCGCGGAGCGGCCGAAATTGGGGCCGAGCGCGCCTGCCTAGCAACGATTCGCCGCGTTTTCGAATCCTGGGGCTTTGCAGAGCTTGAAACTCCGGCATTCGAATACACCGATGCTCTCGGCAAGTTCCTGCCCGACCTCGACCGGCCGAACGACGGTGTGTTCTCGCTGCTCGATGAAGACGGCCAATGGTTGTCGCTGCGTTACGATCTGACGGCGCCGCTCGCGCGTTACGTCGCGGAGAATTTTCAACACCTGCCGAAACCGTTCCGCCGCTATCAGGTGGGGCAGGTCTGGCGCAACGAGAAACCGGGACCTGGGCGCTATCGCGAATTCACGCAATTCGATGCCGACACCGTGGGATCGGCATCGCCGGCCGCGGATGCAGAGCTGCTGATGATGGCGTGCGACGCGCTCGAAGCTCTCGGGCTGAAGCGCGACGAGTACGTCGTCAAGTTGAACAGTCGCAAAGTGCTCGATGGCGTGCTCGAATCCAGCGGACTACCATTAAGCGGATCGCCAAGCGATGAAATACGGCGCGGCAGAGCGCTGCGTGCAATCGACAAGCTCGACCGTTTAGGCGTTGAGGGAGTTCGCGCGTTACTCGGCGGTGGACGTAAGGACGAGTTCGGGGATTTCGCACGCGGAGCGGAACTCAACCACGAACAGTCAAACAGAATTCTTCGATTTATTTCGGAGCGGCCAGAATCTGGTGACGAGATTGCGCTCATGCGATGGTGGAATCGGATCGCGCCTGAGCAAGCATTCGATAGCATCGGTGCCGAGGGAATGAAAGAACTCAGCACTATTGTTGAGAACGTACGGGGGTGCGGATATTCCGGCCAGATTCAGTTCGACTCCAGCATCGTGCGCGGCCTCGAATACTACACGGGAGCGGTCTTCGAAGCGCAGCTGACGTTTCCTGTGATCAACGAGGACGGCCAGACGATCGTTTTCGGCTCTGTCGCGGGCGGCGGGCGCTACGACGATCTCGTCGCGCGCTTCGCCGGGGAGCGCGTGCCGGCAACGGGGATTTCGATCGGCGTCAGCCGGCTGTTGAGCGCACTGCGCGAGCGCCAGGCGTGCGTCCCGCCGCCGCTCGTTGTCGTGCTGGCTCTCGACAAGGACGACCGTGTGTCGGGCTTCGCGCTTGCTGCCGAACTGCGCCAGGCGGGCCTTCGCGCAGAGGCCTATGTGGGCGAGGGCGGCATGAAAGCGCAGCTCAAATATGCCGACCGTCGCGGCGCGGCGGTGGTCGTAATCGAAGGCGCGGACGAGCGCGCCAGGGGTGAGGTGACGATCAAGAATCTGGTGCTGGGCGCTGAACTCGCGAAGTCCGTCGAGAGCCGCGCCGCCTGGGTGGCGGATCGCCCAGCGCAGATCTCCGTTCCGCGCAGCGAATTGGTGGCGAACGTGAGGAAACTGCTCGCGCGCTGATCAGCGTTTGAAGTGCCGGTCCCATACGGCCGCGATTTGCGGTCGCCCGCGCACGGCCCTCGCAATCGCATGGATCCTTGGCGCATGTGCCTCGACCCATTCGCGCGCCTCGCTCCAGCGGCTGAACATCGCCAGATAAATATCGGCGAGGGAGAATCCGCTCGCCAGCAGCCACGGGCCGGCGACCGCATTTTCGATGACGGCCAGCCTCGCGCGGATGCGTTCGCGCGCCCTCTGGCGCAACGCGTCGGCTTCTGCGCCTTCCGGCACGAACCGCGCCGGGTAATCGACGATCTCCACCATCGGATAGATCTCGGAGGCCATGAAGGCGAGCCAGCGATAGCATTGCGCGCGTCCGGATGATTCCGGGTCGGGCAGCAGGTGTTTTGCTCGATGGCGTTCGGCGATGGTGATCAGCGTCGCGAGCGTTTCGGTGAGTATCCCGCCTTCCGGCAATTTCAGCGCCGGGATTTTGCCTGCCGGATTGATGGCGAGATATTCCGGTTTCAGCTGCTCGTTACGCTCAAGCGAGATCTCGCGGAATTCATACTCCGCGCCCGCTTCGGCGAGCGCCGCCTCCACCGCGAACGCGCCAGAGCCCCTGTCGCCGTAGATGGTCCACATTGCCGCGTGCCCCATACTCATGCCTCGACAGGCTCATGCTTCGACGGGCTCATGCTTCGACAGGCTCATGCTTCGACAGGCTCATGCTTCGACAGGCTCATGCTTCGACAGGCTCATGCTTCGACAGGCTCATGCTTCGACAGGCTCATGCTTCGACAGGCTCATGCTTCGACAGGCTCAGCATGAGGGTTTTTAGTTCGCCCTCACCCTGAGCTTGTCGAAGGGTCAGCGCGAGTAAAATTCCACGATCAGATGCGGCTGCATCTGCACCGCATAGGGCACGTCCGACAGCTTGGGCGTGCGCAGGAATTTCGCGGTCATCTTGCCGTGATCGGCGATGACGTAATCGGGGACGTCGCGCTCGGGGCTTTTCACCGATTCGAGGACCAGCGCCATGTCCTTCGCCTTGCCGGCAAGCTCGACCACGTCGCCTTCCTTCACCAGGTAGCTCGATACCGTGACGCGCCGGCCGTTTACCCTGACGTGGCCATGACTGACGACCTGGCGGGCGGCGAAAGGCGTGGGCACGAATTTCGCCCGATAGACGACCGCATCGAGCCGACGCTCCAGGAGCCCGATCATGTTCTCGCCGGTGTCGCCGGGCCGGCGCGCGGCCTGCTGGTAATAGCGGCGGAACTGGCGCTCGGTGATGTTGGCGTAATAGCCCTTCAGCTTCTGCTTCGCCTGCAGCTGGGTGCCGAAATCCGAGAGTTTGCGCGCCCGCCTCTGCCCGTGCTGGCCGGGGCCGTAGGATCGCTTGTTGACAGGGCTCTTGTTGCGTCCCCAGACGCTTTCGCCCATGCGGCGGTCGAGCTTGTATTTCGAGGTCGTGCGTTTCGTCATTCGATGTTCCGGGCAATGGAAAGAGAATCCGCGCCGGCAGGCGCCCGCGCGGAAGGCGGGCACTATAGTCAGGGACGAAAGAGTGTCAAACGGGACCCTCTGCTCCCTCTCCCCGATCTTTTTGGGGGAGAGGGCCGGGGTGGGGGGACCCTCCACACCGCGAGAAGCACGTCGCGCGCGAGGCGCGATTCTTGCGGTCCTTCGGCTTCTGTTGTGTGGCCACCGCCCCCTCATCCTGCCCTCTCCCCCATGAAGTTGGGGGAGAGGGAAGACCCGCTTAACGGTTTGCCGCGGCTGGGCTATGCCTTTGCGACCGCGCGGGCGTGGCGAAATTGGTAGACGCAACGGACTTAAAATCCGTAGGGCCGAAAGGCCTGTGCCGGTTCGACTCCGGCCGCCCGCACCATAACCGCCAATTTATCAGCGAATTGTCACGGACAATGCCTGCGGCAAGTTTCCGCTCGGTCTAGAAGAATTTGCTGAGGAACGCCGCCGCTTCGTCCCACTATCAGCCCCGGCCGCGCGTATCCGCCAAGGCGACGGCGTTTCAGGTGCCGGGTTCCGGCGCCGGAATCAAAAAGGGCGCCCGAAGGCGCCCTTTTCGCACGTCGTCGAATCGACACTACTTGTTGAAGCTGAACGCCGCCATCAGATCGCTGATTGCCGGGCCGTTTGTCGGCACGTAGGGATCCTTGGCGTTGGCGATCGGGTTGGGCATGTTGTCACGGCTGCGGCCGGAAATGGTCGGCAGGCCCCAATTCGCCTCAATGAACTTCGGCACCGAGGCATGATCGCTGTAGGTGTGCGAAACATGACCGCCCTTGGTCCACGGCGAGACGATGATCATCGGAATGCGCGTGCCGTCACCAAAGAAATCGAGCTGCTGAACATATCCCGAGTCATAGTAGCCGCCGCCCTCGTCGAAGGTGATCAGAATGGCGGTATTGCCGGCGAGCTTCTTGTTTTTCTGCACCTCGGTGAGGATCTTTTGAATAAAGCCTTCGAGCTCCGATACCTGCGACGATTCCGGATGCCCGTCATTGACCCCGCTCGGCTTTACATATGAGACGGCGGGAAGTTCGCCGGTCCTGATGGCATCGTAGAGGTCGGTCGTATCGTGGAGATTGGCGATGCGATAGGGAACACCGTCACGGTTGTTGCCCGTCATGATGTTCGTCTCGTAGAGGAAGGGGTTGCAGATGTTACAATATTCCGAACCTTCCGCGTAGTAATTGGGATCGTTGACATATGCATCCCAGGCTTCTCCGTAGTAAGCCCAGGAAATGTCGTACGTATTCAGCACGTCGGCGATCGACGGCGTCGAGGAAGGCGGAATGGTGTAGGGCCCCGCAATTTTTTCCGCCTTTTGGCCGTCGCCGACATAGCCGGGGTTATAGTTGTTCAGGAGATAGTAGTGCCCGGCCTCACAGTTCGGATTCACATTCAGGCTTGAAAGATACGCCTCGACCGACGCCACGCCTTTCTGCGTCGAATCGGAGCATTCGCTGTAGGTGCCGCCCGAATAGCCGTCCTGCGTGTACCAGTTGTTGGAGCTCGGGTACGGATCGGGGTTCTCGATCTGCTCTTTCGGCGGCTTCTCGGCATTGCCCTTGCCGTCGCTATACCAAAGGTCGTCCGCGTAGCCGAGATAAATGCTGTCGAGACCCGTGCCGCCCTTGGCCGGCTGGTGGTAGTTGTCCAGGACCGTGTACTGCTGCGCGAGCGAATAGAAGTAGGGAGCATCGCCCGCCTGGACGTTGTAAAAACCCATCGACGTGGCGCCTTCGTGCGTCGATTCATCGGTCCAGTTGTTCGGCGGGGGACTGCCGTTGGACCCGGCGCCGATGGTAACTTCGACCCAGGGAAACAGATCGGCCTGGCAGCCGCTCGGATTTTTTACCGTCGCGTAGGAAACACTGCAATCGAGCTGCTGGAACATCTGGTAGAAGCGATGCACCGGGCTGTTGGCGTAATCTTCCGAGCCAACGCCGGGCGAAAGTTGAAACGGACCGCCCCGCAGGTCGTAGACGTTGTCGATACGCGTGTCGATCGTCCGATAAGGCAGGCCCGAGGCGCCCTCGGTCGCCGCCGGCAATTGCTTGGGCAGCAGGCCGTAGTCGTATTCTCCGGCGACCTTGGTGCTGACCCAGGGCGCTCCCGCGTAGCTCTGATATTCGGGGGTGTAGTTCGTGTTGGGCGGCGGAAGTTTCCCGTATGGTCCCGTGACCGTCGGGCTGACGCTGTACGACGTCGTGTCGGAGGCCTGCATCTGCCTGGCCCTGGAAAAATGCGGTCCCCTTGTGCCGTCCGCGTTGATGATTCCTTCGGAGAGGAGGTTCAACACGGAATCGCCCGATGGAGCCACATAGGTCGCGAACAGATGATCGAAGCTGCGATTCTCTCCGACGATGATGATGACATGCTTGATGGGCGTCGTCGTGTTGTTATCGTTCTTGCCGTGGGGCGTTTTGACCTTGGGCAGGACGACGTTTGCCTGCGAAGCAGGCACGGTATTGACCGGCTTCTCGCCATGAAACATTGCGACGGCGAGAGCCGCTGTGCTGATCATCGGCAGCGCGGCCAGCCCAGCGACGCCGCTGCGCAGGAACGCCTTGAACGAAGTTCGTGTCGGATGCATCGGAATTTCCCCTATAGCTCACGGATTGATAACCGCTGGCCAATCGCTGGTCGCGGCGAGCAAAACTGGGCTCCTACTGTTGCGAACCCGTGACGGGAACGCGACGGTGGCGTGATGCATCACGCAGAGGTGCGTTCGTCACCTGTTGGTGCGCGCGTTCCGGAACAGTGATGATAGAGCGAACACATCACATCGCATCCGGGCGTTGAAGCGAACGGCGGACATGAATCTGTCGCACATTTCGCCGATCATGGAGCCCGCGCGCCAACATCGGGGCCCAGGCAACAAACACCTGACCGCTTGCGCCGGCCGGCGGGCGGTCGAACTCCGGAGATCTGCACAATGAGACCAATGTCCTGCATGGCAATGGCTGCTTTCGCAGCCGCGCTCGGCCTCGCCAACGCGGCGCTGGCAGACGACGACGACTATCCGAGCTGGCGGCCGAACAGCACATCGGCCACCTCCATCACCGGCCCGATTATCGTGTTGCCCACCAGGCTGCACGCCGCCAACGCTGATTTTCCGTTGCGCATGGACAGTTCGGTGGCCGAATTCAGGCCGGGCCAGGGTTCGATCCCGGCCCGCATATACGCCGTGACCAGCACTGCCAACCCCACACTCCTCAACGTTGGCAAGCTGTGCGGCGACGCGCCGCCGACCTGGATCGTGGTCGTGCCGCAGCCCCCCCTGGGGCTGGAGATTGACGCTTTCACCGGAGTTGACAAACCTGCCAGCCCGGCATCGCCCGGTCTGTGCAAAACGTTCACCTATATTCGTTGACGTGTAGTTGCGCCGATTTCGGAACCCAGTGAATTCGCGGCACATCGCGATAGAAGGTACCCGGCGACTCTTCGCCAATCGGCGGCATCGTCAGCCGAACGTTTCGCCGCGACTGTCATTTTCGAGATAGTACACCTGGGCGGACTTGAACCAGCACGCCGTCGCCTGCAACAGACTTTGAAGAAGCGATCAACTTCGATCGCGCATTAACCCGTATCGCGGCTGCAACGCCGTGAGGTTTGCTCGCCTCGGCTGCGTGATGGCTTGCGTGCGCGGTATGGCCGGCCGCGTATCGGAAATATGTC
Organism: uncultured Alphaproteobacteria bacterium; assembly: GCA_963812975.1. GTDB lineage: Bacteria > Pseudomonadota > Alphaproteobacteria > Micropepsales > Micropepsaceae > Rhizomicrobium. Next base: position 125,102 of record CAWEXK010000028.1, on the reverse strand, counting down.
AGCTGCAACAAGGCGGTATCGCCCCGCGATCGGCCCCGGTCCTGGCGCTGTCATGAAACTGTCCGACAGCGCCCCTAGCATCCGCCCCCTTCAGAGGGAAAACGTGACAATGACCGATATTGCCGCGGCGACGCCGCACGTCGCATCGCCGTCGCGCGGACCCAGGTTCGATTCCCGGCCAGGGCCCGCCACGGTGCTCGTCTTTGTCCTCCTGCTCGGCGCCGGTCTCGGCTATGGCCTGTACGGGCTGATTTAAGACATTCACAGCGTGAACGAGCCGATCGCCATCGGCGTGTTCGCGCTGCTGGGCCTGGCGCTGTTGATCGCGCTGCGCTTCGAATTCGTGAACGGCTTTCACGATACCGCAAATGCCGTCGCCACCGTCATCTATACCCACAGCATGCCGCCGCTCTTCGCGGTGGTGTGGTCCGGCTCGTGGAACTTCCTCGGCGTCATGGTTTCGAGCGGCGCGGTCGCTTACGGCATCATCACCCTGTTGCCGGTCGAACTCATCCTGCAAGTCGGCAGCCAGGCGGGATATGCAATGATCTTCTCACTGCTGCTGGCGGCGATCCTTTGGAATCTCGGCACCTGGGCGCTGGGCATTCCCAACAGCTCGTCGCATGCGCTGATTGGTTCGATCATGGGCGTCGGCCTCGCCAACCAGCTGATGGCGCCTGCAGGACAGGCGACATCCGGCGTGGACTGGTCGCAAGCCCTCAAGGTCGGAGAAGCGCTGCTGTTCAGCCCGCTCATGGGCTTTGTGTTCTCCGCGCTCCTGTTGCTGAGCATGAAATTCGTGATCCGCAACAAGGCGCTCTATCAGGAACCCAAGGCGAACCAGCCGCCGCCCTGGTGGATTCGCAGTATTCTTGTCCTGACCTGCACCGGTGTTTCGTTCGCGCATGGCGGCAATGACGGTCAGAAGGGCATGGGCCTGATCATGCTGATCCTGATCGGTGCCGCGCCGACCGCCTATGCCCTCAACCGCACAATGCCGGACGCCGAAATGCCGGCTTTCGTACAGACGTCGCAGGCGGCTTCGGCAGTGTTCGCCCGGCACGCCGCGGGAACGCCGACGATGACGGCCGACGCGGCGCGCGCGCGCGTCGGCGAGGCGTTGCGCAAGAAGGATCTCAACCATCCGGACGTGTTTGAGGCGCTTTCGGTGATCGCGGCCGACATCACCGCCAAGGTGCAAAGCTTCGGCGCGATCAGTCACGTTCCGGCGGCTGCGACCGCCAATATGCGCAATAACATGTATCTGGCGGCGGATGCGATCCGCCTCATGCCGGATGAAGGCGCGAAATTTACCGGCGAGGAGGCCGCGACCCTCAAGGCCTACACCGGCGATCTGGACCGCAGCACGCGCTTCATTCCTCTCTGGGTCAAGATATGCGTGGCCATCGCGCTGGGTCTCGGCACCATGGTGGGCTGGAAGCGCATCGTCGTCACGGTCGGAGAGCGCATCGGCAAGACGCATCTGACCTATGCCCAGGGCGCGGCGGCCGAAACGGTCGCGGCGCTTACCATCGGTGCTGCGGAGCTCTACGGCCTGCCGGTCTCGACAACGCACATCCTGTCCAGCGGCGTGGCGGGCACGATGGCCGCAAACGGTTCCGGCTTGCAATGGAGCACCGTGCGTTCCATTGCGATGGCGTGGGTTCTGACCCTGCCGGCCGCTATGGCCATTGCCGGAGGATTTTATTTCGTCCTGCGGCATCTGTTCTAGGCAGTGACGAGGTATGGCCGGCCGCCAGACGCGAATCCGCCGCGGATCCGTCTGAATCTTCGCGTTCGTTACGATCCCCTGTATCAGCAGAACGTCAACCTCGATCCGCATCGCAAGGCGCGCGTGCGCACGACGATTGCGACACTGTCGCCGCGCGAGGCTGACGGCTGGCTACTGAGCGCAGCGTCTTCCGCCTTGTGGGCGAGCATCGCGCCTTCGCGGCAGTCGCCGATGGCGCCTGACGGGTTCGAGCTTGGTCTTCTCGCGGGCTTTGCCTTCCTTTTCTCCCCCGCGTTTACGCGGGGGAGGGGGACCGCGAAGCGGTGGAGGGGGCACTTGCGTGCCAAGTTTCCACCCAATCGGCATACAAAACCCCGGCCATCTTTTCCGCGCCGGGCGCGTCACCTCAACCTGACAAAAACGACGGCGTTTGATCAGACGGTGCTGCCCGAACTTGCCTCGCAGTGTCCTAATTCGCCGGAGCGGGTGTCCTAATTACGGGACCTATATACGAGCTTGACCTAGACAGAACGGAAGGTTATATACATGGTCTGACCTAGACGGGACGGGAGCCATGGCCGAATTTCGCAGCCTTCTGGAACTGGTGACGGCGATACCGCACGAACAGGCCGCCATAGATCATTTCAGGGCAATCCGCTGGAAGGATGGCGCGTTCTGCCCCTACTGTGGGTCCGTGAAGGTCTACCATTTCGGCGACAAGCGCACCCACAAATGCGGCGATTGCAGCCAGCGATTTTCCATCAAGGTCGGGACGATTTTCGAAGGGTCCAAGATACCGCTCCGCTCGTGGCTTATGGCGATCTGGCTGATCACCTCGCACAAGAAGGGTATCGCCAGCACCCAACTCGCGAGGGATATCAAGGTCACGCAAAAGACAGCGTGGTTCATGCTCCACAGGCTCCGGGAAGCGGCAGATACCAAATCGTTCAATGCGCCTCTTACGGGCGTTGTAGAGGCCGATGAGACGTTCGTGGGCGGCAAGGCCAAAAACCGTCACAAGGACCAGCGTGGCAAGAGCGGCGTCACTGGTGGCGCTGGCAAGGCCATTGTGGCGGGTGCTGCGCAGCGGGATGGAAACGTAGTCGCCCGCGTTGTCGAGAACGTGCAGGCGGATACGCTCACTGGCTTTGTGCGCGAAACAGTTTCCCCGAATGTCCAGATGGTCGTCACCGATAAGTGGGTTGGCTACAAGCACCTGCACAGGGATTTCCCGCACACTGCCGTAGACCATGCTGCTGGCGAATACGTGCGGGGCATCGCGCATACGAACACGATTGAAGGCTTCTGGTCGCAGCTAAAGCGCCAGATTTACGGCATCCACCATTGGGTTAGCCCGAAACATCTGGACAGATACGTTTCCGAGGCGACTTGGCGCTACAATCGGCGTGAAATGGGCGAAGGCAATCAAGTCGATGCCCTGATTTCAGGGAGCGATGGTCGCCTCACCTACAAGGCCTTGATCGCATGAACGACAAGCGACTACCCCCCTTTCGGCTAGACATGCCCTTCGGTGAGGCCGTCGAGAGATTCGCCAAAACGAAGCCGGAGGAAATCAGTATAAACGCCAATAAGATCAACATCTTAGCACAGAAAAGTGCATCAAAGGAAATCAGTGCCAGACAGGCCAACCTGCCACTAGATATAGAGCGGGACGCCGATATCGATGGCATCGGCATGGGGGTTCTGAACGACGGGACCCCATATCTTAATCAGCGCGGCCTTGCCGCTTTATGTGGCGTTCAGAACGCTCACATCGGCACCATCAGCAGCCAATGGAACGATGCCGAAGAGAAGCCCCGCATAGCTTCCATCAAGGCGACTCTCGCGAAAGCGGGCGTCGCGATCCATCAATCGCCACATATCGAAATCCATCACGCTGGCCGGACTCACTACTGCTACCCCGCCGCGATCTGCCTTGCGATCATGGAATACTATGCGTTTGACGCGGGCGCGAATTGCCAGCCACAGGCGCGTGACAATTTCCGCTTACTCGCTGGCTCCAAGCTACGCGAATTGATCTACAGCCAAGTTGGCTACGATCCATCCGGCTCGCACCGGTTCAAGAAATGGCATGATCGGATTGCGTTGAACTACCAATCCGCGCCGAAGGGCTATTTCCACGTGTTCAATGAGGCGCACACGATCATCTACGAACTGATTATGGCTGGCGCAAAAATTGATGAGCACTTTGTGGTAGACATCTCCATCGGCCAGCATTGGGGAAAACACTGGTGCGAACACCATCTAGCAGATGAGTATGGCGAGCGGAGGAAATGGCCGCATCGCTACCCAGACGATCACCCACAGGCGGCGTCCAATCCGCAAGTATCCTGGTGCTACCCGCTCGCCGCGCTAGGTGCGTATCGCGAATGGCTACAGGACGAGTATATCGAAGGCGGAAAATTCAGCGGCTATCTGCAAGGCAAGGTGGCGAAGGGTCAATTACCGCCATCCATTGCGCAGCTTGCAATTTCCGCAATCGTGCCGAAGCAAATCGGTGGCCCTGCCTAAGAAGCGCGGGCCGCATGAGAAGGCTGCTTACCCGCCTTCAAAGCCCCGCGGGCCTCGACGATGTGCCGAAAGGTTAGGTTGATGCGAGCGCCCTGAACATTCGGTTCTTTCTCAATGCCGTGCTTCCAAAACTCTTGCGTGGAGCCGCGCATCACCAAAAGGCTACCTGAGGAGAGGAGCAAACGAATTGGCCGGATGGCGCGGTTCGTTTTGTGCTTAAGGATGAAGGTGCGAGTTTCGCCAAGGCTAATTGATGCGATAGTAGGTCGCCGGCCTAGTTCGGCTTCGTCATCACTATGGAAGCCCATGCTGTCGCGACCGTCTCGATAGTAGTTTAGGAGTACGCTGTTGAACGTGGCCCCGGTTGCCCGCTCAATGCGCTGCTTCAAATCCCACAACATTTCTGTCCACGGAAGGGGCGCAAGGGAGATTCCGGAGTAGGAATAGCAGCGTCCCGGATCGCCATACCATGCGATCAGCCTTGGTTGCGCATGCTGCTTACCCCAAATCTGCACGCTTTCTTGTCGCCACGGTACGCCGCTGATAAATGTGTGGAGCAGTGACGAGTCGCTTTGGCCTAGGTTCACACTTTTCTGGAATTGGATATCGCCATCAACGATGGGGATTTGCTCCAGCGCGTGGCTAGTTGAGAAAAGGTCCGGCATCATTCGCTGGGCTTTCTCAACACACGATAGCTCACAAACGACTGGATTTTCGGGGACTGACCGAATTTTTGTCGGTATGTGGCTAGTTCAGATGCTTGCTCCGAAAAGCGAGGAATTATCCTCTCATTGGATTTTCCGACAAGCTTCTTAAGCCCAGATGCCTTCCACAATTTGTCGAAATAATTATTGAAATCGGCGTGGCCGTTATCAAGGTACAAAAACAATGCTCCGGGCTTCGCTTCGTCGAAAATGCGTTTCCAGAACGCGCTGACGATTTCGTTTTTGTCTAAGGAGTGAACCTCCGAGACGAAGTAGCTCAGGGTGAATAGGTCTGCCTGTAGGAATTTACGTTGCGATTCCCACGACTTCAGGCTTTGTCACGTCCAAGGGCTGAAAGGCGGGATGCAGACTGACCCCCACTTTAAGGGAATCGTCAATTTCTGTCCATGTGTCCGCCCAAGCTTGCTCCTGATCTAGGAGGTAACATGTTACTTTTTTGACCGGTTCTAACTCCGCTTGGTCTTCCAAGTATTTCAACAGCCCGATGACATCGCTTCCCGGCCCCCCGCCAATGCAAGACACGCGAGCGGTTTCACCCTTGAAGATTGATTCGCCGAGGTGGTTTCTGATGAAGTGGACCCCGAAAACAGGACCAGGGGGTTAATTGGAAAAGCGGCTGTTCCGTTGCTAAACGGAGCAGACCATGACGAAGAGAACCAGACGGACGATTGATGCGGCGCTGAAGGCGAAGATCGCCATGGAGGCGCTGCGGGAGCAGGCGACGGTGCACGATCTGGCGCAGCGCTATGACGTTCACCCCAACCAGATTTATTCCTGGAAGAAGCAGCTGCAGGAGCAGGCGGCTCGAGCTTTCGATGCCGGCGTCGGCAAGGATGCCGAAACGAGCCGGGAGCGGGAGATCGAGAAGCTGCATGCCAAGATCGGGCAGCTGATCGTGGAGCGCGATTTTTTAGCGAAAGCGTCCGGACGATGAGCACTCCGGATCGCACAGAGCGGCTCGATCGCAGGCACAAGAGACTATCGGTGCGGCAGCAGTGCGCACTGATGGGCCTTTCGCGCTCGGGCGTCTACCGCAAGCCCGCAGGGACTGGCGAGGACGATCACGCGCTGATGCGCCGGATCGACGAGCTGTACACGGAGAGCCCGTTCTTCGGCTCGCGGCGGATCGCTTTCGAGCTCAAGGTCAACCGCAAGCGCGCGCAGCGGCTGATGCGCCTGATGGGGATTGAGGCGCTGGGGCCGAAGCCGAATACCAGCAAGCCGACGCCGGGACACAAAATCTACCCGTATTTGCTGCGCAATCTGAGCATCGAGCGTGCGAACCAGGTGTGGGCGACGGACATCACCTACATTCCCGTCGGCAGCGGCCATCTCTATCTCGTTGCCATCATGGACTGGGCTTCGCGCAGCGTGCTGTCGTGGCGGCTGTCGAACACCATGAACGTCTCGTTCTGCGTAGAAGCGCTGGAAGAGGCGCTTGCCCGTTTCGGAAAGCCGGATATCTTCAACAGCGATCAGGGCAGCCAGTTCACCAGCGCAGCCTTCACGCGCGTGTTGGAAAATACCGGAGTACAAATCTCCATGGACGGCCGTGGCCGCTGGATGGACAACGTCTTCATCGAGCGGCTGTGGCGCAGCCTGAAGCATGAAGACGTCTATCTGAAGCATTACGCCGATGCCCGCGAGGCGCGCGAAGGCATTGCCCAGTGGATCGCTTTCTACAACACACGGCGTCCGCACCAGGCGCTCGGCTACAAGACGCCGTTCGCCGTGTGGCGTGAAGGAACGGCTGGACTTCTCGGCGAACCGGCTGTGGACATGACGCTGCGCTTGGACAACGCGAAGGGCGTTGCCCACATGCCCACAGCCGCAACAGAAGCAATCGCAGCTTGATGATGTTAGAAGAAAGGAACGGCCACGCTTCCAATTAAAATCCCGGCTACTGTGGTCCTCACAAAAGGGTCCACCTCACTGAGTTCCTCCAGAATCTGCACGATGTAATCGCCATGCGTCGCCACGTACTTGTAAGCATACGCAAAACGGGTCGCGGGGTGTCTGTATGAAACCTTCTCTCGATCGGCTTGGTTGAGCTTGCCGTAGCTGTCGGAGAGATATGCCATCTGCTCCTTGATCCGTGCGTCCACCTTGGACCCAAGTTGCGCCTTGCCTTCGGCATACATCTCGTCAAGCGCAATCTTGACCAATTCGAACAGGGTCACTTCTCGCCTGCCAGAAGGGTTTCTGGTTGCGATGGTGGCAGGGTTAATGGCGCCGTCCAAGGGCGAATTGCGCAAATTGCAGGCGGCGGTGGCGAATTGGACTGGATTTGACATGGCCGTTGCGCTAGCCCCCCACCCGCTAGGTCACTTTCGTATATAGGCCCCCTAATTACGTGCGGCAACCCGAACCATGAATATCGCCGCGGCGCAAATCGCCAGCCCAAGGAAATAGAGCGGAAACAGTCCGAGCGGATTAAATCCCCATAGGTACGCGAACACTGCGCAACCTGTCGTGAAGGCGACCACAAACAAGATAACCAAACCGCCGATGCTGTAAGCTACGGCCTTGCGCATTGTCCCCTAATCCGGTCGCGGCGAGCAATGCGCCGTTGCCGCGCGCACTACAATCCCAACGCCTTCTCCCTTGTAGATCAGATTAAAGATGTTCGCAGCGGTTTGAAGCCATTTAGCCCGGTCGGCAGTGTGCCATTCAGTCTGCGGCTCCGGCAACGTCTGCAACAAACATTGCACGAATGGGTGCAGCGTTGGACCTTGCGGCAGTGGAGGTGTGCGGCGGTTTACCCTTTCGTCTGTCATCCTTGCAATCGTGGAGTGTCATTCCGGATTTGCGAGGTAAGTTTGATTGCCCGCGGCGCGTCGTGGGTGTTCGCGGGATCGAGCACCGGGATTCACATCTGCATCGTCCAGCCTTCGACGCCCATGGCGGCCTGGCGGACGGCTTCGCCGAGCGTGGGATGGGCGTGGCTGGTGCGCGCCACGTCTTCCGAAGAGGCGCCGAATTCGATGGCGAGCGCGGCCTCGGCGATGAGATCGCCGGCCTCCGCACCGAGGATGTGCACGCCGAGAATGCGATCGGTCTTTGCGTCGGCGAGCATCTTTACGAAGCCGTCGGTGGCCGCGAGCGTCTTCGCGCGTGCGTTGGCGGTGAAGGGAAATTTGCCGGTCTTGTAGGCCGCACCGGCCGCTTTCAATTCCTCTTCCGTCCTGCCGACGCTCGCCACCTGCGGCGCGGTGTAGACCACTGCCGGAATTGCGTCGTAGTTCACATGGCCGGCGCGTCCGGCAATCCGCTCGATGCAGGCGACCGCCTCGTCTTCCGCCTTGTGGGCGAGCATCGCGCCTTCGCGGCAGTCGCCGATGGCGCGGATGCCGGCGATATTGGTCCGGAACTCGTGATCGGTGATCACGCGCCCGCGGGAATCACGCCTGACGTCGAGCGCGTCCAGCCCGAGATCGTCCGTAAAGGGCCGCCGCCCGGTCGCGACGAGAACGACGTCCGCATCGAGCGTCTGCTGCTCGCCCTTCGTGCCCTCGATGTGCACGCGCAAGCCTTCGCCCGACCGCTCCACGCCGGCAACCTTGCTCGACAGCAGGAAGCGCATGCCCTGGCGCTGCAGAATGCGCTGGAACTGTCTGGCGATTTCAGCGTCCAGACCGGGCGTGATGCGGTCCAGGAATTCCACCGCCGTCACGTCGCTGCCCAGCCGCCGCCACACCGATCCAAGCTCGAGCCCGATGTAACCGGCACCCACCACCAGCAATCGTCTGGGCACGCTGCCCAGCGCGAGCGCGCCGGTCGAGGACACGATCTGCTTCTCGTCGATCGTGACGCTTTGCAGCGGCGTCACATCGGAGCCGGTGGCGATGACGATGTGTTTTGCTTCCAGCGCGCGCACGCTGCCATCCGCGAGCTTCACCTCCACCCTGCCGGGGCTGGCGATGCGCGCCGTGCCCACGATCGCTTCCGATTTGTACTTCCTGAGCAGGAACTCGACGCCGCGCGTCAGTTCGCCCACGACTTTCGTCTTGTGCGCCATCATTCCGGGAAGGTCGAGGCTGACGTTCGCCTTGATGCCGAGCGGCGCGAAATGTTGCGCGGCAAGGTCGTACATCTCGCTGGCGTAGAGCAGTGCTTTCGAGGGAATGCAGCCGATATTGAGGCAGGTTCCGCCGAACGTGCCGCGCTTGTCGATGCAGGCGGACGAAAGCCCGAGCTGGCCCGCGCGGATCGCCGCGTTGTAGCCGCCCGGTCCTCCACCGATGACGACGACGTCGAAAGAGTCAGACATGTCGGACAACATATGCAGAAGTAGCCGCGGAATGGTGCAGTTCAAAACCGGCTGTCATCCCGGGCGCGCGCGTTCCGCGCGACCCGGGACCCAGTTTAGCGCGCGTCCGCGCGCGCAAAGAGTCATTTCGCCGCGCGGACGCGCAGCGGCTGGGTTCCCGCTTTCGCGGGAATGACATGCTTGTTTTATTCTGCACCTCCGCACTCCCCGGCGAACTACACATCGAGCAGCAATCTCTGCGGGTCTTCGAGATTTTCCTTGACGCGCACGAGGAACGTCACCGCCTCGCGCCCGTCCACCAGCCGGTGATCGTAGGAAAGCGCGAGATACATCATCGGGCGAATTTCGATCCTGTCGTCGATGGCCACGGGACGCAGCTGGATCTTGTGCATGCCGAGAATGCCCGATTGCGGCGCATTCAGGATCGGCGTCGACATCAGCGAGCCGAAAACGCCGCCATTGGAGATCGTGAAGGTGCCGCCCTGCAGCTCTTCGAGCTTGAGCCTGCCGTCGCGCGCCCGCGCGCCGAAATCGGCGATCGCCGCTTCGATCTGGGCGAGGCTGAGCCGATCCGCGTCGCGCAGGACCGGAACGATCAGCCCGCGCTCGGTCGAGACCGCGACGCCGATGTCGTAGTAAGCCTTGTAGATGATGTCGTCGCCTTCGATCTCGCCATTGACGCTGGGGAGTTCCTTGAGCGCGGCAATGCAGGCCTTGACGAAGAAGCTCATGAAACCCAGGCGCACGTGATGCTTCTTCTCGAAGGTCTCCTTGTACTCGCCGCGCAGCGCCATCACGTGGCTCATGTCGACTTCGTTGAAGGTGGTGAGCTGGGCGGCCGTGTTCTGCGATTCCTTGAGGCGCAGCGCGATGGTGCGGCGCAGGCGCGACATCGGCACGCGCTCCTCGCGGTCGGCGCGGGGTCTGGGGCCTGCGGGCGCAATGGCAACCGGCCGTGTCGCGCGTTCGGCCGCGCGCGCTTCGAGCGCCGCCAGCATGTCGCCTTTCATGACCCGGTCGTCCTTGCCCGTGCCGGCGATGTCCGAAGGACGCAATCCCGTCTCTTCGGCGATGCGCCGCACGGAAGGCATGAGTGTTTCGGCTTCGGCCGCTTTGGACGCAGCAGGCGGCGCTGCTTTGGCTGCGGGAGCGGCAGGCGCCGCACTGGCCTTCCTGGCAGCAGCGCCTTCCGCAATCGCGCCGAGAACGGTTCCCACCTGCACCGTCGCGCCGGCCTGCACCGCAATGGATTCGATCGCGCCGTCTGCCGGCGAAGGCACTTCGACCGTCACCTTGTCGGTCTCGAGCTCCAGCAGCGGTTCGTCGCGGGCAACGCTGTCGCCCTCGTTCTTGAACCAGCGCGCAACCGTGGCTTCGGTGACGGACTCGCCCATCGCCGGAACCTTGATCTCGATGCTCATTTGCATTCTTTCATTGTCATTCCCGCGCAAGCGGGAACCCAGCAGCGTTGAGCTTTGGGAGGGCGCACGAACGTCCGCGCATCGCCTTGTTTTCCTCCCCCAGCATGGGGGAGGTGTCGAACGTAGCGAAGCGAAGTGAGACGGAGGGGGGCGTTGAAGAGCAGTCGACTGCCCCCTCCGGCGCGCTGGCGCGCGCCACCTCCCCCCACGTTGGGGGAGGAAAGTGACAACTGAGTGCGCGGTGGCCAATTTCTCATAGCGTCAGCGCTTCATCGAGCAGCGCGTGAAGCTCGGTGTTGTGCTGGCTGAGCAGTCCCGAGGCGGTGGAGGCGCAGGCGGGGCGGCCGATATAGCGCGGCCATGCGTGGCCGCCCGCTTCTGCGATGGCGGCATGGATGTGGGGCGCGACGAATGTCCAGGCGCCCTGATTCCTGGGCTCCTCCTGGCACCAGACGATTTCCGCATGGCCGAAGCGTGCAAGCTCCGGAACAAGGGCGTTCTGCGGGAAGGGGTAGAGCTGCTCGATGCGCAGAAGCTGGACGCGGTTCTCGCCGCGCTTCTCGCGCTCCTCCAGCAAATCGTAATACACCTTGCCGGAGCAGAGAATGACGCGCGCGATATCGCGATCGGCGGCGAGCGCCAGTGTCGAACCGGGCCGCGACTGCGCGTCGTCCCAGAGCACGCGATGAAAGCCCGACCCTGTGGCCATCTCCGCGAGATCGGACACGAACTCGCTTGTGACGCAATAGCGATTTCGGCGTCATCAGCACCAGGGGCTTGCGGAACGGCCGGTGCACCTGGCGGCGAAGGACGTGGAAGTAGTTGGCGGGCGTCGTGCAATTGGCAACCTGGACGTTGTCCTGCGCGCAGAGCTGCAAAAAGCGCTCCAGCCGCGCCGAAGAATGTTCGGGTCCCTGGCCTTCGTATCCGTGCGGAAGCAGCAGCACGAGCCCGCACATGCGCAGCCATTTCATCTCGCCCGAAGCGATGAACTGATCGATGACCACCTGGGCGCCATTCGCAAAATCGCCGAATTGCGCTTCCCAGAGCACCAGCGCCCGCGGCTCGGCGGAGCTGAAGCCATATTCGAAGCCGAGCACCGCCTGTTCCGACAACAGTGAATCGACCGCTTCGAATTCGGCCTGTCCGTCGCGGATATGGGCGAGCGGAACGTAGCGTTCCTCCGTCTCCTGATCGACCAGCACCGCATGGCGTTGCGAGAACGTGCCGCGCGAGGAATCCTGGCCCGACAGGCGCACCGGACAACCTTCGTCGAGCAGCGTGCCGAAGGCCAGCGCTTCCGCGGTCGACCAGTCGATGCCTGTTCCGCTGTCGATCATGCGTGCCTTCGCCTCCAGCTGGCGCGCGATGGTTCGATGCAGATGAAACGTCTTCGGCACGGAGGCGAGCGCCCGTCCGACCAATTGCAGCGTTTCGACGGGCACGGCCGTCTCGCCGCGGCGGTCGCCCTCGGGCGCGATGGCAAAGCCGGTCCAGCGCCCGTCGAGCCAATCGGCGCGGTCCGGACGATGCGACTTCGCCGCCTCGAGCTCCGCGTCGAGCCGCAGGTTGAACTGGCGCAGCATCGCCTGCACGTCCGTCTCGCCCAGGGTGTGTTCCGCGACCAGGCGGGCTGCATAGAGTGCAAGCGTCGTCGGATGATTCCTGATCGCGCGATACATCAAGGGTTGCGTGAAGGACGGCTCGTCGGTCTCGTTATGGCCGAAGCGCCGGTAGCAGAACATGTCGATGACCGCGTCCTTGTGGAACAGCTGGCGGAATTCGGTGGCGATGCGCGCGCAATGCACCACCGCCTCGGGGTCGTCGCCATTCACATGGAAGATCGGCGCCTGCACCATCAGCGCCACATCCGAAGGATAGGGCGAGGAGCGCGCATAGGCGGGCGCGGTGGTGAAGCCGATCTGGTTGTTGACGATGAAATGCATCGTGCCGCCGGTGCGGAATCCCTTGGTGCCGGACATGGCGAAACATTCCGCCACCACGCCCTGGCCGGCGAAGGCCGCGTCGCCGTGAATAAGGAGAGGAAACACGCTCGAACGCGCCGACTCGTCGTTCAGCTGATATTGCTTCGCGCGCGCCTTGCCGAGCACAACCGGGTCGACAGCCTCGAGATGCGAGGGATTGGCCGACAGGGAGAGATGGACGCGCCTGTGGTCGAACTCGCGATCCGACGAGGCGCCCAGATGGTACTTTACGTCTCCCGATCCCTCGACTTCGCTCGGATAGGTACTGCCGCCCTGGAACTCGTGGAAAATCTGGCGATAGGGTTTCGACATGACATTGGCGAGCACGTTCAGCCGTCCACGATGCGACATGCCGAGCACGATCTCCTTCACGCCGAGCTGGCCGCCGCGCTTGATGATCTGCTCCAGCGCCGGGATCATCGCTTCGCCGCCATCCAGGCCGAAGCGTTTGGTGCCGACGAAGCGCAACGCGCAGAATTTCTCGAACCCTTCGGCTTCGACGAGCTTGTAGAGAATCGAACGCTTGCCTTCGGGCGTGAAGGATATCTCCTTGTCGCTTCCTTCGATCCTTCGCTGCAGCCAATCCTTCTGCTCGGGATCGTTGATGTGCATGAACTCGTAGCCGATATGGCCGCAATAGGTGCGCTTGAGGATCTCGACCATCCGCCGCGGGGTCGCGGTTTCGAGGCCCAGCACACCGTTGATGAAAACAGGCCGGTCGAGATCGCTGTCCCGGAATCCGTAGAAACCGAGATCGAGCTGCGGCAGCGCAGGCTTTTGCGTCAGGCTCAACGGATCGAGATCCGCCGCCAGGTGGCCGATCACGCGATAGGCGCGTACGAGCTGAATGGCGCGGATCGACTCCTGCGCTGCCGATCTCACATCGGCATTCGCCATCGAGCGTTCGTCCGGCGGCCAGTAGCCGGTGAGCGCGCCGATCAGATCGCCGTCGGCGCGCGCCATCCGCGGCCTGAGCAGCGAGTCGGGGGGACGCGCACGTTGACTTGAGGCTGGTCCCTGCTCTCCGAGCCCGGCGAAGAAATCCCGCCAGCTCCGATCGACCGCGTCGGGGTTCTCCAGATAGCGCGCGTAAAGCTCCTCGACGTAGGTCGCGTTTGCGCCGGAGAGAAACGATGTCGACGCCAGGATATCGTTCGAGGCCCGAAGCGTGGCATGCGGGACAGATTGGGTCATGTGACGAACGGCCCGGGATTGGCCAGACATGGCGCGTGGTTCGATCCGCCTTCGCCGAGGCTTCGGCGGACAGCAGTGCGCGATTGATCCGCCGAAGCTTTAGCGTAGGCGGGCAGGCTCACCATGAGGGAGTTTCTTTCTGCCAGACGCGCCGATGCCACAACATTTCTCCTCAGCCTGAGCCTGTCGAACGCCGCCATACGGGCGGATGCCACAACAAATCTCCTCAGCCTGAGCCTGTCGAACGCCGCCATACGGGCGGATGCCACAACAAATCTCCTCAGCCTGAGCCTGTCGAAGGCCGCCATAAGCGCGGATGCCACAACAAATCCCCTCAGCCTGAGCCTGTCGAAGGCCGCACGGAGCCCATGCAAGGTTCTCTTCTTCATATCCATCGGATGCCACCCTAATATGGGGTCGCCCGGTGACAATTCCGAGGCGGAGGATCGCGCCTGGTGACCGCAAAGCGTCTCTATTCGCTGGATGCGCTGCGCGGCGTGGCGGCGCTGGCGATCATTTTCTGGCATTGGCAGCATTTCTTCGCCGTCCGGGGCACCTGGCAGGCGGTGTGGTCGCGGGCGATGGAGCCCGCCTACCCGGTCTTCAAGCCGCTCTACGACGAAGGATGGTTGGCGGTCGACATTTTCTTCGCCGTCTCCGGCTTCGTCTTCTTCTGGCTCTATCTCGAGCCGGTGGCGCGGCGCGAGATCGGCGCGGGGAAATTCGCGCTGCAGCGGCTGTCGCGGCTTTATCCGCTCTATCTGGCGACGCTGCTTGTCGCGACGGCACTGCAGCTCGCCTTCCATCACGAGACCGGCAACTGGTTCATCTTCGACGCGAATGACTGGCCGCATTTCGTCAAGAGCATTCTTCTGGTGCAGCAATGGCTGCCGCCCGACGAGCTGCAATCCTTCAACGGGCCGGACTGGGCAGTTTCGATCGAGGTGCTTCTTTATATTGTTTTCTTTGCCTGCGTGCGCATCGGCCTGCGCGGTCCGGTAGCGGCCATATGTCTCGCCATCGCAGGCGCCCTGTTCTTTTTCCACGATGGTCAGATCGGTCGCGGCATCATGGGTTTTTTCTGGGGCGGCGCCACCTTTTACGCGGTGCGGGCACTGGCCTCGCGGCGCAACGCGAAGACGATCGCACGCTGTGTGGCATTGGCCGCGCTTGCCGCGTGGACGATTGCGATTGCCGACGCCTATCTCGGATTCCTGCAATCCGTTTTTGGAATGCTGCCGCAGCCGCTCGCGCGCTTCCTGCTCGGCAACGAATACGCCATCTTGCTCATGGCGTTCATTTTCGTGGTTGTCCCGCTCACCCTGGCAGCCCTTGCTCTTCACGAAGAGCTGTTTGGCGGCGCCTGGGCACGCTTCACCTTTCTCGGCGATATCAGCTATTCGACCTACATGATCCATTTTCCGATGCAGCTGGCGCTCGCGCTGATCGCCTTGCGCGCAGGATGGACGCCGGCCGACTTCATGCACGGCTATGTGATGATCCTGTTTTATATCGCGCTGATTTTCCTGGGCTGGCTGTCCTACACCCGCTTCGAGCGGCCGGTGCAATCACTCCTTCGCAGCAAGACGCGTTCGCAAACAAACATTGTCATCCCCGCGAAAGCGGGGACCCAGAACACCGCCCCATCCGGATAAATCACACCGCTGGTTTCCCGCTTGCGCGGGAATGACAATTTGATTTCCCGCGGGTGCGTTATTTTCCGCTCAGGAGCTCGGCCATCGTGGTGCCGAGCGCGGCGGGATTGAGCGACACGCGGATGCCGGCGGCCTTCATGGCTTCGATCTTGGATTCGGCGCCGCCCTTGCCGCCCGAGATGATCGCGCCGGCATGTCCCATGCGGCGGCCCGGCGGGGCGGTGACTCCGGCGATGAATCCGACCATCGGCTTCTTCGTTTTTGCACGGGCGACGAACGCCGCCGCATCTTCTTCCGCCGACCCGCCGATCTCGCCGATCATGATGATGGCTTCGGTTTCGGGATCGGCAAGGAACATCTCGAGCACTTCGATGTGCTCGGTCCCTTTCACGGGATCGCCGCCGATGCCGACGCAGGTAGATTGGCCGAGGCCCACCGCGGTCGTCTGCCAGACGGCCTCGTAGGTGAGCGTGCCCGAGCGCGAGACGATACCCACCCTGCCGCGGCGATGGATGTGGCCCGGCATGATGCCGATCTTGCACTCGTCCGGCGTGATGACGCCGGGGCAATTGGGACCGATCAGTCGCGTCTGCGAACCGCACAGCGCCCGCTTGACCTTGACCATGTCGAGCACGGGTATGCCTTCGGTGATGCAGACGACGAGTGGTATCTCCGCGTCGATCGCTTCCAGGATCGCGTCGGCCGCGAATGGCGGCGGCACGTAGATCACGCTCGCGGTGCAATCGGTCGCGCTCTTTGCCTCGCGCACGGTATCGAACACGGGCAGGCCCAGATGCGTCGTCCCGCCTTTGCCCGGAGACGTGCCGCCGACCATCTTCGTGCCGTAGGCAATCGCCTGTTCGGAATGAAAGGTGCCCTGCTTGCCGGTGAAGCCCTGGCAGATGACGCGCGTATTCCTGTCGACGAGAATGGACATCCGCCTCAAGCCAGCTTCGGTTCAAGCTTCTTGCAGGCGTCGATCAACGTGCGCACGGCATCTACGGATTTGGCGAGCGCGGCGCGTTCTTCCGCCGTGAGATCGAGCTCGACGATGCGTTCGACACCGCTCTCGCCGATCACCACGGGAACGCCGACATAAAGGCCGTCGATGCCGTAAGGCCCGTCCACATAAGCGGCGCAAGGCAGCACGCGCTTGCGGTCCTTGAGATAGCTTTCGGCCATCGCGATCGCCGCGGTCGCCGGCGCATAGAATGCGGAACCGGTCTTCAGCAGGCCTATGATCTCGGCGCCTCCGTCGCGCGTGCGCTGCACGATCCGGTCGAGGCGTTCCTGGCTGATCCATCCCATCTTGATCAGTTCGGGCAGGGGAATGCCGGCGACGGTGGAGAACCGCGGCATCGGCACCATGGTGTCGCCGTGCCCGCCGAGAACAAAAGCCGATACATCCTCGACGCTCACTTTCATTTCCTCGGCGAGAAAATGCCGGAAACGGGCGCTGTCGAGAATGCCGGCCATGCCGACTACCTTGCGGTGCGGCAGCCCGCAGAGCTGCCGCAGAGCCCAGACCATCGCGTCGAGCGGATTGGTGATGCAGATCACGAAGGCGTCGGGCGCGTGCGCCCGGATTCCGTCGCCGACCGCTGCCATCACCTTGAGGTTGATGCCGAGAAGATCGTCGCGGCTCATGCCAGGCTTGCGCGGCACGCCGGCGGTGACGATCACGACATCGGCGCCGGCGATATCGGCGTAGGAATTCGTGCCCTTGAGACGGACGTCATGGCCTTCGATGGGCGCAGATTGCGCGATGTCCAGGCTCTTGCCCTGCGGCAGACCTTCCACGACATCGAACAGAACAACGTCGCCGAGTTCCTTCAGGGCGATCAGGTGGGCAAGTGTCCCGCCAATTTGTCCGCCACCGATCAAAGCGAGTTTCTTGCGGGCCATGCGATGCCTTTCGGGGAGTGGTGGCGCGGCTAGGTAGCGCCTGGGATGCGCCCAGGCAAGCGGTGCAGGCTCAAGCCGATGCGCGCCGCCGCGCGCGCTGTGCGATGAGCCCCAAAGGCACGCAGAGCAGGCACAGCGCGGCCGCGAATGCGGCGCCCTGCCGGTCGGTCGCCGCAAACAGCACGAGCAGCACGCCGTCGATCACGGCCAGCAGCGCGGGAAGCCATGGCGAGAGAACGGCGCGGAACGGCCGGGGCAAATCCGGCTCGCGCCGGCGCAGCACGAAAAACGAGATGTCGACGAGCAGGCCGGAAAGCGACGTCAGAATTCCGATCAGGCCGAAAACGAGACGGAACGCCCCGGTGCTCGCAAGGGCGATCGAGATCGCCGCCGTGAGCACGAAACCAGCATAGGGACTTCCTCCTTCATTCACCTGCTGCAGGGCTCCGGGAAGGAGCCGGTCGCGCGACAGCGCCAGCAGCACGCGTGGCGCAACCATGATGTTTGCGTTGGCGCAGCTCGTGACCGTGACCATCGCGCCAATCACGAACAGCGTCGATATCCACGCGCCGCCGAGCCGGTGCAGGACGATCGCGAAGGGAAGATCCGAAGCGGCGGTTCCGCCCGGTCCGAGCGCATACAGCAATGCGGCATTGACCAGGACATAGATCGTCGCCGTCAGCGCCAGTCCGACAAGCAGGGCACGAGGAATGCTTTTCAGGGGTGACACATTCTCTTCGGCGAAATAGGCCGGCGCGTCCCATCCCGAATACGCGCCCTTGATCAGCTGATACGCGCCGATAAAGGCGATGAAGCCGACAGGGGCGAGCTGGACCGGAAAACCCGTCTGCGGTCCGTTGGCCGGCACCAGCCAGAGTGCCGCTCCAATGAAAGCCAGCAGCAACAGCGCCTTCACGAAGCTCGTGACTTCCTGCATGGCGCGGCCTTCGCGCAAGCCGATGGAATTGGCGGCATAGAGGAGAAGCTGGATGCCGATCGCCACCACGGCCGTGTGCGTTGCGGCGGCCGGCCACAGCAATCCCAGGAAATTCGCGAACACGACCGAGGCGGCCGCGATGCCCGCGAGGTGGGACGTAAAGACGGTCCAGCCGACCACGAGACCGCCCACGTCGCCATAAGCGCGGCGCGCGTAGACATAGGGGCCGCCGTCCTGGGGCAGGGCGGTGCTCAGTTCCGCGATGATATTGACGCCGAGAAGTGCGTGCAGCGCCCCCAGCGACCACAGGGCGAGAATGGCGCCCGTATCGTGCAGGCTCGCCGCGATCGCGCTGGGCGAGCGCAGAATGCCCGAGCCGATCATCTCGCCGACGCCGACGGCGACGCCGAACCCGGCGCCGAGGAGGCGCAGCAAATGACCGCGCTTGCTCACGCCGGGCTATCGCATGCGACCGGATGAGCCTCGCCGAGCGCCCTGGAGAGCCATTGTGCGTGCTTCGACGGGCTCAGCATGAGGGAGAATAGTATTGCCATCAGCGCGGATGCAGAAGAGAACAGTCTCATCGTTAGCACCGCGCTTGCTCACGCCGGGCTATCGCATGCGACCGGATGAGCCTCGCCGAGCGCCCTGGAGAGCCATTGTGCGTGCTTCGACGGGCTCAGCATGAGGGAGAATAGTATTGCCATCAGCGCGGATGCAGAAGAGAACTGTCTCATCGTTAGCACCCCGCTTGCTCACGCCGCGCTATCGCATGCGACCGAATGAGCCTCGCCGAGCGCCCTGGAGAGCCATTGTGCGTGCTTCGACAAGCTCAGCATGAGGGAGGTTTTGAGCGCCATCAATGCTGATGCAACTGCATATCTCCTCATCCTGAGCTTGTCGAAGGACGCCCAATGCTGATGCAGCTTTTTCGTACGGCGTGCCGAAGGATTAGGGGCTTTCCGCCGTGTCGGTTTCGCCGCGCTCGACGCGCTCGCTGATGCGGGCGGATTTCCCGCGCCGTCCGCGCAGATAGTAGAGCTTTGCGCGGCGCACCTTGCCCTTGCGCACGACGTGAACGGAATCGACGAGCGGGCTGTACACCGGGAACACGCGCTCCACGCCTTCGCCGTACGAAAGCTTTCGCACCGTGAAACTCTCGTTCAATCCCTCGCCCGCGCGCCCGATGCAGACGCCTTCGAAGGCCTGGAGACGCTCGCGCGTTTTCATCTGCTTTGTCTTCTCGTCAAAAGTCGCATCGGCGACCTTGACGTTCACCTTCACGGTGTCGCCGGGCCGGAAATCGGGCAGCGCCTTCTTCCCGCGCAGGGCGGTCATCTGCTCCGCCTCCAGTTGTTGCAAGAGGTTCATGTCGGTCTCCGTCGGCATGGTCGCGCGGGAAGGCGCGCCTATAGCCTACCCGCGCCGCCTTTCATAGAGGGACCACAGATCCGGGCGGCGCGACCGCGTCAGCGCCTCTGCCTGCTCCCTGCGCCAGCGGTCGATTTCCTGGTGATGGCCGGACAGCAGCACGGCGGGGATGTCGCGGCCTTCGAACTGCGCCGGCTTGGTAAATTGTGGATATTCGAGCAGCGCGTGCTCGAAACTTTCGTGCTCGCGCGAGGCTTCGCAACCAAGAACGCCAGGAAGAAGGCGGACGCACGCCTCGATAACCGCCATTGCCGCGATCTCTCCTCCCGCAAGAACGAAATCGCCCACGGACACTTCCTCCAGATCGCGCGCCTCGATCGCCCTCTGGTCGAGGCCCTCGAAGCGCCCGCACAGGAACAGCGCACCGGCTCCCACGCTCAACGACCGCACGCGTTCCTGATCGAGCGGAATCCCCCGCGGAGTCAGGTAGAGCGTCGGGCGCGGCGATCGATCCGCGCGCGCGGCATCGATGGCGGCCGCAGCTACGTCGGCGCGCATGACCATGCCGGGTCCACCTCCGGCGGGCGTGTCATCCACCGCGCGATGCCGGCCGATCCCGTGGTCGCGGATATCGCGTACGTCCAGCGACCAGAGCCCGCGCTGGCGCGCCCGACCGACCAGCGACGCATCGAGCGGCCCCGGGAACATCGACGGGAAAAGAGTGAGCACACTCGCTTTCCAGCTCATCGCGTCTCCTCGTGCTTCGACAGGCTCATGCTTCGACGGGCTCATGCTTCGACAGGCTCATGCTTCGACAGGCTCAGCATGAGGGTACTTTTTTCGCCCTGAGCTTGTCGAAGAGTCATTCGACGCCTCGCTGTTCTTCCGCTGCGCTGTCCGCAGGTTCTGCGACGACGACGTATCCGTCGATCAGATTTATCTGCGGAACGAAATCTTTCGAGAAGGGCAGGAGCAGCGTGCCGCCCTCGCCGCGTTCAAGCTCGATCACGTCGCCGGCGCCGAAATTGTGGATCGCAATGATCTCGCCGATGACGCGGCGTTCGCCGTCCAGCGCGCGCAGCCCGATGAGATCGGCATGATAGAACTCGTCATGCGCTGCGGCGGGCAGCGCCGTGCGCGCCACCAGAAGGTTCGCGTTTACGAGCGCTTCGGCGGCAGCGCGATCGTCTATGCCCCTGAACCGCACGACGGCCGTATCCGCCTTCACACGCCGCGCCGAGGCGATGTCGAGTTTGCGGCCTTCCGGCGTGTGCAGGGGGCCGTACGCTGCGAGGCGCTCGGGCGTCTGGGTGAACGTCTTGACGCGGACGTCGCCGCCCAATCCCTGCGCGCCCACCACAACTCCCAGAAGCACGTCGCCAGTCATGCGCGATTGCGCTCCCGGTCTTTTACGCCTGCGGCGTTGCACCGGCTGCCGCCGCCGCGCGCTCCTGCGCCTTCTTCTTGGGCTTTGACTTCTGCGGACTCTGCCTGGTCAGCGGCTTCGCGATCCCCGCATCCGATAAGAAACGGTGCACGCGATCGGTCGCGACCGCCCCTTTGGCAATCCAGGCCTTCGCCTTGTCGAGATCGAGCTTCAATCGATCCGCGTGATCGCGCGGCAGAACGGGATTGTAAAAGCCGATCTTCTCGATGAACCGCCCATCGCGCGGCGAATGAGAATCGGCGATCACGATTGCATAATGCGGGCGCTTCTTGGTGCCGCCGCGCGACAGTCTGATTCTTAGAGACATGAAGTCGGTCCTTTCGCTGAGTTTATGAGTGAGTTCATTGGCGGCCTCCCGGCATAAATCCCGGAGGCAATTGCGGCATTCCGCCCATGCCGAATGCGCCGCGCGCGCCGAGCTTGCCCATGCGTTTCATCATGTCGGCCATCTGGCGATGCATCTTCATGAGCTTGTTGACGTCGGAGACTTCGACACCCGCGCCGCCGGCGATGCGCTTGCGCCGCGAACCATTCAGGATGTCGGGTCTGGCGCGTTCCCGCTTCGTCATCGACTGGATGATCGCTTCCTGCCGCTTCAGCATGCTGTCGTCGAGACCGGCGGCGGCGAGTTGATCCTTCACCTTGCCCACGCCCGGCAGCATCGAAAGCACCCCTTGCATGCCACCCATCTTGCGCATCTGGCGCAGCTGTTCGGCCAGATCGTTCATATCGAACTCGCCCTTCTTCAATTTTCGGGCGAGCTTTTCGGCCTGTTCGCGATCGAGAGTTTCGGAAGCTTTTTCGACGAGGCTTACCACATCGCCCATGTCGAGGAGCCGCGCCGCGACGCGCGCGGGATGAAAGGCCTCGAGGGCGTCGATCTTCTCGCCAACGCCCAGGAACTTGATCGGCGCGCCCGTCACAGCGCGCATCGAGAGGGCCGCACCGCCGCGCGCGTCGCCATCGGCGCGCGTGAGAATGATTCCGGTCACATGGAGCCGGTCATTGAAGGACTTCGCAATATTGACCGCGTCCTGGCCCGTCAGGCTGTCGGCCACGAGCAGCGTCTCATGCGGCCTGACGGCATCGCGGACCTGGGCGACTTCGGCCATCAAGCCTTCGTCGATATGCTGGCGTCCGGCCGTGTCGAGGATCAGCACGTCGTAGCCTCCGACACGGGCAGCGGCGAGTGCGCGCCTGGCAATGTCGAGCGGGAGCTGATTGGCGAGAACGGGTAGCGTCGGAACGCCCGTCTGCTCGCCCAGCACTCTCAGCTGCTCCATCGCGGCGGGACGGCGCACATCGAGCGATGCCATCAATACCCGCTTTTTTTCTCGGTTTTGCAGCAACAGCCCCAGCTTGGCCGAGGTGGTCGTCTTTCCGGAGCCTTGCAAACCGACCATCAGGATCGGTGCGGGCGGGCTTCCGAGATCGAGGGTCGCATTCTCGGCTCCGAGCGTCTCCACGAGCACGTCGTGAACGATCTTGACCACCTGCTGGCCCGGTGTGACGGACCGGATGACGGATTCTCCCGTCGCGCGCGGACGCACCTTGTCGATGAAGTCCTTGACGACGGAGAGCGCCACGTCGGCATCGAGAAGTGCGGCGCGAACCTCCTGCAGCGCCTCCTCGACGTCGCTGTCGCCAAGCGCACCGCGGCCGCGGATTTTGTCGAAGACGCCGCCGAGGCGGCTTTGCAACGAGTCGAACATGTTCAGATGCAGTCCCGAACCAAATCCCTGTTGTCGTCCCCGCGAAAGCGGGGACCCAGCGGCGCGGGCCATCCGGAAACGGCAGTAATCTGGGTTCCCGCTTTCGCGGGAATGACACAAATATTGGACTTCACGCACTCACTCCAAAGCACAAATACCCCAGGGGGCGCATCCGCGCTGCCTGGGGGCGATCCCGGGCCCGGCCCGGGACCGGAAGGCGTCATGCCTATCCGGAATGCGATCTGCTTCGCAGGCTCTGCGTTTCAAGTCAAACTGTAAAGCGCGGCTTGACAATTGATGCCGGCGGCTGTTCTATCGGGGACGTTGTGGGAAGCGACTGCCCGCGACCGAACATTCTCTGAAACTCGATCTGGCCCCTTCGTGATGCGACAGTGGCTGTCAAGAGAAGAAACGGCGCGATGCTTCAGTCCTTCGACCATAAAGGGTTGAAAGAGCTTTTCGAAACCGGGAAAAGCCGTCGCGTACGCCAGGACCTGCAGAAACGCTGTCTGCAAATCTTGGACGCTTTGCACCGCAGCGAAAAACTTGGCGACTTGGCGCTCCCTGGGCTGCGCCTTCATCCCGACAGTCGATATAGGCCCAAACGATGGCGGATTGACGTAAATGGACCGTGGCGGATCACGTTCGAGTTCGAGGAAGGCGAAGCGCGCAAGGTCGGCCTCGTCCAGGACCATTGAGCCGGGGCGCGCGCGCCGGCCTACTCATCCCGGCGAATTGTTCGGTGATATCGTCCTTCCTGAATTGAAAATTTCGGTGAGCGAAGCGGCGCGTCAGCTTGGCGTATCCCGGCAAACTCTCCATGCGGTCATTTCGGCGCGATCTGCTGTTACCGCAGAAATGGCTTTGCGCCTCGGCCGATTTTGCGGGAACGGTCCCGGGCTGTGGCTTCGAATGCAGCAGGCGTTCGACGTGTGGATGGCGGAGGCCAGACTTCATCGCGAGCTTGACCAAATTCCCCTGCATCGAGTGGCAGCCGAATAGTCGTCGTTCTAATCTGCCAACCCCAACTGCCGCTTGAGATAGACGAAACTGAGCGCCCACATCTCGGCAGCATGGCGGTGATCGGCGGCGGCGGCGTGCCCGCCGTCCGTGTTCTCGAAGAACAGCACGTCGTGGCCCTGGGCGATCATCTTCGCAGCCATCTTGCGTGCATGCACCGGCGTCACCCGGTCGTCCGAGGTTGCGGTCACGAAGAACACGGGCGGATATTTCACGCCGGGCTTCACATTCTGATAGGGCGAATAGCGCAGGATCGCGGCGCGCATCTCCGGATTTTCGGGATCGCCATATTCGCCGATCCACGAAGCGCCGGCGCCGATTTTCGTATAGCGCAACATATCGGTCAGCGGCACCTGGCAAACCACGGCGCCAATCAATGCGGGATGCTGCGTCATCACCGTGCTCACTAGCAGCCCGCCATTCGAGCCGCCCATGATTCCAAGGTGTCGCGGCGTGGTGATGCCGCGCTTCTCCAGATCGGCCGCGACGGCCGCGAAATCGTCGAATGCACGCTGGCGACGCGTCTTGAGCGCGGCGTCATGCCAGGCAGGACCGAACTCGCCGCCGCCGCGAATATTGGCAACCGCGATCACACCACCCTTCGCAAGCCACAGCCGTCCCGCGATCGACCAGTACCAGGGGGTTTGCGAAACCTCGAAACCACCATAGCCATAAAGCAGGGTCGGCCGCGGGCCGCCCGCATGCGCGGGCGTTACGACAAAATATGGGATTCTGGTGCCGTCCGCGGAGATCGCTTCATGTTGGGCGGTGGAAAGTCCCGTTGCGTCGAAACGCGGCGGCAGCGATTTGATCGCCCGCGGATGGTCGCTTCCGGCATCGCTGTAGAGAGTTGTCGGCGCAAGAAAGCTTTCGTAGCGGAACTGCGCGTCGGGTCCGTAATCGTCGGCAGAAACCATGTGTGTCGCGCCGCCCTGGGGCAGATCGATTCGCGTGTCGGTCCACGCATCCTTTTCGGCGTTGAAACGAAAGGCATGAATGCTGCCCACGACGTTATCGTAAATCGCCGCATACACGGCATCGCGGCCCGACACGATCTCCTCGATCGAGACGCGCGGCCGGGGGGATGCGAGAATGATCGCGGGGGACAGCTTGCCGCCGGCAAGAAAGGACTTTATCGGGATTGCAATCAGCGAACCTCTCGCGATCGTCCTGGCTTGCGGCGTGGTCCAGTCCTTGCGCAGCGTGAAGATCAGCTGGCCGGCCGTCATGCCCCGCAGACTGGCCGAAAGCGGCACTGGCAGCTGGGTCCATCCGTCCCCGGCAACCGGCAAATAATATTCGGTCTCGAAGAAGCTCGGCGCGCGCGCAACCACGGCAAGCGAGCCCGACGGCGCACGCAACATCACGGGCGAAACCGACACGTCCGCCGGTTTGCCTTCGAGGACGGTCTTCGCGTCGGTAATCGGCTCGCCGCGCTTCCACATCTTCACGATGCGCGGATACCCCGACGTCGTCAGCGAGCCGCTGCCGAAATCGGTTCCGAAAAGGACGGTGTCGTCGTCGATATAGCCGGCCGTCGATTTCGCCTCGCCAAGCGAAAATCCATCCCGAAGGAACGACTTCCGCGCGAGATCGAATTCGCGTACCACCGACGCGTCACCGCCGCCGCGGGACAGCGCAACAAGGCAGCGCGCGAGCGATGGCGAGCAGCCGGCTCCCTTGAATACCCAGTTCTCGCGCTCTGCCGCGGCAAGTTTGTCCACATCGATCAACGTCTCCCAGTTCGGGCTCGCGTTCGCGTAGTCGGAGATGGTCGTGCGCCGCCACACCCCTTTCGGATTGTTCGCGTCCTGCCAGAAATTGAACACGTACCCGTGATCGAGCTCGCCGAACGGGATGCGATCCTCGGCATCGAGAATGACGAGCACGGAGTCATAGTCGCGCCGGTAGTCGGGATCGCCGGCGAGAATCTCGAGCGCGCGCGCATCCTGTTGCCGCACCCACGCAAGCGGCGCGGCGCCATGGACATCTTCCAACCACAGATAGGGGTCGCTCATTCTGTCGGTCTCCCGTGCTTCGCCGCGCTGGCCGCACAGGCCGCACAGGCCCAGGAGGAGGGCCGTCAATGCCACACCGAGACATTGGCGCAAGAGCATGCTCTCCCCTCTTCCGGTCGTGGGAAGGTTCTGCGGATGCGGCAGGCGCCGGTCAATGGCGCGGCTGGCTCTGAGGCAACTCGCACCCTATAAGGCCCGCCCATGACGGCGTTCTACAAAATGCACGGGCTCGGAAACGATTTCGTCGTTTTCGACGCCCGCGCCCGTGGGCTTGCGCTCGACGAGGCGGCGGCCCGCGCGGTGGCGGACCGTCGGCTTGGCGTAGGCTGCGATCAGGTGATCGTGATCGAACGGCCGAGGAGCGCCAGCGACGCGCTGATGCGCATTTTCAACGCCGACGGCGACGAGGTCGAGGCGTGTGGCAATGCGGCGCGCTGCGTCGCGCGCCTGCTGATGGAGGAAAAAGATGCGACGGACGTGCGCATCGAAACGCTGGGCGGAAAGCTCTCCTGCAGCGATGCGGGCGAGGGGGCGGTGACGGTCGACATGGGCGCGCCGAAATTCGCCTGGCAAGACATTCCGCTGGCGAAGGCGCTCGACACCGGTTCGTTTTCGATCGGCGTAGACGGCCGCGAATTCACAGCCGCTGCCGTGTCGATCGGCAATCCGCATTGTGTGATCCTTGTCGAGGATGCAGAGCAAGCTCCAGTCGCAGAGGTGGGCTCCAGGATCGAACGCCACCCGCTGTTCCCGTCGCGGACCAATGTGGAATTTGTCACTGTGGTCGCGCCTGGCCGGTTGCGGATGCGCGTCTGGGAACGCGGGGCGGGTGTCACGCTTGCCTGCGGAACGGGAGCGTGCGCGGCCGCCGTGACGGTCCACCGTCGCGGGCTTGGCCCGCGGGTGTCAGACGTGCTTCTCGATGGCGGAACGCTGCATGTCGAATGGCGGTTGCGCGACGACCATATTCTCATGACCGGGCCCACCAGCCATGCCTTCACCGGGAACATCGATTTGACCACATTGGATGCGCGCCAATGAGCGGTCTGGAGGTGGTCACATTCGGTTGCCGGCTGAATGCATACGAGTCCGAGGTCGTTCGTGCGCACGCCTCCCGCGCCGGTTTGGATCGGACCGTGATTTTCAACACCTGTGCAGTCACCCACGAAGCCGTCAGACAATCGCGCCAGGCCATTCGGAGCCGCCGGCGCGCCGATCCGCTGGCGAAGATCATCGTCACGGGCTGTGCTGCACAGACGGAGCCGGAGAGTTTCGCCGCGATGCCGGAGGTGGACTTGGTGCTCGGCAACCGGGAAAAGCTCGACGCGGGGAGCTATCAGGATTTCGGCGTCGCCGCCTCTGAACGGATTCGCGTGAACGACATCATGTCGGTGAAGGAGACCGCGGCCCAATTTGTAGACGGTTTCGGGGGTCGCGCGCGCGCGGTGCTTCAGGTGCAGAATGGATGCGACCACCGCTGCACCTTTTGCATCATCCCATTCGGACGCGGCAATGCGCGCAGCGTGCCGATGGGGGCCGTCGTCGAAGAGGCTCGCCGGCTGGCCGGGCAGGGCTATGCGGAAATCGTTTTGACGGGCGTGGACCTCACTGCCTACGGCGGAGACCTTCCCGGTGCGCCTTCACTGGGGATGCTGGTTCGCAAGCTTCTCGACAAGGTACCCGCGGTCAGGCGCTTGCGCCTGTCCTCACTCGACTTCGATCGAAGCCGACAGCGATCTCCTCCGCGCCATCGGCGAAGAGGAAAGATTGATGCCGCATTTCCATCTTTCCGTGCAGTCCGGCGACGACATGATCCTCAGGCGCATGAAGCGCCGTCACCGGCGGGAAGATACGATCGCTTTCTGCGAGCAAGTGCGACGTCTGCGCCCCGAGGCCGCATTCGGCGCCGATCTCATTGCAGGCTTTCCTACTGAAACCGAGGCCATGTTCGAGAACAGTCTGCGGCTGGTCAAGGATGCAGGCTTGACGTTTCTGCACGTTTTTCCATTCAGTCCCAGACGCGGGACGCCGGCGGCGCGAATGCCGCCCGTGCCCCGCGACGTCGTCAAAGCACGTGCCGCACGCTTGCGCGCGGAAGGCGCGGTCGCTCTTGCGCAAAGACTGACGAGCATGGTCGGGGGCCAGCAGGCCATTCTGGTCGAACAGCCGGGCCGCGGCCGCACGGCGTGCTACGCAGCGGTACGATTTGAGGCGGCGGCGGAGCCCGGAGCGATCATTCGGATGCGAGTGATCAACGCTGTCGGCGACCATCTCAAGGCGGAAGTGCTGACATGAGCGAGAGCGCGGCGGCGGCTAGGCCCGGCTTTCTGGCCAGGCTGAAGACCGGGCTCTCCCGCAGCGCCAATGCGCTCGCCGGTAATCTGGCCGGCGTGTTCACAAAGGAAAAGCTGGACGCGCAGACGATTGCCGAACTGGAAGAGGCTTTGGTGCGCGCCGATGTCGGCGGCATCCGCGCGGCAAACATCGCCGCCGCAGTTGCGAGGGGACGCTATGACACCGAAATTTCCCAAGCCGAGTTGCGCTCGGTGCTTGCAGGCGAGGTCGCAGCATTGTTGAAGCCCGTCGAGTCGCCTCTCGCGATCGATCCCTGCGGCAAACCATTCGTCATCCTGGTCGCGGGCGTGAACGGCACCGGAAAGACCACCACGATCGGCAAGCTTGCCCGCCGCCTGAGAGATGCCGGACTGAGCGTCGTGATCGCGGCAGGCGACACCTTTCGCGCTGCAGCGATCGAACAATTGCAGATTTGGGGTGCGCGAACCGGCGCCGAAGTGTTTGCCCGCGAACCCGGCGCCGACGCTGCCGGTCTTGCCTTCGACGCGCTCGCCCGTGCCCGCGAAAAGAACGCCGATGTGCTCCTGATCGATACTGCGGGCCGGCTGCAGAACAAGGCGGGACTGATGGCCGAACTCGCCAAGATTGTTCGCGTTCTCAAGAAGCTCGATCCCGGGGCCCCCCATTCGGTCCTGCTTGTGCTGGACGCCACGACCGGCCAGAACGCGATCTCCCAGGTGGAAGCGTTCAAGGCAGCCGTGCCTCTTACCGGTCTCATCATGACCAAACTCGACGGCACTGCGAAAGGCGGTATTCTGGTTGCGCTCGCCGATCGGTTTGGATTGCCGGTGCCGTTCATTGGCGTTGGTGAAGGGGAGGAAGACCTTCAGACATTCAATGCCCAGGCGTTTGCCGATGCGCTGACAGGAGCATCATGAAAAACGCCGGCAAATCGTCGCAGTGGATCCGCCTCGCGCTCGATCTGGGGCCGCTCCTGGTCTTCTTCGGGGCGTACGAATATTTCGGCATCTTCGCCGCTACCGGCTGCTTCATGTTGGCAGTGCTGCTCACCCTGGGTTTGGGCTACGCGCGCGAACGGCGGCTTTCGCCGATGCCTCTTTTCACCGGCGTGCTTGTCCTGATTTTCGGCGGGCTGACGCTGTATCTGCGCAACGACATCTTCATCAAGATGAAGCCGACCGTGCTCTACGCGCTGTTCGGAACGCTTCTCCTGGGAGGGTTGGCGTACAATCAACTCCTCATCAAGCACGTCTTTTCGCAGGCCTTCGACCTCAGCGACGTGGGTTGGCGCAGTTTGACATGGCGATGGGCGGCGTTTTTCCTGTGTTTGGCAGTCCTCAACGAGTGTGTCTGGCGCAATTTTTCGACATCGACCTGGGTGTATTTCAAAGTCTGGGCCGTGATTCCCCTGATTTTTCTTTTCGCGCTCGCACAAACGCCCCTCATTCTCAAACACGAGATCCGCGCCGACGCCAATAAATAGCGACGGGCATAGTGCCGGCCCGCGCCGCCAAATCGGTCGCTTTGCGTTCGAAAGCCGGCGGCCCGTCTGCTGCCGGTCGCGGCACTTCAACTCCCGGGTTTCAGAATCAGCGTGCGACGCAGCCACGGTCGCGCATCGAATGCACACACCGAATCATCTTGTCGCGCGTTGTCCGCGCGATTAAGGTTTGCCCAACCGCGCAAGACGCGGGGTGACCGAACGTATCGCCCGGCGTTGCGCGGGCTGGTTCCGAAAAAGCCTGCGACGGTCTGGGGGATTCATGACGTCCAAGGGACAGCGAAAAACGAACGGAAGTTTCGAGCTTGCGGAGACGCCATCCCATCTGATGCGCCGGTGCAATCAATTCTACGGCGATCTTTTTGCGCGCGAGTTGGGCGACAGGGATCTCACCAAGCAGCAATATCTCGTGCTGTGCGCGCTGGAACAGCATGACGGCGTAAGCCAGACGGCGCTCGTGGAAACGACCGGCATCGATCGCTCGACGCTCGCGGAGATGGTTCGGCGCATGTTCGATCGCGGGCTGCTTTCGCGAAAGCGCACCGAAGAAGACGCGCGCGCCAATGCGGTGGCGATTACGCCGGCCGGCCGACGTATTCTAAGAGGGGCGCGACTGGCGGCCGAGCGTGCCGAGCGGGCTCTTCTCGATCCGCTTCCCGTCACGGACCGCATCCGGTTTGTGAAACTGCTGGCCATGATCGCGGCGGCTGCCGAACAATTTGCCCCGGGCAATGAGGCCAGATCACACCGCAAACCGGCCGGCAGACGGTCCTAGCTCGTCGCGCGCGCGCGGCTGATGGCCGGGAGAATCACGGAGTCGAGGACGTTGCCGACGATCGGACCGGCGTAGCGCATCCGGACAATTCCCTTGCCATCGATCACGAAGGTTTCCGGCACGCCGTAAATGCCCCATTCGATTCCGGCGCGGCCGTCTCTATCGATATCCAGTCGGCTGAACGGATTTCCCAGTTCGTTCAGGAAGTCACGCGCCGCTGCTGCGCGGTCCTCATAGACCATTCCATAAAGCGCGACTCCCTTCACGTGCGAAAGAGCCGCGAGAGCCGGGGCCTCCGCGCGACAGGGCACGCACCACGACGCCCACACATTGACGACCGTGACGTGGCCGGCGCGAAAATCGGCGGAACTGAACGCTGCGGCAGTCTTGTCAAGCGGAGCCAGCGACGTAAGCGGCGCCGGCTTGTCGATCAGCGCGGACGGCAATTCGTCGGGCGGCGGTCCATTCAAGCTGCGGAAGAACAGATAGACGAGGCCGGCAAAGGCGAAAACCGGAAGAATGTAGAGCACCCGTTTCATCTCGGGTCGTTGCTCTCGAGTTCGGCGAACATCGCCTTGGCGCGGGCATAGGAGCGAAGGGTCACCGCGATGGCCGCGCCAATCCCGATCAGCGTGACGCCATAGGCCGGCCAGACGAACGCCGCGTAGCCGCCCATCGCGAGAAAGCGCATCACCATTCGGAGCCTGCGCCCAGCCGGACACGAACGCTGCGGCGAAGGATCGCCGTGCGAATGCGGATGATCCACAAAATTGCGAAGAGCGCCGTGTAACCGGCCGCCATCACCAAGAGGGGCCAGAGGAAGATCGGGGCGATGGTGGGGCCGCCGGCGCGAAAGATGCTTTCGCCCTGGTGCAATGTGTTCCACCACTCGACGGAGAATTTGATGATCGGAAGATTTACCGCGCCTACGATCGCCAATATGGCTGCGGCGCGTGCGGCGCGCGTCTCGTCCTCGATCGCGCTCCACAGCGCGATGTAGCCGAGATAGAGGAACAGGAGCAGCAGAAAAGAGGTCAGCCGCGCGTCCCACACCCAATAGGCGCCCCACATCGGTTTGCCCCAGAGAGAGCCGGTAACGAGCGCCAGGGCCGTGAACACCGCGCCGAGCGGTGCCGCTTCGCGCGCTGCAATATCGGCGAGCGGATGCCGATTGACGAGAGCGAAAAGCGATGCCGCCGCCATCGCCGCATAGGCCATCATTGCGACCCATGCAGCGGGCACATGAAGATACATGATGCGAACCGTATCGCCCTGCTGGCGTTCGGGTGGAACGACGAACAGCGCAAGCCATGTCCCGATTGCAATCAGAATGCCGGAGGCCGCAGCGAGCCACGGCAGCAGGGGCCGGCTGGCATCCATGAAACGCTTGGGGTTGGCGAGTTCGAACATCTCCGCCCCTCTAAGGGGTCGCGCCCGGAAGGGTCAAGGCGACGCTACGCATTCAGGTTGAGCCGCAACCCGGCCCCCGCGGCGAAAGGCGAAAGCAGCACGGCCGCCAATGAAAAGGCTGCAAGAAACAGAACTGCGCCGCTGGGAGTGCCATCCAGAGCCGCGCGAACCGCACCTGCTCCAAATATGACCACGGGCGCCAGAAGCGGCATCACGATCAGTGGGAGAACCAAGCCCCCCCGACGTATTGAAAGCGTGAGGCTCGCTCCGATTGCGCCGATGGCGCTCACCGCGGGCGTGCCGATGGCCAGTGTCTCAATCAGGATGCCATACCCCCGCCCTGGCAGGTCGAAGAGAAGCGCGACGAGGGATGAGACGACGGTCAAGGGTAGTCCGGTCGTCAGCCAGTGCGCCGCCATTTTTGCGGCGGCGATCGATTCGAGCGAGCGGGGACCAAGCGCCAGCACATCGAGACTGCCGTCGTCAAAATCCGCTTGAAAGAGCCGGTCGAGCGACAGCAGCGCTGCGAGCACGGCGGAAACCCACAATATTCCGGCAGCAACCGCACTCAGGAGCCGCATTTGCGGTCCAATTCCCAAGGGCACCAGAGCGGCCGAGGCGGCAAAGAAGGCCAACGCCAGAAAGGCGCTCCCCCCGCCACGGATGGCGAGGCGCATCTCGCGCGCGACCAAGGCCGCGAAGCTCATGGGAGCTCGAGCGCCGCGCCGCGCACTCCCAGCGGCTCGTGCGTGGCCGCGAGGACGATCCCGCCGGCAAAGCAGTGCTGCTGGATCAATCGGCGCACAAAATCCCTGCCCTCGCTGTCGAGCGCGGAAAGCGGTTCGTCCAGCAGCCAGAGTGGCCGTTGTCCGAGCATCAGTCTTGCGTATGCCAGGCGCCGCCGCTGGCCGGCCGACAGATATTGCGCCGGCAGGTCGCGCATCCGTGCGAGGCCGCTGCGCGCGAGCGCTTCGCCGATATCGCCCTCGCAGCGATAGTAATCCAGATGAAATTGCAATTGCTCGCCGAGCGTGAGCTGTGACTTCACGCCGTTCTCATGTCCGATCCAGCCGACGAAGAGACCGCGCTCCTCGCCCGCGGCGATGGCGCGCCCGTCACGCAAGCGGCACGTGATGCTGCCGGCGCGCAGCTCGAGCAGTCCCGCAACGGCGCGCAGGAGCGACGTCTTACCGGCGCCATTGCGTCCTCCTATGGAAAGCAACGCGCTCGCCTCGACGCAAAAACTCAGATCGCGCAGCACGAGGCGTTCGCCCCGAACCAGCGCGACGTGTTGCACGTCCAGTTGCGCGAGGGGCGCCACCGCCTCAATACATGTGCTGACCGCCATTGATGGACAGCGTGGATCCGGTGACGAAGCCTGCGTCGTCGGCAACGAGGAAGAGAACGCCCCGCGCAATCTCCTCTGCCTTGCCGAGCCGGCCGACCGGTATCCGCGCCACGATCTTCTCGAGCACGGGCGCCGGCACCGCCGCGACCATGTCGGTGTCGATGTAACCAGGCGCGATCGCATTGACGGTCACGCCTTTTGCAGCGCCCTCCTGTGCGAGAGCCTTAGTAAAGCCGTGAATGCCCGACTTGGCGGCGGCATAGTTCACCTGGCCGTATTGTCCTGCCTGACCATTGATGGAGCCGATATTGACCACCCGTCCGAACCCGCGTTCGACCATGCCGTCCCAGACTGCCTTGCACACATTGAAGCAGCCTCCGAGATTGGTATCGAGCACTTCGTCCCATTGGGTACGATTTATCCGGCGCATCGTCGCGTCGCGTGTGATGCCCGCATTGTTCACCAGCACATCCACCGGCCCGATTTCGGCGCCGATCGTCGCCACCGTCTCGGTGCATTTCCCGAAATCGGCCACGTCGCATTTGTAGGCCGGGATACCCGTTCTTGCGGTGAACGCTTTTGCCCGATCATCCTGGCCGGCGTAAAGCGCCGCCACGCGATAGCCCGCGCCTTGCAACGAGATCGAGATGGCCTCCCCGATACCTCTTGTTCCTCCCGTGACGATCGCAACCCGCGCCATCATGTCCTCCCTGTGTATTGTCCAGCCGGTCTTGCCGGCGTTTGCCTCCTCAGCGCTCCACACACATGGCGATGCCCATTCCGCCGCCGATGCACAGCGTGGCCAGTCCCTTGCGCGCATCGCGCTTTTGCATCTCGTGCAGGAGAGTCACCAGCACCCGCGCGCCCGAAGCGCCGATGGGATGTCCGAGCGCAATCGCGCCGCCGTTCACGTTCACCTTCGCCGGGTCCCATCCCATGTCCTTGTTCACGGCACAGGCCTGGGCGGCGAAGGCTTCATTCGCCTCGACGAGGTCCAGATCGCGAACCGTCCATCCCGCGCGCTCCAGCGCCTTTCGTGAAGCGGGGATGGGCCCCGAGCCCATCACGGCCGGGTCCACGCCGGCCTGGGCCCAGGAGACAATCCGGGCCATGGGTTCGATGCCGCGCGACCGCGCCTCGTCGGAACGCATCACCACCACGGCAGCAGCGCCATCATTGATGCCGGAGGCGTTCGCTGCGGTCACGGTTCCGTCCTTCTGAAATGCCGGCTTCAAACCCGCAATGCCGTCATAGGTCACGCCGTCACGAATATATTCGTCGTTTGCCACGACGCGCTCGCCCTTTCGCTCCTTCACCGTCACCGCAACGATCTCATCGGCAAAGCGTCCTGAATTCCGCGCCGCCTCGGCCCTGTTTTGCGACCCCACGGCAAAGCGGTCCTGCGCCTCGCGGGTGATCTGCCACTCCCGCGCGACGTTCTCGGCCGTGACGCCCATATGATAGCCGTGGAATGCGTCCCAAAGACCGTCTTTCAGCATGGTGTCGGTAAATTCGAGCGCTCCCATCTTCTGACCGCCGCGAAGATAGGCCGCGTGCGGCGCCTGGCTCATCGATTCCTGTCCGCCCGCGACAACGATGGTCGAATCGCCGTTCCTGATCGCCTGGGAAGCCAGCGCGACCGCGCGCAAACCCGAGCCGCAGAGCTGATTGACGATCCAGCCGGGGGTCTCGACCGGAATTCCCGAATTGACGGCCGCCTGCCTGGCGGGATTCTGGCCCTGCGCTGCCGTCAGGATCTGGCCCAGGATGACTTCCGTCACATCCTTGGGCGCCACGCGCGCGCGCTCGAGCGCTCCCTTGATGGCAACTCTGCCCAGCTCGTGGGCGGGGATATTCGCGAATGCACCATTGAACGAACCCACGGGTGTGCGCGCTGCCGACACGATTACCACTTCCGTCATCAAACTGGCCTTTTCGGTTTCGCCGCCACACCGGGTGGGGCGCCTGGGAGAAACGTGGAACGCAAGCGAACCTGCCTCATCGGCCGCGCGCCGGTCGCAGGATCGGGGGCCCGGAGGAAGGCTACCCCAAGAGGAAGACACTGGACAGGTAAGCGCTGTAATGTTGAGCTAATGGGGTAGGTTCGGAACTTCAAGGCCGGACGCGTTCGCTGGGTGGTTGGATGGTGACAGACAGCAAGTCCGACGCACCGGAGCCGGTGGTCATCAAGAAATACGCAAACCGGCGCCTCTACAACACCAGGACGTCCAGCTACGTGACGCTCGATCATCTCTGCGAGATGGTCAAGGAGGGCACGGAATTCGAAGTCCGTGACGCGCGTTCCGGCGAGGACATCACCCGCTCGGTCCTGACCCAGATCATTTTCGAGGAGGAAGGGAAAGGGCAGAATCTCCTTCCCATCCGGTTTCTGCGCCAGCTCATCCGCTTTTACGGCGACAGCCTGCAGGCTTTCGTCCCGGGCTATCTCGACCTGTCGATGGAAAGTTTTACCAAACACCAGGAGGAGATTCGGCATCGCATGGCGGAGGCATTGGGCGGCGGCGGCCACGCGCTCGACGCGATGACACGGCAGAATCTGGCGATGTTCGAGAGAACGATGCGTATGTTTTCTCCCTTCGCCGTTGCGTCCATGGAGGCCGAAACTGCGCAGCGGTCCAACAATGGCGCCGCGGATCCCAAGCCCGCGTCCGCGGACGAGGTGAGCGCGCTCAAGAACGAAATTGAAGCGATGCGCCGGCAACTGGCCGAACTGGCCGGCGAGCGCACGACCCGCAAATAACGGCTACGTGCTCTTCCAGGCGGGTACCGTTTTCGGCTCGCCAAAATGATATCCCTGGAAATAGTCGACGCCGAAACTCTCGAGCAGAACTGCCTCCTCGTCGGAGCCGACCCATTCCGCCACTGTCTCCAGCCGGAAATGCTTCGCGAGATCGACAAGCGTGCGCACGAAGATCTGGTTTTCCGTCGAGGAGCAAAGTCCCTGAACGAATGAGCCGTCGATCTTCACCATGTCGACTTTCAACATCTGCAGATTGCGGAACGAGGTGAAGCCGGCGCCGAAATCGTCGATTGCTACCTTGCAACCCAGTTCGCGCAGGTTGGAGATGAAATGCGTGCTTTCCTCGAAATCGCTCAGCGCCGCCGTCTCGGTCAGCTCGACCACGATGCGCCCTGCCACGCTGTTGTTCGCCCGAACGTAATGGATGAACGAGGTCAGCCACGAACGATCGGAGGCGGTGGTTCCCGACACGTTTATGGCGAGCGAAACCGCCGGATAGGCGTAGAGCTCGGCTATCGCCATCTCGAGCGCGCGACGGTCGACCTGCCGCACCAGTCCCAGCTGTTCGGCCGCCGGAATGAACTCTCCTGCCGTGGCGATCGAACCGTCGACCCGCACCATCCGCAGAAGACATTCGTGGTGCACGGTGCGACGGGTCGCTGCGCAGACGATCGGCTGGTAAGCGAAGACGAGCCGGCCGGTGTTCAACGCATCGGCGACTTCATCGGCGATCGACATCAAACGCAGCCGCGCGGTCTCTCGCTGCGGCGACTTCGTATAAATCCAGAAGCTGCCCCGGCCGGCGCTGCGCGCACGATCGAGCGCCTCTTCCGCCCTCAGCATGGCCTCCTGGCCTGAGGAGGCGTCGGAAGGCAGCCAGACCGCACCGACGCTGATCGTGGCCGCGACGGTTCCCCGCCGGGTCGCGATGACCTCGCTGCGCACGACGCCGCGAAGCCGCTCCGCGATGAGCGTCATCTCCGATTCTGTGCAGCGGCCGAGAATGATGCCGAGCTTGTTGCCGGCGATCCGGCCGATCACATCGCTCCCGCGCAGGGCGGAAGCCAATCGTTCGCCGACCGAGACAATCACTTCGTCGGCGGCCCCAAAGCCGTAAGCCTCGTTGATCGCCGCCAGCCGATCGATTGCGGCAACGAGATAGGCGCATTGTTTATTTTCGGCGCTTGCAACCTCGATGGTCCGGGCAAGCTCGGAGCGGAGACTGGTTCGATTGAGATGCCCCGTCAGTTCGTCGCGCGTGGCGAGATAGGTCAGCCTTTGGGTTTCCCGCTTGCGCTCGGTAATCACGCGCAGGATGCCGGCGATACGCTCGGGCTTGCCTGCTGCAGCGGGGATTCGCACGCCGCGCAGTTCGAGCCATGCTGCTCCCATCGCGGACGGCGCCTGGAATTCGATTTCAAAGAAAATGTCTTCGAGGCTCGTTTGCCGCAAGATCGCGTCGATGCGCTCGCAGCCGGCTGGTCCCATCCAGGATCGTAGCGCGCTGCCTTGTGCCATGCGGGCGGGATCGCCATGCAACGACAGCACATCGAGCGCACCGTCCCAGTCGATGCGGTCCTCAGCAATCGTCCAATCGAATGCCGCCTCTCCGGCACCCCGGGCCGCGAGTCTCAAGCGCTCGAGATCCTCGATCGCCGAGAGCGCGCGGAGACCCTCGACCGACCGTCTCGGCAGCGTCTGGTTCAGCACGGTGCAATATCCTCGGCCGCTTCTGCTTGTGCCGACATCATTGGAGTCAGCGCATTAAAAAAGGCGAAACGTTTAAGGATTTGTCGCGCGCGCCGGCCGCGGGGGTGCGGTCTGCCTTAAGAACTCGTTATCACCGCTGGTTGGGTTAGCGGGCCGTGTCGTAGTCCGGTGGCCCCAGATAGGCCGTGCCGATGACTCGTCCGTACCCGCCTTCCTGGACGAGCACCGCGACCGCATCATGTGGCGCGCTCACCTGGTCGCTGCGCGGCAGGTCAAGCGTCAGCGTCTGCCCTTTCCAGATGCCGATCGCGCGCACGTCGCGCACCACATTGCGGTAGGTGACCACGCGGCCCTCATTTTCGCCTGCGGCAATGTGCACCGCGGCATGGCTGAGGAGGTGGAACAGCCAAACGGTGGCTTCGGCGCTATCGCGCGCGGCGCCCGAGCCGACCACGATGTGCAGCGCTTCCGGCGTCGTGCCGAGCGTCACCGGAACATCCCGCATATCTGCCATGCGCGCGGCGATTGCGGCTTCGACCTGCGCTTCGCGGCTTCCCACCTCGTCGCTCACTCCATCGACGATCATTTGAGGCGTATAGATGCCGCCGCGGCCCATGGTGCTCGCATAGGCCTTCTGTCTGCGTGTGTTCCCCTCGCTCGCCAGTGTGTCTTTCCAGCCCAACATGTCCCAGTAGGTTATGGGCAGGCTGAGCGCGAGAACGTCCTTGCGCGCTGCAAGCCGCGCAAGAAGCGCGTCCGCCGGCGGACAGGAACTGCAGCCCTGGCTGGTATACAATTCCACGGCGATCTGCCTCTTGGGCGCGCCCTGGGATGAATCCATCGCCGCCAGCAGCGCGGCGGCGAGGACAACGGCCGTTATCAAAGATCGCTTCATCGGGGCCGCACAATAGGGCCGGCTGCGCCTCGCCTCCAGTCACTTCCCCTTGAGACTGTGCCGCAAAAAGCCGACCCGCACAGACAGATGACGGAGGCGCAGCATCGCCGGCCGCCTTCCCGCGCGACTGCACTATGCGGCCAGGAGATTCCTCAGCACATAGGGAAGGATGCCGCCGTTTTCGAAATAGCGAACCTCGTCGGCGGTATCGATCCTCAGAATGAGCGGCATGTCGGAGGTATGGCCATCGGGACGGGTGATAACCGCGTTGAGCTTCATGGCGGGCGTGATTGCACCCGAAAGACCGGCGATACCGATTGCTTCACGCCCGGTGAGTGCGTAATCGAAGCGTGTCTTGCCGTCCGCAAAAACAAAAGGCGCGACACCCATTCCAATCAGGTTGGAGCGGTGGATGCGCTCGAAGCTCTCCGCGATGACGGCGCGAATTCCCAGAAGCTTCGGCCCTTTCGCAGCCCAGTCGCGCGACGAACCGGTGCCGTATTCCTTGCCCGCGATGACGACCAGCGCGATGCCTTCCTTCTGATAGCGCATCGCGGCATCAAAAATCGGCATCTCCTCCCCGGACGGGCATTCGGCGGAATAGTAGATTGTGTCGCCGCCTTCCCTGCCGCCCAGCATCTCGTTCCTGATCCGTATGTTGGCAAACGTGCCGCGCACCATGACCTCGTCATTGCCACGGCGCGCGCCGTATGAGTTGAAATCCGCATAAGCCACACCGCGTTCGAGGAGGTATCGGCCCGCCGGGCTTTCCTTCTTGATCGAGCCGGCGGGGCTGATGTGATCGGTGGTGATCGAATCGCCGAAGAGGGCCAGAATGCGCGCGCCCGAAATGCCGGCTACTCCACGCGGCTTCCGCGTCATGTTCTCGAAATATGGCGGATGCTTCACATAGGTGGACGCGCTATCCCAAGAATAGGTCTGGCCCTTGCTGATTCGCACCTTCTTCCACGCGGCTCCGCCGTCGAACACGTTGCCATAGCGCTTGCGGAAACTCGCGGTGGTCACGGAATTGCGCATGGCGGTCGCGATATCGCGCGGCGACGGCCAGATGTCCTTGAGAAAGACCGGCTGCCCTTTCCGGTCGTGGCCCAGAGGTTCTTTCGTCAAATCGACATTGATCGAGCCCGCGAGGGCGTAGGCGACGACCAGCATGGGGGAAGCGAGATAATTGGCCCGCACCTGGGGATGAACCCGTCCCTCGAAATTTCGGTTTCCCGAGAGAACGGCGGCGGCAATCAAGTCGCCCTCCGTTACCGCCTTGGCGACGGGCTCGGTCAGCGGGCCTGAATTGCCGATGCAAGTGGTGCAGCCGTAACCGACAAGTTCGAAGCCAAGCCCGTTTAACGGCTTGTCCAGACCCGACCTGGACAGATAGTCCGTGACGACCTGGCTGCCCGGCGCGAGCGATGTCTTGACCCAGGGTTTTGTCTTCAACCCGCGCGCGACCGCGTTCCTCGCCAAGAGACCCGCACCGATCATCACGCTGGGATTGGACGTGTTGGTGCATGAGGTGATCGCAGCGATGACGACATCGCCATGCCCAAGCGCGTGACCAGCGTCGGCCACATCGCCCGCTCCGTCGGACGCGGGCTCTTTATGGAACACGTCGCGCAACGCGATGGCGAATTCTTCCGCGGCATTGTGCAAAGCCACCCGGTCCTGCGGCCGCTTCGGGCCGGCGATACTGGGTTCCACGCTTGCAAGATCGAGCTGCAACACGTCGGTGAATGAAGGTTCGCTGCTTCTTGTGCCGCGAAACAGTCCCTGGGCGCGCGCATATTTGTCGACCAAGGCAACCTGCGCCGGTTTGCGCCCGGTCGCCGCGAGATAGCGGATGGTCTCGGCATCGATTGGAAAGAAGCCGCACGTAGCGCCGTATTCGGGCGCCATGTTGGCAATTGTCGCACGATCCTCGAGTGCGAGCTGGTCGAGACCGGGCCCGTAGAATTCGACGAATTTACCGACAACGCCCTTTTTGCGCAGCATTTGCGTGACCGTCAGCACGAGGTCCGTTGCCGTCACGCCCGCGCGCAACTTCCCGGCCATGCGAAAACCGATCACTTCGGGAATCAGCATGGAAATGGGCTGACCCAGCATCGCGGCCTCCGCCTCGATGCCACCGACGCCCCAGCCCAGCACCGAAAGGGCATTGATCATTGTCGTGTGACTGTCGGTTCCGACCAATGTATCGGGAAAGGCGTATGCCACCGTCCTTCCGCTACGGGGATCGGCGCCCTTTCGCGTCCACACCGTCTGCGCCAGATATTCGAGATTTACCTGGTGGCAGATGCCGGTTCCCGGCGGTACGACGCGAAAGTTTGCGAACGCCTGCTGGCCCCAGCGCAGGAAGCCGTATCGTTCCAAATTCCGCCGGTATTCGATCTCGACGTTCTTCCTGAACGAGTCCCGGCGACCAAAGCTGTCAACCATAACCGAATGGTCAATGACCAAATCCACTTCTGCCAGCGGATTTATTTTTTCCGGATCTCCCCCTAGTGCCTTCATGGCGTCGCGCATGGCCGCGAGATCCACAACGGCAGGCACCCCCGTCAAATCCTGCATCAGCACGCGCGCCGGCCTGAAGGCAATTTCGCGATCAGACCGCTTCTTTCCAAGCCAACCCGCCACCGCACGAATGTCATCTGCCGTCACCGTGACTCCATCCTCATGCCGCAGCAGATTTTCGAGGAGCACCTTCAACGAATAGGGCAGGCGCGAAATCGCGCCGAGGCCATTCCTTTCCGCCGCAGCCAGGCTGAAGAAAACAAAGGATTTTCCGCGGACCTTAAGGGTCTTGCGGGCCTTGAAGGTATCGGGATGGTTCACGGTACGAACTCGCGCGGGAAGCGTAGCGGCGCGTGGTGTAGTGATATTCCGCCATCCTGTCATGCTTTTTGTTCAGCGTCGGCGACGGTGGGGCGCGCGCGGGCCACGTCCAGGCGCTTCAGCATCCCGGAAATACGCGTTCTTGTCCGGGATGGTGCTTTGTGTCGCAATGGCTTGCCGTCCCTGAAACAGGAAAGCACGATGGTGTCGCAAGCAGTCAGCGTCGAGCGCCGGGGTCCGGTGACCACCGTGATCCTGTCGCGGCCACACACGCGCAACGCGGTTGATCGCGCGACCGCGACCGCTCTTGGCCACGCCTTTGTGGATTTTGAGCAGGACGCTGTTGCGTCCGTGGCCGTGCTGTGGGGCGACGGCGGAACGTTCTGCTCGGGCGCGGACCTGAAGGAGATGGCGCAGAGCAGGGGCAACCGCATCTCTCCGCCGGGCGAGCCGTTTGATCCTCTCGCGGCAGATGCGCCGATGGGTCCCACCCGCATGCAATTGTCCAAGCCGGTCATTGCGGCGATTGCAGGTCATGCCGTCGCCGGCGGGCTCGAACTCGCTTTGTGGTGCGATCTGCGGATCGCCGAGGAGGATGCAATTCTTGGCGTGTTCTGCCGGCGTTGGGGCGTACCCCTGATCGACGGCGGGACCCTGCGACTGCCGCGCCTCATCGGCCAGTCTCGCGCTCTGGACATGATATTGACCGGGCGTCCCGTCGGCGCGAGCGAGGCCCTGTCCATGGGTCTCGTCAACCGGCTCGTGCCGAGGGGGCAATCGCGCGCGGCTGCCGAAACACTGGCGCAGGACATCGCGTCGCTGCCCCAGGCCTGTCTGAAAAGCGACAGACAATCCGTATACGAACAATATGGCCTGAATACCGCCGGCGCGCTCGCGCGCGAATTTGCGCTAGGCATGCAGACCCTGCGAAGCGGCGGCGCCACAACTGGCGCCCAGCGCTTCGTATCCGGAAAGGATCGCCGTGGCCGCGTTGGTGGCGATTAGTATCGCCGGTCCATAAATTTGCCCCATTCGCCGGGCATAAAAGACGGCTTGCGGTGCCGTCCTGGCACTCGCCGGCGAGCAAATGACTGGAATGATCAGAGCTTCCGTCGGAATCTTCGCTGGTGCCGCACTGTCGCTGGCTCTTGTGGCGACGCAGAGTGCGACAGGTCAGGATTCGGTTCAGGCGCGGCTTTCGTCCGATCGTCTCGGCTACATCGAATCCGGCACCTATCTCGCCGGCGACCGCGTCGGGTTTGTCCTGGATGCAGCCGGTCGGGATTATCTCCTTCGCGTCAACGGCTCTCCGGAAATCTATGTTCTGTACGCGGACAGTGCTTCGCTTGGCGGTCGGGTCCTGAAATACGATTCCGGCGAGACGGCAGTGCAGGTATCGGGTTGGGGCGGCATCACGCTTTACACCGATGCCGATCCCGCCGGCCTGCCAGCCGTGCGTACGGGTGATTCGGTCGCGCCGACGCCACCGGCCGCGTCGATTTCGGACGTGCAAAATGCTGTCCAGGATGATGCGGAACATTTCGTTCTTGTGCGGCGGCTCGATCTCGCGTTTTCGCCCGATTGGAGTGCGCTGGCGGACGACGGGCGCGCCCGCGCGCTCGTTCTGGACGCCCTGGAAAATGTGGCACGCGGACTGGAGCGCTTCGGCAGAACGCTGCACGGGCGAAATGCGCTGGCCCGGCGGGTGAGTAAGGTTGCGCTCGCCATCGCCGGTCGTCCCGCCGTCACCTTGAATGGCCGGACGCTGATGGTCACCTTCGATCCCACCCGCAGCTATGAGGGCTGCGCGTCATCGCGCGCCATTGCGCAAGCCCTCGGCATGCTGCTTTCCATTCCCCAGAAGCAAAGTTGATTTCGCGCGAGATTCCCTTTTTCGGGGGCAGGCGCTAAGGTCCGCCCGATTTTGCGGGCTCTCGTGCTACGCGCCTGGCGGACTGCCCCGCGCCTTGGGCTCGCCTGAAGACGGCTCCTTTCCGTTTCCGATGGATGACCATGACTCCCCAACAAGCTGAAGCGGTCACGGGCGATCCGGCGGATGCAGCGATTGCCGCACGGGACGAGGAACACGCCGCCGCGGGACGCACAGCCGCCGCCGCCGCTCTGCTCAAATCGGCAGGGCCGGAAGTCGCCCAGTTCTGCGACGCCTTTTATGCGGGTGCGCCACCAGAAGACGTCGCGCGCTACGCCGCCGATTCACTGGCAGCCATTGCCAAACTGGTATTTGAGCGCTCCTCGCTGCGCAGGCCCGGCGACACGCTGGCCGAGCTGCTGGAACTCCGCTCGCCCGAAGGTGATCAATCGCTCGGCGAGACGATATTTCTCGCCGTGAATGACGACATGCCGTTTCTTTTCGATTCGCTCATGGGAGAACTGGCCGCACAAGACGTGCGCGCCCATGCCCTGTTTCATCCGGTTGTCCGGGCCCAAAGGGATGCGAGCGGCCTGCGCGTCAAGGTGGGCAGGGAAATTCGCGAAAGCATCATCGCTATCGTGCTTGATCCCGTCTTCGACGAGGAGCGCCAGCGCGCGCTGGTCCACGGCGCGCGCAACGTATTTGCGCAGGTGCGCATGGCGGTGCGCGACTGGCACAAGATGCTGGCGCAGCTTCAGGACACCATCTGCGGCCTCGAGCGCGACCCTCCGCCGGCTTCCCGCGAAGCCGTCGCGGAGAGCATCGCGTTTCTGGAATGGCTGGGCGAAAATCATTTTACGTTCCTCGGCTTTCGGGACTACGCGTTCAGGAATGTGGACGGCGGCAGACTCGAACCGATGGCAGAAAGCAGCCTGGGCGTTCTGTCGGACGCTGCAGCGCGTGTGATCGGTCGCGGGTCCGACCATGCGAGCCTTTCCCCCGAAGTGCGCGCCTTCCTCGCCCAGCCCGAGCCCCTCATCATCACGAAGGCAAACGAGCGGTCGGTCGTCCACCGCCGCATTCACATGGATTACGTGGGCGTCAAAACCTTCGACAACAAAGGCGAGCTCACTGGCGAGCGCCGCTTTGTCGGCCTTTTCACCTCCGCCGCCTATAGCAGCCGCCCAAGCGACATTCCGCTTCTTCGCCTCAAGGTCGCACATATTCTTGGTCGCGCGGGTCTGGCTCCCGACAGCCACGATGGCAAGGCGCTCGTGCACATCCTCGATACCTATCCTCGCGAAGAGCTTTTTCAGGCGGGTGAGGATGAAATCTTTGCCACCGCACTTGGCGTGTTGCGGCTGGGCGAACGTCCCAAGGTACGCGTCTTTCTGCGCTTCGACCGCTTCGATCGCTTCGTCTCCGCGCTGGTTTACGTACCGCGCGACCGTTACGACACACAGGCGCGCGAAAAGATTCACGCAATGCTT
Organism: uncultured Alphaproteobacteria bacterium; assembly: GCA_963812975.1. Lineage (GTDB taxonomy): Bacteria > Pseudomonadota > Alphaproteobacteria > Micropepsales > Micropepsaceae > Rhizomicrobium. The sequence continues at coordinate 80,252 of CAWEXK010000028.1, read as the reverse complement.
GCGAGGGCCTTCGACGGTCGAACGACGGCGTCAACGCCGGTCATCGACGAATCGCAGCTGGCGCGCATTCATTACATCGTGGGCCGAAACCCGGGTCCAAGGCCGCAGGTCGACGTCCGACAGCTCGAGGGGGACATCCGCGCCGCAATACGCACCTGGGGAGACGCATTTGCGCAGTCATTGATGCGCGAGCACGGCGAATCGGAGGGGTTGCGGCTCTTGCGACGTCATGCAGCCGCCTTTCCGCCGCGCTATCGCGACGTCTTCTCGCCCGATGAGGCGGTCCAGGACTTGTCGGAGCTGGAGAAACTCGCTCTGAGCCGCGATTCTGCCAGAGCCAGGGCCTACCGTTCCGCTCTCGACGGCAACTCCACGCTGCGATTGAAGCTCTATGTGATGGGCCCTGTGCTGGCGCTCTCCGCGTCGCTGCCGATCTTCGAGAATTTGGGCTTTCGCGTCATCGCCGAGGATTCCTATGCGATCGGACTGAACCTCGGTGACGGGCAAAAAATGGAAGCTGCCATTCTTGATTTTCAGATGGAGCGTGCCGATGGTGGCGCCGTTGAGCCATCCGAGCTGAAGTACCGGCTGGAAGAAGCGTTTCATGCGGTAATTTCCGGTTCCGCCGAGAATGATGGCTTCAATCGGCTCATCGTAAGCGCGCGCATGCCGTGGCGGGACGTGACGATTCTGCGTGCCTGCGCAAAGTTTCTGCGGCAGGCGCGTTTTGAATTCAGCCAGGATTACATCGAGCAGGCGTTGGCGCGCAATTCCGACATTGCCGCACTTCTCGTGATGCTCTTTCGGACGCTGCACGATCCGGACCTGCGGGATCGCGAATCATCTGCGAGGGTCGTGCGCGCGCGCATCGAGGGCGCCCTGAACGACGTTCCGGGCCTCGACGACGATCGTATCATCCGCCGCTTGCGCAATGTGGTCGAGAGCGTGTTGCGCACAAACTTCTTCCAGCTGGATGAAAAGGGAGGCGCGCCGGATTGTTTCTGCATCAAGCTCGACAGTCGCCGGCTCGACGAGCTTCCGGCTCCGCGGCCGCTCTACGAAATGTTTGTCTATTCGCCCCTGGTGGAAGGCGCGCACCTTCGCTTCGGCAAAGTCGCGCGCGGCGGCATCCGCTGGTCGGATCGCCGTGAGGATTTCCGCACCGAAATCCTGGGCCTCGTAAAGGCGCAGCAGGTGAAGAACGCGGTCATCGTGCCGGTCGGCGCAAAAGGCGGTTTCTTTGCCAAGCGCCTTCCTGCCAATGCTGCGCGCGACGAAATTCAGGCCAAGGGTGTAGCCAGCTACAGGATGTTCATTCACGCCCTGCTGGACCTGACCGACAATATCGGTCCAGACGGAACCATCATCGCGCCCGCGCGCACGGTGCGCTACGACGACGACGATCCTTATTTCGTCGTGGCTGCCGACAAGGGAACCGCCACGTTCTCGGATATCGCCAACGAGATCGCACAGACGCGCGGCTTCTGGCTCGGCGATGCATTCGCTTCGGGCGGCAGCCACGGCTATGACCACAAGAAGATGGGCATCACGGCGAAGGGCGCGTGGGAAGCGGTCCAACGTCATTTCCGCGAGATGGACCGCGACATTCAGAACGATCCGTTCACCTGCGTCGGTGTCGGTGACATGTCGGGCGATGTATTCGGCAATGGCATGCTCTTGTCGAAGAAGATAAAACTACTCGCAGCTTTCGATCACCGGCACATCTTCGTCGATCCCGATCCGAGCCCCGAGCGAAGCTGGGCCGAACGCAAACGGATGTTCGATCTGCCGCGGTCGAGTTGGGCCGATTACGAACGCGCGCTCATCTCCAGGGGGGGCGGAGTCTATCCGCGAGACACGAAGGAGATTGTGCTTTCCCCCGAGGTGAAGGCGCTGACCGGGCTTGACGCCGCCCGGGTTTCTCCCAACGAGCTCATCAAGGCCCTGTTGAAGGCCGATATCGATCTTCTCTGGTTTGGCGGAATCGGAACCTACGTCAAGGCATCGAGCCAGACCAACCTCGACGTTGGCGACCGCGCCAATGATGCAGTGCGCGTAAATGGCGGCGAGCTTCGCGCCAAGGTGATCGGCGAGGGCGCCAACCTCGGGCTAACCCAGCCCGGCCGCATCGAATACGCAATGAAAGGAGGACGGCTCAACACCGATGCTATCGACAATTCGGCCGGCGTCGACACTTCGGACCACGAAGTCAATCTGAAAATTCTGTTTAGCGGCCCCTTGCGGCGCCGCGAGCTTTCCGCCGACGAACGCAACATGCTGCTGAATGCCATGACGGACGATGTTGCCACACATGTGCTGCGCGACAATTATGACCAGACGCTGGCGATTTCGGTCGCGGTAGCGCGCAGTTCGCGCGATCTCGATTCGCATGGCCGCTTCATACGCGATCTGGAGCGGCGAGGCCGTCTCGATCGCAGCGTCGAATTTCTCCCGGACGAAGACAGCTTGCACCGGCTTGCGCAGGCAGGCGCGGGCCTGACCCGCCCCGAGCTGGCCGTGCTGCTCGCCTATGCCAAGCTCGATCTCGACGCGCAGATCGTTGCCAGCGAGCTGCCTGACCAGTCGTTTTTCGCCTCCGAGCTGGCGGCCTATTTTCCAGCCTCGGCGGTGACGCGCTTTCCCGAAGAGCTCATCCATCACCGCCTTCGGCGCGAGATCATCGCGACCGTACTCGCCAACCGCATCGTCAATCTGGCGGGACCGGTCTTCGTGCACCGCATCGAGGAAATTTCCAGCGCGCCCGGGGCGATGATTGCGCGCGCCTTTGTCCTCGCAGAAGGCGCGTTGGGCCTCGGTGCGCTGAAGTCCCGCATCGATGCACTCGACGGCAAAGTGCGCGCCACGATCCAGACGGGCGCCTATAGCGAGATCGCCGAGCTTCTGCGTCGTCTGGGCCTGTGGTTTCTCGTCAATGTCCCTGCGCGGGCGGATCTGGGGGACACCATCGCGTGTTACCGCGCAGGTGTGGAAGCGCTACGGGGTACATTTTCAACGCTCATTTCGCCCTATGAGACACAGGGGACGGAGGACCGCATCGCGGAGCTTCAGAAGGCGGGCGCGCCTCTCGACGTGGCGGAGGATGTGGCGGTGCTTCCTCTGCTTGGCGGCACCCCGGAAATCGTGCTGCTGGCGGAGTCCCGCGCCTTGCCCATCGACCTCGTGGCGGGTGCCTATTTCGCGGTCGGCGCTGCCGTTGGGCTGGATCGGTTGCGTGGCCTTGCCAATCGGATCAGCGGCCGCGAGCATTGGGACCGTCTCGCGGTTCGCCGCATTGCGGACGATCTGTTCGCCGGCCAGCGTGCGCTCGCAGCCGACGCCCTTGCCGGATTCGATCCGGCGTTGCGGGGTTCGACGCGTGTGCAGGGTGCCGAGGCGGTCAGGCAGTGGGAGGCGGCTCACGCTGACGGGCTTGCCCGCACCAGGAGCTTTCTCGGCGAGCTTGAGCGCAGCGGCGAGCTTTCCATTGCCAAGTTGACTCTCGCGAACTCGCAAATCCACGCTCTTGCGGCCCAATGATGCCCCAGCGCTTCGCCCCCGGCTGTGTTTGTCCAGACGTTGGAGGAGTCGCAGTTCATAGAATGCGCCCGCTTGCCGTTATTGCGCTCTGCGCGATGCTCGCAGCTTGCGTAACGGCGCGACCGCCGCAGATTGTCCAGCAACCCCCGCCGCGCGTTGCGCTTCCGCCCGCGCCACCGCCGGGCGAACCGGGCGATCTCGCGGGTTTGCAGCCCGAGCAGCTGCGCATTCTCATGGGCAATCCGGCCCTTATCCGCAAGGACGGGCCGGCCGAAATGTGGCGCTACGACGGTCCGGGCTGCAAGGCATTCTTCTTTCTCTATCCCTACGGGACCTCGCTCCTCGTGCGGCACGTGGAAACCTTGCCGCGCGGACATGACATGGCCGCCGACCAGGTCTGCCTGGGCTCGCTGCGTCCCAAGTCGCCCGCTCCGGTGTCATAAACAATGCAAGCCGCGGTTCCCGCTCAGAGCTGCGGCGCGCGCGTCTTGTCGGGATAGCGGCAAAGGTCGCGCACAACGCAGACAGGACATTTTGGAGTGCGGGCGACGCAGACATAGCGCCCGTGCAGAATCAACCAATGGTGCGCATGCAGGCGATAGGTTCCGGGCACGATTGACGCAAGCTTCGTCTCGACGTCGAGAGGAGTTTTTCCAGGCGCCAGGCCGGTCCGGTTTGCGACCCGGAACACGTGCGTGTCCACGGCGATGGTGGGCTGCCCGAAGGCGACGTTGAGAACGACATTTGCCGTCTTGCGTCCCACGCCGGGCAGCGCTTCGAGCGCATCGCGGTCCTGCGGCACCTGTCCGTGATGCTGGTCGATCAGGACTTGCGACAGGGCGAGGATGTTCTTCGCTTTGTTGCGGTAGAGGCCGATTGTGCGGATTCGATCGATGAGACCTTCTTCACCGAGCCGGAGCATTTTGCGCGGCGTATCCGCGATCGCAAACAACCTTTCGCTCGCCTTGTTGACGCCCCTGTCCGTCGCCTGGGCGGAAAGCACGACGGCCACCAACAGGGTGAATGCGTTGGTGTAGGCGAGTTCCGTCCTTGGCGTTGGCGTCTGCGCGCTCAATCGCGCGAAGAAAAGCTCGACCTCACGTGCGGAAAATGCCTTCGCCACGTCGAACCCACGCGTGCTGCTTTCATCCGCCTTGCCTCATTCTGCCGGCGTTGGCAATCGGAACGCTTGTCCTCCCTGAGAGAAGGATGACACTTCATTCCGGGCACCTGGGAAACACAATCGGGCTTTTTGCGCAGAGCGCAAAATGCCTTGGAAGGTGAGTAAACCCATGGACGAGAGACTGAAGTTCGTTGCCAGAGTGCCGGATGGGGAGAAGATGCCGGGAAGCCGCAGGGCGCCCTGCCTCAACCGGCAATTTCGATGTCGGTTTTTGTGAAGTCGTCCCCTTTGAACAGGAGGGGAATGCCGCGGTTTCGGGCGACCGCGTAGGCGAAACAATCGCCGAGGTTGAGTTGGGCGGGATGCCCCGTCCCTTTGCCGTAGCGCGCGAAGGCCAGCAGCGCCGTCTTCGCCTCGGCGGACGAAATAGCCGCGCACTCGATTTCCGCGAGCGCGAGAAATTCCTCGACATCCGCATTTGCCTCCTGGACGCTCGCATGCCGCTCACGGCAAAGCCCCAGTGCCGCTTCGAAGACGGCGATCGGCGAGGTGACAGGCGCGTCCGCATGATCCAGCAGGTCTGCGAATTGGTCTGCTTCCGTTTCGCGGCTCAGAATGGCCACGACCGCCGAAGCATCGACGAACATCAGCTCTCGCCGCTCAGGGCATCGTAAAACGCCTTGTCGGCCTCATGGCCCGTGGCCGGCCGCGCCAGCACCCGCTTCTGAAGCGGGCGGAGCTGTTCCCGGAGCGGGATCGCCTGTTCCACCCGGCGCAACTCGTTTTCGAGCGCCAGCTTCACCGCCTCGGTCTTGTTCATCCGCGTCCGTCCCGCCAGTTTCTCCGCCAGGCGATTGACCTTTTCATTTCTGATGTTGAGCGGCATTCTCGTCCCTTGTGTAGACGCGTATATAACATTGTCATTGCGCGAGTGCAAACCAACCGATTAGGTTTGCAGGGACTTTCGAAAACTTTGTCCGATGACGATTGCGCCTGGGTCGCGCCGAATGATGCGTCGGTGGCGAAACCGCACGGGCAAGCGGCTCGCGTGCCTCTTGTATCTCAGGCAACTTCGCGAGGTTTGCGCGACCGCGGGAGCCCATCTCAGGGAGTTTCGAACATGTCTGCCGCCGGCGTCCGCGCTTCGCGCGCGAGCCAGATGCATTCGACAGCGCAGGCGGGACCCGCCACAACGGAAACAGATACTCCCGGGGCATCTCGGCGAATTTCGGTACAATTTCGCGGCGGGCAAATACATTACCCGTCACCGTATTTCGAGAACTCATTCGGGGCAAAAGTGCTACCCATGTCTCCGGGATGAAACCGTTACCCATGTGTCCGGTCCGGAACGTTGAGCTTCGGCTGCCCGTTATGGATCAGGACCGCCGCGCGCTTGTCTTTTTCTTGCCTGCGCGCGGCGATCGATGCATCGTGATGACATGCAAACCGTTGCCGAGCCCATTCTCTTCGATGCGACATTGCGGCCAAATCCGCCGATGCGCGCGGCGACGCTCAAGGGGATACTTGTCGCTGTTACTGTGATCAATCTCGCATTCGGATGTTACTTTGTGCTGCGGGGTGCGTGGCCCGTGACGCCATTCATGGGCGCGGACGTAGCTCTGCTCGCCTGGGCTTTTCAGGCGAGCCGCAATGCGGCTGCGCGGCGGGAACAGGTTCGCGTCACGCCGGACCTGTTGCGCGTCGATCGCTATCCCGCGCGCGGCGAACCCGTGTGCTTCGAATTCAATCCCTATTGGGTGCGCGTCGAGCTCGAGGAACCGGTTCGTAGCTGGAGCAGGCTGACGCTGGCCAGTCACGGCCGCGCCCTCCAGATCGGAGCATTCCTTCCACCCGGCGAAAGATTGTCCGTCGCGCAAGCATTGCGCGCGGCGCTTCGCAGCGCGCGCACCGCGCATTTCGCCTGAGCGTCCGCCGCGAACTACCCGCTCGGATCCCGCAATCCGGAAGACCACGCTGACCCGAGTGTGCAGGCCGGATTGTCCCGCTCACCACTCGCCGATACCGAGCACGTCGGAAATCGAATAAAGTCCCGGCGGGCGCCGTTGTCCCCATTTTGCGGCTGCGAGGGCGCCGGCCGCGAATATCGCGCGATCCTCGGCGACATGACCGAGAAGCACGCGCTCCCTGGGCCCAGCGAAAATGACATGATGTTCGCCGACGACGCTGCCACCGCGAAGCGATGCGAAGCCAACGGAGCCGCTCCTGCGCGCGCCCGTCTGTCCGGCTCGTGCAGTTTCCGCGTCCAGGGCGACTCCGCGCCCCTCTGCGGCGGCACGACCCAGGAGAAGCGCCGTGCCCGATGGCGCATCTGCTTTCGCGCGATGATGCATTTCCACAATCTCGATGTCGAATTCCGGAAGCGCCCTGGCGGCGCGCTTGACGAGAGCCGCCAGCAGCGCGACGCCGAGGCTCATGTTCCCGGATTTCACGATCACGCTACTGCTCGCCAGCGCGGCAATCTGCCGGTCGTCTGCGGCGGAAAATCCCGTGGTGCCGATCACATGCACCGTGCGCTTCGCGGCCGCGAGTTCCGCCAGCGCGACCGAAACGGCAGGCGTCGTAAAATCGATCAGGGCATCGGCTGCTGCCAGCACGGCGCGCGCCTCGTGGGTGAGGAGGATCCCTGCGGGTTCGCGCCCGGCCAAGCTGGCCGCATCCGTGCCGAGTTCGGGGATGACCGCGCGCCTCGAGCGCGCCCACGAGAGCGCTTCCGCCATCCTCGAGAACCGCGTGCACCAGCGCGCGGCCCATCCGACCTGCGGCGCCTGCGATGACGATGCGAACGTCGCTCACCTTTCGGTCCAATCCGCTGTCGCGGCTCCGGAGCTCAGGTCTTGGCGTCGCGGGCCTCGGTGGAGGCGGGTTCACTGCCGCTGGCGCCATCTCCGCCGCTGCGCGCCACCGTCACCATCGCGGGCCTGAGCAGACGGTCGGCGATGACATAGCCGGTCTGGACGACATTGACGATCGACCCGGGCGCCTTTCCCTCGGTGGGCACTTCCGCGATCGCCTGATGCAGGTTCGGATCGAATTTTGCGCTCGTCGGTATCGATGGCTTGCACCCCGTGCCTTTCGAGCGTCGCGGCAAGCTGGCGCTCCGTGGCTTCGACGCCTTCGAGCACGGCCTTCACCTGCCGCGGACGCTTCGGCCCGTGCCTCCTCCGGGAAATGGCGCGAGTGCGCGCGCAAATTGTCGGCTCACGACCAGCATGTCGCGCGCAAATCGCGTCACTGCATATTGCGAGGCGTCGAGCTGGTCGCGCTCGGCCCGGCGGCGCGTGTTCTCCGCATCCGCAAGCGCGCGCAGATGGCGCTCCTTCAGATCGGCTACCTCGGAGCGCAGCGCCGTCAGTTCGTCCGGCTGGCCGTCGCCGTCGGCCTGCCGGGCCGCCTGATTCCGGCGACGGATTCGTTGTCGTTGTCGGCCATATCCGTCCCTCACTTGCCGTCAGGCGAGCAGTCTGCCGACCACTTTCGCGGTATGATCCACCATCGGAATGATGCGTCGCGTAGTTCAAACGCGTGGGTCCCAGAACACCGATGACGCCGACGACTTGCCCTGCGCGTTCGCATAAGGCGCGGCGATGATCGACGAGCCGGAGAGGCTGAACAGCCGGTTCTCCGAGCCGATGAAGATGCGCACGCCGTCGCCTTGCGCCGCGAGCTCGAGCAGCCGGATAAGGTCGTTCTTGCGCTCGATGTCGTCGAACAAGCGTGCGCACGCGCTCGAGATCGGTCTGGGCTTCGACACGATCGAGCAAGATGCGAGGCGCCGCGCACGATCAAAACCTTTTCCTCGGCGGCGTGGCGCCGCTCCGGACGGCGCCGCCAGTGTCGCCAGTCCCTCGGCGACGATCTTTGCGGTCAGCGCATCGAGTTCTGCGCTTTTCGTCTCGAGGTCGGCCATGATTTCGGCACGCGCGGCATCGAGCGTGCGGCCCCTCAGCCGTGCGTTCAGATAATTCGATGCCTCGCTGAGCGCCGAAACGGGAAGACCCAGCGGCGTCTCGATCAGACGGTTCTCAACCTGTCCGTCCTCCGCCCACGATGACGACGAGCGCGCGGCCCGGCGCAACGGCGACGAACTCGACATGCTTGAACGTGCTGATCCTGCTTGGGCGCCACCACGAGCCCTGCGCAATGCGAAAGGCCCGAAAGCATCATGGTGGCCTCGGTGAGCACGTCCTCGACGCCGCTGCCGGAGCGCCGATCCGGCGCCTCGATGGCACGTCGTTCTTCCGGCGACAGATCGCCGATTTCGAGCAGCCCATCGACGAACAGTCGGAGGCCCTTTTCGGTCGGCACCCGGCCGGCGCTGGTATGCGGCGCACAGAGCAGGCCCATCGCCTCCAGATCCGCCATCACGTTGCGGATGGAGGCCGGGCGACAGCGAAGTGGGAAGGCGCTGGGAAAGCGTGCGCGAGCCCACAGGTTCTCCCGAGGCGAGAAACGCGTCGACAAGATGGCGAAAAACCTCGCGCGGTCGTTCGCCCAGATCGCTCACCAGCAACCGCGCCTGGGTCGTATCAATCGGAGTTGGTTCCAATTTCAAGCCTTTGAATGCAAATAATTTTTTCCGCACCAGCAGTCACACATTGCGTCCTTGCGGTCGGCAAGGCTAGGTAGCGGCAGCTATCTTAAACTTCAAGGGATGCCATGCGGCCGAGCAAACGCGCTGCCGACGAGATGCGCAAGATCAGTCTGGAGGCGGGCGTGGCGCGTCACGCGGAAGGCTCATGCCTCGTCAAATTCGGCGATACGCATGTTCTTGTCACTGCCAGCCTGCAGGAACAGGTGCCGGCATTCCTCAAGGGCAGCGGCAAAGGCTGGGTGACGGCCGAGTATGGCATGCTCCCGCGCTCCACGCATGAGCGCATGCGGCGGGAGGCTGCGCAAGGCAAACAATCGGGCCGCACCCTCGAGATTCAGCGTCTCGTGGGCCGCTCGCTGCGCGCGATCACCGACCTTTCCGCGCTGGCGGAACGCCAGATCGTCATCGATTGCGATGTGCTGCAGGCCGACGGGGGCACGCGCACGGCGTCCGTCACCGGAGGGTTCGTTGCGCTTGAGCCAATGCATCGGCTTCATGGGCCGCATCGGCATGCTCGGCAGGCCGGCGATCCGCGAGCACGTCGCGGCGGTTTCCTGCGGCATCTGGCGGGGGACGCCGCTGCTCGACCTCGACTATGACGAGGATTCGACCGCCGACACCGATGCCAATTTCGTGATCACAGGCGGCGGCGGACTGGTCGAGATTCAGGGCAGCGCGGAAAAGGCGCCGTTCTCCGAACTGGAATTCGCGAGATCTGCTCCGTCTCGCGCGCAAGGGCATAGCCGAACTGATCGAACTCCAGAAACGGACTCTCGCATGAAGCGGGGGCAGGTCGTTGTGGTGGCGAGTCACAATGTCGGCAAGGTACGGGAGCTCAGCGAGCTCCTGGAGCTACTGGGGCTGCCGGCGAAAGGCGCCGAAGAGCTTGGCCTCCCCGAGCCGGAAGAAACCGGCGCGACCTTTGGCGAGAATGCCGTGCTCAAGGCCCGGGCCGCCGCCGATGCGACGCATCTGGCGGCGCTCGCCGACGATTCCGGCCTTGTCGTGTCCGCGCTGGACGGCGCGCCGGGAATCTATTCCGCGCGCTGGGCAGGGCCCGACAAGAATTTCGCGTGCGCCATGGCGCGTGTCGAACGCGAACTGCAGGAACGCGGGGGCCAAGACCTTTCGGCGAAGTTTTTCTGCGCGCTGGCGCTCGCCGAGCCTGACGGCGACATGGCTGTCTTCGAGGGAGAGGTGCGGGGACGGCTCCGCTTTCCTCCGCGCGGCAACAACGGGTTCGGGTATGACCCGATTTTCGTCGCCGACGGGATGCAGGAAAGTTTCGGCGAACTGGATCCCGCACTCAAGCACCGAATCAGCCACCGGGCGCGCGCGTTCGAAAAATTGAAGCGCCATCTCGAACGCGCAGGCGCGCTGTCATGAGCACGGAGCCGCTCGGAATTTACGTTCACTGGCCTTTCTGTGCGGCCAAGTGTCCGTATTGCGACTTCAATTCCCACGTGCGTGCGCGCATCGAGGAGGACCGATGGATCCGCGCGATCGCCAGCGAACTGGAGTTCGTCGCATCCGAACTGGCGCCCGGTCGCGCGACTGTCTCGTCGATATTTTTTGGCGGCGGAACCCCGTCCCTGATGAGCGGGGCAGCGGTCGGCGCAACGCTCGATCGGATTGCCCGGCACTGGCCCGTGGCCGACGATGTCGAGATCACGCTCGAAGCCAATCCGTCGAGCGTCGACGCCGGGCGTTTCCGCGATTACCGCGACGCGGGCGTCAACCGCGTTTCGCTGGGCGTTCAGGCATTGAATGACAGCGATCTCGAGAATCTGGGGCGCCTCCATAATGCGGCGGAGGCGAGGTCGGCTGTCCGGCTTGCGGCCGCCGTCTTCGAACGCGTCTCTATCGACCTGATCTATGGGCGCCCCGACCAGAGCATCCGGCAGTGGGAGCGCGAACTTCAGGAGGCAATCGCGTTAGGAACGGACCACCTCTCCCTGTATCAACTGACGATCGAAGAGGGGACACCTTTCGCGCTGCGCGTCCGCACCGGCGATCTGGTCCCGATCGGCGAGCCGATGGCGGCCGAACTCTATGAGGTCACGCAGGCCATCACCAACGCCGCGGGCTTGCCCGCCTATGAAATTTCAAACCATGCGCGGCACGGCCATGAATGCCGCCACAACCTTCTCTATTGGCGGTATGGAGTCTACGCCGGCGTGGGGCCCGGCGCGCACGGCCGATTGCCGCATTCACGCGGGCGTCTCGCCACGGCGACCGAGCGGCTGCCGGAACGCTGGCTGGCGCGCGTGGGACGCGACAGGCATGGCTTCGTAGAAACAACCGTGCTCGCGCGCGCCGATGCGGGGCGCGAGCATCTGCTGATGAATCTGCGACTTTCCGAAGGAATCGATCTGCGCGCGTATCAGGCGCAATGGCATCAGCCGATCGATCCGCAACGCATCGAAGTCCTTGCGGAAGACGGGTTTGTCGAGCGGCGCGGCACGCGGCTCGCGGTGACTGAAAAAGGACGGCTGGTGCTCAACGCCGTGATTGCCGCGCTCGCAAATGCGGACTCGACCTTTACGACCCCGACGCCTGAAACGTCCTTGGTGCCGGGCTGAGCACCGAAAAACCGCCTCCGGGCTCAACGCTCAGGATCGCAAGGCCACGCTCGGATGTCCCGTCGGGAGCAAAACGGAAAATGCCATCGACGCCCGAAAAGCCGTTGGGATCCGTCAGCGCCTGACGCGTGAAGCGGTGATAGGCAGGTCCCGATGCCAGAACCGAAACCAGTGACACCGCATCATAGGCGAGGGAGGACAGCTGGGGTGGGCTGGTCCCGAACACCTTCTGATACTTCGCGGTGAAATCGCGACCCGCATCGGGGTCGGGCGCGGCAAACCAGCCTCCCGCCAGGTTGGGTTCGCGGGCGGTTGCCGGATCGTCCCACAGTCCGGTGCCGAGATACTGCACCTCCTGGCCACCCGCGCCATCGGCCGCGAGCGTCGGGGCGATGTCGCGCAGAAGCGCGCCGCCCTGCGCGATCAGGATTGCGTCCGGTTTCGACTGGGCCACCTTCCGCACGGGAGTTGCAATATCGCCGCTGGCGGGAAAGAAATTTTCCACGTCCACGATGCGACCATCCGCAGCGCGCACGCTGTCCTGGAACGCCTGCGCCACCCGCGCGCCATAAGCGGTACTGGGGATCAGCGCCGCGAATGCGGAATGGCCGCGCGTCCTCGCATAGAGGACAATCCGTTCGACTTCATTTTCCGGCTGGAAACTGAGGAGATAGACCCCGTCTCCGGCCACGGTACGATCCGTCGAAAACGAAATCACGGGAACACCGTGATCGCGCGTGATCGGCGCGATCGCCGAAACCGATTGCGCGAAAAGGGGACCGATGATGACTTCAGCACCTTCCGAGAGAAGCATCCGAACCGCAGCCGCCGCCTCGCCGCCGCCCGAGCCCTCGTCGGCGGAAACCAGAAGCAGATCGCGTTGTCGCGTATCGAACAGCGCCAGTTCGGCGGCCTTCATGAAGCTGGCCGCAAGCGTCCTCGTCGCCGCGGAGCCGCTCGAAAACGGCAGCAGCACGCCCACCCGGACCGGCGTTCGTCCGGTCGGCATGTTACCAAGTTGCGCAAATCCACTGAGCTCGCCGGTCAGCGGATGCGTTGCCGGCGTCATCGGCAGCAGAGGCGGCGGACTTGGGGGCGGCAGGTTTGGCCTCGGCTGGGCCATGGGGACACATCCCAGCACGGCCGCCGTCGCAACGATCGACCCGATGGCGCAAAGTCGCCGCACGAGGCAGGCGAGGAATGCCGCGGGAGCTGTATTCGGACGCTCGTTCATCAAGCCGTGCACTCGCGCGCATACAGAGGGACAGGAATGATCAAACCTACTCCGGCGCCGGTTGAATCGCAAAAGCCCCTCGAGCCGGGGCTGTATGTCACCGCAACTCCGATCGGCAATGCAGGCGACATCACGCTGCGCGCGCTCGCGGTGCTGCGAGGCTGCGATGCCATCCTTGCCGAAGACACCAGAACCACAGCCAGACTTCTCGCCATTCACGCCATCTCGCGCCCGCTGCTCAGCTATAACGATCACAACGCGCCGCGCCTGCGGCCGGCCATCCTCGAACGATTGGCGCGCGGAGAGCGGCTCGTGCTCGTCAGCGATGCCGGCACGCCGCTGGTGTCCGATCCCGGCTACAAGCTCGTCCGCGAGGCCCTTGCCGCAGGGGCGAATGTGCACGCCCTTCCCGGCGCATCGGCGACGCTCGCGGCGCTCGTGCTCTCTGGCTTGCCCACCGACCACTTTTTGTTCGCAGGCTTTCTGCCCACGGGAAGCAGCGCGCGCCGCTCCGCGCTGGACGAACTGAAGTCCCTGCGCGCGACCCTGATCTTCTTCGAAGCACCGCAGCGCCTCGCGGAGAGTCTCCGCGACATGCAGGAGACGCTGGGACCGCGCCAGGCGGCAATCGGGCGCGAACTGACGAAATTGCATGAGGAGGTGCGCCGCGACGATCTCGGCGCGCTGGCGGCATGCTATGCCGACACGTTGACGGCGCGCGGTGAGGTGACCGTGATCGTCGGTCCGCCGCAATCCGCAGGGCCGGATCTGGAACGCACCGATGCGCTGCTGGACAGGGCTCTGGCATTCATGCCGGTACGCGCCGCCGCCGATCTCGTCTCGGATGCTCTGAACATTTCGCGCCGAACCGTCTATGCTCGCGCGCTCGCGCGCAAAGGAGCGGGGAATGGCGGCTGAACGGTTCGTGGCGTTGCACCGCGCAGCGGAACGGCGCGGCCGACGCGGAGAGTCTCTGGCGGCGCTACTGCTGATCTGCAAGGGCTATCGCATTCTGGGCCGACGGGTGCGCACCCATGCCGGCGAAATCGATCTGGTCGCGCGCACGCCGCGGGGCGTCCTGTGCTTCATCGAAGTGAAAGCACGCCGGGATCTTCAGGATGCGCAGGCGGCGCTTGGTCCGCGCCAGCAGGCGCGCATCGCGCGCGCCGCCCAGTTCTATCTGGCGCAGCGCCGTGACCTGCGGCCGAAAGGCGTGCGTTTCGACACCATCATGATATTCGGACGATGGCCGCGCCATCTGCGCGACGCCTGGCGTCCGAAAGCCGGGTAGGACAATCATGGCTGCGCATGCGCCTCTAACCCAACGATCCCGCCGAATATCTGCGCCAGCCTGGCGAGGCTTCCGATGACATCGCGCGAAACGCCCATCAAACCTGTCCCGGGCTTGCCGAGCCGGGAGAGCCGCTTCACAACAAGGCTGCGCCGGGACTGCAGGGTCTCGCGCGCCGTTTGAACCAGGAGCGGGGAACGTGGCGCTCGCCGTCGCAATTCAAATGGATCCGATCGAGAGTATCGACATCTTGGGCGATTCGACATTCGCCCTCGCGCTCGAAGCGCAATACCGCGGACACGAGCTTTATTATTACGGGCCGCGCGATCTGTCGTTCCGCGACGGAATCCTGAGCGCGCGCATGCAGCCGCTCGCGGTGCGCAACGAGCGCGGCAACCACTACACGCTCGGGCAGGCTTCCAGGCGCGATCTCGCGCGCCACCAGGTTGTCCTGATGCGCCAGGACCCGCCCTTCGACATGGCCTACATCACGGCGACGCATCTCCTGGAGCGCCTCGCACCCGGCACGCTCGTCGTCAACGATCCCTTCCAGGTGAGGAATGCGCCCGAGAAGCTGTTCGTCACGCTCTTCAAACAATTCATGCCGCCGACGCTGATCACCAGCGACAAGGAGGAGATCCGCGGCTTTCGCGCCGAGCATCGCGACATCATTCTGAAGCCCCTGTTCGGAAACGGCGGGGCGGGGGTGTTTCGCCTGAGGCAGGACGACGAGAATCTGGCGGCCCTGCTCGAAATGTTCACGCAGCTCTACCGCGAACCCGTGATCGTGCAGCGCTACGTTCCCGAGGTCCGCCAGGGCGACAAGCGGATCATCCTGGTCGACGGCGCGTTCGCAGGCGCGTTCAACCGCCTGCCCGCCGAGGGCGAAGCGCGCTCGAACCTGCACGTGGGGGGGCGCGCGGAACCCACCACGCTGGCCGAGCGGGAAAGACGGATCTGCGAGGCGCTCGGTCCCGAACTTCAGAAGCGGGGCCTGATCTTCGCCGGGATCGACGTGATCGGCGGTTATCTGACCGAGGTGAACGTCACCTCGCCCACGGGCATCCAGGAGGTGAAGCGCTTCGGCGGCCCCGACATCGCCAAGCTGATCTGGGATGCTATCGAGAGGCGCGTGGGCGGAACGACGTAATGCATTTGACTGCCGGGCCGGCCTGGTCCGCATCAGCGCTCAATCGCGGGATCGCCCGCGCACCAATCGTCCGCTGCGCAACTGCACTTCAGTCCGTTCCAGGCTTGCGATATAAAATGGGAATGGCGAAGACTGGCACACGGGAGCGCCGATCCAATGGCGGTTGTTGAAGGATCGCCTGCGGTGGCACTGGCCCGTCCGGCGCGCTCGTCCCGCGCGGCGGAAGATCTGCTGATTCTCCTCCTGATCGTCGTGATGCCGTTCGTTGCGTCCCCGCCGATGCAGGTGCGCATCATGGATATTCCGGGATTCAAGATTCCCAATATTATCGCAGCACTGGCATTCCTCGTGTTCGTGGGCAGCCGAAACACGTGGGTCGTGGAGGACAGGCTGCAGCGAAAGGCGCTCATCGCGTTTTCGGCCTATTTCGCGGTTTTTACCGTCGCCTTCTTGCGATCGGTGCCGAACATTCCCCGCTTCCACGCGCTCTTTCCCGTCTCCTTTCAGCCCGGTTTTCTCGAATATTCGCAGACCTATTTTGTCGTGCCGGTGCTGTTCGCCTTGTCGTTCGTGTACATCCTTCAGCACATGTGCAGCAGGTCGGGGCTGCTAAACACGGTCGCTGCAATTTCTGTTGCGGTTTTTCTGTTGTCGTGCGTTGTCATTGTCGCGACGGTGAGCCATCCAGCCGCACTCCTGGATCCCAATCGCAGTGCCGTTCACGAACTCGCACAAGACTATCTTGGATTACACTACAACGCGGCCGGCACGGTTTATGTGATCGCCGGGCCGCTCCTGCTTTACATGGCGCTGACGCGCGGCCGGTTGTGGTCGATCAACTTTGTTCTCGCGCTGGTGGCCGTGCTTCTTTTGAAATCGCGGACCGCGATCTTTACCTTTGGAGCCATGAACGCCCTGACATTGATTGTTCTCGGCCGCACGAAAACGCTGATGGTCCTCGCGCCCATAGTCGTAGTTGCGGCGCTTGCCCTGCTCGGCGCGGTCTTATTGCCGCTTCTGACGCAGGGGATCACCGTGTCCGGATTTTCGACATACATGCTGCTTTCGGGCCGCGAACAGGCGATCTGGCTTCCTCTGCTCGCCGAATGGGTTGGCGACCCCCATCGCTTCTGGTTGGGAGCGGGGCTGTTCGGGATCATGACAAGCGACTTTATCTACTCGGCGCGATCGATCTTTGCTGCGGGACAGGCCCACAATTTCTATCTGGAATTTTTCCTCGACAATGGCGTCGTCGCATTCCTGTTGTTCGTCGGCGCTCTGGCGGCATGGCTTATCCGAAGCTGCCGCCTGGGAGCACGAATTCAAAGTCAGAATCTATTGGGTCCTTTTTCTGTGCGTGGTGTCGTTTCTGATCGCCGGGTTTACCGGCAGACGCTACTTTCCCGAGGCGGAGAATTTTCTGCTGTTCCCCATCTTCGCGGCGCTGATCAATGTGATGCGACTGAAACGTCCCGAAACCAGTATCGCGGCCCCGCGCATCCGCGAGACCCGCGCGCCGTGAGGCTGCTATTTGTCGATTTTTCGCTGCCTTACTTGTTGCGGGACAGCGAGTTCCCCGTAGGGGGTTGGGCTGTCCAGCTCAAGGCATGGCTCGACGGTCTTTCCGGTCTGGGACACCATTGCGGCGTCCTCACGTGGAAGGGCGCGAACGACTACGCCGGGCCGCAACCCGCTTTCGATCTCATCGAGACCTACGATCCCGGCATCGGAATCAGAGATCCTGAAATATGCATATTACCGCATTCCCTCGATGCTCGACGCGGCACGCGCCTGGCAGCCGGATGCGATCGTTCAGTCCACGCGATCCGTGGAAACAGGCATCATGGCCCTTATTGCCGGGCGACTCGACGTCCCGTTCATCTATGTTGTCGCCAGCGACGCCGATGTAGATGAAAGATATCGCATCGGGCTGCCGATGTACGCGCGGCTGGCTTATCGATACGGCCTCACCCGCGCAGAACTGATCGTTTGTCAAAACGCCTATCAGGCTATGCACATCGGGCGTGAATTTGGGCCGAAGCATGTTCATACACAACACAATGTGTACTTGTCCGCGCCGCGCTCAGACGCACTCCGTTCACGCAGCGAGAGAGCCTACATAGCGTGGCTCGGCGTATTCAGAGAGCCGAAGAACTTGCCGCTGCTCTGCCAGACCGCGCGGCGCCTGCCCTCAATCGAATTTCGCGTAGCGGGCATGCCGGCTGCAGACGTCAACTCCGAAACCGCGCGCGGTCTGGAAGGTTTGCGCCAGCTTTCCAATGTCCGCCTCGTTGGATATCTGAAGCGCACCGAAGTCCCGTACTTTCTGGGCGCCGCGACAGCGCTCCTCTGCACATCTCATTACGAAGGGTTTTCGAATACCTTTCTCGAAGCGCTCGCAATGGGAACTCCGATCGTCACCCGCAACGGCGTCGACCCCGATTCGATCATTGCAAGATTCGCATTGGGCCGGGTCGCTGAAAATGACGATCGGCTGCCGGATTGTGTCCGCGAAGTAGACGGGCTGGCCGGGGACGATTTCAACCGTCTGGCCCAAAGATGCCGACACTATGTCGAAACCAATCACGCGCCCGCACCCATCATGCAGTCTTTCGTCGATGCTGTACGTCCCCTGGTTCCGGCGTCGAAGAACCGCTGAGCGATGCGTGTTCTGCACATCATCGATTCACTCGTCGCCGGGGGCAAGGAGCGGCAGTTCGTGGAATTGCTGAAAGGATTGAGCAGCGAGCCCGGCATCGTCTGCCACGCCGTCGTCATGTCGGACGTGATCGAGTACCGCGATTTCCATCGACTGGGGGTGGGCGTAACGATCCTTCCGCGCCGCTCGCGATACGATGTTTCCATGTTTTCCAGGCTTCACGCGGTGATGCGCGCGTTCAGACCGGAAATCGTCCAGTCCTGGAACAGCATGTGCTCGATCTTTGCCGCGCCGCTCACCCGGCTGGTTGGCGCGAAGTTCATAGACGGCTTCGTTCGCGCGGCGGCCGCAAATCGCACGATGCGCGATCCGGACTTTTGCCGCTCGAGGTTCACCCTTCCGCTGACGGATATTGTCGTGAGCAATTCCCACGCCGGCTTGCGCGCGTACTCCATTCCATCGACAAAAGGGGTGTGCATTCACAATGGCTTCGATCCGGCGCGGCTGGCAGGGTCCACCGATGCCGGCATGGTCAGAGGCGCTCTCGGAATAACTACGGAATATGTCGTAGGAATGGTCGCCGCATTCTCGCGGTTCAAGGACTATGACACGTTTCTTGAAACGGCGAGCCTGATGACGAATAGCAGGGATGATGTCACATTCGTGGCGGTCGGGACGGGGGAACGGTTTGAAGAGTACGCGGCCCGTTTTCCGAGCGGCGAGTATCCCCGCATCCTCTTCCTTGGCCGTCGAAGCGATGTCGAGAGCATCGTCAGCCTGTTCACGGTCGGTGTACTCACATCGAACATGGAAGCGCATGGAGAGGGTATTTCAAATGCGATCATGGAGTACATGGCGCTGGGCAAGCCTGTGATCGCGACAGATTGCGGTGGCAATGGCGAGCTGGTTCTCGAAGGAGAGACGGGTTATCTGATTGGCAATAGAGGTGCCACGGCACTGGGCGATCGCCTCACGGTGCTGCTGGACAACCCCGCGCTCGCGCGAGAAATGGGCGATCGCGGCCGCCGACGGATCGGAGAGTCGTTTGGTCTGGAACGTATGACCCGATCCTATGTCGATCTTTATCGCGGACTGCTCGGCCGCTCCTGAGGTTTACTGCGAAGGGCCGCAAGCGGGCATGTCGGGCATGTGCATGGTTTTCCGCAGGGGAGTCTGGCGATGTGCGGTTTTGTAGTGGCGCTGGCAAAGGGTTTCGCCTCGGGTCCGTCGTCCGCGCTTCTCGACACGATGGGCTCGGCCATCGTCCATCGCGGGCCCGATGAGTACGGCGTGCGCGAACTCGAGCGGCTCTCGATTCGGCACCGACGTCTGTCAATCATCGATCTGGACGGCGGCAAGCAGCCGATGGCCAGCGCGGATGGCAGCCTGCAGCTGACATACAATGGGGAAATCTACAATTTTCGCGAATTGCGAAGCGAACTTGAGACGCTGGGCCATTTGTTTCGCGACCGCTCCGACACGGAAGTGGTGTTGGCCGCCTGGCAGCAGTGGGGCGAGGCCTGCCTCGACCGGCTGAATGGCATGTTTGCGTTCGTTCTTTACGACTGTCGACGTGGAACACTCACGGCGGCACGGGACCGCTTCGGAGAAAAGCCACTCTATTACCTGGAGACGGCGAACACTCTGTATCTCGCCTCCGAACTGAAGGCGCTGGTTGCAGGCGGGGTCGTCGACAAACGGCTCGATCCGGTTGCGCTCTATTCCTATTTCACGCTCGGTTATGTGTCCGGCGGCCGCTCGATCTTCCAGGGAGTCAAACGGCTCGAGCCGGGGCACGTTCTGACGTTCTCCCCCGGCGACAGCTTGCACGCGCGCGCCTGGTGGCGTCCGCCCGCTCCTTCCGAAGAACTCGATGACATCGAAGACATTACGCGGCAATCTCTCGCCATTCTGCGCGATTCGGTACATCGGCGCATGGTCGCCGACGTGCCTCTCGGGTTTTTTCTTTCGGGCGGAGTCGATTCCAGCGCCGTTGTCGCGCTGGCGTCCGAAGCGGGCTCGGGCCGGCTTGAAACATTTTCGATCGGTTTCGACGATCCGGCAATCGACGAGCGGCCTTACGCCAAATTGGTCGCCGACCGCTTCGGCACCCACCATCATGAATTCGTCGTGACGCCGCAAAACGTCGACATGCTCGATGACATCGCCTGGCATGCGGACGAACCATTCGCCGATCAGGCGGCGCTGCCGACCTGGTTCCTCTCCGAGATGACGCGCAAATACGTAACGGTGGCGCTGTCGGGAGACGGCGGCGACGAAATATTTGCCGGCTACGACGTCTATCGAGGGCACGCGATCAGCGAGCGCGTAAGGGCTGTCCCTGCGCCCCTTCGCAAACTGGCGGTGGCGAGCCTTCGCGCCAGTGCGCCGGTGGGCGACGGCCGCCGGCGGCTGAGGCTCGCCCGCAATATCGAAGACGCGGGACTGGCTGCCGTGGAACGCTTCATCGCCAAGCAGCAGACGGTGTTCCGGCGCGAATTTCTCCGCGCGGTTTCGCCATCGCTCGCGGCGACAGCAAGCGCGGATACGGACCGGACGCTGTTTCAGTCAATGTTCGCCGATTTCGACCATCCGCTGGGCGCGATCGCGTTGTGGCAGCAAACCGCCAGCCTGCCGGACGATATGCTTCATAAAGTGGATCGCATGAGCATGGCGCATTCGCTGGAGGTTCGCGCGCCCTTCCTTGACCACCGGCTGGCGGAGCTTCTCAACCGGACAAAATTCGCCGCGAAGATACCAGGAGGCCACCAGAAACACATCCTGCGGCGTGCGATGTCCGGATTTTTCCCGAGCGGTTTTCTGAACCGTCCCAAGCAGGGTTTTGTGGTGCCGGTACAGAGATGGTTCAAAGGAAATCTCGCGGGTTACCTGCGCGCAAAGATTTCTGCTCGCGATGCGGCGAGCCGCGGCATCATTCCGCAGGTTAGGATCGAACGCATGCTGGCCGAACACGAACGCGGCACGCGCGCCTGGGATGGCGCGCTTTGGGCGTTGCTGATGTTCGAGCACTGGAGCCGCCGCTTCGGTGTCACCGCCGAGCGCTTCGACGATGTTGCGTGAACCGCGCGTGGTTTTCCCGGGACATTGCAAATGGACGGTCGTAAGCGTCGCGCCGTTCAATGACATGCTCGCGGCACCGTCTGACGCCGAAACTCAAACGCTGGCGGAACGGACCTGAATATGTCGAACCGTACGCAGGAAAACCAGATTCGCGATCACTGGCAGAAGAATCCGGTTGGTGAGAGCATCGTGGGAGGGCTTGGTTTCGACTTCAGTGGCGACTACGAATCCTTCTTTCAAGCCTATGATACCTGGTACTATGGGCGCCAATCCCATGTTCTGCGATCTCTTGACAAGTTTTCCTGGGACGGAAAGCGCACGTTGGAAATCGGCCTGGGGCAGGGCGCGGATTCGGAACAGCTGATCCGTCGAAACGCCCGCTGGTCGGGAATGGATTTGACGGAAGAGTCGGTCCGGCGCGTCTCAATTCGGCTTGCGTCGCGTCATCTTCCGCATCACGGGATTGTGCAGGCATCCGCTACCGCCATCCCGTTCAGGGACTCCGAATTCGATGTCGTATTCTCCCATGGGGTTTTGCATCATGTTCCGGATATTCTGTCCGCGCAGCGGGAAATCAGGCGCGTCATAAAGGATGACGGACGCCTCATCGTGATGGTTTATGCGCGATACTCGCTCAATTACCAGCTGGCTATTCGATGGGTCCGGCGGATTGGCCTGCTGTGTTTATATTTGTGGCCGATCCGGCCGGCCGGAATATACGCGGCCCATTTGCGCAACGCCCGACGAGCGGGACTCGGAAACTACCTTTCTCTGCGCAACTTCATTCACCGTTCGACCGACGGTCCCGATAATCCCTATTCAAAGGTCTATGCCAGCAGAACATTGCGAAACGACTTTCCGAATTTCGAGCTTGTGCGACATTTCAAGTGCTACATGCACGCGCCGCCGCTTCCCGTACGCTGGCTGCCGGGCGAGAGGCTTCTGGGATGGCATCTTTGGGCTGAACTCAAGCCCCGGAACGTCTCGGTGACGCAGATTCGGGGAAGTTCCTCCGTGATTCCCGTTCCCGCGCCGCAATAGGATGCCGGATTCTCCTAAGCCGAAGGTCATGCTGGTCGGGCCCTGGAAAGGTTCGTCCGGAGGCGTGCGCACATTCATGACGAACGTCGCTTCGTCCTTCCTGAATTCTTCCTTTGAGGTTCTTCGCTTCAACACGTCCCGACCTCCGAAGCGGAATGCAACAAACAACTATGGTTATGGGGCGATATTTCACGGCGGTATACGAAGGTTGCTGAGCGGCGTCGTCATCACCATGCTGCATGTGGCCTCGTTTCCTTTCGTGCTGGTCATCAAACGCCCCGCCGTTGTGCAGGTCCAATCCTCGGATTTTCTGGTGTTCTGGGAAGCTTCGCTCTACGTCTGGATCGCGCGCGCGCTGCGTTATCCGGTCCTGATGCGTCTGGGCGGCGCTTTCGATTATTTCTACGCGGTGTCATCTCCTCACGCGCGCGCCATGATCCGTCGCGTGCTTGAGTGGCCCGATCGGCTGATCGTCCAATCGGATTACTGGGAGAAAACGGCGCGCGCGCTGGGCCGAACCGAAGGCATTGTCGTGCTCCCCAATTCGGTGCCCGATGCGCTCGTCGCCACCATTCGAGGCGAGAAAGCCGCGCCTCCCCTGTGCTTCTTTGCAGCCGGATCGGAGGCCGTCCGGAAGGGGATCGACGATATTCTGGAGGCAATGCGGCTGTTGCACCACGAAAAGGTCCGCGTTCGATTGCACGTGGTCGCCGCGAGCGACGAACTGAAGCAGTGCCTGATCGATGCAGACCTCGTCGATCTCGTGACAGCGGACAGCTTTCTGGCGCATGCCGACACCCTCGAGGCGATGGGTGGCGCCCAGATTTTCCTGCTGCCCTCGCGCGCCGAGGGTTTTCCCAACGCGCTCGTGGAGGCAATGGCGCTGGGGCTCGCGCCGATCGTCACCACCGTCGGCGCCATTCCCGAGATCGTCGAGGGCACAGGCGCGATTGTCGTGCCGGTGAAAGACGCCAGAGCGCTTGCCGATGCCATCGCCACGCTTGCGAACGACGCGGGTTTGCGCGCGCAGATCGGTGCGGCGGCGCGCGAAGCCGTGAAGATGCGCTATGTTCACAGCAGGGTGATGCCGATCCTCGGCCAGGCGTGGCAGGCGTTGCTTCCGGAAGGCGCAAACGGCCGCGGCGGCTGAGGCTTCCGCGCAGGTTTGATGTTAAACCGAAACAGTTTGACTTGAAGACCGGATAGGTATAGTCAGGCAGCCGACTCCAAAAGGAACCGGCGCATGACGCCTTCCCCCGCTCCCCGGCGCGCCCGCAGGCCGAGCGACATACCGCAGCATTTTCGCGACGGCCTGGAGGCGGCGTTGAGAGCCGACCCGGAGCTCGTTGCGACGACGAAAACGCGCACGCTGCTCGGCGCCGTCGTCAAAGGGCTGGCGCTGGAGGCGTCGCGCGGCAAGCCCGAAGCGATCAGGGTGATGATGTCGCTGCTGGGACAGACGGAACCCGAGGCAAACGAGACCAGAGAGCGAACGGAACCGCGTTGTCAGGGACTTTCCGGAGATTTGCGGCGATGGGACTGGTCGCGGGAGGGGGATTGGGAGGCCGCCGTCCGTGATGAAAGGAGACAGAAGGAAGAAGCGGACGCCAGCGATGCCGATCCGGGCTTCGATGCCGAAAAAGTCCGGGAGAGCCTGCGGCGGAGATTCCTGCAGGTCGCCGAAGCGGACAGGGAGGAACAGCAGCGCAAGGCGCTGCTCGGTTCGACGAGCCATCTGATCGCCGGCGCGCCGAAGGAGCCGCCGTAGGGCCCCCTCCGCCCGCTCCCGCGGGCACCTCCCCCACGCGTTCCGCGCGGGGGAGGAAAGGGCGGCGGCGCGGGGGGGGAAGCGCACTTTTTCCTCCCCCGCGCGGAGCGTGGGGGAGGGGGACCGCGAAGCGGTGGAGGGGGCCCGCGATCAGCCGCCGCTAATCGAACAGGCTCGATACGCTGGCTTCGTTGTTGATGCGGCGCATGGCTTCGCCCAGCAGCGGCGCGATGGAAATGCGCCGGATGTTGGGACACCGGCGCACCTCCTCGGTGGCGGCGATGGAATCGGTCACCACCATGGATTTGAGTCTGGAGCTCTGGATGCGGGCGACCGCGCCGCCCGAGAGCACGCCATGCGTTGCGTAGGCGTAGACCTCCTGGGCGCCCTGTTCGACAAGCGCGTCGGCCGCGTTGCACATCGTGCCGCCCGAATCGACGATGTCGTCGACCAGCAGGCAGACGCGCCCGCGCACGTCGCCGATGATGTTCATGACTTCGGATTCGCCGGCGCGCTCGCGCCGCTTGTCGGCGATGGCAAGGTCGGCCCCCAGCCGCTTGGCGAGCGCGCGCGCCCGCACCACGCCGCCCACATCGGGCGAAACCACCATGAGATCGCGCCCACCCAGGTAATCCTGGATGTCCTTCACGATCACCGGCTGGGCGTAGAGATTGTCGGTCGGGATGTCGAAGAAACCCTGGATCTGCCCGGCATGCAGATCGACGGTGAGCACGCGGCTGGCGCCTGCGCCGGTGATGAGATTGGCGACGAGCTTGGCCGAAATGGGGGTGCGGGGACCGACCTTGCGGTCCTGCCGCGCATAGCCGAAATAGGGAATGACGGCGGTGATGCGCCGCGCGCTCGCCCGCCTCAGCGCATCGATGATGACGAGCAGCTCCATCAGATTGTCGTTGGCGGGAAAGCTCGTCGATTGCAGCACGAACATGTCCTCGCCGCGGACGTTTTCCTGCACCTCCACGAACACTTCCATGTCGGCGAAGCGGCGCACCACTGCCTTCGTGAAGGGAAGCTTCAAATGCTGCGCGATGGCCTCGGCAAGCGAACGGTTGGCATTGCCCGCGAGCAGCTTCATTCCTCGCGTTCCGTTCGCTTCGGCCATCAAAGCGCTCCGCCCGTCCGTGAAACTTTGGTGAACCCCGCCCGCGCCTTCTAGCAAGCGGCTCCGCCGGGGTAAACCAATTCGATCAAACGAGCGAAATCGCCGACAGCTGGCGGCCGTAATCGCTCTCGTGGCGGTGGGTGGCGCGACGGAAGCTGTAGAATGCGAACTCGTGTGCATAGGTGCAAACGGCGAGATCGGAGATGTCGTGCACTCCAGCCCGGTCGAGCAGCGCGCGCGCGTACGCGGGAAGATCGAACAGCCAGTGACCGGCGCGATCGGCCAAGGCGAAAAAACGCGCATTCGCGCCAGTGTCGGCGAGCACGCGCGCGCGAAGCTCTTCGCCGACTTCGTAGGCCGATTGCGAGATACAGGGCCCGATCGCTGCTGCCATCCGCGCGCGCCGCGCGCCCAAACTCTCCATCGCGCCGATAGCCAATTCCACGATGCCAGCGACAGCTCCTTTCCATCCAGCATGCGCCGCGCCCACCACGCGCGCGTCGGCATCCGCGAGCAGGATCGGCGCGCAATCGGCGGTGAGAATTCCAAGCACAATGCCGCCCGCGTTGGTCGCCATCGCATCGGCCTTCGGTCCCTGGCCCATGTCCCAGGGCTCGCCCACGATGATCGTGTTCGCGCCGTGGACCTGGTGGAGCGTTACCAGGCGCGATTCAGGAGCGGCTAACGCGGCGCATGCCCGGCGCCGGTTTTCGATGATGCAGGCGCGATCGTCGTCCGATCCGGGTCCGCAATTGAGCGAGGCGTAAAGTCCGGCCGACACGCCGCCCCTCCGCCCGAAAAAGGCGTGCGCGACACCAGGTATGCAATCGAGATTGCGGGCCGAAAGTCGCATCATCCTCTAAAATCCCGGTGGAGGCGGCGAATCGCGCGGGGTGATCGCCAGAACTTTGAACAGCGCGCCCATCTCGCCCGGATCGGTGAGGCGGTGAAGGGCAGCTGCGATCTCCTGCGCGTGATCGGGATTGCGCGCCGCAAGCTTTTCGGCGCGGGCCGCAATGCCGAGTGCGCCGAGAAATTCTTGCTGGCCTATCGGCCCGTGTATGCGCGCGCCGCCTTTTTTTGCGCTCAGCGCAAGCGCCGCGAAGTCGACATGTACGGACACATCGGCCTCGCCGGGATCGGCAAGAATATCCACGGGCTGATGACGATCGACCGCCTGCAGCGTATCGCCAAACCCGCCTCCATTGTAGCCGTAGTCGATGACAAGTGCGCCACCGCCCTCCGCGGCGATCGCCTGGCTCACGCTTTCGATCAGAGCCTGCGCTGCGGACGAAATCTCATAGACTGCGCCCTGGGTCGCGGGGCCGCGCCCGACGGGCGGCGCAAAGGCCGCCGGCAGCGGCGAGAGCGCGAACACGAGCCGTCCGGCGCCGTCCGTCGATACCATGCGCTCGCACCAGCCGCGCGGCGTCATGACGAACTGGCGAACCGGCAAGGCATCGAAGAACTCGTTGGCGACCACGAAGAGCGGGCGATCGCTTGCGACGTCGCTCCATTGCCGCACCCATCGGATCGGCACGGTCGCCTCGTGCAGTCGCTCGCGCTGCAACGTCTCCAGAGCCGCACTCGATTCGACCAGCACGATGTCGGACGGAAAATCGGGCACGCGGCGCAACGCGCGCAGCGCATCGTGCATCAGCGTGCCCCGTCCGGGGCCAAATTCCACAAGGCGCGCCGCTTTGGACGACCCTTGATCCTGCCATACCTGCGCGCACCACAGTCCCACGAGTTCGCCGAACATCTGGCTGATCTCGGACGCCGTGATGAACGCGCCGTATGCGCCGATCGCCTCGCGCGATGGGTAAAATCCATGTTCGGGGTCGTGAAGCGCCAGCGTCATAAAAGCTGCAATCGAGAGCGGGCCCTCGGTCTCGATCATGCGCGCGAGTTTGCGCGCGAGATCGTTCATCCCGTTGCCGTGGATGGCGGACGCCGGAAGGCCAACCAGTACAGCAGCGCCGCGACGATCCACATCGGAATGCTGAGCGCCTGACCGACGCTCAGCCAGTTCGTGAACACGGTATCCGAATCCCGGAAGATCTCGGCGACGTACCGGAAGATGCCATAACAGGTGAAAAAGATCGCCGCCAGCAGCCCCGGGCGGTCATGCAAATGGAATCGCCGCAATCCGACCTGCATGATTGCAAACAGCAGAAGTCCTTCCATGCCGGCTTCGTAGAGTTGGCTCGGATGGCGTGGCAGTTGGTCGGGCGCGCGCGGGAATACCATCGCCCAGGGCACGCTGGTGACCTTGCCCCATAACTCGCCGTTGATGAAATTCGCGATACGGCCGAAGAACAGTCCGATCGGAGTGACGCTGGCCACCAGATCGCCAAGCTTCAGCAGGGGAAGCCTGCGCCGGCGCGCGAACAGCCACAGCGCGACGGCCACGCCCAGCATGCCTCCATGAAAAGACATGCCGCCTTCCCATGCCGCAACGATCTTGACCGGATTCGTGAGATAGCCGAGGGGCAGGCCGGCGCAGGCGGGCGAGCTGCCCCAGATGCCGCAGAAGAACGTGCCATAGATGAGTACGTAGCCGAGCCGTCCGCCGACGATAACACCGAGCGTGGCCCATACGACGAGATCGCCGATATCATCGACAGTGGCAGGCGGGCGTCCGCCAAAGGTTGCGCTTCTCCACAGCGTGGGCATCCGAAGGAGTTGCACGAGATACCACCAGCCGAGGAGCAGCCCGGCAATGTAGGAAAGCGCATACCACCGGATGGCGAGCGGCCCGAGGTGAACGAGCACGGGATCGATGTGTGGATAGGGAAGGACGGCTTCGATCATCGGTCATGGGGCGCAGATGGCCAGCCAAGACGCTCTGCTTCGCATTTGCCTGTCAAGGATGTTCGCATCAGCGCTTGCCCCGGAGGCGCCGCTCCGTCCATAAGGGCGCCGATGCAGACCGACAATCCATTGCTGGACGGGCTGGCGCGCCTTTTCACCGACGCCGCCGGCGCCGCACAGAGCGTTCGCGCAGAAATCGACACCTTCATGCGCCAGCGTCTGGAGCGTCTCGTGGCGGACATGGATTTCGTCCCGCGCGAAGAATTCGAGGCGGTGAAAGCCATGGCGGCAAAGGCGCGAACCGAGAACGACCGTCTCGAAGCCCGGATCGCGGCACTTGAAGGACAGGCCGAGACCGGCGTGGCGAGCGGCGGCATCGCTTCGTCAAAGCTGTGAATGGCGGGAAAGAGCCACAAACAGCTTGATGCGCAGACTCTTGTCGGACCACAAAATCTTGTGTCAGGTTGATCGTCATCTGCTTCGTTTTGCCGACCGGCATTCAGGAGTTCGCGAATGAGCCTTGTCCAGCAGGAAGAACCGATCGTTGAATTCCATCCGCTCGACATGCTCGAGCAGTCGGTTGAGGATAACGGCTGGCCGTTCGAGCGCAGCGGACGCGACGAGTTGAATCTCTCGGTCGCCGGTCGCTGGTGCGACCATCATTTCTGCTTCACCTGGCGCGACGATCTTGCAATCGCTGCATCTCTCTTCCGCCTTCGACATGCGGGTGGAACGATGCCCGGCGCCGCCGAGATGGCGGCCTGCTGATGTACATCAATGCCAAGCTGTGGATCGGGCATTTCGACCTGTTCTCCGACGACGGCACGCTCGTCTTCCGCCATGCGATGATCTTTCCCGACGCGCGGGCCAGTGCGGCTCAATGCGAGGCGCTGCTCAACCTCGCGGTAGAGGCCTGCGAACATTACTATCCCGCCTTCCAGTTTGTGCTTTGGGGCGGCAAGACGGCGGAAGAGGCGGTGGCGGCGGCGGTACTCGAGTGTGCCGGCCAGGCCTGACGCATCGGCGCCGGTCACGCTGCTCGTCGGCGCGGGCCGGATGGGCAGCGCCCTTCTCAAAGGGTGGGTGGCGCAGGGGTTAAGGCCGCTCGCGGTCGTCGAGCCGGCTGTCAGCGCCGATCTGCGAAACCTGTCCCGACGGCACCACATCCTTCTGCTGGACCGGCTGGAGCAAGCAGGCGATCTGCACATCACCGCCTGCGTCGTCGCGCTCAAGCCCGACATGCTGCGGAACGAAGCGGCGCGGATGAGGTGGATCGCCCAATCCGGCGCTCTCATGCTCTCCATAGTTGCCGGAACGAGTATCACGGCGCTGCGCAGGTCCTGGGGGCCCGGCGCCGCCATCGTCCGCGCCATGCCCAACTTGCCCGGCGCAATCGGAAAGGGCATTTCGGCGCTCTATGCCCCGAAGGGTACAAGTCTCCGGCTTCGCGCCCGCGCGCGGGCGTTGCTTTCGGGATTGGGTGAAACGTTATGGCTCAGTCGGGAAGGGCTTATCAATGCCGTGACGGCCGTGTCGGGTTCGGGTCCGGCGTACGTATTTCTGCTCGCCGAAAGCCTTGCGCGTGCCGCCCGCGCCGAGGGATTGCCGGCCGATATTGCCAATCGCCTCGCGCGGTCGACGATTTCCGGTTCGGGCGCTTTGTTGGAGGCCGATGCGCGCGAAGCCGCCGCGCTGCGTCGCGATGTGACGAGCCCTGGTGGCACCACGGAGGCCGCGCTCAAAGTGCTGATGAAGCACGACGCTCTCGCAGATCTGATCGCGGGAGCGGTCGCCGCCGCGCGAGCGAGAGCCACCGAACTGCGCGATCATGGAGAAGCGCGACCGCCGAGGTGAATTCGTGATGCCGAAACTCGATCGGGAAGCTCGCCTGGCCGCCGCTGCCTTCAGGTTGCTCGGCAAGGGCAGTTGGCGCGATCTGACGCTCGCCGCCGTCGCGCGGGCAGCGAAACTTCCGTGGCCAGATGTTTTTTCGATCGCGCCCTCGAAAGCGGCACTACCTGGTCTGTTGTTGCGCCGGCTCGGTGCGGAGACGGCGCGTCGTTACAAACCCGACAGGGCATCGAAGGGCGCGCGCGAACGCGTATTCGATGTGGCGATGACATGGTTCGATGTGCAGCGGTCGCGCAAGGCGGCGATGCGCTCCCTCTACGACGGAATCAAACGCGACCCTCTCGCCCTGTTGCCGGCACGCGGCGACATTCTTGCGGCTGCGGATCAAATACGCGCGCTTGCGGAGGCCGACACGGGCGCATCGGCGCAGGTGGGCACGGCGATCCTTGCCGGCGTGCTCATGCGCGCGGTCCCAATCTGGCTCGATGACGATCACGAGATGGGCAAGACGATGGCGCGGCTGGATCGCGACCTGCGCCGCATCGAGCGCTTCCTCTGGCCGCGGTCCACGCGACCGAGGCGGGCAACGCATCCAGGTCGGTAAATAGCGCGCGCCGGCCTCAGACCGGCAAACGAATCGCGGCACGCAGGCCGCCGAGGCGGCTCGCACCGAGAATCAAATCGCCGCCATGAGCGCGGGCGATATCGCGCGCGATGGCAAGTCCAAGTCCCACTCCGCCGGTCTGCAGATTACGACCCTCATCGAGACGGTGAAAGGGACGGAAGGCTTCTTCGCGGCGTCCTTCCGGAATGCCTGGGCCATCGTCGTCGACGAGAATTTCGACGAAATGGCCGTTTCGTGCCACCGCCACATCAACGCGGTTTCCGTGTTTGAGAGCGTTGTCGATCAGATTCGTGGCGCAGCGCTTGAGCGCATTGCGCTTGACCGCAAGCCGAATGCCCGAAGGCGTCTCGATGTGAAGGCGATCGTTCGCCGCCGCGCGCGCGCTGGCTGCGGCCAATGCGGCTTCCGCCACGACATCGCCGAGATCGGTGGCCTCGGCATCCTCGCCGGAATCGCCGCGCGCGAAATCGAGGTATTCGTCGAGCATGTGCTCCATCTCGGTCAGGTCCTGGAGCAGCGATGCTGTATCCTTATCGGCGCCCATCATCGCAAGCTGCAGTCGCAGACGGGTCAGCGGCGTCTTCAGGTCATGGCTTACTCCGGCCAACATTTCCGTGCGCTGTTGCACATAGCGCTCGATACGCGCGCGCATGGTGAGAAAGGCCTGCGCCGCCTTGCGCACTTCCGTCGCGCCGTATGGCTTGAAATCGGGTACCGCGCGGCCCTTGCCGAAAGCATCCGCCGCCACGGCCAGCCTCTCGATGGGCTTCACCTGATTGCGCAGAAAGAGTATCGCCACCGCGATCAGCACCAGCGACGAGACGACCATCCACAGAATGAAGATATCGGCGTTCGAGGCGACCACCTGTTCGCGGGGAATCCGGATTTTCAGCACGCCGTCTCGCGCCTGCACGCTCAGATCGACGACATTGCCCGATGCGCTTGAGGTGAAGGGATGGGCTGCTCCCAGCCGATTTGCAAACACCGCATCCATCGCATGCTTCAGATCAATGCTCGAATGCCGAAAAGGCGCATCGAGTCTGGCGCCCGGAACAGGCGAGACCTGGAATCCGAGCGCGTGTGCCGCCATGTCGAGCAATCTCGTTCGCGTCGGTCCCGCAGGATAGGTCTGCTCGATGTCGGTGAGCAGGGCGATGTCTCCGGCAACACTATGCGCCATGTGCCGGGTCACAATATCGTAGTGGCGAACGAAGAAGGCGTAGGTGACGATGCCCTGAAGCACGACCATCGGCGCCACGATGATGATGAGCGAACGGCCGAAAAGCCCGCGCGGCGACATCTGCTTGAGCAAGCGGAGCGGTCGAAATCTGGGCACGGAAATCAACTCACGCGATCGGGCACGAGCACGTAGCCCACGCCGCGAACGGTCTGAATATAAAGTGGCAGCTTGGGATCCTCCTCGATCTTGCGGCGCAGGCGCGTGACCTGGACATCGATGGAGCGTTCGAGCGCGATGCCGAGCCGCGCGCACAGATCCATGCGCGAAAATGGGAGTCCCGCATTGGCGGCGAAAAGCTTCAGCAGCGCGACCTCGGAACTCGTGAGACGGACGGGTCGGCCCGCGCGCCGCAGTTCCCCCCGTTCGGGATCGAACAGGGCTTCTCCCATCTTTACTTCGCGATGCGGAGAGCGCGAGGGTGTGGTGGTGCGGCGCAAGAGAGCCGCGCACCGCAACAGAAGTTCGCGCGGCTCGAACGGTTTGGCCAGATAGTCGTCCGCGCCCTTTTCCAGACCGGCGATGCGATCCTCCGGCTCGCCGCGCGCCGTCAGCATCAGGACCGGAGTCCGGGATTTGGCGCGGATCGCCTGCGTGAAATCGAGGCCCGACTGGCCGGGCATCATGACATCGACGATCAGAAGGTCGAAGGCGATTCCCTTCATCAGCGCGCGCGCTTCGGCGGCGCTGGCGGCGGCGGTGACACGGTAACCGTTCGAGCTGAGGTACCGTTGGAGCAGCGCACGCAGCCTCATGTCGTCGTCGACGACGAGCAGGTGGGCATCCTGGCTGGAACCGCTCATTTTGCTTG
This sequence comes from uncultured Alphaproteobacteria bacterium, assembly GCA_963812975.1. Lineage (GTDB taxonomy): Bacteria > Pseudomonadota > Alphaproteobacteria > Micropepsales > Micropepsaceae > Rhizomicrobium. The sequence goes on along the minus strand of CAWEXK010000028.1, from coordinate 47,716 downwards.
CTTCAGGTCGCCGTCGCGAACATATAGCTGCACCGGAACGTGCGCCCCGGCCGATGGTCGCCAATCAGTGCCCCTGGAACTTGTCCCTCATACGGCCCCGATACAAGTGCCAACTTCGCGAGGTGTTTTCATGCCAGTCATTCCCTTCGACGATCGCGACGGCTGGATCTGGTACGACGGCGAACTCGTGCCCTGGCGTGAAGCCAGGACGCACGTGCTTACCCATGGTCTCCATTACGCGTCCTCGGTCTTTGAAGGTCAGCGCATCTACGGGGGCCGCATTTACAAACTTGCCGAACACACAAGGCGGCTGTTCGAATCGGCCGAGATTCTCGGAATGAAAATTCCGTACACTGAGGATGACATCCGGGAAGCATGCGTTCAGGTCGCGCACGCGCAAGGCCTCGAAAACGGCTATATGCGACCGGTGGTCTTTCGCGGCAGCGAGATGATGTCGGTTGCCGCACCGAACTCGAAGATCCACATCGCCATCGCTGCGTGGCCGTGGCCTTCCTATTTCACCCCGGAGGAAAAGCGCAAAGGCATCCGCCTGATGGTTTCGGAGTGGCGGCGGCCGGCGCCAGACACTGCGCCGACCAGGGCAAAAGCGGCCGGCCTTTACATGATCTGCACGATGTCGAAGCACATCGCGGAATCGCAAGGGTATGCCGACGCCCTGATGTACGACTATCGCGGGCTGGTCGCGGAGGCGACCGGCGCCAACATATTTTTTGTAAAGGACGGCTCTCTGCATACGCCCATACCGGATTGTTTTCTCGACGGTATCACGCGCAGATCCGTCATCGCGTTGGCGCGCGCGCGGCAGATTCCGGTGTTCGAACGGTATATCGAACCGGGGGAGCTGGCGGAATTCAGCGAATGTTTTCTTACCGGCACCGCGGCAGAAGTCACGCCGGTCTCGCAGATCGGGCCTTATCATTTCATGCCCGGGCAACTGTGCGATACGATGATGAACGATTACGCAGGCGATGTGCGCGCGACTGTCACGTTTGACGCCACCTGATTGCGGCATCCTCGTCGGTTTCGCTCGCGTCGATCCATTGCGTTTCCGCGCCGCGCCGCTCCCGCTTCCAGAAAGGCGCGCGCGTTTTCAGATAGTCCATGAGAAACTCCGCGGCTTCGAAGGCGGCCCTGCGATGTGCGCTCGCTACGGCGACAAGCACGATCCGCTCGCCGGGGACAAGGTTTCCCACTCTATGTATGACGGTGACTCCGGCAATCGGCCACCTTTTTTCGGCTTCGTCTACGTGACGCGCAATCTCGCGTTCGCTCATACCGGGGTAGTGTTCGAGCGTTAGGCAAGTGAGACCGCCGCCGCCGCGCACCAGGCCGGTAAAGGCGACGACGGCACCGATCTGCGGTCGATCTGCCGCCAGCGCACTGCACTCTGCGCCGGCATCGAAATCTTCCGTCTGGATTCGTATCGTTTTCATCCTCCCGTAACCGGCGGAAAGAATGCGACTTCGTCCTCGTCGCGAACGGGAGCATCAAACGGCGCATGCTCCTGGTTCAGCGCCGCCCGCAGGCGGCCGGGCTCGGCGAACGCTTCGGCGTAACCGCCGCCGCGCGCACATAGGACTTCGATCAGTTCGGCGATTGTTCCTACCTGAGCCGGCAGCACGAAACGTTCTTCGTGTTTCCCGATTCTCTGCCGCACCCAGGCGAAGTAAAGCAGAAGTCACGGGGAACCACCGGCGCGGGCCTGCGGCGTCGGTTGGTCGGCGCGCGCATGGGCGAGGCCGGCACGCAGATAGGCGAACCCCGTGTAGACGGTGAGCGCGGCGGCAATCCACAGAAGAAGGTAGGCGAGATAGAGTGCACCAGGCACGATTTTGTCGGCAACCGGGCCCAGGATCATCGCGCCGATCGAAATCATCTGCAGCACAGTCTTGAATTTGGCGACGCGCGTGACGGGCACGCTGACCGCTACAGTGGCGAGAAATTCCCGCAGACCCGAAACCAGAATCTCTCGCGCGAGAATTACCAGCGCCGGAATAAGTTCGACTCCGTGCAGCACGCCGCTCGCGACGAGCATCATCAGTGCGACTGCTACGAGAATCTTGTCCGCGATGGGATCGAGCATGCGTCCGAATTCCGAGCTTGCGCGCAGCTTGCGTGCGGCCAGGCCATCGAGTGCATCGCTGACGCCAGCGAGGCAGAAGATGGCGAAGGAAGCGAGCCGCCCGGTAGAACCGGGCAACATCAAGGCGGCCGCGAACACGGGCACCAGCAGGATGCGCAGTGATGGTGAGAGTGTTGGGCAGGCGGAACATTCGCGCAGTCTAAACAGTTTCGCGCGCGGGGACATCTGCCCGAGGGCTTACCCTATCCACCCGGATGGAAGAAATCGAAGATTTTCCGCGCGAGCGCCCCGCTGACGCCGGCCACGGCCTCGATGTCGGAAAGGCTCGCGCCGGCGACGGCACGGGCAGACCCGAAATGTTGCAGCAATGCGCGCTTGCGTGCGGCGCCGACCCCCGCGATCTCGTCGAGGGGGTTGGCGCCCAGCGCCTTGGTCCGTTTCTTCCGGTGGGTTCCGATGGCGAAGCGGTGCGCTTCGTCACGGAGACGCTGCAGATAATAAAGCACCGGGCTCTTGGGATCGAGACGAAACGGTTCACGGTTCTTGAGATGGAAATGCTCGCGCCCCGCATCACGGTCGGGGCCCTTGGCGACGCCGACCAACACGACGTCCTCCACGCCCAGGTCTTCAAGAACGCTCTGGGCGACGGCGAGCTGGCCGGGCCCGCCGTCGATCAGAACCAGATCGGGCCATTTGGCCTTCGTGTCCTCGGCCTCCCGAACCAGCCGCGAAAATCGCCGGGTAAGCACTTCGCGCATCATGCCGTAATCGTCGCCCGGCGAGAGCTCTGCCGACTTGATGTTGAACTTGCGATATTCGCCTTTTTCAAATCCATCGGGTCCCGCCACGATCAAGGCGCCGACCGCGTTTGTGCCCTGGATGTGCGAGTTGTCGTAGACTTCGATACGTCGTGGGGGCGCATCGAGAGCAAAACTGTCTGCGACTCCGTCGAGCAATTCGCGCTGTACACTGTTCTCGGCAAGCCTCCTGGCCAGCTGCTCGCGCGCATTCTGCAACGCCATCTCGAGGATTTCACGCTTCTCTCCGCGCTGCGGCGTGACGATCTCGACCTTGCGGCCGGCTTTGAGAGACAGCGCTTCTGCGAGCAGCTTCGCTCCCGACATCGCTTCGGACACCAGCAGCAAGGGCGGCGGCGTGCGTTCGTCGTAGAACTGGGCGATGAACGATTCGAGCACTTCTGCCATCGGGAGATCGCGATCGGCGCGCGGAAAATACGGCTTGTTGCCCCAATTCTGGCCGGCGCGAAAGAAGATGACCTGGATGCAGGCGTTGCCAGCCTGAGTGTGGGCGGCGAACAGGTCGGCATCGGAAAACGTGGTCGGATTGATGCCCTGATGCGCCCGGATGTGGCTCATTGCGCGCAAACGGTCGCGCAGCCGCGCCGCCCGCTCGAAATCGAGCGCCGCCGAAGCGGCGCCCATTTCCTCCACCAGGCGGCCCTGCACTGTGCGGCTCTTCCCGGACAGAAAGGCCTCGGCCTCATCCACCAGCTTGCGGTATTCGGCAGCATCGATCCTGGCGCTGCAGGGCGCGCTGCACCGCTTGATCTGGAACAGCAGACAGGGTCGCGTGCGCGACTCGAAAACGCTGTCGGAGCAGGATCTGAGAAGGAAGGCGCGCTGCAGCGCGCTCAACGTCCGGCTGACTGCGCCGGCCGACGCGAACGGCCCGAAATAGATCCCCTTCGTCGTTTTTGCGCCGCGATGCTTCAGAAGCTGCGGAAAGGCGTGATCTTCCCGCAGAAGGATGTTTGGAAACGATTTGTCGTCCCGGAACGAGACGTTGTACCGCGGCTTGAGCCGCTTGATGAGATTGGATTCGAGCAGCAACGCCTCGATCTCGGACGCGGTAGTAACGAAGAGCATTTCCGCCGTGTCGGCGATCATGCGTGCGATGCGGTCGATGTGGCCGCCCGTCTTCACATAGGAAGCAACCCGTTTTCTGAGGCTCTTGGCCTTGCCGACGTAGAGCACATGCCCCTTGCAATCGAGCATGCGATAGACGCCGGGAGCGTCCGGCAAGGTCTTCAGATAAGCCTGGATGCGCGCGGGCCCGGTCAGTACGGCCGCGTCGTCATGCGTTCGCCGAATGTCGCTCATCATGCGAATATAGTATCAGGCTCACGGACGCGGGGCGCGCCGCTCGATCTCGACGCCTGCCGATTGGGCGCCGGGAACGGCGTGCAGCTTCTCCACGCGCACGCGGGCGCATCTGACGCGCCGGTCGTCGAGACACGTTGCGGCGATCGCTTCGGCAAGCGTTTCGGCGAGGTTGATATGACCGCGCGCAATCAGCGCCCGAATCCGCAGCGTGATCCCTTCGTAGTCGACCACCCGGTCGAGCCGGTCGTCGAGGGGAAGCGAATCCTCGACCGCCAGATCGACATTGATCCGGATCGGCTGGTGCTGTGTGCGTTCGTGACCATGGATTCCGATCTGCGCGAGCAGCTCGAGGTCGCGAATGAACACATGGCGCAGTGCGCGTTCCGGGTCGTTGAAGCCTACCGAAGGTCGTGCGGGCGTGCTCATTCCGCGACGCCGACGTCGGACGTTTTCCAGATCAGGTGCTGGCCGCCATCCACCGCGATCATTTCTCCGGTCACCGCCGACGCAGCAAGAAGGTAGCGCACGGCATCGCACACGTCTTGCGGCTCTGCGCCCGTGCCGAGAACTGTCGCTTCGCGCTGATGGTTGAAATGCGCTTCGCTCTGTCGCGCGTTGATCATGGTCGGTCCAGGCGCCACGGCATTGACGCGGATGCGCGGCGCGAGCGCCTGCGCGAGGGTTGTGTTCAGCCAGTAGAGCGCCGCCTTGCTTGCGCTGTAGGACAGGAACTGCGGCGTCGGCTTCAACACGCGCTGGTCGACGATATTGACGATTGCGCCCCGGGCGCCCTCGGGCAGTTGACGGGCGAATTCCTGACAGAGCACGAAGGGCGCGCGCAGATTTACGGCCATGTGATGATCCCAGGACGCGCGCGATGCGGTCGCCCAATCGTCGCGCTCGAATATCGAGGCGCTGTTGACGAGAGCGGCAAGAGGCCCCAGCTCGGCAACCACGCTGCCGATCAGAGCGGTTGTCTCATGCTCATCGGCCAGGTCGGTCTTGAACAGTGCGGCACGCCGACCCTGCGCGCGCGCCGCTTCTGCCGTCTCCCGGGCCTCGCGTTCGGACGCGTGGAAGTGCACGGCTATATCCCAGCCATGCTTCGCGAGATCGAGCGCGATCGCGCGCCCCAGCCGCTTCGCCGCGCCGGTGACGAGAACGATTTTCGGTTCGGTCATCGACTCAGCTCACGAATCCCACGATGCGTTTGACCTCGGTGACGATCGGATGCGCAAGGGCGCGCGCCTTGTCCGCACCCCGGCGCAGAAGGAGATCGATTTCGGCTGGATCGGCGAGCAGGCGCCGCATCTCGTCCGCGATGGGCACCAGCTTCGCCACGGCAAGGTCGGCGAGTTCGTTCTTGAACGTCGAGAACTGCTGTCCGGCGAAACGCGCAATCGTCGCCTCGCGCGAATCTGTCCGCAAGTGCCGCAAAGATGTTGATGAGATTTTCCGCTTCCGGGCGCCCTTCGAACCCCGTCCCGGAATCGGGCAGCGGTGCGGGGTCGGTGCGCGCCTTGCGGATTTTCTGTGAAATGGCATCGGCGTCGTCGGTCAGATTGATGCGGGAATAGTCCGAACTCGTCGGATTTCGACATTTTCTTCGTGCCATCGCGCAGCGACATCACGCGCGTAGCCGCGCCCGTGATCACCGGCTCCGGCAGCGGAAAGAAATCGGGCACGCCGAAATCGTTGTTGAATTTCTGGGCGATGTCTCGCGCGAGCTCGAGATGCTGCTTCTGATCCTCACCCACGGGCACATGAGTCGCCTTGTAGGCAAGGATGTCTGCCGCCATCAGATTGGGATAGACGAACAGCCCGACGCTCGCATTTTCGCGATGCTTGCCGGCCTTTTCCTTGAACTGCGTCATGCGACCAAGCCAACCCATGCGCGCGACGCAATTGAAGATCCAGGCGAGCTCCGCATGTTCATATACCTGGCTCTGGTTGAACAGGATGGCGCGTGCCGGATCGACGCCGCTGGCGACATAGGCCGCCGTAACTTCGCGTGTTGCCGCCCCCAGCGCTTTCGGATCCTGCTCCACCGTGATCGCGTGCATGTCTACCACGCAATAGAGACTCTCCATGGTCTGCTGCAGCCGCACCCAATTCTTGAGCGCACCCAGATAATTGCCCAGGTGCAGCGTGTTGGTCGGCTGCATGCCCGAAAAGACAAGAGGCTTGTGCGCGGGGAGGGACATGATGGGATCCGGCGGAGCCGGTGGGTTATCGCCGACCGGCCTCAGCGCTTCAAGTGGCGCTCGAGAGTGCCTGCAACAGCCGCGATTCGATGCTGGCGAGACGATCGGGACGCACGACCTTTTCGCCAGATGCCTCATGGACATAGAACACATCCATGACCCGCTCGCCGTAGGTGGCGGCAATGGCAGACGAAATCGAGAGTTCCTGTTCGAAGATCGCCCGCGAAATCTCGAACAGTAGGCCGGGCCGGTCGGCGCCTTCCACTTCGATGACGGTGGCAACGGCGGAGGCGTCATTATCGAACTTCACTCGCGGGCGCACCTCGAATGCCGCGGCGCGATGTGCGCCAATGCGCCGCGTGGCCGGAGCCTTCGGCAGGACATTCTCGCGCAGCGTGCGGCCTATGAACCGGTGCAGCCTCGCGATCTGCCCTGCATCGCCGAACGCGCCACCCTCCTCGTCCTGCACCGAGAATACATCGAGCGCCAGACCGTCATTGGCGGTGAACGCCTTCGCCTCGACGATCGAGCCCCCGCAGGCGGCGATCGCTCCTGCCAGCTGCGAAAACAGGCCGGCATGATCGGCGGTGGAGATGGCGATCTCGCAGACCGAGCGGAATGCGTCGACTTCCGCCTGCAGCGCGAACGGCTCGCCGGGTTCCTGGGCCCGCGCCCGCAATCGCGCATGGCGTTCGAGCTGCGCGTCATCGAAGGCAAGCCAGTATTTGTCATGATGATGCGCCAACGCGTCCGCGCGCAGCTGTGGTGGCCAGGTGGCAAGGCGCCTTCGGAGAGTTCTCTTTGGCGCGAGCCACACGCGCGTCTCGCGCAGGCGTTGCGGTGCCGGACATCATTGCTTCCGCCTCGTGATACAACGCGCGCAGAAGCTGCGCCTTCCATCCGTTCCACACGCCCGGTCCCACCGCGCGAATGTCGGCAACGGTCAATACGAGCAGCATCCGGAGCAATTCCGGCGACTGCACTTCGGCCACGAAGTCGCGTACGGTCTTGGGATCGGATATGTCGCGGCGCTGGGCGGTGTCGCTCAGCAGAAGATGATTACGCACCAGCCAGACGACGGTTGCCGTATCAGCCTCTGAAAGACCCCAGCGCGGGCACAGCGCTTGCGCGGCCGCAGCTCCGATCTCGGAGTGACTGCCCTCGAGGCCTTTGCCAATGTCGTGCAGGAAAACAGCGCAATAGAGCGCCTCGCGCGCTTTGACGCGGCCCACCAGCCCGCTCGCAAGCGGATGGTCGCTCTTGAGCTCGCCGCGTTCGATGGCAGCGAGCACTCCGACGGCGCGAATCAGATGTTCGTCGACCGTGTAGTGGTGATACATGTTGAATTGCATGAGAGCGACTGCATGGTTGAAGGGCGGTACGAAACGGCCGAGCACACCCGCCTCGTTCATGCGCCGGAGCGTCCTCTCGGGATCGCGCCGCGACGTCAGGATGTCGAGGAATAGGCGGTTGGCGGCCCGGTCCTGCCGCAGGCCCTCCGTGACAAGGTCGAGCGAACGGGTCAGCGTGCGCAGCGCATGCGGGTGCACATCGACATCCTTCGCATCGGCGATGTGGAATATGCGCAGCAGATTTGCGGGGTCGCGATTGAAGGCGCCGTCGCGCGCATTCAGCCGCCCGTTCTCCAGATAGAAATACTTTTGAACGGTCCGCCGCTGCAGGAAGCCCGATAACAGCCGCGACACGGAAGGCCTTGCTTTTCGGTTTTGCTCCTCGAGTGCGGCACAGAAAATCCGCGTCAGATCGCCCACGTCTTTGGCGACGAGAAAATAGGCGCGCATGAAGCGCTCCACGGCACGACGCGGACTTGCATCCGCGAAGCCCAGCCGTCGCGCCAGCGCGGGCTGAACGTCGAAGGACAGCCGCTCTTCCGCCCGCCCCGCAAGACAGTGCAGCTGGCAGCGCACATTCCACAGGAATGCCTCGGCCGCATGAAAGGTTCTGTGTTCGTCGCGGGTGAACACGCCGTGATCGGCGAGATCGGCGGGATCGTCGACGTCATAGAGATATTTTCCGATCCAGTAGAGCGTCTGCAGGTCCCGGAGTCCGCCCTTGCTCTCCTTGATATTGGGCTCGACGAGATAGCGACTCTCGCCCTGTTTTTCGTGCCTCGCTTTGCGCTCGACCAGCTTGGCTTCCACGTATTCCAGCCCGCTGCCACTTGCGACTTCGGCGCGGAAACGCTTGCGCAGTTCATCTGCGAGTGCGGCGTCGCCCCACACGAAGCGCGCTTCCAGAAGTGCGGTGCGGATGGTCATGTCCTGCCGCGACAGGCGCATGCACTCGCCGAGCGAACGTGTCGCATGGCCGACCTTGAGCCCTACATCCCAAAGCATCAGGAGGATGAGTTCGATGACGCTTTCGCCCCACGCCGTCTGTTTGAAGGGGCGAAGAAAGAGAAGGTCGATATCCGAGAAAGGTGCGAGCAGCCCGCGGCCGTAGCCCCCGGTCGCAACAATGGCGAGGCGTTCGGATTCGGTGGGATTCTGCGCGTAATAGAAATGTTTGGTTGCAAAATCGTAGAGAACCTAAATCAGCAGGTCGTGGACGTCCGAAAGCGCGCGTGCCGCCCACAAACCCGACAGCGTGCCGTTTTCGATGCGCGCGGCGATGCGACGGTGCGACTCCTGGAGGATAGGCTTGATGTAAGCGAGCGCGGCTTTCCGGCGTTCGTCGGGGTCTAATTCATCTCGTGCAAGCGCGGTCAGGTCGCGCCGCAGCGCGATGCCGTCGAAAAGATCGATGTGCGCGGGTTTCTCGTAACCCAATGCCTGATCCGCCTGACCTTGCAGCGATAGAACGGCGCGCGAGCCTCCAAGGCAAGCGAAGTTACATTTCCGGAACGATGGTGGGCGGATCGTCTGGCGCGAGCCAGCGATGCACGAAGCCGGCCAGGATCGCCCCGGCGAACGGTGCAACCCAGAAGGCCCAGAGCTGCCCGACAGCCCAGCTGCCCTGGAATATTGCCACGCTGGTGGAGCGCGCGGGATTGACGGAAGTGTTGGTGACGGGAATCGAGACGAGATGGATCAGCGTCAGCGCGAGCCCGATTGCAAGCGGTGCAAAGCCGAGCGGCGCCCGGGGGGAGGTCGCGCCCAGGATGACCGTCAGGAACATGAACGTCATCACGGTTTCGCAGATCAGCGCGGCCAGAAGCGAATAGCCCTGCGGCGAGTGCTCACCATAGCCATTGCTGGCGAAGCCGTTCGAAGCATCGAAACCGGCGGCGCCGCTTGCGACCGCATAGAGCACCGCGGCCCCCGCGATCCCGCCGGCAATCTGCGCGATCCAGTAAGGCAGCAGATCGCGCACCGGGAAACGCCGCGCGGTGCAGAGGCCCAGCGTCACGGCGGGATTGAAATGAGCCCCGGAGATATGGCCGAAGGCATAGGCGCCGGTCAGAACGGTCAGGCCGAAGGCAAGCGCCACACCTGCATAACCGATGCCCAGATTAGGTGTTGCGGCAGCCAGCACCGCGCTGCCGCAACCGCCCAGCACCAGCCAGCCCGTGCCAAGGAATTCGGCGACCAGTCTGCGGGCGATGTCCATGGCGTCCCCGGCCGACAGCAGCAAATCACGCGAGGTGTCATTCTACACCTGCGGCGGCCCCGGATTCATCCGGTCTGCGCGCGCGCCCAGGCAAGGTAGTCCGTATTGCCGCCCGCGATGGGAAGAATGAGGAAGCAGGGCACGCTATAGGGATGAAGCGGCCGCGCTGCTTCGATCGCGCGTTCTGCCAGAGCTCGGCGGGTTTTGATCAACACCGCCGTTTCCGCGCTCGTCTCGAGCCTGCCGTCCCATTCGTAGATCGACGTCATCGGCGCAAAGATGTTGACGCAGGCGGCGAGCCTTGCTGCGACCAGCGCCCGGCCCACTTTCTCCGCCGTCTCACGGTCGGGAAAGGTCGAATAGAGAAATACGAATTCGCTTTCGCTCATGGCTGACAATTCCTCCGGGGCACGGCATGATGGCCTGGGTCAGGGGAGGGCGTCATGGCGCGTGTTACCGGTGTGGGCGGGGTTTTCTTCAAATGCGCCGATCCGAAGGCGCTGTCGGAATGGTACGGCCGCGTGCTCGGCTTTTCGATAGAAGATTGGGGCGGAGCAATGTTTCCTCCCGATCCGCAGGGACCGCCCAAAGTCGTCTGGGCCCCGTTTGGTCAGGATTCGGATCATTTTGCGCCGAGTGCGCGCGGCTGCATGATCAATCTGGCGGTCGACGATCTCGATGGCATGGTCGCGCAGCTGGCCGCGCACGGGGTGGAAATTCTGGGCCGCTACGACGACGATCCCACCGGCCGCTTCGCCTGGTTCGTCGACCCCGCCGACATCAAGATCGAGCTGTGGGAGCCGAAGCGGTAGGCGCGGGTTCGAACCAGGACTTGCCAAACGGCGGGAAACCGGTTGAAACCTTCCGCCCGACCCGCGATCGGGCGCGGTGGGAGCTGTGGCCGAGAGGCTGAAGGCGGCGGTTTGCTAAACCGTTATACGGCTTAAACCCGTATCGAGGGTTCGAATCCCTCCGGCTCCGCCACAATCGGCGTCCGACGCGCGCACGTGACGGCATGAAAAATAGCATCGAATGATGCTGTGTCTGCGGCGACGACGGGGATTGAAGTCATCCTGGTCGATACAGCTGTTTGGGTCGATCATTTTCGCACGGGCAACAAGGCAATCGATATCCATCTGCTCGCCGCCGTGCGACTGACTGCGGGAGCGGAACTGTGGGTGAACGACAAACGCCTGCGCGGCATCGCCGTCGAAATGGCCCTGGCATTCAAGGCGCGGCAGCACTGCGGTCATCGTGAATCGGCGTAGATCAAGCGCTCGTCTTCACCGTTCGTGGCCCGCCAGCGTCCGAATCCTTACGGCCGCCTGTTTGGTCGTGTATGCGCGAAATTACGCCGTCGGGGGGAAGGAGCTTTTCAGGCGACTGGGTCGGGGGCCATCCGCCGCGCGCGTCGCGCGATCAGCGCGAACGGAATGCAGAGAAGCCACATGATCGCGGCAAACAATCCGCCTGTCCAGTTCGCGTTCAGAAAGAGGGCGAGCAGCGCCAGATCGACAGCCAGCACCAGGGCCGGCAGCCACGGATATCCGATGGCGCGAAACGGCCTGGTAAGCTCTGGCTCACGGCGGCGCAACACAAAGAAGGCGATGATGACAAGAATGAACGCCGCCGATTGAAGGGTCGCGATGAGTCCAAAGGCCAGATTGAACGAGCCGGTCAATGCGATCGCAATCGCCACAACCGCCGTCATGACGATGGCGACGGAGGGAGAACCTCCTCGGTTCACGGTCTGAAAAATCGAGGGCAGGAGCTTGTCACGCGACAGGGCGAGCAGAATGCGCGGCGCACTCATGACTCCCGCATTGCTGCAGCTGGCCACGCTGACCATCGCGAATATTGCGACCGCGCCGCCCGCGAAAGCGCCGCCCATTCTTGCCAGCACGGTGGTGAACGGGAGCGCGTTCTGCGCCACGCCCGCAACATCCAGCGCGTGCAGAAGCGCGCCGTTGATGGCGACATAGAGAAACGCCGTCAGCAGCAGCCCGATCGCCATAACGCGCGGCAGGCTGCGTCCGCCGTCCCTCGATTCCTCGGTGAAGAAGGCGGGTTCGTACCAGCCCGAATAGGCACCCACGATCAGCTGATAGGCAGCGACGAGCCCGGCCGAGCCGACAAGCGCGGGAACCGGCGGCGCTGCGGTTGCAGGGAGTGGGGAAACGATCACGAATGCCACCACGCAAAAGCCGAACAGCGCCAGCGCCTTCACCAGGCTTGTGACTTCCTGGATGGCGCGGCCTTCGCGCAGGCCCGCAATGTTCATTCCAAACATCGCGATCTGCATCACGACGGCCAGTGCCGGCACCGCGTGCCGCGCGGCGGGCCACAGCAGCGCCAGAAAATCCGCAAAGGCGATCGACAGCGCCGCCGTCGAGGCTGCCCGTTGCATCCACAACGTCCAGCCGACCACAAGTCCGCCGACATCGCCGAACGCGCGATGCACATAAATGTACGGACCGCCCGCGCGGGGGATGGCCGTGCCGAGTTCGGCAATGACGTTGGCCTCCAGCACCGCATGCAGGAGCGCGATGAGCCACAGGCCAAGAATGAGCCGCGCGTCCGGAACGTCGCGCGCGATCAGCGACGGCGCCCGCAGGATCCCGACGCCAATCATGGCGCCAACCGCCACCGCGATGCCGAACGTCGCGCCAAGAATGGGCAGAAGTTCGCCGCGCTTCGTTTGCGGATGACTGGTAGCGGTCACCATCCGGTAGATCTTTCCATCGCAGGAACTTCCGTGGACATCGCAGTGCCCCTGGACCAGCGGCGTGCGTGGTTCGACAAGCTCACCCTGAGGATGTTTTTCGTTTCATCAGCGCCGATGCAATTCCATACGGTCCTCATCCTGGGCTTGTCGAAGGGCCGCCGATGCCGATGCATCCTCTTCCGGATCGCGAAGAATCCAGGCGCCGCGGCGGCGCAGCACGAACACGTAGTACGCGAGCGAGAGCGCAATCGCGACGAGGTTCGCGGCGAGACTTGGGCGGCCAACGCTCGGATCGAGCCAATTGGCGTAAAGAATATAAGCGAGGGCGACGAGACCGATGATCGGCGTGACGGGAAAGAACCTCATGCGATACGCGGCGTGCGCGGTCGTGCCGTTGCGCCGGCCCGCCAGCGTCGCCACGCACACCCCCGCATAGGTGAGCACGATGCCGGTGCCCGTGAGCACGAGCAGCATGTTCAAGCCCAGAAAGCACATCAGAATCGACGAGCCGCCCGCCGCGATCGTGGCGATCCAGGGCGAACGGAAGCGCCGATGAGTCCGCGTGAACGCGTCGTTGATAATGACATGCCAGGCGGTGTCGCGGCCGGTGGAAAACAGAAAGCGCGCGTTCTGCAGGAGCGTTGCGAGCACGGCGTTGACGATGGCCAGCGCGACGCAGAGGCTAATAGCCTGATCGAGCAGCTTTCCACCGCGCGCCATCACGAAATCGCTGAAGGGACTGGACGAGGCGAGCAGCGATTTGAGATCCGGTGCGCCCATGAGCACGGCCGTCACGGGCACGAGTTCGGTCAATACCGTGATGATCATGGCCCAGACGATCGTGCGACCGATCAGACGTGGGGCTTCGTGCATCTCCTCGGTGAAATAGACGGCGGAGCTGTAGCCATAATAGGCGAACACGGACACCGCGGTGGCAAGCCCGATAAGGGCAAGCGGAGTGGGACGCAGGGCGCCGCCCGCCATGACCACCGGATGAAGAACAAGCTCGCCCAGGGAACGCTCGACATGAAAGAAGCCGAGCGCGGCGAGCACGACGAGAGCCAGAATTTCGAGCAGCAGGAATATGCCCGTGACCCACGCGTTGGTGCGCACATGGAGCACTGCCAGCACGGTCGTCGCCGCCATGATGACAATCGCAACGGCCGTCGCGTTGAGGCCTGGAAACACGGCTTCGAGATAGACGCCGGCACCCAACGCAAGCACGGCCGGGGTCAGCATGTTCCCTATCAGAATCAGGCCCAGCATCGCGAATCCCCAGCCGGGCCCGAGCGTCCGGCCGAGCATGCAATATTCGCCGCCAGCGATGGGGAAGGCGGATGCGAGTTCGGCATAAACGAAGGCGATCGGAAAGGAGAGCAGCGCCGCGGCCAGCATGCTGAGGAGCGCGCCGGTGCCGCCTTGCTGGATGACGCCCGGCACGATCACGAAGACGGAAGATGCTGGGGTAACGGAGGATAGTGTAAGAAGCAGGGTGCCGATCACCCGCATGCTGCGCTGAAGCCTGCGCGGCGACGGCGCGCCATGCGCTGCGCCGTTCACCACACCCGTGGCGCCGCCGCCGTTGCCCGACGCGGGAGGGGATTCACACGACACGCAATGTCAGCCAGCCCAGAGCCACGAAGACGATCAGGAACGTAGCCCAGGCAGCCGCCCTGGTGGAATCCTCGTTGCGAACATGCCGACCCACCCACTCGCTCACGCCCGCCGTCGCCGCGGCCGCCAGGACGATGGTCGCCGTGATCATGAGCAGGACGCCCAACAGGTGGAGGCCGGCGGTGCTGCCATGGCGCAAGCCGCCGCCATGGCCGAAGCCGCCAAACAGCCTTCCGTGCAGCAGGATCAGCATCCGGCGATATTACACCGGCGCTGCCATTGCGATGAGGCCCCGCGGCTACTGGTTGGGATTCACGGAAAAGTCGAGCACGACGCGCTTTTGCCCCGAAGCCGGCGGCGAGAAAGTGGCGCTGGCGGTGCCGCCGCCCGGCTGCGACATCAGCGTAGCCGTTACCTTGTAAGCGCCCGGCTTAAGCTGAAAAAGCACCCACGAACCGTCGCAATCGACGCTCGCCAGCGGCTTTCCGCTCGCGGTCGAAAGGTCGACGTGCGCGCCTGACAGATATTGCGCGCCTTTGTTCGAGAACTCGATGCGGATCGGATAGGAGAGCCAGCGGGGATCGTGCTGGGCTGTGTCGCCGATGCCGGTGCAAACCGTCTCGATGCCGCCCGCGGCAACCGGAGTGTCCATCGGCATGTGCTCTTGCGCCGTGGCGGGCCACAGCCAGCCGGCCGTTCCACCGGCCAGGATCGCCGCCGCTGCGGCATAAACGAATTTCATGGCGCCTCCTCATCCTGTTGCAGCCCGCAGCTGGCAACGCGGCAATGCTGGCCGGGTATCCCGGGAATTACGCGCGGGGGCTGCGAAGCATGGTTGCGACTGCGCGGAGGTTGAGCAGGATTCGTGGCGGATTTGCGTCCGCGCGAGGCCATATCGCAAATTCCGGGGGGACGCTTGCCAGAACGAGGAATGCGCAATGCCCATCCTTCACCAGATGCGGATGTCCGGCAATTGCTACAAGGTTCGCCTGACGGCGAACCAGTTGGGCGTGCCGCTGACGCTGCGCGACTATTCGTTACACGGTGGGGAAACCCGTAAGCCGGCATTTCTCGCCAGGAATCCCAATGGCCGGGTTCCGCTCCTCGAATGGGAAGACGGCCGCACGCTGCCTGAATCCGGGGCCATCATCTGGCATCTCGCCGAGGGCTCCGCGCTCGCGCCCGCCGACAGCTGGTCGCGCGCCGAAGCGCTGTCCTGGATGTTTTTCGAACAGTACAGCCACGAACCCTATATCGCCGTCGCACGCTTCTGGCTCTCTTACGCGCCCAAGGAGGAACTCGAAAAAAAGCGCCACCTCGTTTCCGACTGGCATGCAAAAGGGAACGCCGCGCTCGAGGTGATGAACAAGCATCTGGGCACGCACGACTGGTTCGCGGGCGGGCGTTATTCGGTCTGCGACATCGCGCTGTTCGGCTATACCCATTGCGCGCACGAAGGCGGTTTCGATCTCGCGGCGTTTCCGGCAGTCGCGCGCTGGATCGATCGGGTGCGCGACGAGCCCCGGCATGTTCCGCTCTGGCAGCAGTGATGCCCCGAGGTTGCAGCCGCGCGGTACGTCCTTCGACGGGCTCAGCGACTGTCTTGCGAGTTAAATGATTTTTCATGCTGAAGCTCCCTCACTGCTCACCAAGCGGATGGGACCATCCTCTCGTCGCCACATCTCGGTCGCTTGCCCTGTGGGCGACCGATCTGCGGCTCCGAGAGGATGGTCAGGCGCCAATGCTTTTTGGATTCCACGGTTGTTTGTCCCTGAGAACGGCGTTGAGGATGGTGAGGAGTTTTCTGGCTGCGGCGATGAGCGCGACCATTTTTGGTTTTCCGGCGGCGAGGAGGCGTTGGTAGAAGGCTTTGAGAAGCGGATTGTGACGCACGCCCACCATGGTGCAGATGAAGAGTGCAGAACGCACGGGTGCGCGCCCGCCGCCGATCATGCTCTTGCCCTTCCAGGCGCCCGATTGCCTGGTGAAGGGAGCAAGACCGGCCAGGCTTGCGATGCGTCTGCGATCGAGCGTTCCCAGTTCGGGGAGCTCGGCGAGGAGGGTGGGAATCGTCTTCGCTCCGATGCCGGGAACCGAAGCCAGCAGATCCTCCTTCTCCCGCCACACCGGCGACCCCCGCAGCAGATCGTCGATATCGCTGTCGACGGCGGAGATCTCCTTCTCCAGAACGGCGATCAGACGGGTGATGCTTTTGCGCAAACGCCGGTTGACGGCACGCTTTTCCCGCTGCTTTTCGGCGACGATCATCTCGATGATCTGGCGCCGTCTGGCAACAAGGTCGCACAGCATCTGCGCCTGTTCGTCGGGGACCGCGCGCGGCTCGGGCTTTGCCGCTTCCGCAAAATGCGCAATCACCTGCGCATCGATCGGATCGGTCTTGGCGCGCTTGCCAATCGCACGCGCGAAGTGGCGCACCTGGGCGGGATTGACGATCGCCAGCGGAAGAGCCGCCCCCGCCAGGGCTGCAGCGACCACGGTTTCGTAGCCTCCGGTCGCCTCCACCGCGATGAGCGCCGGCGCCAGAGCGCGCAGGCGTTTAACAAGTTCCTCCAGACCTTTGCCGTCGCGTGCGACCGCACAGGATTCTCCTGTCGGGCGCACGTACACATCCAGCCGATCCTTCGAAACGTCGATGCCAACATAGAGCGCGTCCATCTTGTCCCATCCTTGCTCAATCGGGCTCGCTTGGCGGCCCCAGCGACTGTTCGGGTTCGATGGAACGGCGGACGGAACACCGCGCTGAGCTACGGGCTTATAAGCCCCAGGATGAGTTGGCTTTCCGTCCGCCACCGCACCGGTCAGCTTAACCGATACGCGCCGATTTACGTTACAAGGATGAGGAGACTTGTACCTGCATCGGCATTGATGGCAACAAGATACTCCCTCATGCTGAGCCTGTCTTAAGCACGCATCGCAGGTGTCAAACGCGTCCCTTCGACGGGTTCACGATGAAGAGATTTGTACCTGCATCGGCATTGATGGCAACAAGATACCCCTCATGCTGTTCCTGTCGAAGCACGCACGATGAGTCTCCCGGGTGTGTTCGCTGAAACCGGCTCTATCGGAAGCGCACAACGGGTGCAGTGCCCCGCACGGCAAGCGTTCCCGTGTAGCCCTGAGGAAGCTCGAGCGCGCACAGCGACCATTCCGCGGGATCTTCGTCGGGCAGTTCGATGAAGCGCAGCGGTTGGTCCGGCGCGACCGTGATCCCAGCCGGGGAAATCGTAAATCCCACCCCGCGCGCCTTCAGATAGGCTTCCTTGCATGTCCAGCAGCGAAAGAACCGGTCGATCCATCGGTCTTCGGAGAGCGCTTGCGCGGTCTTGAGTTCGATGGGCGAGAAGAACAGTTTTGCCGCATCCCGGGTCGCGGCGCCGACATCCCGCAATTCCAAATCGCAACCGATCTCGAGACCGCTGGCGAATGCATAAAGGGCCATGCCGCGGGATTGGGAGAGGCTGAACGTGACGCCGCCGCTTTCGACGAACGGTTTTCCCAACTCATTGGTGACGATGCGGACGTCGTTCGCGCTGCAATCCAGACGGCGCGCGAGCAATTCGCGCAATCTGCCGCGCCGGGTGATGTAGCGCCGGCGGTCGAGGGCGGAATGAAAACGATCTGCGCGTCCGCGCTCCGCGGAGCTCAGAACCGTTTCCAGGCGCGCAGATAACGCCTCGTCCACATCGAGGCTCAGGCACCAGATGTCGACGACGTGCATACGTTCCATCGTTCGCCGCTGTTTAGTCGGTCTTGCGTCACCGCCCCACGATCCGCCCACGTCAGGCAATTGCTCAACTGGGCAGCCAGGCCACTCACATTCGGTTCCTCCATGATCGTGCCGTGCGTGCCATCGATGGTGAAGACATCGACGCACTCCGCCTTCCGGCGCCAGAGGGGCAACGGATCGCACAGATCGAAAGGAGGTTCGGCCGTGTTGAACAGGGTGACTTTGCCAGCAAAACGCCTTGGCCGATAGGCGATGAATTCGCGCACGCAATTCTTGTACATCTCACGCTTGCGCGCCAGCACGCGCTCGGGCAGTCCCGAAGCCGCCGCCTCGACGCGCTCCGGATCGTCGAGCCGCACGAACAGGCGACGCCAGATCATGGCAAGCTTGCTCAGCAGATAGGGCGGCCATTCCCGCAATGGCAGAATCTTCAGTTTGCGCACGACCCTTCCCGCGAGATTCCACTGATAGGCCAGGTATTCGACGAGCCGCAGGTTTCGGTAATAGACGTCCGTCTCGAACAGCGCGAGCAGATCCACCTGGTCGCCGGATTTGCGCAGGCGGCACGCCATTTCGTACGCGATCAGGCCTCCAAAGGAATAACCCGCCAGAGCGTATGGCCCCGCGGGCTGGAGAGAGCGGATTTCAGCGATGTATGCGGCGGCCATCTCGCCGATCGTGGTGTGGGGCGACTGTCTCGCATCCGCGCCGCGCGCCTGCAGGGCATAGATCGGGCGATCGATCTGCAGGCGCTCTGCGAGCCCGACATATTGCAGGACGTCGCCGAATACCGCATGCACGATGAACAACGGCCGGCCGCGACCCTCCTTGCGCAGGCTGACCAGATGCGAGAATGCCGGCTCCCTGTCCGAGCGCAATAAATCGGCCTGCGATGCAATCGTCGGGGCGAGGAACAGCGAGGCCAGCGGCAGTTCGCGCTGCGTGGATTTCCTGATTTCTGCGGCGAGCATCGCGGCCATCAGCGAATGGCCACCGAGCTGGAAGAAATTGTCGTGCATGTCGACGCTCGGCACACCCAGAAGTCTCTTCCAGATGTTCGCGAGCGTTTGTTCCAGCGCGTCGCGCGGAGCGGTGACGGGCGTTTGCGTGGCCTGTGGCGGCATCACCAGCCGGGAACGATCGAGCTTGCCATGCGCTGTCATCGGCAGCGACGGCACGAGAACGCAGCGCGACGGGATCAGATAGCGCGGCAGCCGCTGCTCCAGGAAGCCGCTCAGCTCCAACGTGGCCTCTGCGCGCGATGGGACGACGAACGCGACGAGACTGGCTTCCCCGGATGCGTCTCGAAAGGTGCGCACCGCGGCGGCGGCGATCCCGGGGTGGGCGCCGATTGCCGCTTCGACCTCTTCGAGTCCGATGCGGTATCCGCGAACCTTCACCTGGTTGTCGACCCGGCCGAGGAATTCGAGCAGTCCGTCGGTTCGAAAGCGAACGACGTCGCCTGTCTGGTAAAGCCGCTCCGCCGACAGAGCGGGCAGAGTGCGGAATTTCTGCCCGGTCAACGTTGCGTCGTTGCGATAGCCGCGTGCCAATCCGGACCCGCCGATGAAAAGCTCGCCGGCAATGGCGGGTGGAACGGGCTCGCCATCCGCATCCAGGACATAGACGCGCGTGTTGGCGAGCGGCCGGCCGATGGGAACCGGGTCGTCCTCGGGCCGCACTTTGTGGATCAGCGACCAGATGGTGGTCTCGGTCGGCCCATACAAATTCCACACGCTCGTGCTTCGCTGCAGAAGTCGCGCGGCCAGATCGTGCGACAGTGCTTCTCCTCCGCACAGGATTTTCAGCTCCGGCGAGCCCGGCCAGCCGCTGGAAATCAAGGCGCGCCAGGTTGCGGGCGTCGCCTGCATCACCGTGCATCGGCAGCTGCGCAGCAGCGCCATGAGCCGCTGCGGGTCTGCGGTCTCCTCCTCGGAGGCTAGCAGCAGCGTTCCGCCGGTGACGAGCGGCAGGAACAGTTCCAGTGCCGCGATGTCGAAAGACAGCGCCGTCACGGCCAGCCATGTGTCGCCGACGCCCAGCTGCAACTCGTCCTGCATTGCCGCCAGCAGGTTCGCCAGAGAGCGGTGGCTGATTTCAACGGCCTTTGGCCGGCCCGTCGAGCCGGAGGTGTAGAGCAAATAGGCGAGATCGTCGGGACGCGCGCTGGACTCCACAACAGTCACGTCCGCCGCTTCGATGCTTTCGCACAGCACGATTTTCGCAGCACTGCGAGGTATCCGGTTCAGCAGCGCATGTCTGGTCAACAACACGGAGGGCCTGGCCTCCTGGAGCAGCGTGGCGAAACGCGCTTCCGGCAATTGCGGATCGAGCGGCAGATAAGCGCCGCCGGCGCGCAGGATCGCCAGCAATCCGGCGACCATATCGAATCCTCGCTCCAACACGATGCAGACCAGGCATTCGCGTCCGACGCCGGCGCTTTGCAGCTGCGCGGCCAGCTGATCGACGCGTTGCCGGAGTTCGCGATAGCTCCAGCTTCGCCCGTGGCATTCGATGGCGACGGCGTCCGGATTTTCATTCGTCTTTGCGGCGAACCGCTCGGGAAGAGTCGTTGGTCGATAAGCGCGGCCGGTCGCATTGACGCCGCGCAACAGTTCTGCTGCTTCCTGTTGCGATTGCAGCGGCAGGCGGCCAAGCGGGCAGTGCGGATTGTCGACGGCTGCCGCGAGCAAATTCGTCCAGTGCGCGATCATGCGGCGAATGCCGGGCGGATCGAAGAGATCGCTGCTGTAGAGGAATCGGCCGATAATTCCGCTGGGCCTCTCGTCAAGTTCCAGATAGAGGTCGAATTTCGCCACGCCGACGGTGACGTCCATTTGCGTCAGATCCCAGCCTTCATCGACCGTCGGCGCGGGTGGTTCGATGGAGAACATGATCTGGAAGATGGGATGCTGCCCCCCTCACGGCGCGGCTGCACCTCGCGCACCACGCGGTCGAATGGAATGCTGCTGGCATCGAGAGCGCCCAGCACGGTGCTTTCGACTTCGCGGAGATAGTCGCGGAAAGGCATCGCGCCGGTCGGACGGGTGCGCAACGCGAGGCTGTTGAGGAAATAGCCGACGACGCCCGCCAGTTCTGGACGACGGCGCATGTCGGTCACGCCGCCCACCACAAGATCCTCCTGGCCGGTATAGCGGTGCAGCATTGCCTTGAATGCGGCCAGCAGGATCACATAGAGCGTGACACCCTCGTTCCGGCTCAGCGCCTTCACGGCATCTGTCAGCTCCCGCGACAGCTCAAAGGTCTCCATTCCGCCGCGATGGGTCGGCTGCGTGGGATGCGGCCGGTCGCCCGGCAACCGGAGAAGCGGCAGTTCGCCTCCCAATTGCTGGCGCCAGTATGCGATCTCGCGACGCATCGGATCTCGCGCCAGCTGGCGCTCGCGCCACAGCGCGTAGTCGCCGTACTGCAAGGCCGGCGCCGCGAGATCAGGCGCGCCGCCACATGCATAGCCGGCGTAGAGCGCCGCCAGTTCGGGCAGAATGATGCGGTAGATCGAAACGCCGTCGAAGATGATGTGATGGAGCGTCAGATAGAGGCGATGATCGTCAGGCGCGACGCGAACGATCTTTGCCCGCAGCAGCGGCGGCCGCGAAAGATCGAACGGAAGGCGGGCGTCGGCGGTGGCGATGTCCAGGGCCATCTGCTCGCGCGCGGCGGCGGGAACCTCCGAAACATCGACGAACGGAATCTCGATGGGTAATTCGGGATGAACGATCTGCCGCAATTCGCCGTCGACGGCGTGGAACGAGGTGCGCCAGATTTCGTGACGCTGCACAATCTGCTCGAGGCTTTGCTGCAACGCGTGGCCGTCGAAAGAACCACGGCGATGGAAGGTTACTGCCTCGTTGTAGAGCGGAATGCCGGGCGCCATCTGGGCGTGCAGCCACACATCCTGCTGCTCGGCGGAGATCGGAACCCGCGCGCCGGGCTCGCGCGGTGCGATTGCATCCGCGGGCGACTGCCAGCCGCTGCCGCTCAGATGCCTTTGCAAGAGCAGGCGCTTTTGCTCCGACAGTGCAGCGGGAGCGGTCATAACTTGGGTTGCCGGTTGAAGGTGACCGGCAGCGCGGTCAGGCCGCGAAGCCCGAGATTCTGACGCCAGATCAGAGAAGTGGCTTCGAGGCGCAAGCCTGGCAGCCGGCGCAAGAGCGTTTCGAAGGCGATCTGTCCTTCGATGCGCGCCAGCGGCGCGCCGAAGCAGTAATGCGCGGCCCACCCGAACGCCAGATGCCGGTTGTTCGGCCGCGTCAGATCGAGCCGGTCGGGATCGGAGAACTGCACCGGATCGCGGTTGGCCGCGGCCATCACCGCCATGACCGCCTGGCGTTTGCGGATTGTCTTGCCGCCCAGCACCACATCGTCGGGAGCGAGCCGGCCGGTATGCTGACTGGGACTTTCATAACGCAATAGCTCCTCGACCGCAGAATTCGACGATCGACGGATCGTCGCGCAATCGTGCCAGATCGGCGGGATGGCGAAGCAGCGTCAACAAGCCGTTGCCGATGAGATTGGTGGTGGTTTCCTGACCGCCGACCATGGTGACGATGATATTGGCGATGATTTCGTCGTCGTCGAGACGGGCGCCGTCCACCCACGCATCCATCAACAGCCGCACCAGGCCTTCGCGCGGCAAGCGCGCCTGCGCGCGCATGGCGGAGCGCAGATAGCTCGTCATCTCCTTTATACTGCGCGCCACGCGGCCCACGCGTTCGGGATTGTGCTGAAAATTGCCGAGCATCTCGGCAAAGTCCGCCGACCAGGACTTGAGTTGTTCGTGGTCGGCAGGCGGCAGACCCATCAATTCGGCCGTGACGATGGCGGGGAGCGGATTGGCGAAGTCGGCGATCACGTCCATCCTGCCCTTGGGCAGCACGCGATCGAGAAGGCGATCCGCAATGTCCTGGATATGCGGTCGCAACAACTCGACGCGGCGCGCCTTGAATGCGCTCGCGCAGAGGCCGCGCAGCCTCGTATGCGCCGGCGCATCCATGAACAGCATCTGGCGCACCATCACCTGCGCAACCGGTCCGAGCGCGTCCATGCCCATGGATTTCAGCTGCTCGGGTGTCGGCGTGCGGGCCGCGGAGAACGAGTGCAGCACCTCGAGAACGCCGGCATAGCTCGTGACGACCCAGGCGTGCAGCAGCGGATCCCAGAGAACCGGATCGTAATCACGCAGACTTCCATAAAGCGGATAAGGATCTGCGAGCACGTCCGGATCGAGCAGCTGACACAGGCTCGGCGGCTCCGGCTGCGGCTGCGCGCGCGGACGATCGGCAATGACAGTCATCTCGCGGCGCCCGTAGTGCTAGCCGGCCAGAAGCTGTCTGGCCTCTTCGTCGCTCATCTGTTCGAGGCGCTCGAGGATCCGCTCCTCGATCCTGGCGGCCAGTTTCGCCACCGTTTGCGCCTGGAACAGATCGCGAAGCGTCAATTCGATCGCGAATGCCTCGCGCGCCCTGAGAACGAGCTGCGTTCCCAGAAGCGAATGCCCACCCAGCAGGAAGAAATTGTCTTCCGCGCCGACATGCTCCAATTTCAGGAGCTCGGCGACGAGGCTCGCGACCCGGGTTTCGATCAGGGAAGCGGGTTCGCGGCCCTGCGCATTTGCAAGCATGCTGGCTTGTGTCGGCGCCGGCAACGCGCTGCGGTCCCATTTTCCGTTCGTGGATACGGGAAGCGATGCCATACCGACGAAAGAGGACGGCAGCATGTAATCGGGCAGTCGCGCGGCGAGATGGTCGCGCAACTCGTCCGCTCCGACAGCGGCATGCGGCTTCAGAACGACATAGGCGATCAATTGCATCTGCGGGCCGTCGCCGCGCGCAATCACCGTACTATGGGCGACCACTGGATGGCGATCCAATGCTTGCGAGAATCTCGTCGAGCTCCACGCGGTGTCCGCGAATCTTGATCTGGTGATCGCACCGGCCATGAAACTCGATCTGCCCGTCCGCCAGGAAGCGCGCCAGATCGCCTGTGCGATACAGCCGCGCGCCGCAGTCCGTGTCGGGCGCGAATGGATCGGTGACGAATCTCTCTGCGGTCAATTCCGGGTGACGGCGATAGCCTCGGCCGACACCTGCGCCGCCGATGTAGATCTCGCCCACCTGGTGCGGGCGGACAGGCGCACGGTGCTCGTCCAGAATATGAATCCGCGTGCCGGCGATAGGTCGGCCGATGGTTGGCGCGTTCGCCGTTCTGTTCGATGGCGGCACGACTCCCGAAGTTGCGACTACCGTGCATTCCGTGGGTCCGTAATTGTTGACGACGGCAAAGGGCAGCCCGTTTACGGGTGATGCATGAAGCCTGTCGCCGCCTGTCAGAAGAAACCGGAGTGCGGTATCGGGCGGCCATTGCGCCGCGATCATGGATTCCGCCAGCGGCGTCGGAACGAATGCGAGCGTCACTTTCTCGTCGATGAGCCACCGCTGCAATGCGTCGGACGACTTGCGCACGCTTTCATCGGGAATCACCACGCAGGCGCCGGCGCTGAGATAAGGCCAGATCTCCCAGATCGCGGCATCGAAGCCGAGGCTTGCGACGAAGCTCGCGCGATCGCGGCGTGTCACGCCGAACGCCTGCCTGTGCCAGCAGATGAGACTGAGAAGATTGCCCTGCGTAATCTCGGCGCCTTTCGGTTCTCCAGTCGATCCCGACGTGTAGATGACGTACGCAAGATCGCGCGCGTGGGCGCGCGTGCGCAAAGGCCTGATCCGGCTGGCCTGCGCCGGGCACGTGCCATCCACCAGGATGACCGTGCGGTTCGCACCGGCGAGCAGATGGCGGCGTTCCGAAGATGTCACGACGACCGGCGCGCGCGCATCGTCGAGCGCGAACAGCAACCGCTCCTGCGGCCAGGCGGGGTCGAGAGGCAAGAAAGCTCCTCCGGCGCGCGCGGCCGCCAGCATGGCGATCACGTATTGGAAGGAGCGTTCGAGACAGATGCCGACCGGCTCGTCCGGGCCGATGCCGGCGCCGGCCATTTCACCGGCAAGCCGATCCACCGCCGCCATCATTGCGCGGTAGGTCATGCGAGTTCCACTGGCGCGCAAGGCAATTGCGTCGGGATTGGATGAGGCCGCGGCGTCGACCAACTCCATCGCCGAGCGCAGGAAAGGCGCACGCATTTCGGTTTCGGCCAGCATGCGCTTTTGCTTAAAACCCCCTCTGCTTCGAAAAGGATAATGGGAACTTTATCATTCCGTTCCGGAAAGTCGCCTTGTTTCGATGGCGCGCAAGAGGGGCGCAAAAGGCAGATTTCGCAAGGGCTTGCGAGCTTGCGTGACAGTCCCGGCGCGGACAATGAATTCGCGTGCGGGGTCGCGGAATTGCGAACCCTGCGCCGCGCATGCCCACAACCGCGAGACAAATATGGTTACCCGGGCGGCGGGCATCGGTCACCGGAGGTGGCGAGACGCGAGGGGAATGGAAAGCAGCACGTGTGGCCCCTTAGCTTCGCGGACCTGCGCGGCGTTTTGGCGCGGTTCCGCTTAGACCCTGAATGACGGCAGGAAGGGGCATAGCAAGAAACGCGCCGCCCGGCCGATCATGTCGTCATTCGCAGCATTAAGGCGTAGAAGCGACGCACAGCGAGAAATGGATTGCAGGGACCGCAAGCATGGCCGCGAGCGCAAAAAGTCCGCCCAAAATATTCGTCAAGGCATTCGTCGCACTTCACAATTTGCTCTATCGCGCCAGCAGGGGCCGCATGGGCGGCCGTTTTCGCGGCGGCGCCCCTGTGCTCCTGCTGAGTGTTGCCGGCCGCAAGTCCGGCAAGCGCATGACGGTACCCCTCCTCTATGTTCCCACCGATCGCGGTTATGCGGTGATTGCATCCTTTGCCGGATCACCCAGTCATCCTGCCTGGTATCTCAATCTGCATGCGGCGGGGAGAGCCGACGTGCAGATGGGCAAGAGGCGTATGCATGTCAAAGCCGAAGACGTCGATTCCGCCAGCGCGCGTTACGCGGAGATCTGGAAAAGGGCCGTCGCCGTTTACCCCGATTACGAAACTTACCAGGCGCGCACGACACGGCGGATTCCGATCGTGGAGCTTCTGCCCGAGAACTAGGGCGACCGTGCGGGCGCGCGCCTTTTGCGCAATTTTTCTCTTGGCGTTGTGGAATGGCGGCAGTTCAATCCGCTGAGCACGATGCGAGCTTCCGGAATGAAAAAAATGACTGAAAACCCAGGGAAGAAATCGGCAGCACGAACGGTGCGGTTTGCTGTGGCGTTCCTCGCGGCACTGACCTCGGGCGCGCAGGCGCAGTTCATGGGCAAGCCCGTAAAGCTGGCAATGCCGCGCTACGCGCACATCTTCGTGATCATTGAAGAAAATCACACGACCGATGAGATTGTCCCCAATCCCGCCGCGCCCAATCTCACGCGCTTCGCGCAGAATTACGGTTACGCGTGGCGATTCTACGCCGAAAGCCACCCGAGCGAGCCCAACTATGTCGCAATGGTGGGCGGTGACACGTTCGGAATCAGGGACGATGACGCATTCTGGTGCAAACCGCGCCTGAAGGATGCGGCCTGTCCGCATGCGGGCACTGAGGGCTACGTCGATCACACGGTCGGCGCGCCCAGTCTCGCCGCGCAGCTCACCGCGCACCATCTGACGTGGAAGGGTTATTTCGAAGACATTCCCGCGCCCGGCTCGCGCGCCTATCGCTGGCCTTCACCCGATCATCCCCTTTCAGGCAAACCAATGGCGCTCTATGCGGTGAAGCACAACGGCTTCATGAACTTCAGGGATGTTCAGGACGATCCCGCCCTGGCGCAGAAGATCGTCGGCTTCGACGTGCTGGAGCGCGATCTCGCATCGGGCGCGGCGCCCAGCTACGCCCAGATCGTGCCCAACCAGTGCAACGACATGCACGGACTCTCCGGCGCGAACGTGCCACCGGACTGCAGCACGCGCGCGCCCGCGAAATTGATCGCGCGCGGCGATGCGGTGGCGGGCCGCCTCGTTGCCGAAATCATGGGCTCGCCGATCTGGGCGCGGCCGGACAACAGCGCCGTCGTCATCACCTTCGACGAGAACGACATCGAGCACGCGGGCGGCCATGCGGCCGGCTGTTGCGGCTCTGCTCCGGGCGATCCGGACAATCCCGGCGGAGGCTGGATTCCCACGATCGTGATCACCAATCACGGGCCGCGCGCGCTCGTCGAGCTGACGCCCTTCAACCATTATTCGCTCCTGCGCACGACCGAGGACGCGTTCGGAATTGGACAATATCTCGGCCACGCCGGCGATTCCGCCCATCGCGTGCTCGATATGACGGCGCTGTTCTACGTCAAGCCTGCGGGATAGCGCTGGCGCCGCGGGGCCAAGCTCCGTCTCGATTCACGCGCAGGGAGGATGCAATGCCCAGGATCGACAATGTTGCACCTGTTCACCGAGGCTTCGTAGACTGACCGACTCTAAGGGGCGCCTTTCGGGGCAGAGTTCCCGTTGCCGTAAAGGTCATGAGCACGTTCATTCGATAGAGACTCATACCACTTCTGAAACTCCGGTGAGAGCCAGTGGTGGCGAGCGGCCCAATAGGCCTTGAAGCCGGGTTTGGCCGCAAAATCGATCGCGGTTTTCTCGATGTTATGCCAATGTTCGTGGTCAAGTTGTCCATGTCGCCATTGAACGCGGGCACCTTCAAAGAAGCGCAACGTCGACCCGGCGAAAGCGTAAAATCGAACGCGCTCGTCGTCTGTCAGACACTCGATATCGTCGAGGCCCAGCCTCCAGATTCGCGCAAAATCTCCGCTTTCAACAACCTGCATCGTTATTTGTTGCCAATTCTGTGTGTGGGCCTGCGACGCCCCGGCTCGTACAGCCTGTGTGTTTTGCCTCAACTGGAATCCGACAAAAATCAGCGAGGCAAGCACGGCCACGCCGCTGATGAAGCTGCCGATGGCTGCAAGGTCCGTGAATGACATCTGATGCCCCTGATATTGGATCGAGAACTGCCGACGGCTCTCCCGGCAGAGTTCGCACTTGCCGAATTCGGCATATCGGTCTGGAACCAGAGACTTGTTCCCTGACTCTACGCTTCTTGTGCACCGCAGAGGATTCGAACCATTCGGCCCCTGTTCTGATCGGGCGCCGCGGCGACGCCTCGGTGCGTATCAGAATTCCTTGAGCAGGCGGTCGATGTAATCGAGCTCCTGTTTGGAGCGGCCGGGCTCGGCGGCGCGGCGGCGCAGCTCTTCGAGGATCGCGCGGGCGCGCTGCATCTCGGAGCGATCGGGAAGTTTCACATCGCCGCCTGTGCCGTTCGCTCCCTGCGCGCGGCCGAGCGGGTCTTCGCCTTCCTCGCCCCGGCCGGCGGCCTGACCGTTTTGATTTATCATCTCCTGGGCGAGTTTGCCCGCGCCCTCCTTGAGCGCTTCGAGCGCGTTCTTCTGCGCCGCGCCGGCCTGGTCGAACGCCTGCGCCCCGAGCGCGTCCTGCGCATTTCCCATTTCGCGGCCGGCGTCGCCGAGCTTTTCGCTGCCCGGCAATCTGCGCCCGCCGAGCCCCTTGAGAATGTGCTGCAGATCGTCGCGCAGCCTGCCCTGCTGACCGGCGAGGCCTTTGGCGCCGCCGTCCCCGGGATCGCCCGCGCCTTCGCCGGCGCGCAGCGATTTGTCGAGCAGCTGCCGTTGGCGGCCGATGATATCGCCCAGTCCCTGGATCGCTCCGCTCAATGCCTTGTCCGCCTGCCCGCTGCCTTGCCCGCCGGCATGCATGTTTTCGAGCAGGTTCTGCAGCATCGCGAGCAATTCCTGCGCCTGACTGCGCGCACCCGTCTGCGCCAGCTGCTGGATTGCCTTCAGCATGTCGGCGAGATCTTTTGGTGTGATCACCTTGGCGTTCGGCGGCAGCGGGGCGCTGGAATGCGTTCCGTTCTGCGCCAGCGCCTGAAGATATTTTTGCAGCGCCTGCTCATAACGCCGCAGCAGCGCATCGATGGTGCTCTGGGGCGCGCCTTGCGCCAGAGCCTGGCTCAGCAGCTGCTGTAAGGCGCGAAGTTGCGCGGCTGCATCCAGCAGTCCGCCCTGCTCGAGTGCCGTCGCCATCTGCCACAGAAGATCCTGCACACGCGCGATGTCGTCGCCGCTGCGTGCTCTGCGCAGCGTCCAGTAGGTGGTGCGCAATGCGAGATATATGGCCGGATCGTCGGCGTAGAACCGATCCGGCGCGAGCGCGAGCGCATCGAGCACCTGCGCCACACGATCGCGCGCATGCGGCTCGGCCACTGCCAGCGCCTGGCGCTGTTCGACGAACGCGCGGGCAAGCGGATTGGTGAAGATGCGTTCGGGCAGACGCATGCGCATCGGTTCGCTGCGGCCGATCTGTCCGGCGCCGTCCTTCGCTTCCAGTGTGATCGCGACGTCCAGTCCCGCGAACGGATGCGCGGTCAGATCGCGATAGACGGTCTCGGATATCGTCTTTGCCGATGGTTCGGACAGCGGCAGATCGATGGCGAGAGTTGCGTGGCTGGCGCGCGACACCGGACGGATCACCGCCCGCGCGCTGACGACGCCGTAATCGTCGGCCGCCGTGTAGGCGATCTTCAACGCGTCGCGTTCGGTGCGGCTCGGCGGCGCGGCGAAAGCAATCACCGGCGGCTGGTCCACGATCGCCTTGATCCGCCAGCGTCCCAGCAGACGGCCCGCATCGCGCACATTCACCTGGGCGTCGGCACCGAGCTTCACGCTCGTGCCATATGCGCCCGATTGCCCGGTAAAATCGCGCAAACCTCCGCGGGGCTCGGGATACAATTCCAGCTGCGGCAGGCTCCTGCCGCCATGCACGCGCAGCACCAGCTGCGAGCCTGCGGGCACGGCAACGGCAGCATTTTCGCCGGGCCTCAGATAGAGCGGCGCCCACCCCGTATAGGCCGGCGGCGTGATCCAGGCGTCGAGCGCGGCAACGGGCGCGCCTGTGCCTTCGTCAATGGAAAAGGCGAGGGCGAGACGCCGCTGCCAATCGCCACCGGCGACCAGCAAACTCGCGATCGCGAGCACGAGCACGAGATAGCGCAGCGCGTGCGGGTCTTTCTCGCCGAGTCCGGGCGCGGGCAGCCCGACGCGCAGACGGCCCAGCCTGCGCAACGCTTGCGCAAGATGCGCGCGCCACAGCGATTCCGCGAACGGATCGCCGACGCCCGCCGCCAGACGATCTCCACCTTCGGTGAGCGGGCGGTTCGGCAGAGCACTCTCGCGCTCGACGCGGCGCGCCGCCTCTTCCCAGCGCGGCGTATTCCACTCCCGAAAGCCGCGATAGAGCGCGTAGCCCGTGGCGGCGAGCACGGCCACGCAGAGGAGCGAGCGAAGCACGCCGGGCACGAATTCGAGCAACCCGAACAGCGCGGCGGCGATGTAGAGGCCGATGATGCCGCTGGCCGGCCAAAGCGCCGGCCAGGCGCGCTCCCATGCGAGGAGGAGGCGCGCCAGCGCGATGGTGCGTTCGTGCCGGTCAGCCTTCCAGCCAGGGCGCGAGGCGGTCGAGTCCAACAAGATCGTCATAACTCATCCGTGGCCGCACGATGCTCCACGCGCTCCCCTTCACGAGCACTTCGGGCGCGGGCGGCCGCGCATTGTAGGCAGAAGCCATCACCGCGCCATAGGCTCCCGCCGTCAGGATCGCGACCAGATCGCCGCTCGCAAGCTGCGGCATCACCCGGCCGCGCGCAAAGAGATCGGCGGTTTCGCAAACGGGTCCCACGATATCATAAACCTGGATTACTTCCCTATCGGTCGGCTCGCGCACGGGCACGATGTCGTGATGCGCGTCATAGAGAGCCGGGCGGATCAGATCGTTCATGCCCGCATCGATGACCAGGAATTTCCGCGATTCGCCGTCCTTGGCATAGATGACACGGGAAAGAAGAATGCCGGCGTTGGCCGCGATCAGGCGGCCGGGTTCGAGAATCAGGGCCACGTCGAGACCCGCCGAAACGCGCGCGATCATCCGTGCATAGGCTTGCGGATCGGGCGGCGCGGCATCGGCGGAGCGGTACGGCACGCCCAATCCGCCGCCGAGATCGGCACGCGCGATCTCGTGACCGTCGGCCCGCAATTGGCCGATCAGTTCCGCGAGCCGCGCAAATGCATCCTCGAAGGGCTGCAGTTCGGTGATTTGGCTGCCAATGTGGACGTCGACGCCCACCACTTTGAGCGACGGCAAAGAAGCGGCACGGCGATAGGCACTGCGCGCGCGGCTCCAGGGCACGCCGAACTTCACTTCGGAAGTGCCCGTCGCGATCTTTGCATGCGTGCGCGCATCGATGTCGGGATTGAGCCGGATGGTCACGGGCGCGGTCTGGCCCATGCTCGCCGCGACCTCGTCCAACACATCGAGTTCCGGCTCGCTTTCCACATTGAACTGGTGGATTCCCGCAGTGAGAGCGCGCGCCATCTCCGGCCTGGTCTTGCCGACGCCCGAGAAAACGATGCGATGCGGCGGGATGCCGGCGCGCAGCGCCTTTGCGAGCTCGCCGGCG
This sequence comes from uncultured Alphaproteobacteria bacterium, assembly GCA_963812975.1. GTDB lineage: Bacteria > Pseudomonadota > Alphaproteobacteria > Micropepsales > Micropepsaceae > Rhizomicrobium. The sequence goes on along the minus strand of CAWEXK010000028.1, from coordinate 16,114 downwards.
GACACCACGTCGGCGCCGGCGCCGAGGCCAGCCAGGGTTTTCAGCACCGAGAGATTGCCGTTCGCCTTGACCGAGTAGGCGATCAGGGCGTCGGCAGGGAAAGCGTGCGCGAAAACGCGGTAGTGACGCTCGAGCGTCGCGGTCGAATAGACATAGACGGGCGTGCCCACCGCATCGGCCAACACGGCGAGATCGACGTGTTCGGCATGAAGCCGCCCCGTTCGATAGGCGAAGTGATTCATCGCGAGAGGGGGCTCGGCGGCTGAGACGGATCTTTCTGGTCGCGTGGCGATGGCTTGCCGTTGGGCAGCAGCAATTCCGTCTTCGTCCCGCAACCCGAGGCGGGAAGAACCAGAGCGAAAACAACCAACAGCCGTAAAATGGCCCCGGCGCCCCTGAGCGCCATGGAGCGTGCTTCGACGGGCTCAGCATGAGGGAGGACCTTTGCGCCATCAGCGCCGACGCAATCAAGAAAAATCCTCATGCTGCGCCTGTCCAAGCACGCACCGACCTGATGCAATTGTCACGCATCATTTCAATCTTTCTTTCCAGTATTGGGTCTGTTCGCGCACGCGGTTGGGTGCGGTGCCGCCGAAACTCTGGCGCGAATTGACCGAGGCGGCAATGGAGAGCACGTCGAAGACGTCTTCGGTGATGGCGGGCTCGATCGTCCGCATTTCCGCGAGCGGCAGCTTTTCCAGCGACAGGTTCAGCTCTTCCGCGCGCTTGACGATCGTGCCGGCGATGTGGTGTGCCACGCGGAACGGCTTGCCTTTCACGCGCGTGAGCCAATCGGCGAGATCGGTGGCGGTCGGGAATCCGGCTCCCGCCTGCTCGATCATGGCTTGGCTGTCGACCGTCCAGTCGGCGACCATGCCCGCCATCGCGGCGGCGGAGAGCTCGAGCGAGTCGGCAGCACCGAACAGGGCTTCCTTGTCCTCCTGAAGATCCTTCGCGTAGGCCAGAGCGAGACCCTTCAGCACCGTGGCGAGGGCGACGAAATGACCGAGCACGCGTCCCGTTTTCGCGCGCACCAGTTCCGCGGCGTCGGGATTGCGCTTCTGGGGCATGATCGAGGAGCCGGTCGAGAACGCATCGCTCAGCCTGAGATAACCGAATGCCGGAGAAGTCCAGAGCACGATTTCCTCGGCAAGGCGCGATAGATGCGTAGCCGCAATCGTGGCCGCGGCGAGATATTCGAGCGCGAAGTCGCGCGACGCTACCGCATCGAGTGAGTTGCGCATGGGATGATCGAAACCCAGCGCCGCTGCGGTGACGTTGCGGTCGATCGGAAACGACGTGCCGGCAAGCGCCGCCGCGCCAAGCGGAGATTCGTTCAGCCGCGCGCGCGCATCCCCAAACCTTCCGCGATCGCGCGAAAACATCTCGACATAGGCAAGGCAATGATGGCCGAAACTTATCGGCTGCGCGGGCTGCATATGGGTGAAGCCGGGCATGATGGTTTCCCCATGCGCCTCGGCCTGTGCGAGGAGGGCGCGCTGCAATGCGCGCAGCGCACCGTCGATGCGCTCGCAGGCGGCGCGGACCCAGAGCCGCAAATCCGTCGCCACCTGGTCGTTACGGGAACGTGCCGTGTGCAGCCGGCCCGCAGCTTCGCCCACGATCTCGGCGAGCCGTGCCTCGATGTTCAGGTGAATGTCTTCGCGGGCGCGCCGGAATGCGAAGCGTCCTTCGGCAATCTCCGTGGCGATCCGGTCGAGGCCCGCAAGAATCGCGTCGGCGTCGGCGCGCGAAATGATGCCTTGCGCCGCCAGCATCCCGGCATGGGCGCGGGAGCAGGCAATATCCTGTTCGGCGAGGCGCTTGTCGAAATCGATCGAGGCGTTTATCTCCTCCATCGGCGCGGCGGGCCCGCCCGCAAAGCGGCCGCCCCACATCTCGTTCGTGGTCAAAACGGAAAACCGTGTTGCGCCGTCACCTGCTCGCGATCCTTGCCGCCGTCGCAGTCGCTGCTGCCGCCATTGCTCTATATGTGATCCGCGCGGCGCCTGTCCACGCGGGCAACCGGCCGCCCGAATCGCTGGCGCAGCTCGTGTTCGACGCGAAGCCGAAAACGATTCCCGCTGTCGCCTTCGTCGACGGCAAGGGCGAGCGGCTGTCGCTGGCGACGTTTCGGGGCCGCACCGTTCTCCTCAATCTGTGGGCGACGTGGTGCGCGCCCTGCGTGCGCGAGCTGCCTGCGCTTGCGCGTCTTCAGAGTGCCGTGCCCGGTCTGACAATTGTCGCCGTGAGCGAAGGCCGCGAAAACGCGGCCGATACCGCAACGTTCCTCAAGGCGCACGGCGCCGCTGCGCTCCATATCTACCTCGATGGCGACCATGCGTTTCTGGAGGCGATGGGAGCTCTCGGTCTTCCGGTGAGCGCGCTGATCGATCCGCGCGGCCGGGAACGCGCGCGCGCAATCGGTCCGGCACAGTGGGACGATCCGCAAGCGATCTCCTGGCTGCGCGGGTTCAGTGCGCGGCTCGCGGCCCATCCGCCATCGTGACGCTGTTCCCGCGCAGCCGGCTTGAGGTACGTATATTTGTGAAACAAACGGTCATGGTCTGGTGGCCGCGCAAGCAATGCTGGCGTTGTTTGATCAAACGTACCTTTATTTTCGACACGTTGAGTTGATGCGCCGGGCGCCCGGAAACGGCGGCCGGGTTTTGTTTTCGGATCGCTCTTGCGGCCGACATTGCAAGGCCTGTCGACTGCGCGCGATCGCTGATATTCGCTCTTAAATCGCTGTTATGCCGCCGCAGGCGGAGGAACCTGCTTCACCATCCGCCTGATCCATTCCGGGAGTGCGAAGGCGGCGGCGTGAATTTCGGGATTGTAGTAGTCGGTCTCGAGCTTCATCGCGGCGAAGCCCGCGCGCGCGCGCTTCAGGCCGGCCGGCGTGCCGAGGCGCGCGCCCTTGCCCGCCCAGGACAGGGCCATGAAGCCCCCGACATAGGTGGGAACGACCGTCAAATACAGACCGCATTGGGAAAACGAGGTCCGCAGTTCGGCAAGGGCGTCGGCGATCTCGCGCGGCTGGTAGAACGGCACGCCGGTCTGGAAGGTGGCGAAACCGCGGGGAGCGAGCGCATTCTTTACGCGGTCGTAAAACGTCTCGCCGAACAAGGCCTTGCCGGGGCCGACCGGGTCGGGTCGGTCGGCGACGATCAGATCGAAGCGGGCCTTCGAACTCGGCGCGGCCCAGATATTCGAATGCGTCCGCGATTTCGATCCGCAGCCGCGTGTCGGCAAAAGCCTTTTGGTTGACCGGACCGAAATGCTCGCGGCACAGCTCGACGACGCGTCCGTCGATATCGACGAGCACGACCTCCTCGATGGCCGGATGTTTCAGCGCCTCCTCCGCGATGGAGAGATCGCCGCCGCCCACGATCATCACGCGGCTGGCCCGTCCATGCTCGAGCAGAGGCAAATGGGTGAGCATCTCGGCGTAAGCAAATTCGTCGCGCGTGGTCAGCTGCACGATATCGTCGAGCACCAGCACGCGACCGTTTGCGACGCTGTCGAAGATGCGAATTCGCTGATAGGCGCTTGTCTCTTCGGCGAGCGGCGCCGCCGCGAGCTCCATCATCTGCGCATAGCCCCGGTGCAGACGCTCCTCGAAGAAGTTCGCCATGTTACTTCCGCCCGCAAAAAACGCGCCGATATAGGTCGCGCGCGCGTGGCTGTCCATCGCGCACGGCGCCGGGCAATTGTGACAGCCGCGGCGCGTCAGCAAAAAATTGATGATTGCGTGACAAAATTTCTTGCATGGGGGGAAGGGGGGCCTATATTCGCAACGTTCCGGCGACGGAACGAAGCGGCGTGGCGGAGGTTGTCCCTTCCGCCCGCCGCTTTCGTCTTAGCGGTGCCGCGATCCACGAGGTGAAGGGCGCCACAGGTGTCAACGCTCTGAGAGGGTAGGTGCCAGGATGGCTCAACTCGGTATGGCGGCGATCAATGGAGCACGCAGGCAAAGCGTGCGCGCTCCGGCGAGGACCGTCCCGGTTCCTGTTCCCCCTGGGGATGAGGACCGCAAGGATCACTTCATTACCAAGAATGGGCTGACCTATGCGGGCAGTCACCTGATCGTCGATCTGTGGGACGCCGAACATCTCGACGACCGCGATCGGATCGAACAGGCGCTGGTCGATGCGGTGGACGCGGCGGGCGCAACGCTCCTGCACATCCATCTGCACAGGTTCATGGAGGGTGGCGGTATTTCAGGCGTCGCGGTTCTCGCCGAGAGCCATATCACCGTGCATACATGGCCCGAGCGCGGCTATGCGGCGTTCGACGTGTTCATGTGCGGCGGTGCGGAACCCCGCAAGGCGCTTCCCGTGTTCAAGGAGGCGTTTCATCCGGGCCGCATCGTCATCGGCGAACACAAGCGCGGCGTTCTCTAGTCCGCGTTTCACCTCGCATTCCGACAGGGCGGGAATGGCTCGGCAGAGCCCTTCCTGCTCTTTTTCGATGGGCGCTGTTGCAAAGGCGCCGCCCTAATCTGCTTGCCCTGCCAGCCCATTGCTGCTCCCATCGTGTTTGCAAGCGCATCTGGAATCCTATGAACAAGCCCGCAGGCCGAACGGCTGTTCCGCGCCCCGCCTTCGCTTCCGACGCGGAGGCGGAGTTTGATTCGGTCTTCGCGTCCGAAACCGACCTCGAATTCCTCGATGCCGTGATACCCGACCTTTGCGGGACCCTACGCGGCAAGCGCTTTCCGATTGCCGAGGCCCCGCGTCTTTTCACCCACGGCATGCCCATTCCCCACTCCGTCTATCTGATGGATGCGCATGGCGAGATGACGAACGCGTTCGGCCGCGGCTTCAGCGATGGCGATCCCGACGGCACGGCGTGGCCCTTGCCGGGCACGCTGTCGCGAGTATGGGCGAAGGGTCCGCCGCGTGCGCAGATGCTGATGTCTTTGCGCGATACCGAGGGCGCAGCCGATCCCGGCGAGCCGCGCGCAGCGCTCGAACGCGTGTTGGAGCGCTATGGAGATCTGGGGCTCGTTCCGGTCGCGGCACTCGAACTCGAGTTCTACCTGATCGATTCCGTCCGCCTCGAAAATCGCGCGCCGCAACCGCCACTCGATCCCAGAAGCGGCACGCGCGAGAGCGCCGTTTCCGTGTTCGGCCTCGACGACCTGGACCGTTACGAGGGATTTTTGTCAGCGCTCTCGGCCGCAGCGCAACGTCAGCGCATACCGCTGAGCGCGGCAAGCAAGGAATACGCGGCCGGCCAGTTCGAAGCCAATCTAAAGCACCAGCAGGATGCGCGCTCGGCCGCCGATCACGCCGTGTTTCTGAAGCAGGTCGTGAAGGAGGCCGCGCGCGCGGCGGGGTTCGAAGCAACGTTTATGCCCAAGCCCTATCTGGAGCGTGTCGGCAGCGGGCTGCATATCCATCTGAGCGTCCTGGACAAGGACGGCCGCAATGTATTCGCGGGTCCTGCCGAAACCGTATCGGGGATGCTGCGGCACGCGATCGGCGGCCTTCAGGCGCTCATGCCTGAATCAATGGCAATCTTCGCGCCATGCCAGAATTCCTACCGCCGTTTCCAGCCCGACATGTTTGCGCCAGTCAATCGCAGTTGGGGCATCAACAACCGTTCCGCCGGAATGCGGGTCCCGCAGGTCCTGGAAGAATCGCGCCGCGTCGAGCATCGCGTGGCGGGCGCCGATGCCAATCCCTATCTGGTGCTGGCCGCAGTACTCGCGGGCGCGCATCACGGACTGCTCAAGAAGCTCGATCCAGGGCCGCCGGCGGATGGCAACGTCTCGCGCGAGCCCGATCCGGCGCTGCCGTTTTCGATCGACGATGCTCTTTCGAAACTTGCACATGCAGAAACGCTTCCTGCGTATCTCGGCGCCGAAACACTTGATCTCTACCGCGAAACCAAGCGCATCGAAACGGAGCGGCTGCGCCGCATCATCCCACCGGCGGAATATGACTGGTATTTGTGAGCAAGTGGCGGATTCATCGTCATGGACCCGCGTTCAGCCGTGAGAAAAATGGCTGCGGCCCGCTGCAAAATTCTGATCGGCGCGGGGTTCGCTGCTCTGTTCGCATGGACGCCGCTCGCCGCTTCGCAGCCAACTCAGGTCACCGTGTACCGCGGCGCTGCATTGATCGACGGGACCGGCGCCGACCTCAAGCCGGATGTTGCAATCGTGGTGAGCGGCGAGCGGATTCGCGCGGTTATTCCGGACGCGCAGGCAGCATCATATCTGCGTGGCGCAACGGTCGTTGACGTTCACGGGCTTTACGCGCTGCCGGGCCTGATTGACAGCCACGTGCATCTGGCGACTTCGCCCGATCGCCGCTATGCGGAAGCGCTGCTGCGACGCGAGCTCTATAGCGGGGTCACCGCGCTGCGCGACATGGCCGGGGATGCCCGCATGCTCGCCGATCTGTCGCGCGCCGCGCGCCTCGGCGAGATACCGGCGCCCGACATCTACTATGCGGCGCTGATGGCCGGCCCCGCATTCTTCAAGGATCCGCGAACCGCCGATTCGACGCGCGGGGCCACGCCGGGAGACGTGCCGTGGATGCGCGCGATCACGCCGGCGACGGATCTGCGGCTTGCGGTTGCGGAGGCGCGCGGCACCGGAGCGACCGGGATCAAAATCTATGCGGATTTGCCGGGTGATCTCGTACGGAACATCAGCAGCGAAGCGCACCGGCAGGAGATGCTTGTGTGGGCGCATGCCGCCGTATTCCCCGCAAGCCCGCGCAACGTAATCGACGCCGGGGTCGATGTGGTCTCGCACTCCTGTCTGCTCGCCTACCAGGCGTCCAAGCAGATGCCGCCCGCCTATCACGATCGGCCGCCGGTCGAAGAGGACAAGTTCGTCGGCGACAATCCTGTACTCGCGGGCTTGTTCACGGATATGAAACGGCGCGCCACCATTCTGGACGCGACTCTCTATGTCTACCAGGCGATGTGGCGCGTGCCGAACGCCGAACCGCGCCCCTATTGCTCTCTGGCTCTGGCGGAGAAAATCGCCGCCCAAGCGCACCGCGCCGGCGTCATGATATCGGCAGGAACGGATTCGCCGGGCGATGGCCGCGATCCCTTCCCCTCGCTTTTTGGCGAGCTTGCGCTGCTCGCACACGGCGCCGGATTCTCGCCGATGGAGGCGCTCGTTGCGGCTACGCGGATCGGCGCGTTGACGATAGGCAAGTCCAGGGAGATGGGCACCGTCGAGCCGGGCAAGCTTGCCAACCTGATGTTCGTCACGCAGAACCCCTTGATGCACATCGACAATGTGAAAAGCGTGACAATGACCGTGAAGCGCGGGCGGCTGTACCGGCGCTCCGACTACAAACCGATCACCGAGGCCGAAGACCAGGACGAATTCTGATCTTTGCAGCGACAAGGGAGAACCCCGCATGAGCGTGCGTGGAACGATGCAATCCATGAAAATGAGCGATGGGGCGAATATAGGAGTCTACCGGGTCGATCCAGTAGGCCCGCGCCGGGGCGGGCTCGTTCTCATCCAGGAAATCTTCGGTATGACGGATCACATCAAGGAGCAATGCGATGTCTACGCGGCGCAGGGCTACGAGGTTCTGGGCCCGTCCCTGTATGACCGTGAGGAACCCGGCTTCCAGGTGGGCTACGGCGCGGAAGATATCCAGAAGGCAATCCGGATCGCGCGCGGCGAGCATCCCTTCGACCTCTCGGTGAAGGACACGCAGACGTGCATCGACACGCTGAAGGCAAAAGGGCCGGTCTTCATCACCGGATATTGTTATGGCGGCTCGGTGACCTGGGCGGCGGCGTGCCGGTGCACTGGCCTTGCCGCCGCGTCAGGCTATTACGGCGGCAATATCGGGCAGATGGCAGAGGAAAATCCCGGATGCCCGACCATCCTGCATTTCGGCCGCCACGACCACGGCATTCCCCTGGAAGTGGTCGAAAAGGTAAAGAGGCTCCATCCCGACGTGATGGTCTATCTCTACGAGGCCGGTCACGGATTCAACTCCGACCGGCGCGCCGACTACAACGAGGCTGCGGCCAGGCTCGCCCGCGAACGCACGCTCGAACTGTTTCGCGCGAACGGGGGGTAGATACGGGATAGGCCAGGACTACGCGCAGGCTGGCCTCGATGTTGCCGCCGTCCACAGTGAGAATGGCAGCCGTGGTCTTCGTAGCGGTGGCGAGATAGACGAAGGCGTCGGCGACGTCTTCGGCGGTCACTTCACGGCCGAGCAGATTTGCGCTCATATAATCCTTCTCCGACAACCCGCGCGCCCCGCTGCGCGAGGCGATCATCGAATCAGTCAACAGGCCCGTGCGCACGCGGTCGGCATTGACGGCGTTGGCACGGATGCCGTCGCGGCCGTGGTCGAGCGCGTATTGTTTCATCAGGAACAACGTCGACGCTTTTGGCAGACCGTAGGGTCCGAAATCGCGGCCGGGATTGACAGCCTGTTTCGACACATTGAAAAGCAGACAGCCACCGATGCCTTGCGCTTTCATGATCCGCACCCCGTTCTGCGCAACGGTCTGGTGCGCGAAGAAATTCAATTCGAAGGACTGGCGCAGGGTCGCCTCGTCTACCGCACCGATCGTTCCCTGCCATGCCGCGCCGGCGTTGGAGACCACGATGTCGACGCCGCCGAACGTTTTTGCGACCTGATCGAATGCGGATTTGACGCTTTCGGGCCTTGTCACGTCGCAGTCGATCGCCAGAGCGGTTTTGCCGCAATCGCGCGCGACGAACGTGGCCGCGGCACGGTCACGGTCCAGACCCGCAATCTCAGCGCCCGCACGTGCCAGCGCTCTCGCGGTCGCCGCGCCGATTCCGGAGCCGCCGCCCGTCACGACAGCCACCTGGCCGGCAAGGGGCTTCTCCGCCGCCTTGCCGAGCTTCGCCTGTTCGAGCGACCAGTATTCCACATCGAACATGTCGGCTTCGGAAATCGACTGATACCGGCCAATCGCTTCGGCATCGGTAATCACCTCGATGGTGTTCTCGGCAATGTCCGCAGCAATGGCAGCGTCCCGGGCTGTCGCGCCCAGACCAAACAACCCTTTGCCCGGCACCAGCACGACACGCGGCGACGGATCGAGCTCCGTTTTTTTCGGCTCCGCGCGGGGATTGTTGCGTGCGAAATAGGCGTGATACCGCTCCACAAAACCAGAGACCTCCTGTTCGACGTTTTGCCTCCACGGATCAAGTCGTCCGGCTTCGGGCGCGGGCACCAGGAGCGGCCAGTTCTTGGTCCGGATCGTGTGATCCGGCGTCACCACGCCTTGTTGGGAATAGCGCGCGACGTCGATGCCGTCGACGTAATCGAGAATGGCCCGCGATGTGCGAAAGCAGAGGATCTGGCGTCTCGCAGTTCCGGCGCGCTTGTCGCGCGCGATGGTGCAGGCGCCGCGCAGCATCGGCGCGAATTCCGCCGTCCGCGCGAGCTCCCTCGGGAGCGATGCCTGCACAAGGCTTTTTCGACCGCGCGCGAGGCGCTCTTCCGCCAGTGTCACCATCTCTATCATGCGCTCGTAAGCCTCGCGCGCGCAACTCGCCGACGGTGAAAATGCCATGCTGAAGGAGCACCAGGCCTTCGACGTCGCGATGGCGATCGAATACCTCCGCCACGCTCCTGGCCAGCGCGAAACCGGGAATCGTGTATGGGACGTATGCCATTCGGCTGCCGTATACGTCGCGTGCAATGCTCTCGCCATCGGGTTGATCGGTCAGCGCGAGCACGGCAGTCGAATGGGTATGGTCGACAAATTTGTGCGGCAGGAACGCATGCAGCAGAGTTTCTACGGAGGGATTTGGCGCGCTGGAATCGAGGAGATTGACGCGCTGGTAGTTCACCATCTCTTCGTCCGACAGGCGCTCGAGCGCGCGCAGGCGGCGAAGCGGTGCGAGACGGACCGCGGGCAGGCCGGCGGGCTCGATATTGCCCATGTCCCAGCCGGAGCCTTTGACGCAGATGACCTCGAGCTTGTCACCGAGGAGATCGTGCAGCTGCGTTTTCACCGACGTATTGCCGCCGCCGTGGAGGACGAGGCGCGGATCGGAGCCGAGCAGACGCGTCGTGTAGACGCGCAGCGCGAGATCCTCGCCGATGCGCTGAGCCGCGTAACGGGCCACAAAATCCCGCGCTTCGGAATCCGACCAACGGCTCTTCATTCTCTCTCCGGCTCCTCGGTGCCGCATTCGGGAAACAACGACAGAAGGCCATCGCGCGATGCTGCACAAGTACCGCGCTCGGTCACAAGGCCGGTGACCAGTCGGGCAGGGGTCACGTCGAAACCGGGGTTGGCCGCTTCGCTTCCGGGTGCACCTATCCCTACAGTGGCCAATCCGCCGCGGTCGAGCCTGCCAGTGACCTTCAACAGCTCGTCAGGGGAGCGTTGCTCGATCGGAATGTCGCGGCCACCGCCGATGCTCCAGTCGATTGTTGAGCCCGGGAAGTGCGACGTAGAACGGTAAGTTGTTGTCGCGCGCCGCGAGAGCCTTCAGATAGGTGCCGATCTTGTTGGCAACGTCGCCGTTCGCTGCGACTCGATCGGTTCCTACCATGCAAAGATCGACATTTCCGGATTGCATGTAATGTCCGCCCGCATTGTCGGCTATGATGGTGTGCGGCACGCCGTGCCCGCCGAGTTCGAAGGCGGTGAGCGAAGCTCCCTGGTTGCGCGGCCGTGTCTCGTCGACCCAGACATGGACTGGAATACCCGCGTCATGCGCCATGTAAATCGGAGCGAGCGCCGTCCCCCAATCGACGCAAGCGAGCCAGCCGGCGTTGCAATGGGTGAGCACGTTGAGCCGCTTGCCGTTCTTTCGTGTCGAAGCCTCGCGCAAAATGTCGAGACCGTGTTCGCCGATGCGACGGCAGGTCTCGATATCTTCCGCGCAGATGGCGGCGGCCTCGCGCCAGGCCAGTGCGGCGCGTTCACCGCGCGGCCGGTTGCGCAGCCGGTTTCGCATGCGGTCGAGTGCCCACCTCAGATTGATCGCGGTCGGCCGCGTGGCCAGCAGAACCCCGTGCGCGATGTCGATATTTCGATCGGAAGCATCCTCGCGCATCGCCAATGCGATGCCGTATGCCGCTGTCGCGCCGATCAGCGGCGCGCCCCGTACGATCATCTCGCGGATCGCGTGCGCCGCGTCTTCCACGCGCGCAAGCCGTACCGCGGTGAACTCGTGAGGCAGCTTCGTCTGATCGATGACTTCAACTGCCCCATCTCCCACCGGCCAGATCGTGCGATAGGGTCGCCCCGCGATCTTCATTGCCAGATCATGCTTTCGCCAGAATTTTAGCCGAACAGAATTCTCCACCAGGGCGCGCGGGTTCTCAATGTCCCTCGAAGGAGACGAGCGTCTTCACTTCCTTTCCGAGTGGCGCGAATCTTGTTGGCGCCGCCCAGATCGGGAAGATCGATCACGAAGGAGCAGCCCACGACCCGGGCGCCGGCGCGTTCGAGAAGCTTGATTGCGGCGAAGCACGTGCCGCCGGTCGCGATCAGATCATCGACAATGACGACATGATCGCCGTGGTTTACGGCGTCCGTATGGATCTCCATCCGATCGTTGCCGTATTCGAGAGCGTAGTCCTCGCCCAGTACGTTCCAGGGCAGCTTGCCTTTCTTGCGCACGGGCACGAAACCGACCGATAGCTGATGCGCGACCGCACCGCCCAGGATGAACCCGCGCGCCTCGATGCCCGCCACCTTGTCGATGCGCACGCCTGCATAGGGCTGCACAAGTTCGTCCACGGCGCGTCGGAACGCGCGCGGGTCGCCGAGCAACGTGGTGATGTCGCGGAACATGATGCCGGTCTTCGGATAGTCGGGAATCGAACGAATGACCGATCTGAAATCCATCTGCCTCAAGCTTCTCCCGAGAACCCTGCCCGCGACCGCATCGAGCTTTGCGAACAGCGCGGGATCGCGCTTGTCGGGGGCGGTGATGAGCGCGGTGTCGAGCACATGCTCAATGCCGAGCGGCGAAGGTGTGCGCTGCGGCCCAAGCTTGGGCGCCACGCGCGCAATCAGACGCCGTGCCTTCTGCGCATTCCGGTCGAGCACTGCCACAACCTGATCTACCGTCACGTGATCATGATCCGGATGCCAGCAGTCGAAATCCGTGACCATGGCGGCAATCGCATAGGGGAGTTCTGCCTCGCGCGCGAGCCGGGCCTCCGGCATGGCGGTCATGCCGATCACGTCGCAGCCCCAGGAACGATACAGATTCGATTCCGCGAGAGTCGAGAATTGCGGACCCTCCATGGCGAGATAGACGCCGCCCCGCACATGCGAAATACCTTCCTCGGCACAGGCCTCGTCGAGCGCGTTCGCCAGTCGTGGGCATACAGGATGGGCGAGCGAGACGTGGGCGACGAAGCCGCGGCCGAAAAAGCTTTTTTCACGTGCATGCGTGCGGTCGATGAACTGGTCCGCCATAACGAAGGTGCCCGGCGGCAGCGTCTCGCGCAGTGATCCGCATGCCGACATGGAGATTACGTCTGTCGCGCCGGCACGCTTCAGCGCGTCGATATTGGCGCGGTAGTTGATAGAGGTCGGCGAATGAACATGACCGCGGCCGTGTCGCGGCAGGAACAGCATATCCACGCCATTGAGCCGACCCCTCAGGATTGCATCCGAAGGCTCCCCCCATGGACTGGTAACCCGCTCCCAGCGTGCATTTTCGAAGTCCGGCGATGTCGTAGACACCGCTGCCGCCGATCACGCCGAGTACGGTTGTCCCCATGGCCCGATCATCTTCAAGGCGGGCACTTCTAGCACGCGAAATCGCGCGATCAATGCGCGTCGCGCCAGACGCGCCGGTAGGAGAGGAACAGCAGGCCCGAAAAAACGAGAAGGAATGCCATCACGCCGAGGCCCAGACGTTTGCGCTCTTCCATCCTCGGCTCGGACGCCCAAGCGAGGAAGGTCACGATATCATGCGCTTCCTGATCGAGATTCGATGACGTTCCGTCCGAGAAGGTCACCGAGCCGTTGGTGAGCGGCGGAGGCATGGAGATGTTCCAGCCGTCGAACCAGGGATTGTAATATTTGTTCGGGAGCACTTTGAACCAGGCAGGTGGCTTCTCGTGAAACCCCGTCAGGATCGAGTAGACGTAGTTGGGGCCGCCGGCGCGCGCCTTGATGATGAGCGATAAATCCGGCGGCAACGCGCCGCCGTTTGCTGCACGCGCGGCCTCTTCGTTCGCAAAGGGAGGCGGAAAATGGTCGGCGGGGAGTCGCCGGTTGCATCAGGCGATTTCCGCTGGAATCGAAAAGCTCGCCCTTGTCGTTGGGGGGTGCCGGGACTTTGTATGAAGCCGCCAGCGCCTTCACCTGCGCCTCGGTGAAGCCGGGACCTCCAGGATCGGAAAGATTGTGGAAGGCGACGCGATTGAGACTGTGGCAGGCCGAACAGACCTCCTTGTACACCTGGAATCCGCGTTGCAACGCTGCCCGATCGAAGGTTCCGAACGGACCTTCGAACGAAAACGCCACGTTTTTCGGCGGTCGCGCCACGGTTGCTGTTTGCGCCTGCGGCGCGCTGCTCATGGAAAAAAGGAAACAGAGCGACAGGCCGGTCGCGAAGACAATTCGCATATCGGCGATCCTCACTCTGCCGGCGCAGCGGCAACTGCGGCCGTTGGTCCCAGCACGGATTTTGCGATGCTGTCGGGCAGCGGCAGCGGCCGTTCGATCAGTCCCACCAGCGGCAGCACCAGCCAGAAATACGCGAAGTAATAAATCGTGCCGATGCGGGCTACCAGGATCAGCGGCACGGACAGCACGCCCAATTCCACGCCACGTCGACGGATTGCGAACCGCAATACCCAACAGGATGCTATCCGCCGCGAAAACCCAGAAAAAGGGCTTGAGCATTGGCCGAAAGCGCGCTGATCGGACTTTGGACGTATCGAGCCACGGCACGAAGAGCAAAGTCGCGATCGCACCAAAAAGCACCATAACGCCGATGTGCTTCAGAATCTCGTCCCGGTCCTCGATCTCCGCCAGCTTCTGCGCCACATCTTCGCCAAAAGCGATCACTTCGACGACATTCGCACCGTACTTCCGCTTCCAGCCGGTCCAGAACCGCCAGCCGATCTTCGATCTCCGCCAGCCGATCCGGCGAAGCATTTAGCGACTCAGCATAATCGCGCAGCATCCCCGGAAAGGTCATCGATAATCGCGCGAGCGGAGGTAATCTGCTGCATCGCCTCGCCGAACTTGGCGTCATACCGCGCCAGCTCCTCGATATTCTTCTGCGCCGCCCGCAGCGTTGATTCCGCCGAGTCCGAGCGGTCGTACAAGTGCTCCATAGGCCCCGATCGCCGCCGCGTACAGCTTCTCCGCAGTTCACCAGAACGCGCTTCTCGTTGTTGAGCTCCGCATCCTCACCCGCGGCCAGTGCGCCGGATTCGATCTCCTTGCGCTGATAGCTCCACAGATCGACCATGCGCAGCCGATCCTGTTCACCCTGCTCCATTCCGCCAGCTTCCGCGTGCGGCCTCACGCCAGTGGGCGTAAGCTTCGGCAACGGCATGCGTCTCGAGATGCGCAAAACGGTCGAGCAGGATCCGCTGCTGGGCCTGGTCGAAGCTCGACAGCGTCTCCACTGCGCATGCACCAGCGCCAGTTCCGGAGCCAGCAGCTTCAGCACGGCCACGGTCGCCGGCTGGTTGTTCACAAAGACGCGGCCCTTGCCGTTCACCAGAATCTCGCGGCGCAGGATGATCTCCGATCCGGTCGAATCGATGCCGTTCTCGTCGAGAATAGCGTCCGCGGCCGCAGTTGCCTCAAAGACGCACGAAACGACCGCGCGATCCGCGCCATGACGCACCACATCTGCCGACGCTTTGCCGCCCATCAGCAGTGCCAGCGCATCGACCAGAATCGACTTGCCCGCGCCGGTCTCGCCGGTAAGCAGGTTGAGCCCAGGTCCGAAGACGGCAATGGCATGGTCGATGACGGCGTAGTTTTCGGCGCGCAGTTCCACCAGCATGGTGTGCCCATTCTCCGCTATTTTCCTGGTCTTCTGCGGCGGACTCTCAAAAGCGCCCGTATCGCGCAGAAAATGCAGGATTCCGAGCGCAGCATACCATGACGGAGCAGGGCTTTGAGCCGCACTTCGATCAATTCGCGAACCTTGTTACCAACTTGGATACCGCCAGTCCATCTGCTAATTTTTAAGTTGAGGTATACGCCGATTCTCGCCGCTTTCCTTGTCTTTTTCCTCCATCGGACGGCCGCCGCCGCCCACCACCGCGGGTCCGAGCGCGTTGGTCGAGATGCTGCAGAACAGCGGCACTGTCGCGCTCGCAGTACTCGGCGTCCTGGCCGTCGCCAGCATCTACTCCTGGACGCTGATCTTCGGCAAGATGAGCAGTTTCTGCAAAGCCACCAAGCAGAGCCGCCGCTTCATTCGGACTTTCCGCAAGGCGACGCGCCTGCAGGAGATCGCAGCGATCACCGCCGACTACGCTCCCAGCCCGCTGGCGATGGTCTTCGATGAAGTGTACGAGGCCTACAAACGCCAGACCGGCGGCTACGGCCCGCCGCGCAACGTCACTCCGCTGGAGCGCTCCGCGCAGACCGCAAGCAGCGAAGCACTCACGCGGCTGGAACAGCGCCTGACCTGGCTTGCGACCATTGCTTCGTCGGCGACTTTTGTCGGCCTCTTCGGCACTGTCATGGGCATCATCGACGCATTTCACGGCCTGGGTACCGCCGGCTCGGCGACGTTGCGCGCGGTCGCACCCGGCATCTCGGAAGCGCTGATCACCACGGCTGCCGGTATCTTTGTCGCTGTGCCCGCCGGCGTGGCCTATAACCAGTTCACCGCCCGGCTGCGCGTCTTTGCTTCTGGCATCGACGATTTCGCACGCGAACTACTGAATTCGCTGGAAGAGATTCCGCAGCGCTCGGCAGACGCCGCAGGCATCCGCAGTGGTCCGCGCGCCATGAATCCCATGGACCGCGAGGTCTAAGATGGCCTTTACTACCAGCGGTGGACGCACCCAGACCTCGCTGGCCGAGATCAACATCACGCCGCTTGTCGACGTGGTGCTGGTGCTGCTGGTGATCTTCATGCTGGCCGCGCCGGTGCTGCAGTCAGGCATCGAGGTTG
>CAWEXK010000027.1:0-158988 GCA_963812975.1 uncultured Alphaproteobacteria bacterium | reverse complement strand
AAGTCAGGCGAGTGTGCTTCTACCCTCAAACAGTCAGCACTGGCCCGCGAATCGTCCGTCGGGGCGTGGGTTACGCCCGAGCCGGCGCGATGCCGTCGGTTTTTTTTTAGAAACCGCCGACGGCGATGACGACGACGCACCATTTCTTCTCTTTTCAGACGCCGAAGGTGTCGCACATCAAAGCCCAGGGTCGCGCAGGGCACCCTGGCAGTTGGGCTCCGCGTGCCGTCCGCCCCCTCGTAGCAGGCACACGCCGCTGTGCCGTCCGCCTTCCACTTCAGTAGAGGCACACGCCGCTGTGCCGTCCGCCCGGCCAAAACAGCGGGAATCACCCGCTGTCGCGTTTGCCTTGCTACGGCACAGCGGCGTGTGCCTGCTACATTGGTTTGAAGTCCCGCGAACAAGGATTCCAGTCACCCACACTTTTTCCGGCAGGGGTTCCGCCGGGTCGCCCTGGCGGTTGCCTCCCAGGCGTACCCGGCGACGTTGCTCCTGTACGGGTGACCCGAAGCGAGATCAGACCGATCAGACTGATCAGACCGATCGGACAGGGAAGGTCGATGTTTTTGACCTGTACGCCGCCTGGTTGCACGATCAGGATCCGGCGATGGTCGTCGTTTCCTTCTGTTCAAAAACTAGACCCGCATCGTGCCAGCCATTCTCCAAAGCCGACAGTCGGTCCGATTCATAAAGCAAAATCATACTTTGAGCAGAAGCAAACAAAGGTAACGAAGATTGGGAGCAGTGCCTGAAATGGAGGCTGGGCTTGGATGACAAGGTGACCGGATGACAAGGTGACGGATGACACGGTGACGGGACCGTCCGCCGGCGACTGCATCATGCCTGCCGCACAGGGCTCACCAAAAAGCAAAGCCAGGCTGAAACCGTTACAAAGATTCTTCGTTACCTTCGTTTCCTTCTGTTCAAAAAAACTAGACCCGCATCGTGCACCCGCCATTCTCCAAAGCCGACAGTCGGTCCGATTCATAAAGCAAAATCATACTTTGAACAGAAGCAAACAAAGGTAACGAAGATTGGCAGCAGTGCCTGAAATGGAGGCTGGGCTTGGATGACAAGGTCACGGATGACACGGTGACGGGACCGTCCGCCCGCGACTGCATCATGCCTGCCGCACAGGGCTCACCAAAAAGCAAAGCCAGGCTGAAACCGTTACAAAGATTCTTCGTTACCTTCGTTTCCTTCTGTTCAAAAAACTAGACCCGCATCGTGCACCCGCCATTCTCCAAAGCCGACAGTCGGTCCGATTCATAAAGCAAAATCATACTTTGAACAGAAGCAAACAAGTTCCGGGGACACCATACCTAATTCCGTCGCTGGAGTTCCGGGGACACCATACCTAATTCCGTCGCTGGGGCTGGGGTCCGCGCGTCGGCCGTTTGGGATTTCTTGCGGGTCGTGGCTTGGGTCCGGGCTTTTGCCGTCTGAGAATTCTAGTTTTCTTCGAGCGTCGCCAGAAACTCCTCGTCGCCGAGAGGTACGGTTTGCTCGTGAGCACGCAGGAGTTTGATGTCCTCTTCCCGAATGACCCTCGCGAGAAACCCACGCCAAGGTGGCGCCAACTTGAGCAGGGGAGCGACCTGAACGAGTGCGTCGTCCTGTCCTCGCACATGGGCAGCCGCGCTGCTCCACCGATAACGGCTCGGGGCGTTGACCAGCCCCGCGCGCACCGGGTTAAGCTCGACGTACCGCGCCGCGGTCAGGACGTACGGCTCATCGAGCACGAACGACGCGAACCGTCCCTGCCACAAATGGCCTCGCCACCCCTCGCGAAAGTTGACCATTCGCGTGTAACGCCGATGGACCTCGCCGATCGCCAGTCGCAGCCCGTCGGGAGACTGCGGAACAGCGATGAGATGGACGTGGTTGGGCATCAGGCAGTATGCCCAGATTTCAACCTGATGGATCGGAACGCTCTGCTCGAATCAAACGGCCGGAGATGAGTTTCAAGAAGGCCGGACGCGGAAAACCGGGACGTGAGCATCAATGTTGGATTTGGGCCTTCCTAGAACTCGGCCTGACCTGGCCTCGCTCAGGTCATTCCATGACCGGTCCGAACGAAGATTCGACGATCGACCAACGCGCTCCGGCATTTCCTTCATCAAGCGAGCGTAAACGTCGGTGGCCATCTCCTTGGTCGGAAAGCGGAGTTGGACCCCAAACGGTGTCCAGATTGCACCGGACTCGATCATCAAGAGTCGTACGTCCTCGGGGTCAACCTCGTCCTCGCCTGCCGTTGGCTGAATCTTGTAAGGGAGCAAGTCAAAGGTGGTGAGATCCTCCCAGGTCGCACAGGTTACCGAAGCTGGGGTGGGTACGAGCCGTTCGCCGTGGTTTGCTGGGATCAATCTGATGAATGCTCGACTCCAACACTCTCGCGAATCGATCGTATGCGTCGCGCACAACCTCGCTCCGCGCCTCGGTCGGCAGGCTTTTCCATGCCTCCCAGACAACGATGACGTCAACTTGGTCAGGTTGGTCGGTCGGCAGCTCGAAGATCACAGGGCCCATTCGCGATCGTTCGCCCATCAACTCCTTGACGAGCAGATCGGCAAGGTGTTCGCGAACGGTAGCGAGGGGCTGTTCACGGCCCGCGGGTCGAATGACAGGCATGACGAGCCTCAGAGTCTTTGGGAATTCTCGAGCAACCAGTGGGCTGACATCCGGACCGGTGTAACTTGATCCACCCTGATTTCGATCGCTCGATATCGAAGCTTCGGAGACCAGTTCTCACCGATAAGTAAAGAACAATCCTTTAACTTTCGTTCCAACCGTTTCTCATACGCTGGAGGGTACAATCTGGCCTTTTCCTCGATTAACAAAAGAGCCCAACCATCGATCGGGTGGCTCTTATCCGACATCAGGCTGCGTGACGCTGCCGGTACGAGAGCCCTCTTCAAGTCCGCCCGTAAGATCGGATCTTTGGCATTATAACCTAACATTGTGAAATATGCGTTTCCTAGTACAATTTCAGCGACGTATCCATAGAAGTAGAGTGCGGCCAGATGGTGCCCCCCTTCAGCGAGCCAGTCCGCTTCTGCGCAACGCCGTTCGGCGGCCCTCGTCGAGCCTTGAAACGCTATCGGGACCGATCTTGCCGATGATCGACATTCTAAGAGAAACAGATCGCCCAACTCGGCCTGCCGGTAGGGGTACCCCGGCATCCCTAATGCCGCCGCGTGGCCACACCCATCAATCCTATGCACCTGTACGGGTTCTTTCCAGGGGTCTTCACTCCGCTTTCGCCAATGCGAGATCCGCGGCACTCCCTCATAGACGAGCCTGCCCGCAATGCCCCCGCATCCCGCACGCGCGACACTGGCCTGGCTTGGAATTGACCACGATCGGCGTCGAGAGGTTCGCCCTCGCCGCCCGTATCTGCCTGGCCAGATCGAGTGCCCACGCCCGTAGCTCCGCGTCGTTCTCGACTCGGTGCCGCGTCCCATCGCCTAGGACAATGAACCCATTCGTCGGGCGAATCCGCATCTCTTCCTCGATCAGCAGGAAGTATCCGAGCGTGGGATCGCGCAGAGGGCAAGCATTGTTGCGTGCGCCTGAAGTTTGGAGCGCACGGCGAGATTTGGGAGTGGTCTGACTGCGAGTAAATCTGTCGCGGGACACGAGAGCAGTTGAAAGCAGACGCCCCAGGGACAGCGTGAAGGTTCTTTTTGCCGTCGGCGTGCTTAACGGACGATTTTATGGCGGCTTTGGCCGCGGTCTCCGCCTTTCCGATAAGCTCTTCTTCACGAACGAACCTGGGCGGGTCGCGCTGCTATCACAAAACTTCGAAAGTCTGATCGGAGTCCTCGAAGCGCAATCGCTTCGATCGGCCCCCGGCGTGGTTTATAGCGTGACCGACCATGACCCGAACGTCTTCGGAGACGAGGACGCGCAGAAGTTCGTGACGCAACAGCTACATCTGGCGCTCTTTTTTCTGAGAGGTCTTTGGCTGATCCGGGATAATGCTGTGAACATCGAGCAAGGATTCGTCGAACACCCTCATCGCGGCGGTCTTGGATCTGCCGTCTCTAGCAACTCTATCAGGGTGAGTTACACCGACGCCAGTGGTGGATCTTCGGTCCAGGACTTCAGCGAGGAGGAGATGAGGGGGGCACGCGACATGTTTCGGCCGCCCTCGTGGCGGACGAGCGATTCGCGGTCGCCAGCAGCGATCGTGCGATCCCAAGCGACTCCAGTCGACTCGAGAGAGTATCATACTTCGCTCAACTCGCCCGGTCCGCCCCGGACTTGGGTAGCAAAGTGGCTGGGTACGTAACTTCCTTCGAGGCTCTCTATCGACGGACGCCAGCGAGTTGGCACACAAGCTTGCGGAACGCCTTGCATTCATTTGTGGTGCTACCCCGACGGAGAGTACGACATCTATACGACAGCGAAGATGGCCTACGCGATCAGGTCCAAGACCGTGCACGGTGATCGACTTTCGGCGAAGCTCGCCAATCAGGCCGCGACGGTATCCCAGAAATGCGACGAGCTCCTGAGACGTTGCTTGGGCAAAATCTATAAGACGCCTGCGTTAGTCGAGTTGTACGACGGCCCCCAAGATCGCCTTGAGGTGTTCCTCACCAAGCTCGTTTTTGGCTTAACGGATTCGTTTGTGCTACCTGACGATTTGGGATTCGAGTCCGGGAAGCCGGACCTCCAATCGGAGCTCAAGTAGCCCGGCGCCGAAACCGCAGACGTTTCAATATGGAAAAAGGCTTCCGGGCGGCATAGGTCAGCGGTGGCACAGGGCAGTGGTGATTCGCCATGTGAGGACCACCAAGAGTGAGGGGATCGCTGCCGGCGGGCTATCGCGAGGGGGAGTCTGGCGGCGAGATGACCATGGCGATGAGCGGCGACCGACGTGAAACCGCCCGGACGGTTGGGAGCACGAACTCTCGAACCGCTACGAGACCGACGAGGAACTCGACGCAATCATCTACGACCACATCCTCGGCGAAGCTGATCGGATCGCCGACAGCCGACATGGTTTCATCGAGGCCGACGTGTCCGCGATGGACGATCCCGACCGGGAGCTTGTAAACAGCCGTTCACTATTGCCCCGACGCTCTCGGTCTCCCCTGCCCCTCAATCGCCGCTTGACCTCTGGCTCGAAAAGCTGTCTCATAAAGCAGAGGATTGTATCTGAAGTGCCGCACGCAGAGCGTCGCACTCACGACGAGCCTTTTCGGCACTTCGGATACAATTTTTTGAACTGAGCCGCGTGGGGCGGGCCTTCGCCTATGGGGATTCAATCGAGGCCGCGGCTCTCGGAAGGGGTAGTTCTGCGGTGATACGGAGGGGCTGGGTCGTCGCAAGGCGCCGAATGATTGACGCTGGCCCAGCACCGGCAGCGCTGACGGAGCATCGCCCACCGAGTTCCGAGCTCGTTTTTCGACTTGAAGGACAGGGAATCCACGGTCACCTCCTCAAAGGTGGTCTCGACGCCGGTGATCAATCGGTTGGTCTCCTTGGAATCAAAGGGGATCAGGACGTATCGAATCCGGCCTGCTCGAGGGTTGGCGCCCACTACCTCTTGCTCTTGATGGGTCGGCGGCGGCCGAAGGGTCTCGACGATCACCATCCGGCCTTTGCCGCACGAGGGACAAACATTCGCTGTGCTCTGTCCCTCGACAGGCTCCTTTGGCGCGGAGAGCGGCTCGGACGTTGCATCGACGCCCAGCAGCGAGCGGCACAGCGCCAGCTTCTCCTGGCACACGCGGTTAGCAAGGAAGCCGTAGTGCCGGATCCGCACGAAGCCCGACGGCAGCACGTGCAGGAGGAACCGGCGGATGAACTCGATGGCCTTGAGCGTCATCGTTTTCGTGGCTCCCCTATGCGCGTAGTCCTTCCAGTGGAACTGGACCTCGCCGTCCTCCAGGTCGACCAGCCGCTGATTGCTGATCGCCACGCGGTGCGTGTACCGGGCCAGGTACTTGAGCACCTGCTCCGGTCCGCCCCATGGCGGCTTGGCGTACACGACCCACTCGGTTTGGGCGCTGGCGGCGAGTTGGCGTTGGAACTCGCCCGGGTCTGCCAGGGAGGCGAGCTTCCCGTGGAAGGAAAGCTTTCCCCGGTCGAAGGCGCTGCGAAGCAGAGCCAGGAACTTGCCCCGGAACACGCGGCTGAGCACGCGCACCGGCAGGAAGAATCCTGGTCGGCAGGCGATCCAGCGCGAGCCATCGGGAGCGAGCCCACCTCCCGGCACGACGCAATGCACATGAGGATGGTGTTGGAGGTTCTGGCCCCAGGTGTGGAGGATGGCCAGGAAGCCGATCTCGGCCCCGAGGTGCTTGGGATCGGCGGCGATCTGCTGCAACGTCTCGGCGGCGGCTCGGAACAGAAGGCCGTAGACCTCCCGTTGATTCTGAAGCGCGATCGGACCGAGCGCCGAGGGAAGCGTAAAAACCACATGAAAGTACTCGACAGGCAAGAGCTCTGCTTCCCGGGCTTCCATCCACTGCGCCGCGGCGGTGGCCTGGCACTTGGGGCAGTGGCGGTTGCGGCACGAGTTGTAGGCGATCCGCTGATGCCCGCACTGATCGCAGGCCTCGACGTGACCGCCCAGCGCCGCGGTCCGACAGACGGCGATGTCCTTCAGGGCGCGGCGTTGCTCGGACGAGAGCATGTCGCCGTACCGTTCGAGGAAAGCATCGCCGTGTTGTCGGAAGACCTCGGCCACTTCGAGCTGAGGCCGGGTCATGGCTTTGGCCGTCCTTCCGTCGGAGGCTCGAGCCGATCGAGCGGGCTTTGTGTGGCCTGGAGAGATCCCGCCGAGACATGGGTGTAGACGGCCGTTGTCCTGAGGCTGCGATGTCCGAGCAAGAGCTGGATGGTCCGGATGTTCGTGCCGCTTTCCAGGAGATGGGTGGCGAAGCTGTGCCTCAGGGTGTGGACGGTGACGTGCTTGCCCAGCCCGGCGTCGCGGCCGGCCTGGACGCACGCCTGCCACACCGACTTTGCGGTCAAGGGCCGGTCCGGAATCTGCCCGGGGAAGAGCCAGTGTTTCGGCCTGACCGCCTTCCAGTACTCGCGGAGGACGGCGAGCAATCGGGGCGAGAGCATCACCTCGCGGTCTTTGTGTCCTTTGCCCTGGCGGACGCGGATGACCATCCGACGGCTATCGATGTCGGCGACCTGCAGGGCCACGACCTCCGAGACGCGGAGTCCGGCGGCGTAGGCCGTCATGAGGATGGCGCGATGCTTGAGGCTGGTGATCGCTCCGAGGAACTGCGCGACCTCGGCGGGGCTCAAGATGACGGGGAGCTTCATCTCCTTCTTGGGAGAGACGACGCCCTTCACGACCCAGTCCTTGCCGAGAGTCACGCGGTAGAGGAATCGGAGGGCGCAGATCGCTTGGCCGTAATAGCTCCATGAGACACGCTTCTCCTCGACGAGGAAGACGAGGTAAGCCCGGACTTCCTTCGGGCCCAAAAGCTGGGGCGACTTGCCGAAGTGCTTGGCGAACGCGGCGACCCGGTCAACATAGGCCTGGATCGTGTGGGGTGAGAGATTGCGGAGTTTCATGTCCTCGATCATTCGCTGACGCAACGGTGTCGTAGGCCGAGACGCGGGAGTCATGGTGATAGCTCCTGAGCTGAAGGTGAGGGATGGGAAACCACCTTCATGATGGCTCAGGCGGCGGGCGATCTCGGCGCTGTGGTCAGGCGATGGAAATGCGACTAGCCTGGATTCCCACGGAACCTTTTTCCGACGTCCGCGGCAATAGTCTGTTGTGAAATAGACCGCGAGCCCAGGGGTCATCCATTCGCCCAAGGCATCGGTGGGGTACAAAAGCCGCTGCTGTCCAGCCCGCGGGGCGGGGCGAGCTTCCCATTGGGGCTCTTGGCTGGCCGAAGTCAATCGCCTCGGGCCTATTGACGGCAAAACTGGCCACTCGCTATCATTAAACCTTGAAGTTGAATGAGAGGTGGTGCGACATGGACCTTACGCTCACTGCTCTGGCTCATCCTGTGCGTCGGGCGATACTCGAGCGAGTGATGCAGACGGAACTGCGCGTCACCGAGCTTGCCGAGCCCTTTGACATGTCGTTGAACGCGGTATCGAAGCACATCCGGATGCTGGAGCGGGCCGGATTGGTGAGTCGCCGTAGGGTCTGGCGCGAACACCTCGTGTCATTCAACTCCGAACCGCTCGAGCAAGTGTCGGCGTGGATCGAAAAGACGCGTCGTTTCTGGTCCGCCCGGCTTGATGCACTCGACGACCTGCTCAGGGCGGAAGACGCTGCCGCCACTCAAGAGCCGAACAAGAAAGGAAAGCAGAAATGACGGCCGAGAATGCTGGACCCATCGTCATCACGCGCCGCTTCGATTTTTCGATCGAGCGTGTTTTTGACGCCTGGCTTGATCCGTCGAAGGCGAGCAAATTCCTCTTTGCCACGCCGACGGGAAAGATGGTACGAGTGGAGATCGACGCCCGCGTAGGCGGCTCGTTCATCATTACTCGCCGCGATGGCGAGGATGTGGAGCATGTAGGAACTTATCTTGAAATCGACCGCCCGCGCCGGCTTGTCTTCACGTTCGGGGTGCCGAAGTTTTCGGCTCAAATGACCCGCGTCAGTATCGATGTCAAACCGTTGCCAACAGGATGCGAATTGACGCTGACGCACGAGGGCGTTCTACCGGAGTGGCTCGAGAGCACGCGCGAAGGTTGGGACAAGATTCTCGACGGACTCTCCGCGCACTTGACCGACGACGCTGCCGGATAGGCGCCGCCTCGTCACGGAATGCATGTCGTCGAATCACACGTCGTCGCGAGCAGCAACAATATGAGAATCCCGGCGTGCTCTGAGAAACTTCGGTGGAATTGAGCACGTCCGGTCCCTCTCAAGTGGGATCAAGCGCGTCGGTCGATGCGACCGACGTGGGCAACGACATCCTTGGCTGCTTCGGGCGATCAGACGAGTGACCGCAGACTCAAGACTCTACCGCCGGAGCGGTTTAGTTCAAAGGGGATTATTTCCCGCTATCAGCACCACCACAAGCTTGAGAATCGTCTATCGTGTCATCGTGCACTTGGCTGAAGTTAGCCAAGTCGGAGAATCATGAACGTCCCACGGTCATGCGAGGACGCGGAGTTCCAAGGACACCATACCTAATTCCGTCGCTGGGGCTGGGGTCCGCGCGTTGGCCGTTTGGGATTTCTTGCGGGTCGGGGCTTGGGTCCGGGCTTTTGCCGTCTGAGAATTCTAGTTTTCTTCGAGCGTCGCCAGAAACTCCTCGTCGCCGAGAGGTACGGTTTGCTCGTGAGCACGCAGGAGTTTGATGTCCTCTTCCCGAATGACCCTCGCGAGAAACCCACGCCAAGGTGGCGCCAACTTGATTTGAGCAGGGGAGCGACCTGAACGAGTGCGTCGTCCTGTCCTCGCACATGGGCAGCCGCGCTGCTCCACCGATAACGGCTCGGGGCGTTGACCAGCCCCGCGCACCGCTCGGTGGCACGGGCGGGTGGCCACACGGCGAGGGTTGGCCTGGAATTCCCCCGAGTGGGTGGAGAGCCCAGAGCCCCCGACTCTCTGCTCATGGCGGGGACGAAGGGAAATCGGTCCGGTCTGATCCCGGCGCCCACTTCGGTAGGCGGCAGTGAACACACCGCCGAACGATCGGGTTGCCGTAGCACCAAGTGCAGAAGAACGGTCGCCCGCAACGTGGGCAGGGCCAGAACATCCGCCTCAAATGAGCGACCATGATCATGCCCAGCGTCGGCGCCGCCACAGCTAACATGAAAATCAAGTCAAAATAAGGCCTGCCGCGGAAGCGTGTCTCGCAAATAAACCCTCCGCACACGGCCCAGAGTACTCCCACGACGATCGCCAACCAGAGCGCACGGCGACGTCGTTTGTATTCATCCCAAGCAGGATCCATATGCTCCTTCGCAAGCAAGGCCTTGGCCTTCATCTCCAGATCGACCTCCGCTCTGGTACCCAGAGTTCTGGATTCAAGTCTTCACCACCACCGATTCTATCGTATTCCACGTGTCGTTCTTGTGGTTCACGGCCCGAATCTTCTAGCCACCATCGGCCTGATTGATAAAACCGAGATGTGCCGAAAAGCAGTCGCAATGGAGCAGGATACTGCAATAAGATTGTGATACGACAAGTTTCTCCGGAGCTCTACCACCTGAAACAGTCTGGTTTCGCCGATTTTCGCCGAGCTCGACCTGTAAAAGACCTTCTACGACCAGGTAGGCAACCGTGAAAGTGCCTCGCTTCCGGATCCGCTGGATGATGGTCTTCGTCGCCATCACTGCAATCAACTTCGGGGCGATACGGGGTTGCACCGACTTCAAAAGCGCTCATGAAGACGATTTTCATTATACGTTTATGATTGACGCGTTGGGTACGGGGATCCTGCCGATGGCGAACATCCTGGCGGTCGCTCTGCTGATCCGTCTGCGGCGGCGCGGGAGCCGCCCTTTCCTTTCGGGCTTTGCGGTATTCGGTGCGACGGCGTTGGCCCTCTACGTCGCCGTGGCGAGTTTCTTCGCGGAGGAATTGGTGATGCGCTACCTCCACCTGGTCCTGGCGCCCCTTTGGAACACCCTTGGCGGTCCATCAGCCTTCGGGACCGTCGTTATTCTCATCATGTACTCAACCGCGGCGGTCATGCTTCTCCTCCCGCAAGTCACCATTGCCCTGATCGGCGGCTTTCTCTTTCGACTGTTCAGAATCGCAGAACAGACAGACTGCGAGCCGGAAAAGGTGTGAGAAACCAGATTTGATGACCTGGTTCCTCACACGTTTTCCGAGGCCAGCACGCATGGCATCGTCGTCGTTCATCCCAAGCCGGATCCATCTGCTCCCTCGCAAGCGCTGAGCCGACCGGGTCCGGATCCGCCGGCTGCGTCTTACGGGGCGTTCCAAAGCTGATCTGGCATGACCGTTACCCATTTCAAGCGTTGAGCCCGGCCAGAACAGGCGCTGGCGAACCGGTTGCAATCGCGTGCGCCCGCGAGCCGCGCGGAGTTGCCGCGGGGGCCGCGGCGCGCGCCGGCGCCGCTCGGGCATCCGGCCCATCGAGCGGTTGAACGTGGCCAGCGTCAGCCCAAGAAACAGGAATGCGACTCCAATCGTGAGCAAGAGTACAATCACATGTCCGATGTAGAATGCATAGCGACTGAGCGCGTCGGCCCAGAGCAACGATTGCAGCGGGGTGATCTGCGCGGCGAGCGGGCAGAGGCTCGCCGCGATCATCGTGAAGAATCGGTCGGCATCCAGGTCGTCCGGTTTGAAGAGACCAAACCAGGAGAGTGTGCCCGAGACCACTTCCATCTCGAGCAGGAGAAACCAGCAAAAGGTGAGAACCGCGTAGCTGGCCACGCTGGCGGCGATCGCTCGCCCCACTCGGCGCATCCACGTGGCCAGGGCCAGGCCAAAGCTCGTCACCACCGCCCCCTGAGCCAGCATCAGGGCCGTCGGCAGGCAGACAAACGCGACGCGATCAATAGCCGCCGGGCCGGTCGAGGCGCAGTCGAGCTCGCGGCGAGCCTACCCTCGGGCTGCGTGAACCCGATGGCGAGCGCGGCAATGGCGGGCAACAACGCCAGGGCCGGCACCAATTTGTAGGCTCCCCACCACTTTGCCAGGACGATTCGATCAGTCGAAAGGGGAGTCGTCAAGAGCACATCGAGGTTGCCGCGCGCTCCTCGGCCATCGCCGTCGGCGCGGTAATGCTCACCAGCAGCAGGCCGAATGTAACCTGCAACCCGCTGAGGACCCCGACAAAGTCCGAATCGCCGCCCGTGCAGGCGATCTCGACGCTCCATGCCGTGCCGGCCAGCGCCAGTGCAATATAGAAACCCCAGATGACCCTCGCCATCCGTGACGGCCTCCCCCGCCGCCACTCGCGCCATAGCACCGGATCCACGTCGAGCGAAGGGCTCCTGGCCGCCGGGACTCCAGCCACGCGCGAGCCCGCGAAACCCAGGAGGGCACCTTGGACGGCGCGCTGCCGGGCCCTCGGCCCGCCTCGGCCCTGAGCCGGAGGACGGCGTAAGCGACCAGTCCCGCCGACAAGAGGAGCGCTCCGCCCGGCACCAGAGCATACCACTCGATCCCCACGCTATTCGGCAACCAGTAGGGCGCGCAGGCACAGAACGAAAGGATTGATGTTCAGGTACCACTCAGGAGGCCCGGTCGACAGACCGACTTCTTGCAGAAGGACCCACACGAATGAGCCCAGGATCCACACCGCCTCGATCCCGTACACAGCCATCAAGACTTCGTGCACTTTCGTCGCCCGCACCGAAAACGCCAGCGCGAGTGCACAACCGAAGATCGCGACCGCGAACGTGATCAACGTCAGCGTGGCGATCGCCTCGATGATGATTCCACCCAGAAGCCCCGCAAGTGCCAGCACGGGCACCGTGGCGGTGACGAGTGCAAACACCGGAAGCAGCCGCGCCGCCAGCTTGCCGAGCACGATCTCGGAGTCGGTGAGATCGGTGACGAGCATGTGAGTCAGTGTTCCCCTGCGCACGATCGACGCAGATCGCACCCGCAGTTGCCGCCGGCGCGACCAGCAGGACCAAAATAAGCTGCACTCCCGCGATCGCGTAGTAAAAATCCTCGCCGACGGAGGCCAGCATCCGGATCGAGTAGCTCTCCAGCGGCTGCCCGAACGCGTCGTCCATCGAGTAAACGACCACTGCCAGCGCAGCCAGAAGCCCGAACACGAACAACGACCGCAAGGCGTACAGTTGCCACCGCCGCGTGGCGGCGATCGACTCATGAATGAAAACGGGCCCGGGCCCAAACCGTAGCGGCATCGGCGTCCCTCCTTGCTGCGATCCGCACCGTCATCTTGCGACGACGACGTATCAATTCGGAACATCATTACCAATGCGACCGCGGCTGGCAAGCTCTCCCGGCTCGCGACTAACCCGCCGGCGCCAAACCGAACACCAAGTCATTCCCGCGTACTGCTTGGGGCCTTACTGATTCAAGAAAAAGTCTTTGAACCCCGGAGCTCGCGGATGGACACGGAAGCCGAGCTGTTGTCTTACGCTGAATGAAACAATTCGAGGGCTGCGGGTTGGATCAATGCGGCAAGGCGATCACGAAAGCACGAAAATACGAAAACACGAAACGGACTGGGAACAATGCAGCATCAAACGCTTCCTTTGCCTGGCGTCGTTTTTCTTTTTCGTGTTTTCGTACTTTCGTGCTTTCGTGATGAAAAACTTCCTCGGTGCCAATGAAGTTCGTCACATCTACCGGCTGTCGCTCCAGGCGGATAGTTGAAGCTTCGAGCACGGTGTTTACCGAGTGCAATATCGCGGCCCCACGCATTCCGTCGAGGCCCGGTCCCGCTCGCTCCCTGACAGATGTCGACGGAGTGGCCACCATTCGATATACTGAGCCCAAGTCGCCACACCATCCATTGACGCCTCGACCGTTCGGCCTCAGAGCGGCAAACCGCTCGCGGAGCTCTGAGCGTGACTGTCCAGACCGAACCGCCATCGCGCACGTGGAAGAGATTTTTGCGATTCAGTGTGCGGACCATGATCCTCCTGGTCCTGGTGATCGGCGCGGCGCTGGGCTGGGTCGTCCACCGTGCCCGGGTCCAGCGCGACGCCGTGGCCGCGATCCGCAAGGCCGGCGGGGACATCTGGTATGAATGGCAGTTCAAGGGCAACAGCCACATCCCCAAAGGAGAACCCCGGGGGCCGAGGTGGCTCGTGCAAGCCTTGGGCGTGGACTATTTCGGATACGTCACCGTCGTCAGCGGGACCAGGTTGTTTTCCGACAATGAGATGGTCCCCGTCGAGAATCTCGGCCACCTCGAGCGACTGATCCTCCACGGATCGTCCGTGACCGACGCGGGGCTGGCCCATGTGAGGAACCTGACGAATCTCGAATACCTGTGGCTCGACGGAACCAGAGCCGGCGACGCCGGGGTCGCCAACCTCAAGCGACTGACTCGCCTCAAGGTGTTGAGTCTCGACAAGACCCGGGTGACCGATGCCGGCCTCGCCAACCTCCGGGGGCTGATCAACCTCGAATCGCTCGGTCTTGCCGACACCGCGGTCACCGACGCCGGGCTGGATATCCTGGCGGTGATGCCCGAACTGCGCGGCCTCTCGCTGGGCGGCACCGGACTCAATGACGCGACCATGGCTCATATGAGAATGCTGAGCGGTCTAGAGAGTCTGGAGTTGAACGAGACGGCGGTCAGTGATCGGGGTCTCGCCAACCTGGTCGGGCTGACCGGCCTCCGGTTCCTCAATTTGAGCGGCACCAGGGTCACCGACGCCGGTCTGGCCCATATCAAGGGCTTGGCCGGCCTCCAGCACTTATTCTTGAACGGCGCTGGAGTCAGCGATGCCGAGTTGTCCTCTCTGAAGGAGCTCGCCCGACTGCGCCGGCTTTCGCTCGAAGAAACTGCCGTCAGCGACACCGGACTGGCGAGCCTGAAGGCCATGTCGTCTCTCGACGAGTTGCGGCTCAAGGGAACACGGGTCAGCGACGCCGGAGTCCAGGAACTGAAGCGGTTCTTGCCGAAAACGCAGATCTCCCGATGACGCATGACACCATCGGCTGCTGGCTGTGAATTGGTCAGACGCTGTCTGACCTATCTTGGCACTCAATCGTATACCGTTTCCAGGATGTCGAGAACTATGACGGACCGGCATTTGGGCCTTTCGGCACGCACCGACGGCTGAGCTCGGCGAGCTCGGCGAGCCCCAGGAGCTGCTTGACCGAATCGCGCGCGGCGAGGATGTCGCGTGTGTCGCCGGCTGAGGTCAGGCGTTCGCGCACGGTTTCCACGTCGCGCGCACTGACCGGCCCGATCGAGCGGATCAGTCGCTCGTAGCCGAATTGCAGGGCGTAGCTCGTATGCAAGCTTCCGGCGTCGGCGGTGCCGGGGGCTTGCGTACGCAAGCGGCGGTGATAGTCGATCTCGAAGCGGAAAATCATTTCCAGCGGTGCCATGGCCTGGCCTCCGGCGTGGGCAGATCGGGCGTCTGAACTGGCGATCAGTATACGCATGATCAGTTAGCCGGTAAAGTGGGTCCCGGGCAGAAATGAATCGACGAGCTCGATAACCATTACCCAGGTTCGGCGCGATGGCGCGAGCTCCAGGCTAACCCCGACCTCTTTCCTGCTGTATCGTTTCCGACCCCGCCTGCGAGACGATCAGCGCCTGGATCAAGTAATCGAGCTCCCCTGGAGCGCTTCCGGACCGTCGACGGTGGAGGCAATCTGGTCCTTGACGAGCTGGCGGAATCGCTTCCGCAGGCGATGGACGGCGACCTTGAATGCCCCGTCGGTCATGCCCAGCGAACGGGCCGCCGCGATCGCCGCGGCGCGGTCCTCGGAAGCGATGAGCCATCGCCTCAGAACCGCGAACCGCTGCGTCTCGCCACGGTCCTCGCGATTCCGCTCGAAGGCCGCTCATCGCCTTCTCGACGATGGCCAGCGCCCACTGGTGGTCGAAGAAGGAATCCGGGGGAAATCCGTGTGGGTCAGCGACATCGAGCGGCGCATGCGCGTCGTTGCCCGGACCGGCTGTGACTCGGGCGCGCGTCGAGTGACTGGATCGATTGGCCGCCTCCCCGTTTCTCGGCCAGCCTGCGATCTGCGTTGGTCGGCCAGGAAATGCTTGACCGCTCCCAGCAGGTACGAGCGGAACCGACCTCGCGTCGCGTTCGATGCCACCCAGGCTGTTCCCTTCGAGCAGCTTGGCGAAGAACGCGTGCGTGAGGTCGCGGGCGTCGTCGTGGCCAGATCGGTAGCGGCGCACGAACGCCTCGACGGGGCCGTAGTAGGCTTCGCACAGGTCGCGCAGCGCCGTTTCTGGCTTCCGGCGACTCACCGCGGGCCGCGAGAACCTGGGTCCAACGCGTGGTGTGAAAGGCATTCGCGGAACGATCATTCATGGGGAAGATTCACTCTTTGATAGCCGCAGATCGATGGAATAATTGATCGGTGGAGGCACCTTTTGTGGCGGGGCGACGTGGGGAGGCTCGGGTCAAGCAGAAAATAAATGACCACGGGCATCACGCAGCCACGCAGAGAGGCAAGCCGACGACCAGCAAGAGCATCAGCATGGCGCGGCTCAGTCCACGGCTCACGATGCGTTCCAGCACGCCGGCACCGACGCCGAGGAGGCAAATCATGGACAAGGCCCACCGCGCCATGCCCCAGTTCGTGGAGAACCCGGACAAGACGAGGAGCCAGCCGGCCGCCAGCGACCATCGGCAACAGCAGCAAGGCGAGTAAACCGAGGGAACCGGACGGCGTGCCGAGTTGCGTTGGCGGGCGTGTTACCGGGCTCGCGGCCTGTGGCGGCTTTGACGGCGGCGCGGATGGCTTCAAACCACTCCGCGACGAATTGGTTGAAGTGCGACGGAAGTCCGAACAAGCCTTGCGTAGGGCGTGAAGAAGAGGCGCTTGGTCTGGCCGCCTTCGTCGTAGGTCACGCTGATGAAGTCGAGACCCGCAGGATTCATCACCCGTGGGTAACGGCCGATGCTGAGGTCGCGGATCGCGGCCAGCGGGATGATGGTGGTCGTCCCGGCGCGCTGAAGCTGAGCTGGCGGTCATCAAGGAGCATCTGTGCTCTTGCGGCGATAAAGGAAGAATTGACCGTCGAACGTGGCGAGCTGCTCCGGAGTACTGACGTAGCTGGTTGCTCACGTGGATCGGGCGCGGTGCCGGGGTGTCGGCGTGACGTCCGGATTCGGACGGGCCGGATTCGTTGACGACCGTTTCCACCTGTCGTCCGCATCTCACCGATCGTCTGGTAACGAAGCTCCGGCGTGTGCTCCAGGGCCCGCAGCACGATGGCGTCCAGCCGCACGTCGATATGCACCTTGCGCGAGGGCGGGTCGAATTTTCCCACCGGCAGCTCGCCCGTGAGCAGCTCGTAAAGCACCACGCCGAGCGAGTAGATGTCCGCGCGATGATCCACCTGCGCGGGCCGTTCGCGACTGCTCGGGCGCCATGTATTGCGGCGTGCCCAGCACGCTCTCCTGCGTGAGGCCCGCAGCGTCGGCGCCGCCACTCCTGACGCGGGATCGAGGCCCGCACCCGATCATGCGCGCGATGCCGAAGTCCGCGATCTTCACCCGGCCGGTCTTGTCCAGCAGCAGGTTCTCCGGCTTGATGTCGCGATGCACGATGCCGTGGTCATGCGCGAATTGCAGCGCCTCGCAAATCGACGGCACGATGGCCAGCGCCTGCTCCGGCGTGAAGCGGCCCGCCTTCATCGCCTGTCGCAGATTGACGCCGTCGACGTACTCCATCAGCAGGAAGTAGAACTCGCCGGCCTGGCCGAAGTCATGCACCGTGACGATATTCGGGTGATTGAGCTCCGCCAGGGCCTGGGCTTCCCGCGAAAACCGTTCGGCAAAGCTGGGGTTGGCCGCGTGCCGCGGATTCAGAATCTTGAGTGCCACGAACCGCCCGAGCGACTTTTGCCGGGCCTTGTAGACCGCTCCCATCCCGCCCCGGCCGATGAGCTCGATGATCGTCTAACTGCGGAAAGGCCGTGTGCCAATTCGCTCGGTGCCGGGGGCGTCCACGGCTCAGCGGAGAAGCTGTCCGCCGCCGTTCCCAGTGCCACCTGTTTGAGCAGACACGCAGGACACAGTCCGCCGGCAACGTCCGGATTCGCCGGCGCCCCGCAGCGCGGACAGTTTGGAGAGAAGGTTGGGTCGGTCACGAGATCATTTTACCTCAGGTCCGTTCACAGGTTTCGCAAGGTTCGCCTGAGAGTTACCTGAGGTATTTCGACCGGCCGGTTACAGAGAAACTCTCGGATGCAATGGCGAAACTGAGTCTTTCCGTCGGAATCGCGGAATCATCCCCGTACCTGCGTGAGAAGGTCCGTCGGGTCGCCAAACGACTCCGCGTCCCGTAAATGTTCATCATGGCACCAGCGGCGGGCCACGACCAGGCAGGCCTCCTTGGCGCCTTTCCATCGCCCGGTGCAAGCCTCCATTCCTTCGAGCGCTTGATCTCTGGCGAAGAAGTTCTCGACCTCGGCCAGCCAGTGGTGCGGGAGGTCATCGAGATCGTTGACCTCGGCGAATCGAGGATCGCCCGCAGGCACGCCGACAATCTTCGCGTCTTCGCCGCCGTCGTCCTCCATCAACCAGACGCCGATGGGCCGCACGCGCACCGGCAGCCCGGAGACGTCGGCTCCTCCACCAGGATCAGTACTTCCAGCGGATCGCCGTCGCGGCACCTCGTCCCGGCAATGAATCCAATGTCCCCGGGATAATGCCCTGCCGGAAAAAGCACGATCGCGTCAACGACCAGGAAATCACCGGTCATCGGGGCCTCCCTTCGGCAGATTCATAACGCGTGGTGGCCATTCCGGGATGACGGAGTTTTTCGATCAAGCCCCGAATCGCATTTTCTCGATGGTGCACATCGTCCTGGAAAGCCGGCGATTCCGTGCGACGCGCCTCCATGTGCGTATCACGGAGCTCCCGCTCCAATACACGCAGTAATTCAACACGCTCCATCGCGTTCAGAATGAAGTGAAATCCCGCCGGTTGCTTGCTCGAGAGCATGATGCACTTCCTCCAATCGGAAAACACGCGTTCGGTCGTGATGGTCGATTTCCTGTTGCACGCGTTGACACGACGGGGTTGATGACGCCGACCTGAGACATGCGCCGCCGCGTTGAACTGTGCTAGGCGAAGGGGCGGGCCCAGGGCAATTGCCGCGAACCCTGGACCCGCGATGGGATCATTCGTTCAGTTCGAGGCGACGCCGGCGGACCTCTTTGCGCTGAGGCGCCGGGATGGTGACCTCCAGAACGCCATCCCGGAAACTCGCGTTGGCCTTGTCAGCCTCGACGCCCTTGGGCAACTGGATCGTACGGAAAAAGCTGCCGTAGCTGCGTTCACTCCGGAAATAGCCCTCCTGATTTTCTTCGTGCTTCCTGTGCCGCTCGCCACGGATCGAAAGCATGTCGTCCGAGACTTCCACGTGGATGTCGTCCCTGGCCAGCCCGGGAAGCTCCGCCCGGATCACGAGACGGTCACCACGCCGCAGTACTTCGACCGGCGGCGCCAGGCCCCCATACCTCCCTGTGAGGCCGTCGGCCAGTGAGAACCGAAGTCGCTTCCGATACCGAAGCCCTCGAACACGCGATCGAGCTCTTCCGCGATGCGCCGCACCATCGGGAAAGGGTCACCCGACCACCCGGCCGGTTCCGGCGGGCTTCGATGCGCGAGGCCCTGCTCGCTTTCGTCAGGCCCATGGAACGCCCGCTCAGCAACAGAGACCCCAGACTGTTGCCCCGATCCATTCGTCTTGTGTTTACCTCTGCTCATTTTGTCACTCCTTCATGTCATGCAGAAACCTGTTCGACGTGCTCCGGATCGCCGAGATCCGCGCCAGATCGCCCGCCGACACGATCCCGGCCAGCCGCAAGTTTTCGTCGAAGACGATGACCCGGCGGACGTGCCGTTCCTGCATCACGCGGGCAGCCTCCTCCGCGTCGTCTTCCGAAAAGCAGCAAACAATGTTGGCAGTCATCACATCGCGGACGCGCGTCAATGTCGGGTCGAGCCCCTTGGCTATCGCGCGAACGACCATGTCGCGGTCGGTAATCATCCCTGCGACGCGGCCGCCCTCGCAGACCGGCAGCAGCCCGATCTCCAGCTCTTTCATCGTGTGGGCCGCCTCCTGGAGCGTGTCGTCCGTCCCGACCGTCTCGACGTGCGGAGTCATGATCTCACTGATCTTCATGGCGAATCTCCGGATGCGTTGAGCGCCTTGAGTGGCATCATGCACGTTCTCACGATCTTGAATATCGAGATCCGATCGAGTCTAAACATGCAATTTCAGCGCCGTCAGGCCCACGGTTCGGCGGCCTATTCCGCGGCGGATGCTCGCACACATCCTCGGGCGATGACGTACTTGAATAGCTCCATCACGCTGCGTCTCGCGCCGAAGACGCGGCGAATGGAGCTCGGTTTCGCTGCGCGGTTTGTGGCGCTTTGACGACCCCTCGCGAAGCTGGGGATCAGTATGGGGTGACCAAGGTTTCATCTGGCGAGCGTAACATCCGCACGCATGCCAAAACGCGGCCCCCATAACCCGCCCTTCGTAAGGGGGGGAACAAATGGCGCAAGAAATGCGGGGGAAGCTTGAGCCTTTGCTCAGTTCGCGGCTTTGACGCCGGTCGCGCGGGTTGCAGCCGCTGTGATGGCATCGGCGATTGTCTTGACGAGCGGGATCGGCAGATCGTGTCCCATGTCCGGGATGATGCGAAGCTCGGCTCCCGGGATATTCGCGGCGGTGTCCTTGCCGGCCTCGACCGAGATCAACGGATCCACGGCGCCGTGGACCACGACGGTCGGCACCTTGATGGTCTTCAGCTTCGCCCGCCTGTCCTCGAACAGTCCGAGTGCCGATAGTGCGTTATGCCGCGCCATGCCGGCCCGCGATCGCCGAGCGTTTCATCGAGCGGATGACCATGTCCCTGATCCTCTTCTCGTCGGGCGGGTAGACGGGGCCCGCCAAGATCCGAATCACCTTGATTGCGTTGGCGACGATCGCATCGACGTCGCCTTCGGGGGCGGGTCCGGCATCTTCGCCATGGCCTCGGGCTTGGCCGGGAACGGTATCTGCCGGGTTGCCCGAGGTCGACATGATCGAGGTGAGCGAAAAGACGTGCTCGGGGTGGTCGGCCGCCACGAGCTGCGCGATCATGCCGCCCATCGAGACGCCGACGATATGGGCTCTTCTTGACGCCCAGTGCATCGAGCAGGCCCACCGCGTCATTCGCCATGTCGTCGAGCGAGTACGGCAGCGGTGACGGCTTGCCGGCCGTCCGCGCCTCGATGACCGCCTTGATGTCGGGAACCCCTGCTTTATCGAACTTGGTCGAAAGTCCGACGTCGCGATTGTCGTAGATGACGACCCGGTAGCCCCGCCGTACCAGTTCATCGCAGAGCTCGACGGGCCAGGCGGTCAGCTGCGCGCCGTTCCCCATGATCAGGAGCACGGTTTCGCGATCAGTCGGGCCCGAAGCTCTCGTAAGCGATGGTGATGCCATTGGCCTTGACCTGGCCTTCGTGTCGCGTGACCGTGGCGGCCTGTCGCGGCGCCGTCTTGGCGACCTGTCGCGCGGAAGCGGGCACCGACTCCTGGGCGGCCGACCCGTACAAGCCGCCGATTGAGGCTGTCGCGACCACCACGCTGGTGAGGAAACCGATGATGGCTGGGAAGAATGTCTTGAGTCGATCGATCATCGTAAGAACCTCTCAACTTATTCTTTCTCGGTTCCCTCAGTGAATTCAACCCATTCCGTACACCCTGATAGTTCGACCACGACTTCGTCAATTGCCTGGAATGGTTTCTGCTTTACCCTGTCGTCCGGAAATCTGTCCTGCTATTTGACCACCGCGAGCAATTTCGCCAGGGCGTCGTAGCCCACGGGTTTGACGATGTGGTGGTCGAACCCCGCCTCGCTGGCGCGTCGCCTGTCCTGCTGGCTGCCGTACCCGCTCAGCGCCACGAGCGTCACGGTTTTCGATCCGGCCTGGCTTCGCAACTGACGAGCCACCTCGTAGCCGTCCATTCCGGGCATGCCAATGTCCAGGAGCACGACGTCCGGCTGGAACGCCGAGAAGGCTGCGAGAGCGTCCGGGCCGTTAAATGCGATTTGAACTTTGTGCCCGGAAATGCGCAGCAGTTTCGCTTCGCTCTGGG
Source organism: uncultured Alphaproteobacteria bacterium (assembly GCA_963812975.1). Taxonomy (GTDB): domain Bacteria; phylum Pseudomonadota; class Alphaproteobacteria; order Micropepsales; family Micropepsaceae; genus Rhizomicrobium. The sequence continues at coordinate 137,273 of CAWEXK010000027.1, read as the reverse complement.
CTGAATCGACGTTGTCGTCCACCACCAGGATGCGGCGTGCCTTGGGCTTCGGCACTTGCACCTTCTCTGTCGCCTTCGACTCGTTCGCTTGAGCTTGCGACCGCACGGGTAAGTAGACCGCAAACTCACTGCCTGCGCCGAGCCCCGCGCTGCGGGCCTCGACGCGACCGCCATGCTTCTCCGCCAGGTTCTTCACCAGCGACAATCCGATGCCCAGTCCGCTCGCGTTGCGGGAGTAAGAAACATCGGCCCGGACGAAGAAGTCAAAAATGCGAGGTAGGAGGTCCGGCGCGATACCTATGCCCGTGTCTCGCACCGTGAGAACGGCTTCGAGGTCGGAAGTGTCACCGCCCCTGTTCTTGACCTCCAGCGAGATCGCGATTTTACCGCGCGGATTGGTGTAGAACGCCGCGTTGTGCACCAGGTTCACGATGATCTGCTCCAGCCGGAGCGCGTCGCCCTCAATGAGCACCGGCTCTTTCGGCAGAGAAACCGACACGCTGTGGCCAGCCGCCTCGATGTGGTGCCGTATCGTTTCTAGCGCCTGCCGGACCACGGTTGAGAGGTCCACAAGCTTCTTGTTCAGCTCGATTTTACCTTGACTGATGCGGGCCACGTCCAGGAGATCGTCCACCAGCCGTGTCAGTTTTCGGACCTGCCGTTCCATGACCTCCCGGGTCTCTCTGAAGGTGGAATGATCCAGCTCGGTCCGGCCCATGATTTCGACCATGTTAAAGAGCGGCGCGAGCGGGTTTCGAAGCTCGTGCGCCAGAGTCGCCAGGAACTCGTCCTTCATCCGGTCGGCCTCTCTGAGCGATTCCTCTGCTGTTCGTCGGTCGGTGATATCGACACAGGCCCCGGTCAGATATGCGGGCTCGTTCGTAACCCTGGGCACGACCCGCCCTCGGTCCCGCACCCACCGGACGACGCCGTCGGACCGCACGACGCGAAATTCAACATCGAGCTCGGCCCCTTGGCGGGCCGAATGCTCGAACGCCGCGCGGACCGCTGTCCGGTCGTCGGGATGAACGCGGGCAAGAAAGCCCTCGAGGCCGCCAGCGAGCTCATCCGCTGAAAAGCCGATGAGATCCAGCAGGCTCTCGTCCAGGATTTGGCGGTCATCCTCGAAGTACCATCGCCACGTGCCCATTCGGGCCGCGGCCAGGGCGGCCTGGAGCCGCGCCTCGCTCCGCTCGAGGGCGCGCTCGGTGTGGTCGAGCGCTTCATCGGACCGCTTGCGCTCGGTGATGTCGCGTACAACCTTCGAGAAGCCACGCACGCTGCCGGAGTCGTCCATCATCGGCGTCATCACGGCACTGGCCCAGAATCGGTTGCCGTCTTTCCTTCTGAGCCAGCGATCCTCGGGAACCTCCTGGCCACTGCGGGCGCGGTCAAGCTCACGTTCGGGCTTGCCGGCGGCGATGGCCTCTGGAATGAAAAAGCAGGAGTAGTGTTCGCCGATGATCTCGGCCTCGGTGTAGCCAAAGATCCGTTCGGCGCCGACGTTCCAGCCGGCCACGCGGCCTGAGCCGTCCAGAAGCATGATCGCGACACCCGAGGCCCCGTCCACGAGCAAGCGATGCTTCTCCTCGCTCGCGCGAAGCTCTTCCTGCACTCGCTTCTGCTCTTCAATGTCCACGAGAACCAGCACCGCCCCGTCAATCTTTTTGTCGAGTGTCTTGTAGGGGCGAAGCCTGAGTGAGTACCAGCGGCCCTTCCGGTCCTGAACCTCTTGCTCTTGGGGACTCACGGTATCGATTACCTCCGAGAGCCTCTCCTCCAGATCGGGAGTGAGCAGGGGGAGCCTGACGTCGTCAATTGGCCGGCCCACGTCGGCGGCGATCAAGTTCAAGAGCTTCTCCGCCGCGGGCGAGAACCGGCGGATGCGAAGGTCGGTGCCCACCATCACCATCGCCAGGTTGGTGCTCGCAACAAAGTTGCTGAAGTCGTTGTAGGCCCGGTCTAGCAGCTCGTTGCGGTGCCGGAGCTCGTCGTTGACCGTGCTCAGCTCTTCATTACTGGATTGAATTTCCTCCTTCGAGGTCTGTAGCTCCTCATTGAGGCTCTGAAGCTCTTCGTTCGCGGACTGAATTTCCTCGTTCGCGGACTGCATCTCCTCGTTGGCCGCTTCCTGCTGCTCGACCAGCGACTGCATGAACTCGCGGGTGGCGGCGAGCTCATTCGTCAGGCGGGCCACCTGAGGCTCGCCCTCTTCGGTCTCAAGCGGCAAGGCCGGCTGCCCTGCGAGGTCTGCCTTCTCGTCCTCCTTCACGCCGGCTGCGTCCTCGAACAGAACCAGGAAGGCACGCTCAGCCGCCGCGCCGGTCCGGAGTGGAAGCACCTCAAGGATGATTTCCCGAAACCCGCCGTTGGCCTTCACGAGCAGTCCGTGCTCACGGACTGGCGAGCTCTCCTTCATCGCCTTCTGCAAGCACGCGCGAAGCCCGACCAGCAGACCCTCCCGGGCCATCTTGAGAACGTTCATGCTGGGCTTGCCGGTGCCTGGGCGAGGTATGGGCTCGTGTCACCACGAAATTGCAGGACCTCGAGCTCGACTGCTGACCAGCACCCCAGGCGGGGCAAACCTGGCAAGAGCCATCCGGTCGGCCTCGCGCAGCAGCTCTCCGCTACCACCATCGACCCGGCGCTCTGTCGGCAGCGAGAAATCCCTGGGCGCCCAGGCCGCAGCGGCCAGCGGTACGGCCGCGGTCGCGGTCGCCCCCGGCTTCTTGGCGAAAACCTTGTGCTTGGGCTCCGCCGGCTCGAACAGGTCGCCGAAGCCACCGACCGCCTCGGAGCTGCCCAGCCACAAGTAGCCCCCAGGCTTCAAGGCATAATGCAGGATCGGCACCAGCCGCTTCTGCAATACCGGCTCCATGTAGATCAGTAGATTCCGGCAGCTAATCAGGTCCATCCGCGAGAACGGCGGGTCCGCCAGCGCGTTATGCCGGGCAAAAACACACATGTCGCGCACCGTTTTTGTGACCTGAAAACCCCCATCGGTCTCGACGAAGTGGCTGCGCAGTCGCTCGGGCGACACATCCTGTGCGATATTCTTCGCATACAGCCCCGCGCGAGCCCGTTGGATTCCATGCTCGTTCAAATCGGTGGCGAACACCTGCGCCGGCACGGCCATTCCCTGCTCCGCCGCAAACTCGGCCACGGTCATGGCGATCGAGTAGGCTTCCTCGCCGGTCGAGCACCCCAGCACCCAGATCCGCAGCGGGTCGGTCCGCGACCGCTCTTTCACCAGTCGAGGCAGGATCCTGCTCTTGATGTTCTCGAAGCTGGCCGGGTCACGAAAGAACGCCGTAACACTGATTAAAATATCCTGATATAATGCTCTAATTTCGTTGGCGTTGTTCTGTAGCAAAGAGAGGTATTCGGAGAGACTCGCCAACCGGTGCAGCAGCATTCTGCGAGTGATGCGGCGGTAGAGCGTGGTCGACTTGTACTGCGTGAAATCAACTCCGGTCGTCTTGTGCAGGGTGTGGAGAATCTTGTTCAGGTCCGACTGGGCCAGGACCTCCGCTGTGACCACACGCGGGGTGGGCTCGAGTTGGGCCAGGTAGGGGTGACGACCGATGCGCTCCAGCTCCGAGGCGATGCAATCGGGCGACAGCACGTAATCGACACAACCGGCGGCCACGGCGCTCTGCGGCATGCCGTTGTGCTGGGCGGTATCGTCTTGTGCGAAGGTGATGCCGCCCTCGGCCTTGATGGCCTCCAGCCCCAGAGTACCATCCGTGCCGGTTCCCGAGAGGATCACCCCGATGGCGTGGTGGTTCTGGTCCTTGGCCAGCGACCGCAGAAAGGTGTCGATCGAACGGTGCTGCCCGCGTAGCTCCGCCCGCGGCATCAGCTTCAAAAGGCCGCCGGACAAGAGCATGTTACGATTGGGCGGGATGACATAGACGTGATTCGGCACCACCTGCGGCTCATCGTGAACCTCGGTGACCGGCATGGCGGTAACGTGCGCAAGAATCTCCGACAGCATGCTCTCATGCGCGGGGGCAAGGTGTTGCACCAGCACGAAGGCCATACCGGTATCCGCCGGCAGCGCCTGGAGGAGCTGCCGGTAGGCTTCCAGGCCTCCCGCAGAGGCGCCGATGCCAACGATCGGGAAGGCTTGAGGCTCGGTCTTCACGCTCGCATCCGGATCAGGGACTTCCGCCAAAGAAGGCGGTGGCTCGCTTTCGTGGCCGGTTTGCACGGATTGCGGGAGCGTCGTTTCTGTCATGCCTTGAAACCTCGGATGTCGGTGTCAACGTCAGCCACCGAGCACGCCCGGCCGGCGACGTGCTAGAATTTCGAAGTCTAAGAGACGCCAGAGCTTGCTTGTGCCATGTACATGGCAGACCATCACGAATTCCTCAGGTATGGTTCACCGCTTCGCCCGGGTGACGTGGCCTGGTCTTTTTGATTCCCGCGTTCGAGGTCAGAACAATAAAGCCGCCCAAAATTGGCCGCACCGGCAATCGCCTTCTGGATCAACTCTCCGAGGCAACAACCGACCTCTTGCTCAGGTCGTCGAGGACCGTCACCGACCCGGTAGGGCATGAGGTTTGTCGGCAGGGTGGTCCGATTCCCTACGTTTGCTTCCCGACGACGAGTTTGTACTCGATCGTGGTCGACGGGTTGAGCGGGCGACAGGATCGAGGCGGCGACGATCGGCAAGGAGGGCATGGTCGGCCTGTCACTCTATCTGGGCCTCGACATCTCGATCCAGACCGGCCTCCTCCAGGTGCCGGGCGAGGCGATCCGGGTCCAGACCGCGGCGTTCTCGACGGCGATCCGGACCGACCCCGATTTCAACCGTTTGATGGGGCGGTACACTGCCTATTCGCTACGATACGCCAACCAGACAGTCGCCTGCAATGTGCTGCACTCGCTCGAGGAGCGCGCCTGCCGGTGGATACTGACGACGCACGACGGCATCGGCCGCGACGACTTCTCGCTCACCCACGAGTTCCTGGCCGAGATGCTCGGCGTGCGGCGCCAGTCGGTCAGCCTCGCAGCCGGGGGGCTCCAGCGCGCCGGGCTTTTCACCTACCGCCGAGGCAGGATCCGTATCATCGACCGGACCGGCCTGGAGGCCAAGGCGTGTGAATGCTACTCGGTACTCAAGTCGGTCTACGATCGGATCGTGCAGTGAGCTGGCGAGAGAAAAGGCACCTTTTCCAAGTCGCACCAGCTCCTCGCAGAGCGAGACGGGCCAGATCGTAAGAACCTCTCAACTTATTCTTTCGGTATTGTCCGACGATAATAATTCTCTTGAACTGCGCCCTCGAACCCCGGAACATCGCACGGAATCAAAGTCTGGGCTCAGTTCGGGGTTGCTCGTGGACCTTGATCCGGGAAATCCGGCTTGCACCGCGCGAAAGTGAACCAACTGGTCGAAGGAAAAGTCATGAAGAATCCTCGATTGGCACCCAGCAACATCGATGAATACATCGCATCCTGTCCGCCCGAGGTGCAATCAATCTTGGAGAAGATACGATCGACGATCAGAAAAGCGGCTCCAGAGGCTCAGGAGAAGATCAGTTATCAGATCCCGACTTTTACTCTCTCGGGCAATCTCATCCACTTTGCCGCTTTCAAGAACCACATCGGAATGTACCCCCCAATCGACGGAGACGAGAAGCTGAAATCCGCGATTTCGCCCTACAAGAACGAGAGGGGAAACCTGAAATTCCCTCTCGATCAACCCATTCCGTACACCCTGATCGGCAGAATTGTGAAACGCAGAGTGAAGGAGCAGTTGGAGAGAGCACAATCAAAGCGGCGTAAAAAGTAAGTTGGCGCGGACCGGCCCTGCGCGCGACGATGCTGGAATACCGAACGGCCGCGAATGGGAATTCACTTGCGAGCCAAGCCCCATGAAGAGCACTGCCATGAGACTGCCAGGCTCGCGGTTCACGATCCGACGATGGTCGCACTTTGCTATACGTCCGACATCGGCCTTGGTACTGCGATACGTGCCTTGGACCTCCCCCGATCAGAATCCCCGTCTTTTGCCGCACGGTTTATCGTAACCGGCGACTCCTCATCGGAATCGGCAATTTAAGCTTGAGTTGACCGAACGCCATAACTTTGGTTTAACCGCTCGGGAACAACACGAGTCGAGCGTCGAGAAAAACCGGATTCTCAGTGGGTGGCCGAGTTGCCGCTCGTGTTCGCGACGAGGTTTCAATGTGGGGATCGAGAGATCGCGTCGCGACGCGCTGGCGAGCATCGAATCGGTCCGGGCGAAATTTCGGAACGAATTTCGGCAAGTCTCGGGTCAGTCCTCGTCTTCTGATTGTTAATGACAGAGGCGAGTCGTTCCTGGCTGGAGGCGCGGCGGTGCCCTTCCACGGCACGAGAAAGCTTGTCGCACTCGATCGACAACGACGGGCGGGTAAAAATCCCTGCTTGGGGCGGCGTAGATGGAGTTCAGTACAGATGAGACCAAATGGTACTCGCCGATGGAATCCGCTCTGGTGTCGCGGCCGCGGCCGGTCTGTTCTGGTGGGTCGGCCGAACCGGCGATGCACCGAGGTCGATCGCGCAGGGGCCGATACTTGCCGGATCGATCTCGCCTCCGGTGCCGGCGTTCCCAAACCCTCGCGCATCGCCGTCATCATAACGAACTCGCCGCCAGGAAACTGGCGCCTGAGCTCGAAGGGATCGTCTCGTGTTTCCCGAAGAGGTCGCGGGCTGGCTGGCTTCCGACGGCGAGCTTCCTGGACCGATCGTCGCCCGAGCAAGTGTCAGGAACCAGATCCTTAAATTTGGTTCCTGGCCCATCTCCAGAGACGCGTCCGAAGAGATCCCGGTCACCCTCTTCACGGCCATCACCGGCAGATTGTCTGAGCGGGCCAAGGCCAGCGCACGCCGAGTCAGAGAGAAGCAGAAGCGCGCGGGCTGGCCGGTCTCGGCCGCCGGCTACGAATGGGTTACCACCGCAATACCCTTTACCCTGAACGCTCTCAAGCGCCCGGACCGCGAGCAAAAGAAACTGCTCGACGCGATCGGCGCGCGGCACGCGGAATGCCACGGCAACCCGGGGCGACGATCAACGCGACTCCACTCACCAGAGCGGAAATGCAACCCAACAATGTCACGTTCGTGGCGGGATACCTTCCACTGGAAGCAGATCCTGGGGATGACGCCTTTTTCGACGTCACCGCTTCTTCGTGATCGTCACCCGCCCCTTGGTCTTCCATGCGTAGCCGGCACCTCGTTGCGGGGCATGAGCGTGTACTCGACGCCGGGCTCCATCCTGGCGTACTCCTCGCGTGGGATCACGACCTCGATCTTCGCGGAGGTTGCGTGAGTGCCAGGTGATCGACGACGTCGTGATGCGCCCGTGGACGTCCGGGTGGCCGTCGGCCTGGAACAGGAACTCCTTGCCCGCCGCCTCGAGGAACGGTCGGTACTGCGGCCCGGATTCGTCGTCGAACCACTCCTCGCCGTGGATCAGGAGGCTCCGCGAACCGTCGTTGTGAGACAACCACTTCGCTCCCTTGATCGTCTCGTGAGCATCCGGATCGTCGGCCCAGTAGGCCCGGCTGATCGTGATCGTCCGGTGCTCGCGTCACCTCGGGGTTCTCGATCTTGGCGAACTTGCCGAAGTGGTCCGAGACCGACTCGCATCGATACGGGTTGCCGTAGCGGAACACCTCGTCGCGCTCGCCCAGGGCGTACCGCTTGCCCCAGGTCGCCGCCAGCGGCACCTCGCTCAGGTCGTTGAACGTGTTGACGTGCGTCAGCATCCCCATCAGGTTCGCGTCGAGGGTGTTCTGGCCGAGCGTCTTGTAGTTCAACCGCACCCATCGGCCCCCGACGAAGACCTCGTTGAACGTGTGATTGGCATAGCCCTTGGCGCCCGAGAGACCCTGGAGCAGCGCCCGGCGCACCCGGTGATGATGGATGCCGTCGCGGACCATCGCCAGTTGCGCCGGGTCGTTGCCGTCGACCATCGGGATGCCCAGGACCATCCGGGTCGGGATCCCCAGGGCACGCAGGGCCGTCGTCAGGAACACGGCGGTCGACGTGCACGACCCGTGCGTCCGGTTCGCGAACATCGAGCGGCCGAACAACTCGTGATCGAGCTGCTCCTGCACCGTCCAGGCGCGATCCCCCTTCTCCTGCTCGAACCGCTGTCTCCAGCCCCGGATAGATCGCCGCGCGGCCCTCGGGATAGTGCATGTAGTGCGTGCAGAACATATTCACGTACTTCGAATTCGCCATCAGCCAGGCGGAGGCCCGGGTGACGAGCTCCCGGTCGTCGAGCCGGTCGGGGTCGATGCCGTCGGCCTCGAGCGCGGCGACGAGGTCGCGGCGCATGGCGTCGTCCCAGTTGGTGGTGATGCCGGGGCGCAGGTATTCCTTCATCGACGCGGCATCGCGCCGCCAGTCGGGATTGCACCGGATGGCCTCGGCGTTGGTGTTCAGCGGGTAATGGATCACCTCCAGCTCGACGAAGTTCGCGCCCCTGGCGAGCACGCGGGCGTCCTGGTAGTCGTCGTTCGAGGCATTCCACGTTCACCGGCGGCATCACCTTGACGACCGACCGGATCGTGTAGGTGAACTCCCGGCGCCGCTGCCAGTCGCCGTCGGAGACGCCGTCGCCCGCGGTGCTGAACTTCCGGGGGTCGGTGCGGTACTTGTGGATTTCTTGATAATCGGACAGGCCGTCGCCGTCGGTATCCGCGGTCGGATCGATCGAAGACAGGCGGGTCGATGGCCCGGACTTCCCGCCGCGATGCGGTTCCGGCCCTGGGCTTCGATGTCGACTGCCCGTTCGTCCGCGGCTTGAGGGCGATGTCCTTGATCTCGGCCTGCTCGAACGGGCGGAACTGGACCTGGTATTCCTTGATCCGGTCCGGCGGCAAGTCGAATTCGGCGTCGATCAGGTCGATCACCCAGCTTCGGGTCTCCGTCCGACCCGGCCGAGTAGGATCGGCGGGGTGCGGCTTGCCGTCGCGGTCGACCGCGACGAGGCGCCGGTCTTGCCCGAAGAAGTTGTGGGCGACCGCGAAGACCGTCATCGACCGGCCGTACGCCTGATAGGCGCGGGCCTTGCCGAAGCTGAACTTGTGGCCGTTCACGAACATGCCGACGCCCCCCCTGCCGTCGTTCGACACCTCGGTCTTCCAGGCCCCGGCGGCGAGCCTCACCTGGACCGCGCAATCGGCGCGGTCGCGGTCGAACGTGGCCTCGTAGTACTCCAGCTCCGGCAGCGTTCTGGCCGTTCTTCGTGGGCCGGCCGCCCCAGTACGAGGCGGATCGGAGTCGGGTGCCATCGGAACATGTCGTCCTTCGGCACCCCGGACGCTGCGCAACAGGATCACCCGGCGCCTCCTGCTCCGTCGCTGCGCCGGACTTGCGACTCGATCGTGTCGACGGGCGCCTCGGCGAGCGGGGAGCCGTCGGGCTTCCACCACGTGTTCGGGCCGGTGGGAACCGTGGAGACGCCGACCACCTCGACCGTCGCGCCGTCCTTGAACGTCGCGCGGTATCGGTTGTCGTCCGCGACGGCGGCGGCGACGGTGCTCGCTCGGGCTCCGGCGGCGCCGACCGGGCCAGCATCCCCATCCCCGCGCCGCCGGCGACGACGCCGATCAACAAGAGGGCCGCCGTCCATCTCGAGCAGATCGATGCAAGATCATGGCTCTCGAAGCTCCTTCGGCCAGTGCAGCGACCGTGACCGGGGACCAGGCCGGCCGCGGTCCCGCCCGCCGCATAGCGGACCGCCGCCGTCACCGTCGCTTGCTTCCAGGCTTCGGAGAGGCGCGCCGCCGAGGCGGCGTCGGGCGGTCAGGGCCGCGGTCAGCGAGCCGCGATCGCCGGCGCCACGCCGCGGCGGGCCAGCCGGTCGCGCAGCTGCTCGCGTGCCCGGGACAGCCGCGACTGGACCGTCCGGACCGGGCAGCCCAGTCGCTGCGCCGCCTGCTCGTAGGTCAGGCCCTCCAGGTGGCAGAGCAGCATCGGCAGCCGGAACCGATCGGGGAGCCGGCCCAGTTCCTCGTAGAGCTCCGGCCAGGCTTCCGACGCCGTCTCGATCGCCGTGACTCGACCCGCCGGATCGCCATGGCCACCTCCGCGCCGCGGCGTTCGCGCAGCCGGCGCCGGGCGGCGTCGCGTCGCGCCCGGCGCCGCGACCCGCGCCGCGACCCCGTAGAGCCAGCTCGCGACCGAATCCGTCCGCCGGATCGCATCGCGCCTGCCGCGCCAGCACCAGGAACGTCGCCTGCGCGGCGTCCTCGGCGTCGTGACGATCCCCGAGGATCCGCCGGCAGACCTGGATCACCATCGGCCCGTGCCGCTCCACCAGCACCGCGAACGCCGCCTCGGCCTCCTCGGCCGGCCCGCGCCGGAACCGATCCAGCAAGCAGCCGTCGGTGCAGCCCCGTCGCCGTCCCGGTCCGGAACAGGGCGGCGACCTGCTTCAGCACGTGGACGAAGATTCGATTGCCAAGACCAGCCTCCACGTCCCATCGTGCGCGAGTCTCGCGAGATAGTTAGTGTCCACCGCCGCCACCACTCGCCCCAACTTTTTTTCAATCGCCATGGACGCCGCGGTCTATCTTAATCGAAAGCCTCATGCGAGGCTTGACTTGCGTTTGGGCACAGAAAACCCCGACCAACGATTGGCAGTTTGCCCTGGCCTTGATGAGACAACCCCGCATCCGAACATTGACCGCTGAGGAGTCGTCCCTCTCGCCCGCGATATCCCGCGCCGATATACTCGGAATGTGATCGCGGGCCCTGCACTGGAAAGGCGCGCTCGATCGACGGAGGTCGCATGATCCGCATCCCCGAACCCGCGCGGGCGAAAAGGTGTCAGGAACCAAATTCCAGGATTTGGTTCCTGACACCTTTTCTGGATGGCTGAGCCGATGGCGAGCGGACCCGATCCCATCGACCAGCCCGGCGAGCGACCCGGCGGAGCGCCTCGCCTCGATCTCGTCGTGACGGCGGCGGCGAGCCTGGCGGTGTTCGTCCTGTTGTTCGTGCGCTTCTCACCCCGGTTCATGTTTTGGTCGTGGCTCGACCTCGACCCGGCCGAGCGACATCCCCCCGAGTTTAATCGGGCCATCGACACGCTCCGCCAGCTCGATCATCCGTTCATGCGGATCACCAATCCGGTGAACCGGGTGATCAACTGGCGGCTCCTCTTCCCGGTCCTCGGGCACTACCTGCATTTGCCGCGCTGGGCCTTCCTCGCTTTGCCGGCCGTGGGCTGCCTGCTGGTGCTCAGTTACGTGCTGCATCTCGTTCGGCGCGAATCAAGGTCCTGGTGGACAGCCCTGGTGGTGGCGACACTGACCGCCACGACATCGTGGTTCTTCGTCTCGACGGGCTGGCTCGCCTACTTCGACTCGTGGTGCGTGCTCGGGCTGCTCGTCGCCGCGTTCGACCGGTCGAAAATCGCCACGGCGCTCGCCTGCCTGCTGACGCCCTGGGTCGACGAGCGATTCGTGCTGACGCTCCCGCTCGTCATCGTCGTACGCTGCATCTACTCGAGCGAGATCGAGCGAGCGCCCCGCGCGGCTCGTGGCCGACGGGTTTCGTTTCTTTGCGCTGGTGGCACCTTATTGCGTCCTCAGGTTGGTCGCACTGGCCACCACGCAGGACGAGGGGTCGATCGTTCACCTGCACGGCCACCTCTCGAGCGTGCACAACCCCCGTCAGGTAGCCGAGGGGCTGTGGTCGGGCTTCAGGATAGTCTGGGTATTCGCGGCCTTGGCCCCGGCCCTGGTCCTGACGACGATGCGGGCGGCCTGGGCAGGGCTCCTCCTTCTGGTCATGGCGGCCACGCTCGCGGTGAACGTGCCGCTGGCCCACGACTTGAGCCGCTCGTCGTCCACGATGGTACCCGCGGCCATGCTGGGCGTATTACTCCTCTTGCGGGCGCGGCCCTTGCTCGCGCGGTGGGCGCTCGCGGCGGCCCTGGCGCTCAACCTGTGCACTCCGGCCTGGCACGTCATCGAGGGGTGGGATAGCGGCATCCCCATCTGTTCCGCGTATTTCGAGCTCTACCGGCTCAATCACTCCCCGCCGCATCTAGTCGGTCTGTACGTCCAGCGAGCGTCGAAGCTCGTCGCCGAGCGCAAACTGCCCGGGGCACTCGAGGCACTCGAGGCGGCGGTCCGGATTGGCCCAGGCTCGGTCGCCGCCCAGCTCAACTGCGGAATCATCCTGAATGCCCTGGGAAGACCCGCGGAGGCGGCGGTCCACTTTGACGCAGCCGTCCGTATTGCGCCCAAGGTACCTGAAGTCTACCTCGCCCGCGCCCAGTTCCGTCACGCCCATGGCCAGTACAAGGCGGCCGGCCAGGATCTCCGCGCGGCGCTTGAACTCTTGCCGGAAGGCTCGCCCGCCCGCATGGCACATGCAGCCGAAATTGACAACATCCGCCGGGCCCTGGGCAATCCTTGACGAGACTTGCGCACAAAAAGGTGTCAGGAACCAAATTTGGGATTTCGGTTCCTGACATTTTTTCCTGATGACAACGTCAAAGCAATCCAATTGGCACGTCGGTAGAATCGCTGCCAGGCGCCTCCTTCGCTTGGTTTGGCAACGTTGAGCGGGGCGAGATCGGTGGCGCGGCCTGGGCCTCGTGCAGCGCGGCGTGGGCGGACTCGGTTTCCGGGCGCGTGTCGCGGCCGCGACGCTGCGTCAGCTCGACGCGGCTCAAGTACTTGACGTTAGCGCAGTCATCGAGGTCGCCGGTGTGGCACGCTGATGGGTCGCGGATCAACAAACGAATCGGCCCGCCGTGCTCCAGACCCAAGCGGTCCAGTCCCAGCCGGTAAACGACGATCCCCTGGCCTCGAAGCACATCGAGCGGCACCGAGACGTGAAAGTCATCGCGGTCAGCATGCAGAGTCACATAATTCGCGCCCGGTCGAACGCTCGCCATGTCCAGGATGGCGTCGAGCATCACGCCGTCGCCGCGCCGGTTGGCGTGCAGCCGCGAGACATCCGCGAATTGCGCCGCTTCAGGAAACGCCGACAGGTCGGCGAACGTCAACCCCAGCGGATGCTCGACCGCGCCGTCGATCTTCAAGAGTACGTCGCTCATGTCGTTTCTTGCTCCGAAGAGAAGGTGCCAGGCACCAGATCTCCCATCGAGGATCCTGGCACGTATTTCCGGTCTATTCGGTCGAGTCGCGCACGTTGAACTCGAGCTTCCAGCGCCTTTGGTCGCGGGTGCTCTGGCACGAGAGCTCCAGGGTTCCGACTTCGGTTACGCGTGAGTGAAGGCGAACGGGTACGGGCTCACCGGAGCGCAGGTCGATGGCTTCGAGGGCGGTTTCCAGCGGGGCCAGCTCTTGCAGCTCGTCGCCGTTCCACCGCTCGAGGGTTGTGCCCGCGGGATCTTCGCGGCGGACGGTCGAGCCCAGGAAACGGAACTGGGCGGGCTCGCCGACGATGAGTCCGATCTCGGGGCCGGGAACGTCGGTTTCGGTGCCTTCCTCCATGCCCATGGGCACGACGCAGAGGGCTTTGATCGGCTGCGGCACGCCCGGTACGGCCGGCGCGGCGGTCTCGAGGCCGACGTAGTAACTCCGGGCGACGCCGCCGCGAATCCGCACGCCCTTGCCGCGGCGCACCTGCCCGTAATAGGCCGCACCATGGGCGACGGCCAGGTCCAGGTCCGATGATTCCAGCTCGGGGACGCTGTGGCCGGCCCAGCTCGACAGCACGTCGAGCACACGCCGACGCAACTCCTGGGCCTTGAAGACGCCCCCGTTGAAGAGGACGGCCGACGGCAAGACGATCTGTCCGCCGGCATGCAGCGACCCGGCCTGCTGCCCGAGAAACCGCGCGAGGTGGCGCGTGATGGCGGCGTCAGCCGCGTAGGGAAGGCCGATCTCGGTGAGACCGGTGCGGCGACCGCGCTGGGGAAGGTCGCCAGGCCCGCAGGCCGGCAGGAAGCCGTCGAGCAAGACGGTTCTCAGCAGCTCGCGAGTGAGCTCGGTCTTGACCGAGCCCCCGATCACCTTCGACCCGCGCCCGAGCACGTTGACGACCGCCGCGTTTTTCTTTGCATCCGAGAACAAGGTCTCCTTGGCCCCGCGACAGGCGTAGAGCAGCCCGATGCGCTGCGCGGCGTCAAGACCTTCCATGCCCTTGGGCAACGTGGCGGCGACCGCGTACGCCAGGGCAAGGTCCATGTTGTCGCCGCCCAGCAGAATGTGCTCGCCCACGGCGAGCCGCGACAGCACCAGGTTACCCCCTTCGTCATTGACGGCGATCAAGGTGAAGTCGGTCGTTCCGCCGCCAACGTCGCAGACCAGAATGACGTCGCCGGCCTTGACTGTACTCGCGCAGCGATTCGGCCTCGCGGATGGTTTCCGCGATGCGAGTCTTTACCACGTCGCCAATCGAGATGATGCCGCACAGGCGGTCGTCATCGACCACGGGCATGTGGCGGAAGCGGCCATGCGTCATCGTTTCCATCAACTCGTCGACGGTGTCGGTCTCGACACACGTCGACACTGCGCGTGTCATATGCCTGCTGACGCTTTGGCCCAATGCGGCCACACTATGTTCGGCGAGCGCGCGCACTATATCCCGTTCCGACAGTATGCCGGCGACTCCGCCCTCGCCGTCGCCCACCACGACGGCCCCGATATGGCGGCGCGCAAGCAGCCGCGCGGCTTCCGACAAGGTCGCATCGCTCGCAATGGTCACTACGTCCCGTCCTTTTTCGCGCAGGATGTGTCTGACTTGCATGGCGGAAGTTCCTCCGTTCAGGCTGACATATTCAACAAGGCCCTTCGCATCTTGCCTCGACTCTCGCGCGATGCCTGTTCCCGCGTCCCCGTCCGTTTACTTCAACAAGACCGCCTCCGGAAACGAATGCTGCTCCTCCTGGGGCCGGGTTGCAAGAGCAGGAGCTCCAGGAGCATGGGCGACGAAATATTCTTTCCCATGTTTGTCATAACTACAATTTTTGCCGGGTCGTAACAAATGTCTTCCATCATTGAGGTCATCATTCCGACGCAAACAAAAACAGTTCAAACGGAGCTCGCGGCAACTGCGTTGCGCGCATCGAGTTCGTACTGTTTCCCCTTTCGTCGTCGCTCGCTGAGGGCGATCACGAAGGTTGAACGATGAGAACGATGAGTGAGTGCGCTAGGATAACGGCCGAGTGTCGAAGCGGCTGCGATGCCATTTCCATGCGGACGCGACGATAGGATCGAGCGCCGTCCATTTGGCGGAAAAATTCAGCACGCGCCTGGCCGCCGCGGGATCGGCGACAAGCATGGGCGGATCGCCGGCTCTTCTTGCCGCCATGCGACAATGCACCTCGACGCCGGTGATCCGGCTTGCCGCGTCGATCACTGCGCGCACCGAATGGCCATGTCCCGTGCCGAGATTGAGCGCAATGGTCTTGCCACCACCTTCCAGGTAGCGCAGGGCCGCGACATGCGCGTCGGCGAGATCGCAAACGTGCACATAATCGCGCACGGCCGTACCGTCTGCGGTCGGATAATCGGTCCCGAAGATGTCGACAGCCTCAATCTCACCGTTTGCCGCCATCAGCGCGCGCGGGATGAGATGCGGCTCGGGATCGTGCCTTTCGCCGATCTCGCCGGATGGATGGGCGCCACAGGCGTTGAAATAGCGCAGCGATACGGAGGCAAGACCGTGGGCGCCGCTCGCATCCTGGAGCGCCTGTTCCACCATCAATTTCGAGCGGCCATAGGGGTTGATCGGAGCCAGCGGCAGGCTCTCGGGCATGGGCTGCGCGTCCGGCGCGCCGTAGACGGCGCAGGTGCTCGAGAACACGAACCTGGCGATGCCGCTTTTTCGCATCGCGCCAAGAAGCGAAAGCGCCCCGGCGAAATTGTTGCGGTAGTAGTCGAGCGGTGCGTCTACCGATTCACCCACATAGGCGAGCGCCGCGAAATGCATGACCGCGGCCGGCCGATAGCGGTTCAGGACCTCGAGCAGGCGCGCCTCGTCGAGAATGTCACCTTGCTCGAACGGGCCATAGCGCACCAGCGCGCGAAACCCACGGCAAAGATTGTCGTAGGTGACGGGTGTCAATCCGGCTTCGCGCAACGCGCGGCAGGCGTGGCTGCCCACATATCCGGCTCCGCCGGTCACCAGCACGTTCACGGCGAACTCCCCGAGCGGCGGGACTGCTCCCACTCACGCAATCGCGCGTAACTCAACTAGACCCAGCCTGCAACTTCACGCGCGCGGCGATCGCCGAGCAGCCCGTCGAAATAGGCGATGGTGCGTCCGAGACCTTCCGCGAGCGGAACGGCAGGGGTCCAGCCGAGTAACTGTTTCGCTTTTTCGATATCGGGCTGGCGTTGCTTCGGATCGTCGTGCGGCAGCGCCCGATGCACGATTTTCGATGAAGACCCCGTCATCTCCACAATCCGTTTCGCCAGATCGATAATCGTGAACTCGTCGGGATTTCCGAGATTGAGCGGGCCTGTCACCTCGGGCGGCGTGGCCATCAGCTTCAGGAAGCCGGAAATCAGATCGTCCACATAGCAGAACGAACGGGTCTGCAGGCCTTCGCCGAAGACGGTGATGTCGCGCCCGGTCAGTGCCTGAACGATGAAGCTCGAGACCACGCGTCCGTCATTTGGATGCATGCGTGGACCGTAGGTGTTGAAGATGCGGCAGACCTTGACCGGCAGGCCGTGCTGCCGGCGATAATCGAAGAACAGCGTTTCGGCGCAGCGCTTGCCCTCGTCGTAGCAGGAGCGCGGGCCGACCGGATTGACGTGACCCCAATAATCCTCCGTCTGCGGATGAATTTGTGGATCGCCGTAGACCTCGGAGGTGGAAGCCTGGAAGATCGCGCGCCTTCACCCGCTTGGCCAGACCCAGCATGTTGATGGCGCCGATGACGCTGGTCTTGGTCGTCTGCACCGGATCGCGCTGATAATGGATGGGCGAGGCGGGACAGGCGAGATTGTAGATCTCGTCAACCTCCACATAGAGCGGAAAGGTGATGTCGTGCCGGATCAGTTCGAAGTGCGGATGGCCGGCGAGATGCTGCGACGTTCAGATGCGCGCCGGTGAAGAAATTGTCGACGCAGAGCACATGTGCCGCCGGCTCGACGAGCCGCTCGCACAGATGCGAGCCGAGAAAGCCCGCTCCGCCGGTCACCAGCACGCGCTTCTCAAGATGCATAAAGACTTACGGGATAAACTCGCGGGTGAGCCTATCGGCGTGGGCACAGCCTTTCAACGGCAGTTTCTCCACGTGGCGAATTACACCAATGTTTGGTGTATAATCGCGCAGCGATGCGACATGATGCCGGCCCATGAGCGCCATTCTTCCAGTTCGAATCTCTGGAACCGCGGTCTCGCTGCTTGCCTGGGTCCTCCTGTCTGCCGGCGCAAAGGCAGGCGTGACGATCGAAATCTCGCCGGGCTGCGCCCAGCTCGTGGCGGGCCAGACGCTGCAATTCACCGCCACTGTTTCGGGGAGCGGCGACACCCGGGCCATCTGGCAGGTCAACAATGCCAATGGCGGCGCGCCCGAGACAGGGACAATCGTGTCGACCGGTCTCTACACGTCGCCGCATGATTTACCCAACCCTGCGCTCGTCACCGTCACCGCGGTTGCCCGGGGCGATCGTGCCGTTTCCGCAACGGCGTCGCTGACGCTCCTAAGCCAGGCGCCGTCGGGCAAGACATACTACGTCGCGACGGACGGCAACAACGCGAACAGTGGCTCGATCGATGCGCCGTGGGCCACCCTTCAGCATGCGGCGGATGTAGCCGCGGCGGGCGACACCGTCCTCGTCCGCCGGGGAGTCTACAACGAACATGTCGCCTTTCGAACCTCCGGCGATGCACCGAGGGGATACATCACCTTCGCGAGTTATGCCGGCGAGACCGCCACGATCGACGGCAGCGGGCTCGGCATCCCGAACGGCCAATGGGGACTCTTCACGCTCAAGGATGTGGGCGATGTCATCGTGACCGGCTTCGAGCTGCGCAATTACAAGACTTCGAGCCGGAAAGACGTGCCCATCGGAATCTATGTGCTGGGCGCCGGGCACGGCGTGCAGATCGTCAACAACCGCATCCATAATATCGAAACGACGGCGAAGACGAATCCCCGGCAATGCGGCTCCGACGCGTTCGGTCTCACCGTGTATGGCACCCGCGCGCCCTCGGCGATCGAAAGCATCGCGATCAGCGGCAACGAACTTTATCGCCTGAAGACGGGGTGCAGCGAAACACTGTCGCTGGACGGAAACGTCAAGGATTTCGCCGTGGTGAGCAACATCGTCCGCGACGACGACAATATCGGCATCGGCGCGATCGGATTCGAGCACGTCTCGCCCGATCCGGCCTACGACCAAGCGCGCGACGGCGAGATCCGCGGCAACGCAGTCTACAACATCACATCCTACGGAAATCCGGACTACGGCAAGCAATATGCATCCGACGGCATCTATGTAGACGGCGGCCGCAACATCGTCATCGAGCAAAATCTCGTGCACGACGACGATCTCGGCATCGAACTCGCAAGCGAGCACAAGGGTCATGTGACAAGCGAGGTGATCGCGCGCAACAATGTCATCTACGCGGGGAACAGCGCGGGACTCTCGATCGGCGGCTACGCCAGCAACCGCGGCGGCACGGATCGCTGCATCCTCGTCAACAACACGCTCTACGACAACGACACCAAACGGACCGGGAGCGGCGAGTTCCAGATCCAGTTCCATGCTACGCACAACCGCTTTCTCAACAATATTCTCTACGCCGGCGCGCAGGGCCTGCTCGTCAACGACTTCACGACAAGCTCGCCCGATCCGGCGGCGCTCGATTACAACCTCTATTTTGCGAAGATTGGCGCTGCGAAGTCGAAATTCGTCTGGCAGAAGACGCGCTATACGGGCTTCACGAATTATCGGGACGGATCGGGCGAAGACGGCCATTCGCTCTTTGCCAACCCGCAGTTCCTCGATCCGGGCACGCCGCCCGACCTCGATATCGCGCGCACCTCGCCCGCGATCGGAGCGGGAGTTCGTACTCGATGCGCGCATCGTCGGCACGCACGACTTCGCGGGCAACAAGAGGGTGCAAAACGACGCCATCGATATCGGCGCCTACGAAAAGTAACGTTCACGCCGAGCCGCGGAGACGAGGGCTAGACCCGCCATTTCTCGCTTTCGCGCCTGAGTGCGTCAGTGGCAGATCAACTCCCGCAAGCTCCCTCCTCAGTTGCCTTGCCTGGACGGTTCCGCTACATAGCCCGGCTTTCCGGTCCAGGCCCGCCATGTGGGCTTTTTTCAAGGGATTTCGTCATGCGCGAGATGCTCGAACTGAGCGCGGAGCCGCGCGAGGGCGCAGGCAAGGGCCGCGCCTTCCGCACCCGCAGCAAGGGCCTGGTGCCCGGCATCGTCTATGGCGGCAAAGAGGCGCCCGTGCCGGTCACCGTCGATTTTCTCGAACTCGAGCGGCACGCGAGCAAGGGCACGTTTCTGACCACGCCATTCCTCCTTGCCATGGGCGGGCGCAAGACGCGCGTGATCCCCCGCGCCGTGCAAACTGATCCGGTGAGCGACCGGCCGGTCCATGTCGACTTCCTGCGGCTGCCGGAGGGCGCGCGCCTGAAGCTCGCCATTCCCGTGCGCTTCAGGGGCCAGGAGAATTCGCCGGGTCTGAAGCGGGGCGGCGTGCTCAATATCGTGCGTCATGAGGTGGAGCTGCTCTGCCCGGCCGACAGCATTCCGGAATTCATCGAGGGCGATCTTTCGGGCCTCGAAATCCACGGCTCACTGCACATCACCGATTTCAAGCTTCCCGAGGGCGTCAGGACCACGATACGCGAGCGCGACTTCACGGTCGCCTCGATCGTCGCCCCGACCAGCGTGATCGAAGAACAGCGCGCCGCAGCGGCGGCAGCAGCGGCAGCCGCTGCAGCGCCTGTGGTGGAGGAAGCAGAAGGGGCTGTGGCCGAAGGCGGCGCCGCACCGTCTGCGCCAGGAGCGCCCGGCGCCGCACCCGGTGCCACAGCACCCGCCAAGGCGGCTCCCGCCGCGCCTGCCAAGGGGCCGGAGAAGAAATAGGCGGGCGCGCGGCCCGCCTGCCTCATGTCCGATACGCCACTCCTGATTGCGGGGCTCGGCAACCCCGGCGTCGAATACGCACGCCATCGCCACAATGCTGGATTCATGGCGCTGGACGTGATCCATGGCAGCTATCCCTTCGCGCCGTGGCGCGCGCGCTTCCAAGGCTTCATCTCCGAAGGCGCGCTCGCGGGACGCAGGACCTTCCTTCTCAAACCCATGACGTACATGAACGAGAGTGGTCTGTCGGTGGGGGCAGCGACGCGATTCTACAAGCTGCCGCTTTCCGCACTCGTCGTCATTCATGACGAGATCGACCTCGCCGGCGGCAAGCTGAAGGTAAAGACGGGTGGCAGCGACGCCGGCAACAATGGCTTGCGGTCCATTACCGGCGCGCTCGGCGCCGACTACCGGCGCGTTCGCGTAGGCGTCGGACATCCCGGCATCAAGTCGCGTGTGCACGCGCATGTCCTGAATAATTTCTCGAAGGCCGAAGAGGAATGGTTGGTACCGCTCCTGACGGCCATTGCGGAAGCGGCGCCGTGGCTCGCCCGCGACGACGATCCAGGCTTCATGAACAAAGTAGCAGTGACCCTCAAGCCCCCGCCGAAGAAGCCTCTTCCCGTGAAGGATGAATGATGGGCTTCAAATGCGGCATCGTCGGCCTGCCCAATGTGGGCAAGTCCACGCTTTTCAACGCGCTGACGCAGACAGCGGCCGCGCAGGCGGCGAACTATCCGTTCTGCACCATTGAGCCGAACGTTGGCGAAGTGGCAGTGCCGGACATGCGGTTGGAGAAACTCGCGTCAATCGCGAATTCGGCCGTGATTGTACCCGCGCGTATCACCTTCGTCGACATCGCGGGATTGGTGCGTGGTGCTTCCAGGGGCGAAGGGCTCGGCAATCAGTTCCTGGCCAACATCCGCGAGGTGGACGCGATCGCGCATGTGTTGCGCTGCTTCGAAGACCACGACGTGGCTCATGTCGAGGGCCGTATCGATCCCCTCGGAGATGCCGAAACAGTGGAAACCGAACTGATGCTCGCCGACCTGGATAGTCTCGAGCGGCGGATCATCCCCATCGAGAAAAGGGCAAAAACGGGCGAAAAGGAAGCGAAGGAACAATGTGGCCTGATGGCGAAGGCGGTGGCGCTCCTGCGCGACGGGCGGCCGGCGCGGCTGGCCGAGCTCGCGCCGGAGGAACGCGATCCGTTCCGACAACTCGGGCTGATGACGCAAAAACCGGTCCTGTATGTCTGCAACGTGGACGAACATTCGGCAGCGAGCGGGAACGCATCCTCGGCGGCGATTGAGGAGAAGGCCAAACGCGAAGGCGCCGCCTGCGTCGCCATCTCTGCCCGCATCGAGGAAGAGGTGGCGCAGCTCCATGCGGGCGAGCGTGCGGAATTTCTCGCGCATCTGGGGCTCGACGAACCGGGCCTCGACCGCCTGATCCGGGCGGGTTACGGGCTGTTGGGCCTGATCACCTTCTTCACCGCCGGACCCAAGGAAGCACGGGCCTGGACAGTCGCGAAAGGGGCGCGTGCGCCGCAAGCGGCGGGCGCGATCCATAGCGATTTCGAGAAGGGTTTCATCCGCGCCGAGACCATTGCATATCAGGATTACGTCGCGCTCGGCGGCGAGGCGGGCGCACGCGATGCCGGCCGGATGCGGCTGGAGGGCAAAGACTACGTCGTCCGGGACGGCGACGTGATGCACTTCCGGTCCGGCGCTTAAGATTGCTTCCGAAAAGCGGGCGTCGCCGGTTCTCAGCTCGCGGCTTGACAGGGGTTGCACCCCAACCTACATCGCCCGCCGGCCGGCAGCGTAGCTCAGCGGTAGAGCAGGGGAATCATAATCCCTTGGTCGGGGGTTCAAATCCCTCCGCTGCTACCAGCCCGCAGAAAACTATCCGTTCGCATACGGCCGATGCTGGTAGTATTTCGGATATGAATCGATCCGGACATGCAGCCACGCGACACCGAGACCTGACGTGCTGATCCAGATACGACCGTCATGGGTTCGGAGCACGTCATCGATCGCGCCGGCGAGAATCTGAAACAACGCGTGTTGTTGGGCGGCCGGTGCCGAGCGAACGAAAGCTGCAATATGGCCGTAGGATTGCAATCCGGCGATTTGGCGCGGCGCAACCAGCAACGCGTCGCCGCCCAGATTGGGGAACGCGACGACGGAGCTCGATGTGCCGGGAGCGGCCAATTGTGATGCGAATGCATCGGCATCCGGGCGCATCCGCGCCAACCCGTCGCTGCGAATCGCCACGAATTCGTAATCAAGCTGCGTTCGTCCGCTCCAAATCGGCGGCATCTCCCAAAGGAACGCAGGAAGGGCCGTTGCTGCCAGTTCGTCGATAAAGAACGCGCGGAAATCAGAATCTTGACGCCACAGGGCGATCACCTCCGCAAAGGAAAGGGTCCGGCCGGCCGCGGCGATCGCAATTTTCTCGCTCCAGCCCTGCCGGATCGCCGTGCGTCGCGCCTCCCACATGATCGTGATCTTTACCCCGCGGCGGTGGTATCACACTATAAGCAAATGCCGACAGCCGCGAGGCTCGATGGGAGATGCACGCCCGTGCGCAAACGGTGCATTCTTGTCCTGGCGCTCTGCTGTCTCTGCACACAAGCAACAGCAGGAGAAATCGTAACTGACTACGCGCGGGACATGTCGCGTTATCCCGCGCGCATCCAGGCCCTGCATTTTGCTTCGGGGCCGATGGACGCGACGCACGCGATTGCCTGGAGCTATTGGACGGTTCGGTTCGGTGAAGCGACGCCGGTGGCCACGCCGTTCAAAGGCGAAGGCCGGACCAACTCGTTCGAAATTCCACTGCAGTGCCTGAACAATGAACTCGGAACGCGCGACTGCACCATCGAGATCGTCGAGACGCCATGGAAGATCCCGCTCTGCCGGGTCACGGACGGCGAGCGGGTGGACCTGAGGGTCGAGTGCCCAAAATCTCTCGAGTTCGTGCGGTGATCAGGCTGGCACGGCCGGATAGGCGGAAAGAACGGGACCGAGCGCCGATTTGAGTGGACCGAGCCACGGCTCGTAGTGGCGCCACCGGTCGAGCGCCTCGTGAAAAATCGGCGTGCGCACCTGCTCGGAACTGGCCGAGTTCACCGCGCGGCCGTTTTTGTAGAACTCGAGACACGCCGCCTCGAACGGCAAGTCGAGATGGGCGAGCACCCGGCGAATCTCGGTTTCGGGATCCCCGACAAGGTCCTCGTAGAAAATACGATGCACCTTTCCGGGCAAGACGCGGTCGTAGTGCGCCATTACATCCACGTAGTCGGCATAGAAGCGGCCGATGTCGCTCAGCCGGAACGTCAGCGGCAGGCCGTGCAGGTAGATCGTCGTAAAGTTGGACCAGCAGCAGCCGATCGGATGACGACGGATATCGATGATTCTGGCATTGGGCAGGATGAGATGCAGAAAGCCCGTGTGCCAGAAGTTGAACGGCTCCTTGTCCACGAAAAATGGACGCCCCAGCCGTCTGCGGAAGCGCGTGGCCTCCAGGTACTCTTCACCCAAAGCCGTGAGCGCAGCCGAATTCAGCGCGCCAAGGACGCCGGGATAGTCGGTGTCGTATTTCGGAGCCACATGATCTTCGAGACGACGCGCGAGAAATCGTATATTGGCCAACTCTCCCGTACCTTCGATCGCCGAATGACTGGCGAGAACCTGTTCGAGCAGGGTCGAGCCGGCGCGCTGCATTCCGACCACGAAGATCGGCGCTGCGGAAGCGGAGCCGCTTCCAGCGCGATTCCGAAAAAATTCCGACGTGAACAGGGCCTTGAACCTGGCGACCTGCGCCGATGTCGTTGCGGGATCGTAACCGCTGGCGAGGCGGCGGACCGCGTTCGCTCTCGCATAAGCATCGAAAGATTCCGCGTAGCGCCCCAGATCGCCATAGGCCTTGCCCAGTGCAAAGAGCAGATGCGTGCGGTCGCTCGCGGAGAGGTCAGGGCGCGCGACCTGCGCCTGCATCTGGGCGATGTCGGAGGCGGCGAAACTGGCTGTCCTCAGATTCGCAAGTCCCCACCAGGCGGTCCCGAGCGAGGGATTGATCGCAATGGCGTCGCGATAGGCCGAGATGCATTCTTCCCGAAGTCCCATGGTTCGGAGTGCGTGGGCATAGCTGACCAGAACCTTGGCCGAGCCGGAATAATCGCGCGCGAGTTCGCGACGGCGGCTGAGTGCGGCTTCGTGACTTCCCAACGCAGACAACACGACCCCCTCGAGGTCGCGGTAGAGGGGGTTGCGCGGCTCCTTCGCGAGGAGCTGTTGAGCCTGGACCAGTGCATCCGCGGGCTTGTTCATGCCTTGAAGCGCAGTGGCATAGTTGAAGCGCGCGGCGTCAAAACCGGGGGAGCGCTCGACGCAGCGCGCAAACAGCGCTTCGGCCTCGCTCTTCCGCCCCTCGCGCATGGCAATCTCGCCCAGTAGGTTCATCGCGTCCACGTCGTCAGGGTGGCTTTTCAAGAATTCCGTGAGCATGCGGGCAGCGATGAGGGGCCGGTTCGCCTCGAGGGCGCGCCGTGCTTCGCGCAGCCGCGGATTGCGCAGCGGCCGACGCCCGCGAACCGCCTCCGTGGCGCGGGCGAAGCTCGCGTCTGCAGCCGCGTCGGATGCTGCCCTTCCCGTCTCCACCATGTTTTCCGGCAATTCGCTCATCGGGCGGAGCATACCGGTGGGCAGACTTTTCGTGTACTCGCATCGCGATTAAATTCGGCCGAGGAGGCCATCCTCGAGAGCGATCATGGAGCAGGATTTGGGGTCATTTAGCGTCGACCCTCTCACGCGGACGATCGGCGCCGAGGTCGGGGGAGTTGATTTGTCGCAACCGCTGTCGCCGGCGCAGTTCGCCAACATTCGCGCCGCCTTCATTGCCCATCACGTGCTCGTCTTCCGCGATCAGCATCTGACCGTGGAAGATCACAAGCGTTTTGCCCGCATGTTCGGCAAACTCCACATACATCCCTATCACGTGAAGAAGGCGGCGCCCGATCATGCGAAGGCGGGTCCGATATTCGATCCGGAAATCCTGGAAGTGAAAGCGGACCAGAACTCGCGCAATGTGGCGGGCGAAGAGTGGCACACCGACGTGACCTGCGATGTCGAACCGCCGATGGGCTCCATGCTTTATCTTACGAAGGCGCCCGAAGGCGGCGGCGGAGACACCTGCTTCATCAGCACGATCCGCGCGTACGAAACACTGTCACCCGCCATGCAGGAGATCGTCAAAGGTCTGACTGCCATCCATGACGGCGCCAAACTCTACACGGCCGGCTATGGCACCGAAGTACCAGATGGCGGCTGGCCGCGCTGCACGCATCCCGTCGTCATCCGCCAGCCCGAAAGCGGCAAGCCCGCGCTGTTCGTCAATCGCGGCTTCACCACGCGCATCAACGAATTCTCGCGTGCCGAGAGCGATGCATTCCTCGAAATATTGTGGCGACACATCGAGAGCCATGTGGAGTTTCAGTGCCGCGTGCGCTGGTACGCCAACACGCTCACCTTCTGGGACAATCGCGTCACCCAGCACCATTCGGTGTGGGACTACTATCCGCAATCGCGCATTGGCAGACGCGTTTCCATCATCGGCTCGCGGCCCGCGCTTTCATAAGCGAAAGCTGCGTTAGATCGCGATCAGCTGGCAGAACTTCTCCAGGTCGATGTTGCCGCCGGAGACGATGGCCACGATCGGCCCCGCGCCTGCCTTCCCGGTCAACGCTGCGGCGAGCGGCAGGGCGCCGGCGCCTTCGACCACAACGCGCGCCCTCTCCGCAAGCAAACGCATCGCCCGGCGCGTGTCGTCGAGACTCACCACGATGGAACCGTCGACCACCCCCCGCATGCGTTCCCACATGCGCGGAAACACGCTCTGTCCGCCGGCACCGTCGACGAAAGAAAGCTTCCATTCCTTGAACACTTGTGGCGAACCCATGGCGAAGGAAAGGGCTGTCGGAGCGGCTGTTTCGGGCTCCGCGCCGAATACTTTGATTGTGGGATCGATCGCCTTGACCGCGCTCGCAACCCCGACCACAAGTCCGCCGCCTCCGACGCTCGCGATGACCGCTCTTGCATCGGGCGCATCCTCCATGATCTCCAGACCGATGGTCGCGTTGCCGGCGATGAAGTGATGGTCGTCGAACGGATGCACGAACGTCCCGTCGACGCCGGGATAGGCGCGCTCGTCGAGCGCCTTCCACGCGTCATCGTAGGACACCAGCACCAGCCTCGCGCCGAGGCCCTGCATGCGTTCGAGCTTCGACCTCGGCGCAGTTTCGATCGCGACGACCGTGCACGGCACGCCCGCTCTCGCCGCCGCGTAAGCGACCCCCTGCCCGGCATTTCCGGCGCTGATGGTCCAGACGCCGCGACCGCGCTCTACGTCCGAGAGCATGGCGACCGCGTTGACCGCGCCCCGCAGCTTGTAAGCGTTGATCGGCTGCAAGTTCTCGAGTTTCAGGCGGATGTCGGGAGCGTCCGCGCCCAGATCCAGGCGGATCAGCGGCGTGCGCAGGATGGTTCCTGCGATGCGCGCACGCGCCTCGCCGATTTCCTGCAATGTGACGGGACGAACCGATTCGAGAGTCATGACCCTTTTTGCACCGGCATCATGCAGGCAAGATTGATCGCAGAGCGCGAAGATAGCATGCTCGGCTCCCGACGCGAGGGGAGCTACCCGATGCACGCTTTCGCCAACCTGATTTCCGGTGCCGTCCGGCGCTGCATCGCATGTGCAGCAATCTTGACAGGCGTCGCCGGCGCGCTGCCACCCGCACGCGCCCACGAACTGCTTTCGCCGCATCTGCCAGCGCTCGTCGCCCAGCATCGCGCGGCCATCACCGGTACCCCCGATCCCGCCGCGCGCATGCAGCTCGCCATCGCGCTTCCCTTGCGCAATCAGACGGAACTCACGGCGCTTCTGAATGCGCTTTACGATCCTGCCAGCCTTTCCTATCACCATTATCTCTCCGTTGCGGAATTCACCCGGCGCTTTGGTCCGGCAGAGATCGACTACAAAACCGCGGTGAGTTTCTTCAAGGAGAAGGGGCTAAAAGTTACGTCGCTCAGCGCCAACCGCTTTATGATTGAAGCGGAGGGCAGCGTCGCCGACATCGAGCGCATCTTCCATATCACGCTGTTTCTTTATCGCCATCCGCTTGAGTCACGCAGCTTCATCGCGCCAGACCGCGAGCCGACGCTCGATCTCGCGGTGCCTGTCCTGCACGTCACCGGGCTCGACGATCTGGTCCGGCCCGCCCCCCGCGTGATCCTGCCCGGGACAGGCATCCTGCCCGCACGCGGCACGGGCTCCGGACCCAACGGGAATTTTTATGGAAGCGATATGCGCGTCGCATATTACGGTGGCTCCAGGCTGACGGGCGCGGGCCAATCGGTCGGACTGATGGAGCTCAAAGGCTACAATCCCGCCGACGTTCGGCTCTACTTCAGCAATGTGAAGCAGCCGCTGCACGTGCCGGTGAAGGCGATTTCGACCGACGGCATCAAGGTGAAATGCACGAAGTGCAACGACGCAGAGCAGACTCTGGACATCGATTATGCGATCTCGATGGCGCCGCGCCTCGCGCAGGTCCAAGTCTATGTGGGTTATACTCCCGAGAGCGTGCTCGATCGCATGGCCGCCGACGACACGAGCAGGCAGCTCAGCACGTCGTGGGGCTGGCACAAGAATTTCGACACGGACGATGCCTTGTTGCAGGAGATGGCGGCGCAGGGCCAGACGTTTCTCACCGCAAGCGGCGACTACTCCAACCTCAAGGACAGTGGTCCCTGGCCGGAAGAGGATGCAAACCTGACGGGCGTCGGCGGCACCGATCTCGTTACCGATGGCGCCGGAGGTGCCTATTTGTCCGAAAGGGGCTGGTCCGGCAGTGCAGGTGGCCCCTCACTGGATCATCACATCAAGATCGAGCCCTACCAGCTGCCATTCGTGAACAGGAGAAACGACGCTTCACGCAAACTGCGCAACGTGCCCGACATTTCCGCCAACGCCGACACGGATTTCTGGATTTGCGCAAACGGGCGGTGCGGCGGCGGCGCGGGTGGCACCAGTTTTTCCTCGCCGATCTGGGCCGGTTACATCGCGCTCGCCAACGAGCAGGCCGCGATCGACGGTCAGCCGCCGGTTGGATTTTTGAACCCAACGCTCTATGGGCTCGCCGGCGGCGGGAATTACGACAAGCTTTTTCACGACGTGATCGGCGGTCGAAGCGGCAAGTACAGGGCGGTCAAGGGTTACGATCTCGTGACCGGCCTCGGCTCGCAGCAAGGACACAATCTGATCGACGCGCTCGCACCGCCCTAACGCTTCCCGCTACGTGCGGATCTGCGCGGTCGCCGAACATCCTTCGCGTCAGGGATGCTTGGGCTGCGGCACCTGCGTTTGAGTCGCTTTTTGTTCGCGTGCCTTGACCGCGAGGTGGTGTCCGATCGCGCAGCCGGCAATTGCGCCGAGAACCGCGTGATGATGTGCGAAATGGCCGGCTACTGCGCCGAAGGCGGCACCTTTCAGGCATCCTCCCTGAGCCGGTGCGGCCACAACCGACGCGAGGATCAGGGCGAAACCTGGTCCGGATGCATATCGTTTCATTCCCGTCCCCTGTGGGCTACGGGGATGAAGGTAGGTTAGCGCGTTACCTCATCAAGGGTCGATGTCGAGAATTGACCGCGACGCGCAGCTTTTTTCGACGTTGTTCACGAAATCCACGACGGCGCGGTTGAAGGCCACGGGTTGGTCAAGATTGGAATAGTGACCCGCGTCGGGGATCACCACCTTCCTCGCGCCGACAATGCGCGCCGCCATGTAATCCGCCGCAGCCAGAAACGGCGTGTCGTCGGAACCGACGACGATCAGCGTCGGCACGGCAATCCCTGGCAGCGACTCGATCAGGTGGCCATCGCGCTGGGCCAGCATGCCTCGAGCGGCTCTGGCAAGTCCTTCAGCCGAACGATGATGGAACCGCATGCCTTGGCGGCCCGCGGATCCGAGTGCATCCATTCCAAGCTCGTCCAGTCGCTTCGCTGTCTCGCGGGCCTG
This sequence comes from uncultured Alphaproteobacteria bacterium, assembly GCA_963812975.1. Taxonomy (GTDB): domain Bacteria; phylum Pseudomonadota; class Alphaproteobacteria; order Micropepsales; family Micropepsaceae; genus Rhizomicrobium. Next base: position 108,132 of record CAWEXK010000027.1, on the reverse strand, counting down.
TGCGTTCCATTGCTCGCGCGCTTCGTCCCGTCTGAAGCCGGGCCCGCTATCAACGATTAGCAACGCCTGCACGCGCGCAGGATAGGTGGCATAAAACGACAGAGCCATGGTGCCGCCCAGCGAGAGCCCTCCGACGATGGCATGCAGGGCGCCGACGGCGTCGAGGACCGCGGCCATGTCCGCCACAGTGGCCTCCTCGCTATATTCCGTGTCTTCCTGGGTGAATCCGATCGGCCGTGACCGCGCATGTCCCACAGCACAAGCTGATGATCGTGCGACAATGTCTCGATCTGGCCAACCCACATCTCGCTCGTCGCCGCATAGCCGTGCCCGAGCAGGATCACGGGTCCCTGCCCATGCACTTCGTAGTAAAGTGTCGCGTCGCCGCGCCGAAGCCTTGGCATTAACGTCTCATGCCCAGCAAATTCCGCGCAATCACCCATTTGTGGATTTCGGTTGGCCCGTCATAGATGCGCATGGTCCGCAACGTGGAAGACATCAGCTGCAGCGGCAGCTCCTTCGTCATGCCCATCGCGCCATGCGCCTGCATCGCGTGGTCGACGATCGCATAAGCCATCTCCGTCGCGAACGCCTTGACCATTGAGATCTCCGTTCGCGCCTCGCGACCGGTATCCAATTTCCAGGCGCAATCGTATGCCATCAGGCGCGCGGCGTGGATTTTCGTCGCGGCATCGGCAATCCACCATTGAATCGCCTGACGCTCTGCCAGCGGTTGCCCGAATGTCGTGCGCTGCGGCGCGAATGCGCAGATCATGTCGAGCGCGCGCTGCGCCATGCCGATTGACCACGCAGCCATTTGGAGCCGCCGCGTGCCGAGGCGGATCTGCATCGGCGCGAATCCCTCGCCTTCCGTGCCCAACAGCTTCCAGCCTTCGACGCGGCAATCCTCGAGCGCAATCTCGTAGGTGAAGACGCCGCCGATCATCGGAATGCGGCGCAGCACGTGAAAGCCGGGCGTACCCTTGTCGACAAGAAACGCGGACATGCCGCCCCGGGCGCGCTTCTGCTTGTCAGTCAGCGCCACGACGATGGTGAAATCGGCATGTTCGGCGCGGCTGATCCAGATTTTCCGTCCATTCAGAATCCAGTCCTGGCCCTCGCGTACAGCGTGCGTGCTCATGGCGGCAGGATCGGAGCCCGCCCCCGGTTCTGAAATCCCGATCGCCGAGACGGTTTCTCCGCGCACGTAAGGAACGAGATAGGCTTCGCGCTGGCGGTCGTTCACCGTCGCCATCAGCATGCGCAGGTTCGGTGAATTGGGCGGCAGCGTATAGGGCGTGATTGAGCAGCCGAGTTCTTCATTGACGCCGATCATCGCGACGGCGGGAAGATCGGCGCCGCCGATGTCCGTTGGTGCGTCGAGCCCCCAGAGACCGAGCGCTTTCGATTTCTCGTCGATGCGTTTGCGATCCACCTCCGGCAGGTACAGGCCCTGTCCGGCTGCTTCGCGGCTCAAGACCCCAGCCTCCAGCGGCATGAGTTCATCGCGAACGAACCGCTGCACCAGATCCTTCAGCATCCGGTGCTCTTCGGAAAGCTCGAAATCCATGCTCCGCCCTCTTGTTCGACAGCCGCATTGCATTGAAGGATGACCTGAACCGGGGATTGTCTCAGTTTCGGCGCAGCCTGAACAGGGATCGGCAGTGATCAAGGAGGTTCAGATATGAGGATAGGCGTCTTCGCGGCGTTCGTGTCACCTCTCGCCACGCCGCAACTGATACTCGACTTCGGCCGCCGCTGCGAAGAGACGGGCCTCGATTCGATCTGGATGGGTGAGCACGTCGTGCTGTTCGACAGAATGGAGTTTCCGTATCCTGGGTCGAAGGACGGCCGCGTACCCGTGCCCGAAGGCGGCGGGATTCTCGACATGGTCGCCACTTTTGGCTTCCTCGCCGCGGCGACGAAACAAATCCGCCTCGGAAGCGGCATCTGCCTCGTGCCGCAGCGAAATCCCCTTTACACCGCGAAGGAATTCGCAACCCTCGACTGGCTGACCGGCGGACGCATCGATTTTGGAATCGGCGTGGGCTGGTGCAAGGAGGAAGTCGTCGCGTGTGGCTATGGCTGGGAGGACCGCGGCGGGCGCTGCGACGAGTTCCTGGCCCTGATACAGGCGCTTTGGAGCAAACCGCGCGCATCGTTCCACGGCAAATACATCTCGGTAACCGAATGTCGCATGGATCCCAAGCCCGTTCAGCGGCCGCATCTGCCGATTCTCGTGGGCGGCCGCACCGTGGCAGCGATGCGGCGGGCGGCACGCTTCGGCGACGGCTGGTACGGTTTTGCGCTCGACCACGAAGCCACGCGATCCGCACTCGACCAACTCGACTCCGCGCTCGCGCAGGCCGGTCGCACGCGCGGTAAAGGATTTGAGATCATCGTAACGCCGCCCTACGCGGTCACGCAAGAAATGGTCCAGGGATACGCGGAGCTCGGTGTCGATCGCCTGGTGGTACAACTCGGCAGCCAGAAGCCCGAGTCGATCGTGCAGAGGATGAAAGAAATCGAGACGCTCATTCACCGCCTCCCTGATGCATGACGTTGGCTGTTCGAAGGAGACATCACACTGAGCTATGCGGGATTCGAGAACGCGTTGAGGCGCATAGTGACGGGCGTCGACACGGGCGGACGGTCCGTTGTCATCGTCGATAGCGGCCCCGCGGAGATCGCAGCTGCGGCGGGGGCGGGCGGCCTTCTAGAAATCTGGACGGACTCCGTGTCAGCATGGCTCGATCCCAAAGAGAGTATCGACCGTGGCAAAGGCCATGCCGCGCTGGCACCGCCGAAAAACGGTGTCAAGGTGCGCTGGTTCGTCATCGAGCCGGTACCCGCGAGCGTGCCGAAACACGTGCTGGATGAAGCTGTGAGAGAGCGCTTTCGCACTTTTGGCGCTGAGCAACACATCACCGACCAGCGACGAAACTCCGCGATGCATGAAACTCCCACACTCGATATCATCTGTCTTCTCCAGGGCGATGCGAGCCTCATCCTCGAAACCGGTGAAACGCGTCTCAAGCCGGGTCAGGTCGTGATTCAGCGCGCCACCAACCATGCCTGGGTCGCCCATGGCGGACCGGCGCTTTTTCTCGCCGTGCTCATCGACCGTCGGGTTGTGCCTTGACCGCGAGCACACGGACACCTGTGCAACGCGTGTCGGCCGGCAGCGTGCCGCGACAACGCGTGCTCGTCGCGCTTGTCGTCCTCCTCTTCTTTTCCTGGGGTTTCGCGACGGTCCTGATCGATTCGCTCGTCCCCAAGCTCAGAGGAGTGTTTTCGCTTTCGTACACTGAAGTGATGCTTACGCAATTCAGCTTCTTCGTCGGCTACTTCATTTTTTCCATTCCCGCCGGTTTCGTGCTGTCCCGGATCGGATACATCCGTGGCGCGATTCTTGGCCTTGTCGTCATGGCGTGCGGCTGCCTCCTGTTTTCGCCGGCCGCGGCATCGGGACTTTTCCCTGCCTTCCTGCTCGCGCTGTTTGTGATGTCCGCCGGCATCACTTTGCTTCAGGTCGTGGCGAATCCTTTCGTTGCGGAGCTGGGCGATGAATCCTCGTCGAGCAGCCGGTTGACGCTCGCACAGGCTTTCAACTCGCTGGGCACGACAGTCGGGCCATGGATCGGCGCTGTGCTCATCCTGCGCGGCAGCCTGACGATCGATCCATCGCGTCTTTCTCGACATGCGCTTGCGGCAGCCCGCATCGCGCAGGCACACGCCGTGCAGCTGCCGTTCCTCTTCATTGCTGCTGGCTTGGCGGTCATCGCCGCGCTGTTCTGGCTGATGCGGCGCAGCGCGGCGCCTTCAGTCAGCGCACAAATGGCCTCTTTCGGCGCTCTCTGGGCGCTCAGAGACAAACCCCGGCTTCTCCTCGGCGCGGTTGCGATCTTCCTTTACGTCGGTGCCGAAGTTTCGATCGGCAGCATGATGACGAACTACCTTATGCAGCCCTCAACGCTCGGGCTCGCCGCCGAACCTGCGGGCAAGCTCGTCAGCTTCTACTGGGGCGGGGCCATGGTGGGCCGATTCTTGGGGGCGTTCGTGTTGCGATGCGTGAGGCCGGGAATCGCACTTACTATCTGCGCTGTATGCGCGTGTTCGCTGGCAGGACTTTCGTCACTCTCGACGGGCGGTATCGCGGCGTGGTCGCTGATCGCCGTGGGTCTGTTCAACTCTATCATGTTCCCGACGATATTTGCCTTGGCGAGCGCAGATATGGGCGAGGAAAAGCCGAATGCTTCCGCGCTTCTCTGCATGGCGATCGTCGGCGGCGCCGTCATACCGGAGTTGACAGGCGTCGTCGCCGACGCGTCGACTCTCGCAACCGCGATCGCGGTTCCCGCAATCTGCTACGTCTGGATCGCGATCTACGGCGTGCTCACCGCGAGAGGGTTTGGTATTGCGAAGCCGCAGTAGCAGGAGATGAAGGCTTACGCGCGGCGCCCGGTTGCGCGCGCCGCAAGAACGTCGAGCACGCTCTGCAGACTGGAATTGCGGGAGCGCAGCAGGACCAGCAGATGATAAAGGAGATCCGCAGACTCGTTGCACAGCTCTTCTACGGTTCCCGTCGCGCCGGCTAACGCGGTCTCGACGCCTTCCTCTCCCACCTTTTGCGCAGCGCGTTTTGGCCCTTCCCTTAACAGCCGCGCCGTGCCGCTTTCTGCCGGATCGGCCGTCGCACGGATGGCGATGGTCCGCTCCAGCGCTGCAAGCCGTCCCACGCCGGGTGCGCTATCATCGCCGAAGCAACTAGTCGTCCCGCGGTGGCAGGCCGGACCGACCGGCTCGACTTGAAGCAGCAGCGTGTCGCGGTCGCAGTCGGATGTGAGCGAAACAAGTTTCATGCGATGACCGGACGTCTCGCCTTTCCGCCAGCGCTTGTTGCGGGAGCGGGAGAAGAACGTGGCCTCGCCGCTCGCGAGCGATTCGCGCAGCGCTGCCGCGTCCATGTAAGCCAGCATCAGCACCTGAAACGTTGCAGAATCCTGCACAACGACGGGAATAAGGCCCTCGCCCTTCGCGAAGTCGAGAGCGGCAATTTCGTGCGGCGTCATAGCCTGACCTCCATCCCTGCGGCAGCGAGCGCGACCTTCACCATTCCCACCGACAACAGCTCCTTGTGAAACACGCTTGCGGCCAGTGCGCCAGAGACGTCTGTTTCACGAAACAGATCGACGAAATGCTCCGCTACGCCCGCGCCACCCGACGCAATGAGGGGAATGGAAAGCCGCGCACGCGCAGCTTTGAGTTGCGCAATGTCATACCCATGTCGAACGCCGTCCTGGTTCATGCAGTTCAGGACAATTTCGCCCGCTCCTCGCGCCTCGGCCTCTGCGAGCCAATCCAGCATGTTGCGCGCGAGCGCGCGGCTTCGAGCGGGATCGCCACTATACTGATGCACGCGCCACTCGCCGTCTTCTTCCAGACTGTCAACGCCCACGACCACGCATTGCGAGCCCGCCCTTTGCGCGATCTCGGTGATCAGTTCTGGTCTTTCCAGCGCCGGTGAATTGATCGACACCTTGTCGGCGCCAGTTTCGAGACAACGCAAGGCCTGCGCGACGCTGCGCACCCCGCCGGCGACGCAAAAGGGGATGTCGAGCGTGCGCGCGATCTGGCGCACCCAATTATAGTTCAGCGTCCGATCTTCTGCCGATGCGGTGATGTCGTAGAACACCAGTTCGTCCGCGCCCTCATCGGCGTAGCGTGCGGCAAGCTTCACCGCGTCGCCCATGTCCTCGTGATCGCGGAAGCGCACGCCCTTGACGACGCGGCCGTTCTTTACATCGAGGCAGGGAATGATGCGCTTAGCCAACACCGATCGCGTCCTCGAGAGTGAAGGCACCTTCGTACAGGGCACGCCCAATAATCGCCCCGGACGCGCCCGCCGCCTTCAACTTCGCCAGATCGGCAAGAGACGCAATGCCACCTGACGCTTGCACCTGCAGATCGGGACGCGCGGCGGCGACCGCGCCAACCAGTTGCACATCGGGACCTCTCATCATTCCATCGCGCGAAACATCGGTGACCAGCACGTGCCGGATCGTTCCAGGCGGATACAGTGCGAGGGCTTCAGCAAGAGGGATTCCCGATGATCGCGCCCAGCCGTCGACCGCGACGAGGCGAGCGTCACGCTCTGTCTTCACGTCCAGCGCAATGCAGATGCTTTCCGCATCGAACTGCGCGAGCCAACGCTGCACCTCTTCGTGCTGCCTGGCCGCCGCGGAACCAATTATCACGCGCGCCACTCCCCTTTCGAGCAGGCCCGCTACATCATCGCGCGTCCGTATACCGCCGCCCGCCTGAAGACGGATTTGATGGGCGGCCGCAAGATCACAGATCAACGTGTGCTGGCGCGGCGCGCCCGCTCTTGCTCCGTCGAGATCGACGACATGCGCCCATTGGGCCCCGACGGCTGCGTAACTTTCGATACGCGCAAGGGGATCGACGTCATAGACGGTCGCGTCGTCAAAACGGCCCTGCTTGAGCCGCACGCATCGGCCCCGCTGCAGATCAATCGCGGGATATATCAGCATTCGATCGCCAGAAAATTTGCGAGAATCCGACGTCCGGTCGACGAGGAGCGCTCTGGATGAAACTGACAGCCCCATGCATTGCCGGCGCGCACCACAGCCGAGAACGTGCTGCCGTAAGTGGCGGAGGCAAGAGTGGCTTCGCCAATCGGGCAGACGTAGGCATGCACGAAATAGACGAACGCTCCGTCTTCGACGTCCTCGAGCAGCGGGTCGTTGTGCTCGCGGCGCAAGCGGTTCCATCCCATGTGCGGAACAGGCCGATGCGGGGCAGCGTCGAGCCGATGCACGCGCCCCGGTAGCAGTCCGAGCCCGCGCGCATCGCCTTCCTCGCTGGATTCGTAGAGAAGCTGCTGACCAAGACAGATGCCGAGCAAGGGCCGCTTGAACGTGCGCATGATGTTCGCAAGGCCAAGCAACTCGATCCGGCCCATGGCGAAGGATGCCGCACCGACGCCCGGCAAGATCAGACGCGACGCCTCCGCGATCGCGGCGCGCTCGCACGTGAGCCGCGCCTTGGCGCCTAGCCTTTCCAGCGCGAACACGACAGACGCCGTGTTGCCTACACCGAGATCGGCAACAGTTACATCCATCTCATCCGGCCAGCGCCATACTTGCTCTCGCATCGGCAGCGCGAGCATGGGCTTCCAGTCCTTCGAGGCGCGCCAGACGGGCTGCCGGTCCGGCCATGCGCGCCGCGCCGTCGCGTCCAACATTCTGGACGACGAAGCTTGTCATGAAGGAGGCGACGCTCAAGCCGGTCCAGCCGCGCGCCGCGCCATCGGTGGGCAAAACGTGGCTTGGGCCGGAAACGTAATCGCCGAAAGTCTCAGCCGACCAGGGACCGACAAATACCGTCCCCGCCCGCTCGATGCGCAGCAACAATGAATCGGCATCCGCCGTTTGCAGCGACAAGTGCTCGGGCGCATAGAGATTGGAGACGTCCGCCGCCTCTTCCAGATTTCGCACAAGGACGATTGCCGCATTCTCGAGCGCGGCACGCGCGATGGAAGCGCGTGGGAGGGTCGCAATCTGGCTTTCGATTTCCGCTTCAACGGATTCCTCGAATTGCCTCGACGTCGTCACGAGCAGCACCTGCGCGTCCGCGTCGTGCTCGGCCTGGCTCAGCAGGTCCGCGGCGACCAGCGCGGGAGAGGCCGTTTCATCGGCGATCACCAGCAATTCGCTGGGGCCGGCTGGCAGGTCGATCGTGGGTCCCCCGGGCAACTCCGCGGCATAACGCTTGGCCTCCGCCACATAGGCGTTTCCGGGCCCGAAAATCTTGTCCACCCGCGGCAGGCCGGCGCCAAACGTCATGGCGGCGATCGCCTGCGCGCCACCCAAAAGGCACAAGCAATCAAGCCCGCAAGCGGCCGCGGCCGCAATCATCATGGGATGAGCGCCGCCTTCCCGCGAGGGCGGCGTCGCCACCACGCGCTCGCCGTTGTCCGCGCAGGCTGACGGAATGGCGAGCATGAGCAGCGTCGAGAAGAGAGGCGCGGTTCCGCCAGGAATGTAGAGGCCTACGCGTGCAAGGGGCCGCCATACGCGCCGAAAAAGCGCGCCCATGGCTGCGGCGCGCTCGCAATCCTGCGGCCGGTCCTCACTGTGGTAGTTTCGAATATTGGAGACTGCGAATTCCAGCGCTGCGAGATCTGCCGGCCCAACCATCGCTCTGGCGCGCGAGATCGTTTCTGCATCGAGAATTAGTCGTTTGGGTACGTGGCCGTCGAACCGCTCGGACCAACGGCGGACCGCTACCTCTCCTTCGGCCTCTACCTCCTCGAAGATGCAGCGAACCGTTTCGCGCACCTCCGCGCTACGCCGGCGGCGGGGACGCTTCAGCACGCCTAGCCGCGCCGAGTTGTCGAGTCGAGCCCAATCGTGGCGCTTCATCACCATCTCACATCATTTTCTCGATCGGCAGGACCAGGATGGCCGACGCCCCGGCCGCCTTGAGCCGCTCCAGCGTCTCCCAGAACACCGATTCCTGGCAGACGGCATGCACTGCGACCATGTCGTCGCGGCCGGCGAGCAGGGTGACGGTGGGCGCGCCAGCGCCGGGCAGAATCCGCGTGATGGCATCAAGCGCCGATTTGGGAGCGTTCATCATCACATATTTGGCGCCACGCGAGGCGGTCACGCCGCGAAAACGTTGCTCGACGCTTCGGGTGAGATGCTCGAGTTCCCCTTCAGGACGATTTGGCGCACGCACCAGTACAGCTTCGCTTTCCAAAACCGTTTCGACCGCGCGCAAGCCGTTTGCTTCGAGCGTTGCGCCCGTGGAGACAAGATCGCAAACCGCATGGGCGAGCTTGAGACGCGGAGCGACCTCGACCGCGCCGTGCATCGGCACGACCTCGGCGTTCACTTTTCGCTGCGCGAGAAAGCGCGCGAGCACGTTTGGATGAGATGTGGCGATGCGCTTGCCGCTCAACGCTGATGTGTCCTCGTAAGGTTGCCCCTCAGGCACGGCGATTTTGAGGATGCAATGTCCGAAGCCCAGAGCCATGATGAGCTCCGCACCCGGACCCGGATGGGAAGGCTCTTCCTCGAGCACATTCCGCCCCACCACACCCAAATCGGCGACGCCGTCGCGGACCAGCGTCGGAATGTCGTCATCGCGCACGCGCAGGATGTCGATGGGATAGTTCTCCACGCGGCAAAGCAGATCATTGGCACCTTTTACGGCATGAAGGCCCGCTTCCCGCATCAGCTCGAGGCTCGCCTCGGCGAGCCTGCCGTTTTTCTGCAGCGCGATGGTCAATCGGTCCGGATGTGCACCCATCACGAGCCCTTTATGCGGTCGAGCACCAAGCGGTAGCCTTTATGGGGCATACCGTGGAGGAAGCGCGCCACGCGTACGACCGTCGTGGTGCTGGCGCCAGTGCGCCTGGCGATTTCGCGGTAGGTGAGTCTGCCCTCGTCCAGCAGGCGTGCCACCTGCCAACGTTCCGCAATTGCACGCAGCTCTCCAGGCGTACACAGATCCGCGAGAAACCTGCGCAACTCCCTACGGTTGCGTACGGTGAGGAAGGCATCGAGAAGTGCGGAGTCTTCGGACATGAGCGCTCCTGGAGGGCAATTTATCCGTATTAATGTACTACAACAATATCACAGACATGGATTCCTTGCAAGAACGCCGTCCGCCGCCGTCAGGACAAAATTCGGCGGAATCCGGCCTCGCCGGAGCGTGTAAAGCGCACGGCACGACTGCTCTTTTCGCGTTCGATCCAGTTCAGCGCGTGGAAGCGGTCCAGCAATGCCGCGCCAAGCGCGCCCCCCAGATGATGGCGGCGCATGCTCCAGTCGAGGCAAGCCCGGCACAGCGGCCTGCGCGCAGCCGACAATCGATCCAGATCGATGCGAAATTCCCGTACGAATTCTGTGCCCCGCCGCGTCAGCCGCAATTCGTCACCGTTCTGCGCAATGCGGCGCGTCTGCACGAAGGAGTCGAACATCTGCACGCCTCGCTCACCCGCGAGATGATCGTAGCAGACGCGCGCCGCCCGCATGGCCGAATCGCGGGGTCCCGGTCGTGTGCGCATCTGGCCTGTGCGGGCGGCTACCCCCATGATCGCCTCGAGCATCTGTGCGACGTCATCGTTCGCCAGGCGGAAGTAACGGTGGCGGCCGGCCTGCATCGCCACCAGGAGGCCGCCGGCCACCAGCTTCGAAAGGTGCGAGCTTGCGGTCTGCAGGGTCACACCCGCCTCCGCTGCCAGTTCGCTTGCGGTCAAGGCCATCCCGCCGGACAACGCCGCCAATATGTTGGCGCGGGCGGGATCGCCTGCGAGCGCCGCGACCGGCGCGATGCTGGGGCCTTCCTTCATGCTTCGATGGTAATCGAAGCATGAAGGTCGAGCAAGGATTAAGCTACTGCTGTTTCAAGGGAGAGATTGCGCGTGAGCATCGTCTGCCACATCCGCTATCAAATCGATCCCTTTCAGCGCGCGGCTTTCGAGGAATACGCCAGGAATTGGCTTTCCATCATTCCCAGATGCGGCGGCGATCTGCTCGGCTATTTCGTGCCGCACGAGGGCACCAACGACATCGCATACGCACTGATCGGTTTCGAAAGTCTGGCCGACTACGAAGCCTATCGCGCAAGGCTGCGCCTCGATCCGGAGAGCGTGGAGAATTTTGCCTCTGCGGATCGAAGACGGTTCATTTTGCGCGAAGAGCGCAGTTTCCTCCGCCGCGTTCGCCCGGCATGATCTGGCGGCGCGGCGGGCCGGGCCGGGCCGCGTCTGGTCTCCACCCCGCAGGCGCAACGGAAGCCAATGGGCTAGGTTCGCCTCGGAGACTTGTCATGACCGCCCTGCCGCTGGCCGAATGGCGCGACTTTTACGTGATGATCGGCACTGCCTCGGGGGCCATTGTCGGTGCCTCCTTCATCGTCGCCACGCTCGCGTCGGGTGTGAAGGAGCCCACGATCGGTCTGCGCGGCTTCATTACGCCGACAGCGGTCCATCTGGGCAGTGTGCTCGTCGGGTCGGCGATACTGACCGTACCGACGCTGACGCCGCTTTCCCTGGGAATTCTGCTCGGCACTGGCGGGATTGCAGGAACCATCTACGGCTTCGTCGTCGCCGCGCGAATCTGGACGATGCGTCTCGACCTTGCGGACCGGGCCTGTTATGCAATTCTGCCGATTCTCGCCTATGCGGCGATCGCCGCGGCTGCGTCGATGGAGAGCTGGGCGGTAGGCTGGGCGTTTGACACGCTCGCGGCCTCCCTGGTCACGATCCTGATCGTCGGCATGCGCAATGCCTGGGACATGGCGAGCTTCATGATCACGCGCGACCGGCAAGGATAAACCCGGCCAGAACGACAGCGCCCCCGGTATGAAGCCGGGGGCGCAGCTTGCGCATTGGGCCGCCGGACGGATCAGGGCGTCGCGTAGTAGAGCTTTACGCCGACAATGTTGCCGTTCTTGTTGCGGGTCTCCGAATCGTACAAAGGATTGATGTAGAACGTCTTCGCATCGTCGTAGAAGTCATGCGCGTAGGTCGCCGAAATTACGAACGCGTTGGGCACGAAGTTGTAGTTCAGCGCCAAATTCAGCGCTGTCGTGTCGCCAGGTTCGGTATAATGCGGACTGCCATTGAAAAGATTTACCGCGCTTTGATTCGACGCAAAGGTATGATCGATACCGGCGTTGACGGAGACTAGCTCCGAGAGGCGTGTCTGCGTATTCAGGGAGAGAGCGTAATTCGTGTAGCCCTGTGTCTGAATTGTTTCTCCGTTTGTCAGACTGAGCGCGCTGCTGTTGCCATAGAAATTCGCATTGAAAGCGCCGCGGATGCCGAAGCTGCGCGTGTCATAACCAATCGCGCCGCCGATCGTGCCCGATTGCCCGCCTCTCGCGACCGTTCCGTCCTGGAACGCGGAAGCCGAATGCGCGTCGATCCAGTCGGGCGTGTACGAGCCGATCAGATCGACGTTCACCGGATAGACGTTCTGATCAAGCAGCCGCCACGTTGCCCCGAACGTTGGGTCGCTGAAGCCGGAACTATCGTATGTCGCCGAATTCCCATTCAAATAGTTGATTTGGCGATAGTTGATCGGCACATATTCGATCGACGCATTTACCGTCAGATCGTCGGTGATACCGTAGGCGAGCAGCTGATCCAACGCGTTCGTATTGACCTGAAAGGTCGACGTTTCGTTTCCCAGATAATTGGCGGAATTGCCGCTCGTCCACCCATGCGTGTAGGCGGTCGTGCCGTAGAATTGGCCCGCCAACGGCAGAAAGTTTGGATCCGACAGGATGCGGCTGGGATAGGGTGTAAAATCCAACGCTTGCGCGCGGGCCTCGACGGGAAGACAGAGCAGCGCGGCGCTGGCCGCAAGCTTTACAATTCTGTAGATCACGTCAACAACTCCTTTCGTCAATTGATGCACCAGCGAATGATGCGTTCGCTACAATCCCCCCCGGGCGATGAATTGGCCTGGCCGCAGGGCCGGCGAGCGCTGCCGAAGCAACGGACGAATTGCCGATTGCGAAGGTTCCCTTCGTTTCCCTCCTCCCCTTTGCGTCGCGCGCGAAACTGGACGGCCCAAGATGAACGGCCGATGAATGAATGCGTGCCGCGCTCAAGCGCGCGACAGGACGCCGCGGCAAAAAAGAGCCGCGCCGAAGCGCGGGCTCTTTTTTACTCAGGCGGCCTCGCGGTCAGCCCGGATAATCGTCCTCGTCGTAGTCATTATAGTAGTCGCGATCATTGGAGCTGTTGTAATAACCGTCGTTGCCGCTGTCATAATCGTAGCTCGGTGCCGCATAGTTCGGGTAATATTCATAAGCGGGAGTATATCCATAGTAATCGTCGCGAGTGGAATACCCGATGCGGAAGCAGTCGTATCCGAAGTCATTGCATTGCAATCGCACGCAACCGTCGCCATAGCAGCTGGTGCGAATGGTATCGGCCGATGCGGAGGTGAGTGTCGCGCCCGTTGCTCCGATCGCTACCAGCATTGCCATGGCCGTAGTCTTTACTGCGTTTGCCAACATGTTCGTCTCCTGCGCTTTGCAGTCCACCCTCCCGCTGGACAGTTCTGGTTTCCAATTGATGGGTCGGCGCAACTGCGCCCGCCTCGTCTGATTCTAATGAGCGGCGCCGCCGACAGTTCCGGGCCGCGTCGGCGCTGAGCTCAGGAAATTCACTGCGAATTGATTGCGGCAGCTTTGCTGCCCGGCGCGCCGCCCTTCAATGCATGGCGGCCTGCCTGGTCATGCCGAGCTGGTCGAATAGAAAGGCAAGCTGGTCCGTCTGTTCTGCAATACGTTCCGAAAGCGAGCTGCCGATACCGTGGCCGGAATTGGCGCTCGTGCGCAGCAGAATGGGACGGTTGGATGAGCTGGCCACCTGCAGCGCCGCAGTGAATTTCCGCGAATGCAGCGGGTTGACGCGCCCGTCCGTGGCACCGGTGAGCATCAGCACGGCAGGATAGGCAACACCCTTCTGCGCATGGTGATAAGGAGAGTAGGCGAAGAGCGCACTGAATTGCTCCTGATTCTTTACCGTTCCGAACTCGGTGGTGTTGAAGGAACCGTTCGGATCGAGCTCCACGCGGACCATGTCGTAGATGCCGACCGCCGACACCACGGCGCGGGCCAGTTCAGGATGCTGCGTGATCATCGCGCCCATCAGCAACCCGCCGTTGGAACCGCCCATGAGCGCCAGCTTGTCGTGCGATGTGTAGCGCTGGGCGATCAGGTATTCGCCCGCCGCCGCGAAATCGTCGAACACGTTCTGCTTCTTCGTCAGCATGCCTTCCTGATGCCAGCGCTCGCCATACTCGGCGCCGCCGCGGATATTCGCGATCGCGTAAATGCCGCCCGCGTCGAGCCAGAGCCGCCGCATCGCCCCCAGAAAGCCCGGCGTCATGCTGATGCCGTAGCCGCCATAGCCGTAAAGCAGCGTCGGATTCTTTCCGTCGAGCTTGGTGCGCCTTCGTTCGATGATGTTGAGCGGCACCCTCGTGCCATCCTTCGACGTGGCAAAGGCGCGCACCACTTCCGCGTCGGCAAACGAAATCGGCGACGTGACTTTCAGCGCGGTCTCCGTCGCTTTGCCGGTGGCCGGAGACCATTGCGCGTAGTAGCGCGGCTGCAGATAGGTCGAGACGTCGAACAGCACGTCGCCATCGGCCAGCGGCTCGATTTCCGAATTGGCGGCGATGTCGGGCAACGGCAGCTTGCCTTCCGGCCTGCCGTCGAGATCGAAAACGCGCACCTGATTGGGACCGCCCACGATGTCGCGGACGAATAGCCGATTCGCGCGACAGTGTCAGGTCCTGTACATGCTGCTCCGCGCCGCCGGAAAGAATGGCGACGGCACTCTCCGGGACGATCAACTTGGCCTGTCGCAGGGTTGCCCACCATAGGGCGCCGTCAGCTTGACGATCTTGCCGTTCGGCGCACCGGCGCGGCTGATCGCATAGATCGCATCGTCGGGTCCGATCGTGGCGTAGACGATGCGGTCCGAATAGTTTGCGACCTGCCGCCGCGGGCTGTCCTGCGCGCAAGCACGTAAAAGGCCCATTCGCCGCCGTCGCCGCGCTGCACGGATGCCAGAATCGAAGGGCGGTCGATAGCGATTGTCGAGGAACACTTCCGACACGCGCTCGAGACCATCGTTCTTGCCCCAGCGCCAGCGCGTCGGCCTTCCAATCGCTGCCCAGGTGATGGAAATAGACCTGCATGTTGAAATGCTGGTCCGCTGCCGGCGCATCGGCGTCCGGATAGCGCGTGTACCAGAAGCCATTTGCCGTCCGCGGTCCAGGCCAGGCTGCCGCCCGCCGTCGGATACTGCACGCGCGGGATCGGCGCGTCGATCTCCTTGCCGCTCGCCACGTCGAAGACATGCAGCGTGCCGTCTTCGCTGCCGTTCTTCGACAGCGAGACCGCGACGAGTTTGCCGTCCGGCGAGGGCACGAACCAGTCGATCGATGTCAGCCCTTTCGCGTCGAGCTGATTGGGATCGAGCACGGCCCGCCGGCTCCGCGGATCAGCCTTTGCGTCGAGTGTGACGAGCATCGGCTGCTGCTTGGCCGGGTCGCTGTACATCGCGAAGACAACATTGCCTCGCGCAGCGAGCTCGAAGTACGAGGGCGACGTCGCGGTGATCAGCGCCGTCAGCCGGGACTTGATCGACTGCGCGTCGGGCAGTGCATCCAGATAGGCGCGCGTTCGCGCGTTCTGCGCATCGCTCCAGGCTTTCACTTTCGGATCGGTCGAGTCCTCGAGCCAGCGATAAGGATCGGAGACTTTGGTGCCCTGGATGACGTCGACCGTCGTGCCCGCTGGCGTCGCGGGAGGTGGTTCAATCGTAGCTGCGACCGCAGCGCCAGCGCTGCAGCATAATGCGAGAACACAAGCGTGGACGACGAGACGTGTCATTGAATGGATCTCCGGAATCGGTTCCGACGAAGTTTCGGCACCACCACCGGACATATACCAGAAGGCCGCGCAAGAAAAGCAGCGCTTGAGACCTTGGGCCGTCGCGACGATATTCCCTAAATGACACGAGCGAAAGAGTTGTTGCGCCCGGCGCCCGCGGGCCTGTGTTGCGTTCCCGGCGATTTCGTCATCGACCCGGTGCGGCCGGTGGCGCGGGCGGTGATTACGCATGGGCATGGGGATCATGCGCGGCCGGGGCACGGCGCAGTGCTGGCGACGCGTGAGACGCTCGCGATCATGGCTGCGCGCTATGGCGAAAAATTTGCCGCGGCAACGCAGCCTGTGCGGTACGGCGAAACCACCTCGCACAACGGCGTGGACGTCACGCTCATGCCAGCGGGTCATGTGCTCGGCTCGGCGCAGATCAGGCTGCGCTGGAAGGGAATCAGCGCAGTCGTATCCGGCGATTACAAACGCCGCCGGGATCCGACTTGCGCGCCGTTCGAGCCCGTGCCCTGCGACGTGTTTGTCTCCGAAGCGACATTCGGCCTGCCTGTCTTTCGCCACCCGGATGATAGCGGCGAGATCGCGAAGCTTCTCAAATCAGTCGATCAATTTCCCGAACGCGCCCATCTTGTCGGCGCCTACGCCCTCGGCAAGGCGCAACGGCTCATTTGTCTGTTGCGCGAAGCGGGATATGACCGCACGATATTCGTGCACGGCGCGCTCGTCACGCTCAACGCGCTCTACGAAGCGCATGGCGTTTCGCTCGGTTCGCTCGCCCCCGCAACTACGGACTCGCGCGATGGATTTGCGGGCTCCATCATCCTTGCGCCGCCCGATTCGCTTGCAGACCGCTGGTCGCGACGCTTCGCCGATCCGCTGCCGGTCCTCGCGTCCGGTTGGATGCGCGTGCGGGCGCGCGCGCGGCAGCGACATGTGGAACTGCCGCTTGTCATTTCCGATCACGCCGACTGGGAGGAGCTGACTGAGACCTTCCGCCAGCTTCATCCCGAAGAAGTGTGGCTGACTCATGGCGAAGAGGAAGCTCTCTTGCGCTGGGCATCCCTCAACGGCGTCTGCGCGCGCGCCCTGTCATTGGCCGGCTACGGCGACGAGGAAGGCGAATAATGCGCGGCTTCTCGCGCCTCCTCGACCGGCTCGCCTTCACGCCGTCGCGCAACGCGAAGCTGACGCTGATGCGCGATTATTTTCGTGAAACGCCAGATCCCGAACGCGGTTGGGCACTGGCATCACTGACCGGAGCGCTCAGCTTCGAGGCAGCGAAACCTGCCCTGATCCGCAAGGCAATCGAGTCGCGCCTGGACGCCCAATTGTTTGCACTTTCCTACGACTACGTGGGAGATCTCGCGGAAACCGTCGCTCTCGTCTGGCCAACGCGTGCAGATGCGAACATCCCCGAACCGGAACTTTCGGAAGTCGTTGATGCGCTGCAAAGCGCGTTGCGCCACGATGTGCAACACCTGCTCGAGGGCTGGCTCGACGCGCTCGCTGCGGATGGCCGCTGGGCGCTTCTCAAGCTTCTGACCGGCGGGTTGCGAGTTGGCGTCTCCGCCCGACTCGCGAAGCAGGCGCTTGCCGCACTAGGCCCCGTTGATGTGGCCGAGATCGAGGAACTCTGGCACGGGCAGCATCCGCCCTACGAGGATTTGTTCGCCTGGCTTGGTGGACGCAGCGACAAACCCTCCCGCAGCACGCCCGGGCGCTTTCGACCGGCGATGCTTGCGCAGGCGCTCGACGAGTCGGTCGATCTCGCGAAGTACGACGCGCGCGATTATGCCGCCGAGTGGAAATGGGACGGCATCCGCGTCCAGGCGGTGAACGAAGGCGGCGTGAAGCATCTCTTCAGCCGAACCGGAGACGAGATAGGTCGCTCCTTTCCCGATGTGCTTGCCAACCTTCACTTCCAGGGCGTCATCGACGGCGAGTTGCTGGTGATGCGCGACGATGCAGTCGCGCCCTTCTCGGATTTGCAGCAGCGACTCAATCGCAAGACGCCAGACGCGAAGGCGATTGCAAACTATCCGGCCGGCATCCGCGCGTATGATCTGCTGTTCGACGGCGAGATGGATCTGCGTACGCTGCCCTTCCGCGAACGGCGCGCCCGGTTGGAAGTGGTCGTTGCACGCGCCAAATGTCCACGGCTCGATCTCTCATCCCTGGTGATGTTCGACAGCTGGCCCGCGCTGGCCGCGCTACGCGCCAATCCGCCGGCCGGCGACGCGCGTCTTGCCGAAGGGCTCATGCTCAAACGATGGGATTCGATCTATGAAGCGGGCCGGCCTAAAGGCCCCTGGTTCAAATGGAAGCGCGATCCACACCTGGTCGACACTGTCCTCATGTATGCGCAGCGCGGCCACGGCAAGCGCTCCAGCTTCTATTCCGACTACACATTTGGCGTCTGGCGTGAAGATGCGAATGGCGATCGGGCGCTGACCCCGGTCGGCAAAGCGTATTTCGGCTTCACCGACGAGGAGCTTCGCGACCTCGACCGGTTCGTCCGAAACAATACCACGGAGCGATTTGGGCCGGTGCGAGCCGTCCGCGCCGGCAGGGATTTCGGCCTCGTGCTGGAGATCGCTTTCGAAGGTCTGCAGCGCTCCACGCGCCACAAGTCCGGCGTCGCCATGCGTTTCCCGCGCATCAGGCGCATCCGTTGGGACAAACCCGCGCGTGAAGCCGATGAACTCGCCACCCTGGAGCGAATGCTCGATGCAAACGGTTGATCCGCGGCCCCAAGCTACCGCGAACCTGTGCGAGCCTCGCCTCAACAGTCGGGCCGAACTGTGGTATCGAATTTTCCAGCAATCAGCCCAGAGGGTGCGATGCGGCGCGTTTTGACCAGGAGTCGCGTAAACAAGGCTGCGCTGTATGGTCCCGAGCTCGGCTTGATATATCTCAGCAATCCAAAGGCCGCCTGCAGCTCCATCAAGTACAGTCTATGGTCGGAGCTCGATCGTCGTCGGGGGATCCCGACTTTTGTCGGCAAAGCTCACAATCGCGCCCGAGACCCCTTCGTCAAGGATTCTGTTTGCGGAAAAATCCTTTTCCATGCGCGACGCGGTGATGTTCTCGGTCGTTCGCAACCCGTTCGTTCGCCTGCTCTCCGCTTACCTGAGCAAGATCGGCAAGAGAAACAATTCCACATGGCGAAGTTTTTGTTACCGCTTCCAACTGAATCCCTTGCTCACCCCGAGGGAGCTCAGTTTCTCGCATTTTCTCCGGATCATTGCAGAGGAACCTGATGAGCTGCTCGATCGGCATTTTGCCCCACAGTACATGAACCTCCTGCTACCTTTTTCGTCGCCCCGATTTGTTGGACGCGTCGAAGGCGTGGAAAAAGTTGGTGAATTCTTGTCCGAATTTCGAATTCCATTCGAAACCCGCCGTCCCCACACCACGGACGCGCGCAATCAACTCATTCAGGCGTACAGTGCTGAGAGTATTGAGTGGGTCAAAATGAAATACGCAGACGATTTTCGGCTATTCGGTTACTCTACGGACATCGAGTGCATCAACGACTACGATCCACAGCCCATCAAAGTGGGTTCCAGGGATCTCCTGATGGACTGGATTGCCACCGGCGAGATGCCGATGGAGGAGCTTGACCCTGCTCAGCAAGCTTTTGAGGCATTCGAGGCGGAAACCGATGCGAACAGGAAGTTGGCATGCATGACGCCGCACATTGCATCAGACGACAATTGGTCCAGGCTTGAAACATACGCGCAATTTGTTCGGTCGATTGGAGATGAGGGTCTTCTTCAAGTTGTCGTCGATAGAATCACGGTCCTGAAATCTTCTCACGTAACTCGCGGCTCGTGCCCCATGAGTTACTTTCGTGAATACCCGCGCTGGTCCGAATTTGCGGCCGCCCACTCGCCCAAATCCGCGCTACTCGCTTCCGATCTCCCCGCCGATCACGAAGTAGCGTCTGCAGACAACAAGGAGCAGGTGACGGGCGATTACACCGGCGAGCACTGGCCTGCCGGTTTCGGCCCGCTCGCACGGCATCCCCCGGACGCTTGAAGCTGTCGCGGTGCCGCTCCGGCGGCGCCATCGCAACGTCTCCTCTCACAGGACGTCATGCGGATTTGCCGTTGTCAGCATGCTCATCAGCCCGGCGCTTTGACTCAAATCACCTTTGAGTAAATTCGATAGGTCTTGGCCGGCGCCCCGGCGATCGCTTCACCCAGCGCGACCATCCGCGTATCGATTTCGCGAACCCATGAATATTCGGCCCAATCGAGGCGGTAGCGCGTCGAAGCCTGGATCACGAGGGATTTCACGAGCAACACGACGAGTGCGCTTCCGCGCGGCGTCGTGCGCCAAGCGCGGCGGATTCCCAGAAACGGAATCCGCGCGGTGCGCCAGGTCTCTCTTTTCATCGTCCATACGAGTCTCTGCCCAATTGAAAGGAAACAGCCGCCCGCGAAACGGTGCGATAATGCCGTTGAGATCGGGCAAACCGACGGCAAAGCCGACCTCGCTTCCGTCAATCATCAAGAACCGCCCGTATTCGTTGCGAAAGAACGGTCGCAACTCGCGGGCGAGCGAGTTGATCTCGGCGGTACTGAAGGGGACGAAGCCCCAGCTGTCGCTCCACGCATCGTTGTAGATATTGACGAGAAGATCGATTTCCGCCCGGTAGCGACGCATGTCGAAATTGCGCAGCGCCACATTGCCGAACCGCTCCGCTCGACCCGCCAATTGCTCGATGCGCGGCGGCAGTTGGCGTGGTTTCGTGCGGTACGCGAACAGGTCGATTTCCTTCGTAAGGCCCGCCTCTTCGAGCTGCGGGCCCATCCACGGCGCACCATGCGGCATCAGCATGGCAGGCGGGGAGTTGAAACCCTCGACGAGGCAGCCGCACTCTTCATTGATGGAAAAACTGAGAGGACCCATCATCCGGGCCAGTCCCTTCTGTTTCAGCCATGCCGCAGCGGCATTCACCAGTGCCTGTGCGGCTGCCGCATCGTCTGCGCAATCGAAAAACCCGAAGTGGCCCGTATTGTCGCGATGGATATCAAGATGACGGCGGTTGACATGCGCCGTGATACGCCCCACGGGCGCATTCCCGCGCGAGGCGACGAAGAAGGCCGCTTCGCCGAAAGTAAAGAATGGCGCGTGCCTGGGCGAGATGCGCTGCTTTTCGAGCAGGTTGAGCTGCGGAATCCAGAAGGGATCATTCCGGTACACGGCATAGGGCACGGCTAGCCAATGATCGGCCCTTTTTGGGATCTCGATTGCGGAGATGCGCAATGCGCCGCCGGAATTGTTCACCCGCGCCTCCTGCGCGTCCGCTCAAGGAGGGAATTGATCAGCGATGGAGGCAATGCACTCGCGAGCCTCGCAAGTGTGGCGAGGGGCCAGGGAAAGCTGATTTCCGGCTTTCCGCGCGCGAGTCCCCCCACAATCCGCTCGGCCGCGCGCTCGGCGGTCCATATCAAGGGCGGATGACCCGGCAAGCTCGCGCTCATAGGAGTGGCAACGAAGCCGGGACAGACCACCGTGACCCGCACGCCACTACGCGCGAGCAGGCGGCGAAGTCCCTGTCCATAGGTGCGGACGGCAGCCTTGGACGCCGAATAAAGCGGGGCTTCGGGAAGGCCGACGTAAGCGGCAAGCGAACTCATAATCACAACATGGCCTCCCCCGCGCTCAACGAAGCGCGGCAGAAGGGGGATAACGCAATTGGTTACGCCGGAGATGTTTGTCTCGACGATTTCGCGGGCGATGGAGAGCGATTTGCCCGTTGCCGTGGCTATCACGCGCTCGCCGCCCACGCCTGCATTGGCGATGACCATATCGACCGGCCGGCGTGTATCGCAAGCTTCGATCCACGCGCCCAACGCGATCGAATTGCTTACGTCCGCCGCCTGCCAGTCCGCGTCGGCGCCGGCGGCGCGACAATCCTGCGCGACCTGCTCAAGTCTGCTCGCATTGCGTGCCGTCAGCGAGAGTAGCATTCCTTCGCGCGCATAGCGGCGCGCGAGCGCTGCTCCAATTCCGCTGCTCGCTCCCGTAATCAGGATGTGCGCCGGCGGGGTTGCATCAGCGCCCGTACCCGCAATCAAACGCGCGGCTCCGGTCGGCTCATCTCGTACGCCAGATGAACTGGCTTGACAGGGAGTAGTTCCAGAGCGCGCCCATAATGGCACCCGCCGCGCCGGCGAGCCACCAGGTCGGCTGCTGGGAATAAAGCCATGACGCGAGTCCGACATTGGTAACCGCGCCCACCGAGCCAATCAGACAAAACCCGAGGAAGCCGAGGATCAACCCTTTTCCCGACAACCGGCGGTCGTGGTAGGTAAGTCTGTTGTTCAGAAGGAAGTTGCTGATCATTGCAACAAAGGTGGCGACGCTTTGCGCCAGCGAAAATTTCAGCGCGAAAGTTTCAAAGGCCAGCCTGAGAACGACGAGATGCACGGCGAGGCCCGTTGTGCCCACCAGCATGAAAGCAATGAACCGCGGACCGATCGCGCCGCCTGTCATTTTCGCCAGCGCGAGCCCCACGAATTCAAATCCCACCGCCGCGTCGAATTTGCTTTGGCCGTGCCGGCGTTCGCCGAATTCGTAGGGTATCTCCATGACGCGCAGCCGCGGCTTGGCTGTCAGGACAATGTCGAGCAGGATTTTGAAGCCGACGGGCGAGAGATCGCCGGCGATTCCC
The DNA here is from genome assembly GCA_963812975.1 of uncultured Alphaproteobacteria bacterium. Classification (GTDB taxonomy): domain Bacteria; phylum Pseudomonadota; class Alphaproteobacteria; order Micropepsales; family Micropepsaceae; genus Rhizomicrobium. The sequence goes on along the minus strand of CAWEXK010000027.1, from coordinate 85,985 downwards.
TCGACCTGTTCTCTTTTCAGCATGAAAAAGCCGCTCATCGGATCGGCCAGGTCGACGCCCAATAGACGGCGCGTGAGACCGGTCGCGGCGCGGCTGAGTTTGGCGCGATCGGGCGAAAACGAATTGGCGCGGCCGCCAGCGACATACCGGCTGCCCACGATAAGGTCGGCCGAGTCCGAGGCCAATGCGGCCAGCATGCGCGGCAGAATGCGCTCGTCATGCTGCAGATCGGCATCCATCACCGCAACATAGGGCGCGCTCGAAGCCAGCATGCCCTCGATGCACGCACCAGCAAGCCCTCTGCGGTCCAGCCGCTTCAGACAGCGAACTCGCGAATCCCCGACTGCGAAAGACTTGACGATATCTGCCGTTCCGTCTGGCGAATCGTCATCGACGAAAATAGCCTCCCACGCGATTCCACTGAGCGCCTGGTCGAGCCGCGTCACCATTTCCCGTACATTTGCCGCCTCGTTGAACGTGGGCACGACAATGGACAGAAGCGCCGGTTGGGTCTCCGTTGCAGGCGGCGGCGCGGCAAGGGCGCGGGCTGACATTCGTATCTCCTGAGGGGTGCCACGCACGATCACATGACCCGAGTTAAGAAATCAGATACAGTCAAAAATTGCGAAGGCACAACGGTTGCTGATCGGTGGGAACCCGAAGCGACGTCCTGCCAGTGCGCCGGTCAAGGGTTCGCGAGACCCCATGAGGCCGGCGGAGGGGATTTCTCGTTTGCAGCTTGATAGGCGGGCCGAGAGGAGACCCGCTTTCGATAGTCCTGCAATTCCGGACCGAGCCGTTCAGCGAGACCCAGTCGATCTGCCATGTCCAACGCATAGGTGACCGAGATGTCGGCAGCGGTAAATTCGTCACCAGCCATCATCAGCGCCGACGACAGCCTTCGGGAAACCAGCGTCAATCGGTTGAAGAACAATCGCTCGGCAATTTTCGCGCCCCAGTTCTCCCGTTCGGACTCTGGCGCAAAAAATTTGCTGGCGACGATCAAGTTCAGGTAGGCCGCCAGTCCCGATTTGCCGAGATGCAGAAACTGCTGGTAGAGCGCAAACCGGGGATCGCCGGTGGCAGGCGCAAGACTTTTCCCGTCATACTTCGCGATGAGATATTCCAGAATGGCGATGGATTCCACCATCACCACGCCATCGTCGTCGAGTACCGGCAGAAATCCCGCAGGATTGCGCTTGAGAAGCTCTTCGTCCTGTGGTCGCTGGCGCAAATCTACCGCGTATGTCTGGTACTTCAGTCCCAATTCCTCCAGTGCCCACACAACCCGGAACGAGCGTGTAGGCCATCCACCATAGCCTGTGATCATCTTGCCACCGACACAGCGTCGCTCGAAAGCTGCACCATAAACCGCTTACGATCAATCATACCGCCACGGGCTTCAGCGAGCGAGACATGCCCCATCGCGCTCGGTGGCAGCGCAATAGAAGAATGCGACCATCGCGGAAAGGTCGAGAAACAGCAGGTAGCGGTAGTCGCAGGCAATCGAAATCACGAAAAAGCTGCCGACGAATACGAGCGCGCCCGCGAGCAGAAAAACAATCGCAATATCGGCTGGCCGGCGCCGCCAGATGAGAAATGTGAGCAGCGCGAGCGCGAGAATGGCGTAACCTGCGCGAGAGAAAACAGGCGTTCGGGTGAAGAGCGCGGCATAGTTGGAGAGTGCGCGATCCTGCGGGCGGAACTGCGGTTTGAGGCCTAAATCTCGCAGGTAATTCGGCGGCCCATTCACACCGGCATAATACGCATCGCACTGAACCGGATCTGGCGTGAAGAAGACCCAGGCGAAGACGCGCGCACGCACTGCCAGATAATCCGTCGGATGGTTGAGCAGCGTATCCCACCACTGCGAGGCAAGAGCGGCCGCGCTGGTATTGACGAACGCAATCTGAAGGTCGGGAGAGGTCGCCAGCGTGTCGTTTCGCGACGCTGTATAGAGACGCACCCCGTCCGAACGGATGATGTTCTCGAGACGGGGATTAACATGGGATAGGCGGTCCAGGCTGAGCGCGGGATCGACACTCACCTCCCCAATCAGGTCGTAAAGCTGCAGCAGCTTGATCTGCCCTTGCGGACCGGGCGTGCCGGTCGTGCGGTCCGCCAACGCAGCGTTCGCTGCGATTATCACGCAGAGAGCGCCGCCGAGCGCGCCACTGCCGCAAGCAAGTGCCAGCGACCATCGCCATCCGTTGCTTCTTGCGATCCAAGCCGCGGCCAAGGCGCCCGCGGCAAGGACAATCGCGCCGTTCTGTCGCGCGAGCGTCGCCAGACCGAGACACACAAAGGCTGCACAGAGCAGCCCCCACCGCAGGCTTTCTTGCCCCCAGCGCGCGCCGGCAACGGCGAGACATACAAATCCGGCGATGGCCGCATCCGCGAATAGAACGTCTTTCCACACGATACCTTGGTAGAGAACGACTTGTGGTAATGCGGCGCAGATCGCGGCGACACCCGCCATCGCCCAGGAAACGCGCCCCGCAATCCACAAGACCGACAGCAGGCTCGCAAACATCAGAGAAGTGTCGAACACAATGAAGAGACCGGGCCCGGGAACGAGGGAATTGGCGAGACCCAGCATCCAGGCCATGACGGGCGGATGCCAGGAGTTGTAGTGGCCGGTGCGCCCGTCATGCAGTTGGATGACTGAATTGTACGAGAGCTGTCCTGGCCAATTCAGCGTTAGCGAGATCACGCAGCCAGCAACGAGAACCGCCGCGGCCGCCATCCGGGGCCAATCGCGCTGTCGCGCCGCGCTTGTCGGGTTCGCTTCGCTCATTGGCCGAGAGACTTCAAAAGCTGGCCGGTTCGGACAACCGGCCAACCACCCTGTCGCATGTTATCCCAGTTTGCCTTGAAAATGCCCGCAAGCAGGAATTACCCTGTCGGACAGGGGATTACATCGGTTTTATCTTGGCGCTCCGCGGCCCCACGTCCGGCTTCGGAGACGGGGGCGGAGCGCCGGCTGCGGCAATGACCTGACATGATCGACAAGCCGGTCTTCTTCGACGCAAGTGGGCGACGCGCCTCGCGAATGTCCGTCTTTGGCCGGGCCGCGGCGATGCTGACGACCGTTGTCGGCATCGTGTTTATCGCGAGTTTGATCGTCGAGCCTCACGTCACAGGCCCCAACCTTCCGGGCCATCTGAGCGCCATCAATCCCGCCGAACTCGTTCGGCGCGCTTTCGATCCGGCGATGATGAACGCGGCCGCCAAACTTGCCCAGGAGGCACGCACGGAGCGCGCGAAACTTGTGCGCGCGTGGCGCGTCCAGCGGGCACTTGTGGCGTACGCCCATTCGTCGCCGGCTGCGCTGCGGCCCTTTCCGAACCGGCCGCTCACGGTCGGCTTCTATCTGAGTACAGACGAACTCAGTTATCCCGATCTCAAACGCGAAGTCTCGAAGCTCGACTGGTTCGTTCCGGCATGGATGAATCTGCAGGGTCCGCAGCTGGCCCTGGTCCATAGCGTGGATCGGAAAGCCGTTGCGGCGATCGCCCGCGCCAAGCCGAACATGGCCATTCTTCCGCTTGTCCAGAACGCTTCCAACGCGATGTGGAACGGTCCGGGGATGGCGCAACTCCTTGCCGATCCGTTGCGCCGGCGCTTTCTGCTCAATGGCGTCGTCGCCTATCTCGCCGCGAACAGATTTCAGGGTGCAGTGGTCGATTTCGAAAACCTGCCGCAAGGCGCTTATCCGGACCTCGAGGCCTTCCTGGCCGAGATGAAGAAGGCATTTGCACCGCACGGCTGGCTGGTCGTGCTTGCTTCGCCATTCGACGATGACAGCTGGCCCTATGCCGAATGCGCCACCCTTGTCGATTACACCTTGCTGATGGCCTATGACGAACACGACGATGCCGGACCGCCCGGCAGCATCGCCGGCGAGACCTGGTACGAGGAGAATCTCGACAAACGCATGGCGGTGCTCGCACCGGCACGCACCATCATTGGCATCGGGAATTACGGTTACGACTGGTCCGAGGGTCCGGGCCAAGCCATGACGTTTGAAGATGCCGTCATCGCCGCGCGTGATTCGCAGGCCAGAATCGTTTTCGATGACACGACGAACAATCCGCACTTTTCCTACCGGGAAGACGACAACAGCAAGCACGAGGTATGGTTTCTCGACGGCGTGACGGCCTACAATCAAATTCATGCCGCCGATCCGTATCAGCCCGCGGGATACGCGCTCTGGAAGCTCGGCAGCGAAGATCCTTCGAGCTGGACAGTCATCGGTCGGAAGTACGGCGCGCCGGCACCCTCAGGGCTGCGGGACATCCCGACGAGCCAGGATGTGGATTTCGAGGGCGAGGGCGAAATCCTGCAGGTGGAAGCAGACCCTTCGCCGGGAACGCGCTCGCTCGATATCGACAAGGATACCGGCGACATCGACGACGAGAGCTACACGAAATTGCCGACGCCCTATGTGATCCGGCAGGCGGGCGCCAGCCGCAACAAGCTTGCTCTCACTTTCGATGACGGACCCGATCCGGAATGGACGCCGCAAATCCTGGACATTCTGAAGGCCAAGCATGTGAAGGCGACGTTCTTCGTGATCGGCGAGAACGCGGAGGCCTACCCCCAGATCGTCCAGCGGATGGTGGCCGAGGGCCACGACGTGGGCAACCACACCTTCACCCATCCCAATCTTGCAGATACGCCTGGCCCCGCGGTCGTACTGGAATTGAATGCGACTTAGCGCCTTTTCCAGGCCTTGACGGGCCGCTCGCTGCGCCTGTTCCGCCCACCCTATCTGGGCGACGCCGAACCTTCCGACGAGGCCGATCTTCGTCCCGTCGAACTGGCCCAAAGCCTCGGCTACATCACCATCGGAATGCATGTCGATCCGGTTGACTGGGCGCTTCCGGGCACGTCGGCGATCTTGCAGCGAACTCTCGCTGCGATTTACTCAAAAAATCCCGACCTCCGCGGGAACATCATCCTCTTCCACGACGCGGGAGGCGATCGTTCCCAGACTGTGGCGATTCTGCCCAAGATCATCGACACGTTGCGCGCGCAGGGTTATCAGTTCGTCCCCGTGGCCGAGCTCGCAGGCCTGTCGCGCGCGCAGGCGATGCCCCCGCTGCCCGTAACGCCGACGCTCATCATGGATCGGCTTGTCTTTCTTTCGTTGAGCTGGACGGGCCTCATTCTCTACTATTGCTTTCTTGCCGCAATCTTCCTGGGTATCGCACGGCTCGTCGTGTGGTGCGCGCTGGCGTTGTGCAACCGTCCGCGCGAAGCGGAGCAGGCGGCTCCTCCTCCCGCCAGTCCCGCGTGCGGCGTGTCGGTGATCATTCCCGCCCTGAACGAAGAAAAGGTGATCGCTGCGACCGTTGAGCATATTCTCGCGAGCGACTACGCAGATCTGAGCGTGGTGGTGGTGGACGACGGCTCTCGCGATTTTACCGCCGAAATCGTGGAACGCGAGTTCGGCGCCGATTCCGTGTTGCGCTGATTTGCATTGCCAGCGGCGGCAAAGCCAACGCGCTTAATGTAGGTCTTGTCCACGCGCCGGGAGAAATCATCGTTGCTCTCGATGCAGACACGCAGTTCAATCGCGACACAATTTCGCGGCTTGTCCGCTGGTTCGCGGATCCGCGCGTCGGCGCCGTGGCGGGCAATGCGAAAGTGGGCAATCGCATCAACACCATCACGCGCTGGCAGGCGCTCGAATACATTGTCTCGCAAAACCTCGAGCGCCGCGCACTGGCGGCTCTGGATACCTTGACGGTCGTTCCCGGCGCCGTGGGTGCTTGGCGGCATAGCGTGCTCGATCAACTCGGCGGGTTCACGGCAAGCACACTTGCCGAGGATCAGGATTTGACGATCGCCGTGCAGCGCGCCGGCTACAGGGTGTTGTTCGACGCGACCGCGATCGCATGGACGGAGGCCCCGGCAACTGTCCGCGGATTTGCCAAGCAGCGTTTCCGCTGGGCCTTTGGAACGCTGCAATGTCTGTGGAAATATCGTGCAATGACGTTCAATCCGCGCTACGGCGCGCTCGGCCTTGTCGCCCTGCCGCAGGCGTGGATGTTCCAGATTTTCCTCACTGCGCTCGCCCCCATCGCCGACCTGATGCTGATCTGGCAGCTCCTTTTTCAGACGATTGCCTATCTCGAGCATGGCGCAGAGTTCAGCAACACGAATCTGGTCACAGTCGGCGTGTACTATGCCGTATTCATGGTGGTCGATCTGCTGGCCGCCCTGTTCGGTTTCTGCATGGAGCGCCGCGAGAATTGGAACTTGACCTGGTGGCTGATGCTCCAGCGGTTCGGCTATCGTCAGATCATGTATTACGTGCTGGTGCGCTCGCTATCGACTGCGTTGCGCGGCCGCTTTGTCGGCTGGTCCAAACTCGAACGGACAGGAACGGTCAAGGTCAACTACGCACGGGATGTGGCGGCGCACTGACCCGTTTACCGCGGCACGAAGAACACGCCCTCGTCATCACGGTGATCGATGCGGTAGTCGCGAAGGAGTGCCGCTTCCACGTCGGGCAACGGAAAGGGTTTCGTCTCGTCGAGCTCGATGACGGCAAAATGGCGGGCATCGAGGCGGCGACGTAGAGGACCAGGATCGCGTGCGCGCGAGAGGAACTGCTGATCGAGGTTGAATACGTCCACTTCCGCGGGCTTTCCGGCCCAATAGCAGAACGCGAGGGACTTCGCACAGCGTCGGGCCGGCATGCGCGCGTAGATAAGAGACATCCTGTACTGCCCTTGCCGCCTCGTCATGCATCGGCCGCTCCCAAAACGACCAGTCGCGCCATTCTCCCTCCTCGACCGCCAATACCGCCAGCGGCAGCATGCAGCCGAGAGCCAGCGCACGACCGCCGATATGCGGCAGAGGATTTCGTCTCGTTGCCAGTCTCGCGAGCGCAAGTGCGACACCAAGCGCCAGCGCGATGTCGGCATCGAACATGGCATTTACATCAACGCCCGCTCCCCCGAGCAGGACCGCGCCCGTTGAAACCGCGATCGCCGCATAGGCGGCCACCAGAATGACCATCCGGTCCTTCCGGCACAGGACGGCAAGTCCTGCGAGCGCACACAAAGGTATCGCTGCGAAGGGTAGCCACGCCACGAGAGTGTCGCCGAGTTCCGCCAGGGAGTAGACGCGCGCGGAGTACAAGCGGTCCAGCAGATTGACGCCAAGAAATATTCGCGACGCTACAAGGCCCGAAATCGAGAACAACGCGGTCCACATTGCAAGCCGCACTGCATCGCGACGCTCGAACAGAGCGAGCCAAAACAAGCTAGCGAGGGGCAAAGCGAAGACATTGTGCTTCACGAATTCGCCGGCAACGAAAAGGGCGGCGGCCGCAATGGTAGCAGCGGGCGTTCGCGGTTCCCGGAGTACCAGAAGCAACCCGGCGAGTTGGAGCGAATGCGCGAAAAGCTGCGGATCGTCCATGCCCACGTAATCGGACGTTGCGAGCATAACAGCTGCGAGGAAAAGCGCCGCGAAGGTTGCTTGTTGCCAACCGCAATTCATCCGCCGCGCCGAAAGTGTAACAAACGCACACACGCAGAGGAAAGAGAGGAGCGAGATGATCCGGCCCGCGACGATGTCGTCGCCGATCAGCCTGCCCAGACAACCGGTCACATAAAACGAAAGCGGCGGATAATTGTTGATCATGAATCCCGCCGGATCGGGATAGAGTCCGCGACCCGTGATGGCGGCGACCGCATGATAGGCATTCCAGCCCTCGTTCGGATCGAGCGGCACGTGCAGCGGCGCAATGGCGACGACGCGCGCAAAACCCGCCAGGCATGCGATCGCAGCGACGGCCAACAGAACCGGCATTACGGGCGCGAGTGCGTGATCGAGAGAACTGGCGCGGGCACCGCGCCGACCAGTGGCAGTGCTCATCGTGTCCCGCAATTCTGTCCCCGCTTGATCCGGTACAGAGCAAAGAAGCTCCCCGCGTGTTCGAGCGTCAGGACGTCGGGTACGGCACTGCGTCGGCCACCCAGATGCAGAACAAGCGCGATGTCGAAATGGCACTGGAAGCGGAGCAAGTAGGGGAAGACGTTGCGGATGTCCGAATTGTCGTTCGCGATCCCTGCTACCAGATCGTCGAGCTCGCTGATGTCGGGTGGGGAACCCTGCTGCGCGGAGTTCGCAGCGATGGAAGCGACGTCCGGTTGGAGACGGATCAGGTGCTGACCTCGTGTCGCAAAAAGAAGCGGCGTGAAAGCCTGGCGATCGATGATCGCGTATTCGGCCATGTGCCAATAGGGCTGATCGGAGGCCAGTCCTATCGCATCGCCGTCGAGAACGGTGACGATCTTCGATCCTGCCTGGAGATCTTTCACGGCCCCGCGAAATTCCGCGAATTGCTGGTCGTAGTAGCGCCAATTGCCGGCCAGGGCGGCGGCGTTCCAGGCGGCGGCCGCCAGCGCCGCGACGATCAGCGCCACCAGCGTCCGCCACTGGAAGCGAAATTCGGCCGACGCGAATGCGAGTGCACCGAGCACCGCAGGCAAGCGAAGATCGACACCCCACCCGCCCATCGCCCATTCCGGTGCGAACACGCACATGAGCGCCAGAACAGCGAGCGCAAGCTTCATTCGCGGATGCAGTACGATCTTCCGCCGCCATACTCCCGTGGCGAAGAGCGCGACGAGAGCAGCCAGCAATGGCCAGGCAGACTGGTCGAAGTTCCATTGAACAGCCGCCGAAACCCGGTCTCCGATCGTATCGAGAAGGTTGAAAGTGACCGGGCCGCCGCCGCCCTGCGGCTTGAGGAAAAGGAACGCGAACGCTGCCGGCGTGCAGATGGCCGCGACAGGTGCGACGCGGCGCAGCGTATTCCATGCGAGCAGCGGTCGTTCCAGGCCGGAAAATTCATAACAGGCCACAATAAGAACAAGAACCGCTGCTGCGAACACATGGCAGAAGTACACTGCGAGAATAGCGACGGCGAAACCGACCAGATGCAAAGGCTTTCGCCGATTTCCATCGCCGATCCAACCGGCAAGTGCAAACAGAGCCACGCCGATACCAAAGCAATAGTTGAAGAATCCCCACATCAGGTTTGCGTTGTATGCAAACAGTCCGGCGCAGAGCGAAGCAGCGCCCACACGACCATAAAGTGCCCGCTGAACGGCGCCGGCACCGATAACCCAGAGGATGATGGTGAGACTCAGAAAAACCGTCGTGGCCACCGTAAGGCCCATGATCGACGACAGGAGTGGAACGATCGTCTCTCCTGCCAGGTTTGGCACGAACGCCCACTGCACCTGGTAGAACTGGCTGAGCAGTGGCAGCTTTGCGCCGCCTCCTAACAGGTAGAAGCTTGCGAGATGGGCCGGATAATCGGGCATGGCCGGCATCGGTGCGAGCCATACCGGAAGCGCGAGAATTGTCCCGGTCGCGCAGAGTGCCACTCCGGCGCAGCACGCGATGGGGTCGCGGACGGGACTTTCCTGGCGGAAAGCCTCCCGTCGCGTTCTCTTGGAAAACGGGCGGCTCTTACCCATTTGTTGACGGCGGCTTGACGGGGATTCCATGCCGTTCTTTACCCGATTCGAGCGCACGCAAAATGCGGAGCCGCGCGTCTGGGATCGAAAGCCCTGGTTGCGCCTTAGGGAAGGGAAAGGACTTCGCTGTGCATGGCTTTTCGGCTATAGGCGGGATACCTCTTTTGACAAGTGGCGCTCCCGATCTGGACGAGCGCGCAGAAACGGCGGTTCCGACGATGCGGGTCATTCTTGCACAGCCCCGAGGTTTTTGCGCCGGAGTGGTGCGCGCAATCGATATCGTGGAACATGCGCTCGAGAAATACGGCGAGCCCGTCTATGTCCGCCACGAAATCGTCCACAACCGCCATGTGGTCGAGGCACTGAAGCGAAAAGGCGCGCGCTTCGTGGAAGAGCTCGACGAGGTTCCGCAGGGCGCGGTGACGGTATTCAGCGCGCATGGCGTTCCCCAGGCGATCGTGCGGGAAGCCGAGCGCCGGGAGCTGCCGGTGCTCGATGCCACTTGTCCGCTCGTTTCGAAAGTCCACGCCCAGGGCAAGCGCTACGTCTCCAAGGGACGGACGCTGATCCTGATCGGACACGCCGGACATCCGGAGGTCGAGGGGACCATGGGGCAGGTGGGAGCGCCGGTGCACCTCGTCTCCTCCGAGGCCGATGTGCAGGCTCTCGACCTGGCGAACGATGCGCCGATTGCCTATGTGACGCAAACGACGCTCAGCATCGACGATACGCGCGGCGTGATTGCCGCCCTCAAGCGCCGTTTCAACGACATTGTAGGGCCTGATACGTCGGACATCTGCTACGCCACGCAAAACCGGCAATCCGCGGTGCGCGAACTCTGCAAGATCGCCGAGATCATCCTGGTCGTGGGCGCAAAAAACAGCTCGAACTCGAACCGTCTGCGTGAAATTGGTCTGGAAGGAGGCGTGCCAAGCTACCTGATCGCCGACGGCAGCGAACTCGATCCGACCTGGGTCGCCGGCAAGCGCACCGTGGGACTGACCGCCGGCGCATCCGCTCCCGAAGAGCTGGTGCGCAACGTGATCGATGCATTGCGTCGCCTGGGCGACGTTGAAGTTTCCGAAATGAATGGCGTCGAGGAAAAAATCGAGTTCCGCCTGCCGGCGGAGCTGCGAAACCGCAAGCGCCAGACAGCAAATGTGGAGTGAAATGTGGGAATCCCGCTGAGACAAGCCGCGCGCGTTGGCGCTTATGTCGTGAAGCAGCATCTTCGCGGACGGCGGCGTTATCCGCTCGTGCTGATGCTTGAGCCGCTGTTTCGCTGCAACCTCGCCTGTGCGGGCTGCGGCAAGATCGATTATCCCGACGAAATCCTCAACCAGCGGCTAAGCTACGACGATTGCATGCAGGCGATCGACGAATGCGGCGCTCCGGTCGTCTCCATCGCCGGCGGCGAGCCGCTTCTGCACCGCGAGTTGCCCGAAATCGTTCGCGGATTCCTGGAGCGCAAGAAATTCGTCATCCTTTGCACGAACGCGCTGCTGCTCGCCAAGAAGATCGAGCATTACCGCCCGCACCCGAACTTCACCTGGTCGATTCATCTCGACGGCGACCGGGCAATGCACGACAAGTCGGTTTGTCTCCACGGCTCTTACGAAAAGGCTGTGGATGCGATCAAATTGGCGAAATCGAAGGGCTTCCGTGTTACCATCAATTGCACCCTGTTCAGCGATGCCGAGCCTCAGCGTGTTGCCTCCTTCTTCGATGAAATGACGGCGATTGGCCTCGACGGTATCACCGTCTCGCCCGGTTACGCCTATGAGCGGGCGCCGGATCAGGAACATTTCCTCAGCCGTGAACGCACGAAGAATCTATTCCGCGGCGTTTTTTCGCGCGGCGACGGCGCCAGAAAATGGCCATTCAGTCAGTCAGCCTTGTTTCTCGACTTCCTTGCGGGCAACCAGACCTATCATTGCACCCCGTGGGGCAATCCCACGCGCACAGTCTTCGGCTGGCAGCGGCCGTGCTACCTGCTCGGCGAGGGTTACGCCGCGACCTTTCGAGAGCTGATGGAAGAAACTGATTGGGACAAATATGGCGTCGGAAATTACGAGAAATGCGCGAATTGCATGGTGCATTGCGGATTTCGAAGCAACCGCCGTGATCGACAGCGTCACGCGGCCGCTGACAGCGTTGGCCGTGATGCTCAAAGGCGTGCGTACGGACGGTGCAATGGCGCCGGAAATCCCGCTCGACGGACAGCGCCCCGCAGACTTCGTGTTTTCATCCCATGTCGAGCGCAAGCTCGCCGAGATCCGCGCCGGCAAACCCGCCGTCGAACACGTTGCGGCAGCGGAGTAACGCGGCAAAGGCGATCTCGGCCTCCCATGCCGTGCGTAGCAGTGCGGGGATCTGTAGCGGTGAGCGGATGACCGATCGAAGGACGCCTGCCAAATCGATCGCGCCCGAGGGTTGAAGGGCAACGCGCGCGGCCGGCGGCAGCGTACGATGTGCGGCATCTGAGACCACGCGCAACGCCGCGAATGGTAGTCCATGCTCCTTTGCGGCGCGTGCTGCAACGTGCGATTCCATATCCACCGCCGAAGCACGGGTTTCCGCGCGAAGCCGAGCTTTTGATGACCGATCCGCCGAAATCTCGTCCATGCCGGCCAGAGGCGCCACGACCGCATCTGGTAAACGCGACAAAAGCTCACGAGTTCAGGACACGTTGGTAGTAAAGTACTCCCGGGCCGTTATCACTTCTGAAGCGATGAGAGCATCGCCGACGCGCAGATCAGGCGACAGAGCGCCACAAATGCCGATGCTCAGGATGCGGCGCGCTCCCCCGGCGAGTGCAGCGCCCAATCGCTGCTCAAGCGCGCGCGCATCGCCGCCGCCGATCACGGGCGACAGGTTCGGTCCGGCTATGAGACGCGCCTCGCGCGCCAAGCCAGTAACGGCGATGATCATCAAAGTCCGTACGGGACGCGATTGAGATGCCCAGCCCGAAGATTGCGGTATCGCGCGACCGCCCACAACGGGAATATCTTTGCGTAGCCATGATAGCGCAGATAGAAGACGCGCGGGAAGCCCCCGCCTGTGTAGCTCTCCTCGTCCCAAAGACCGTCAGTCCGCTGTCTTTCTTGAAGCCAGGCTACGCCGCGCGCGACCGCGGGGTGATTTGCTTCGCCTGCGGCCATAAGTCCCAGGAGCGCCCAGGCGGTCTGCGAAGGTACTGACGGCGCAATCTCATGGCCGCGATAGTCGAGTTTGTAGCTGTCGCAACTTTCTCCCCAGCCACCGTCCCTGTTCTGGATCGAAATGAGCCACCCGGCTGCACGGCGAATCAGGGGTGAAGTAGGATCCAACCCCGCCGCATTCAGGCCAGCCAGCGCAGACCACGTGCCGTAGATGTAATTGACGCCCCAACGCCCGTACCAACTTCCGTCTTTTTCCTGAGTGCGCTCCATGTAATCGAGCGCCGCCTTCAAACGCGGACTTTCGGAACCTTCTCCCAATTGCGCGAACATGCCGATACAGCGCGCCGTGACATCGGCGGTGGGCGGATCGAGCAGCGCGCCATGGTCGGCGAAGGGAATATTGTTGAGATAGTATTGCACGTTGTCCGCATCGAACGCGGCCCATCCGCCGTTGCTGCTCTGCAGGCCCTCGACCCATTCGCGGCCACGTGCGATTGCGTCGCCGGGTTCGCCGCCAGAACGCGAGCTTTCTTGTCCACGATCAAGCGCCATCACGACCACAGCGGTGTCGTCGAGATCGGGATAATGAGGGTTGTTGTACTGGAACGCCCACCCTCCCGGGCGCACCCGGGGCCGGGTCTCCGCCCAGTCACCCTTGATGTCGAGAATTTGGCGCGCCGCCAGCCAACTGCAGATTTGGACGATCGACGCGTCTGCAATCACACTCTGAAGTCTCCATCAGCGCATGTGCAGCGAGTGCCGTATCCCAGACGGGTGAGACGCAGGGTTGACAGTAAGCCTCGGCCTCCCGGACCACGAGCAGTTTTTCGACTGACGTGCGTGCGATCGCCCGGTCGGGTTGCTCGGGTTTGTAACCCAGCGCGTCGTACATCATCACACTGTTGGCCATGGCCGGATAAATGGCCCCGAGACCGTCCTCGCCGTTCAAGCGCGCGTCCACGAAATCTCTGCAGCGCGCAATGGCAAGCTTGCGCAGCCCTTTCGGCCATAGTGGTTCGATCAGCTTCAGAGCCAGATCGAGTGCATGAAAGAAGGAAGCCCAATGCCGGTTCTGATGCGGCGCGCGCCAAGGCGCCACCGTGGAATTCGCGGCGAAAAGTTCGCCCACATGAACAGCGCGCGGATTGCGGGCCAGCGGTCTGAGTGTTGCAAGCACGAGAAGCGGCACGATGACGGTGCGCGCCCAGTACGACATTTTCGACAAATGGATCGGGAACCATCGAGGCAGAAGGATGATCTCGACAGGGATCGTTGGAACGTTGCGCCAGGATGTCTCGCCATAAAGCGCGAGCAAAATGCGCGTGAAGACATTTGCTCTGGCAGCGCCGCCGCGTTCAAGCACGGCGTCGCGGGCGCGGCGCATATGCGGCGCATCGGTCGCGTCACCGATCATCTTCAGCGCGAAATAGGCTTTGACCGTGGTGCTGATGTCGAACACGCCACCGCTATAGAGAGGCCAGCCGCCGTGATCGGCTTGGTGACGCCTCAGATAGATTGCAATTTTGCGCTCGAGCTCGAGGTTCGGCGCTTCGCCCAGATAATGCACAAGCAGTACATATTCAGAAGGAATTGTCGCATCGGCTTCCAGCTCGAACACGAAATGCCCGTCATCGCGCTGCAAGGCAAGCAACGCACGAGTTGCCCGGGCTATTGTGTTGTCAAGCGTCGGAGCGTCTTGGGGAATAGGATGACTATCGTTCATGCTTCCAATCTCGAACACCGGATAATGCGAGGAACCAGCGATCTAACGCATTGGACAAAACTGCCTGTTCCATGCGCAAGCAGGCGATATCGGACTTGCGGCCTAGGGGCCAGCCGCCAGCCTTGCCGCTTTCTGACCCGAGCGGATGGCTCCTTCAATGGTGGCGGGAAGGCCCGTCGCCGTCCAGTCGCCGGCGAGGAACAGATTGATCCAGCCTGTTCTTGTCGGCGCGCGCATCGCAGCCTGTTCGGGCGTAGCGCAGAATGTGGCACGCTTTTCTTTCACGATCTGCCAGGTGGGCAGAACCGGCGCAAGGCCGTGCGCGACAGCGACGTCACGCCAGAGGACAGCTGCAAGCTCGGTTCGTTCATTGTCCACTATGGCGTTCGCTGCGCTCACCGTTACCGAAATCCGTCCGGGAAAAACAAAAATCCATTCGGCCGTGCCGCCTACGAGACCGATCATTGGTGGAGCGCCAGGGGGGGCGGCAGCTCGGTAGTGCGCGTTGACGATTGCAGAATGCTGATCGGGCGCAAGAATGCCCGGCAGGAGCGCCGTGGCGATCCAGGACGGAACGGCGACAATCACCCGGTCGCTTGCAGAAAGCGCGATGTGCGAGTCCCCGAGGTGGAGCGCGCGTGCGGACGAGCCATCGAAAATCACAGCCCGCAACCGTTCGCTCATTCGCAGTCGCGCGCCGCAGCGGGCGAGGAATTGTATCGCGGGTTCGATGAAAGCCGCCGCGAGATTGGGAGAAGCAACGCGCGGACGACAATAACGGCCGCCGCGCACGAGCGTTTCATGCAGCACAGCCGAGGCAAGCTCGGCGGACGCGTCCTCCGGCGAAGTATTGAGCGCGGCCAACAAGAGGGGCCGCAGCAATTGCTCCCAGGCCGCGCCCCTGCAGGCAACGACGTCGCGAACACGCCGACCGCGATTGCGGAGCAGAAGCCGCGCAAGTCTGGCGTAGTCCATCGCGCGCGTATAAGGAACGCGGCGGTGGCGCGACAGAATCCACCACGGAACCCCGCCCGCATTGGGTGCTATTACCCATCGTTCCCCCGTCCTCGCATCGCAAAACACGAAGTCCGCCGTAGCGGGCCCGGACAGGTATTGTTCCGCGCCGATAGTTCTCAAATAGGCGAAGGTTGCGCGATTGCCGCTCAGGACAAGGTGATTGCCGTTGTCGATGACGTCTCCGAACTGAGCATCGTACCAGGAACGACAGCGCCCACCGGCATGTGGTGCCGCTTCGATGATCTCAACCTGCTTGCCAAGATCGGCCAAAGTGACGGCTGCGGCGAGACCCGCAAGGCCAGCGCCGACCACATACACTTTCCCCCCGCTCATCCGGCGACGCCGTAGCGTAGAATGAGCCATGCCAGTCGCGGCCTGGCCACGCGAACGCGCCGCCGCGGAGGGGACCAACCTTGCCTTCGCATCTCGGCCAGAATGGAGGCATAGACGGCGCTCATCAGCCGCGGCGCGCGCAGATCGCCGCGAGGTCGTGCGCGCAGGATGCATTCAGCATCGCGGTAATGCTGCCGGGCGATGCCGGCTACAGCGCGGCAGACCGGATCGACCGCGGGCGATCCGATAGTGGACGCGGGATCAGCGATCGGGACCGATGCACCTTCCAGCAGCTCGCGCGGCAGATACAGCCGCCGGAGGTTCGCGTCCTCGTCGAGATCCCGCAGGATGTTCGTCAGCTGCAGCGCTCGGCCGAGATGATGCGCCAGGCGGAATCCCGGCTCTTCGTCCATGCCGAACACCTTGATCGAAAGCCGGCCGACCGCGCTGGCGACGCGCTCGCAATAGAGATCGAGCATTGCGAACTCGGGCGCGCACATGTCCTCGGCTACGTCCATTTCCATTCCGTCGATCACGGCAAGGAAATCGGCCTCGCGTAAACCGTAACGATGAACCCCCGCCTCGAGAAAAGCGGTGCGCGAGGGCGCCGCCCCCCCGTACAGCGCTTCGACGTCGCGCCGCCATGCATCCAACTTCGCGCTGCGCGCGTCGCGTGACTGGGTGTCGTCGTCGGCAATATCATCGACCGCGCGGCAGAATGCGTATACCGCGTACATCGCCTCCCGTGCGTCCCTGGGCAGAAGACGCATCGCCGTATAGAACGAGCTGCCGGACGCCTTCTGCCGGACTGCTGGCGCATCGGCCTCACCTTCCATGGATGGATTCGCGCGCGTCGTTCGGGGGAGCAGCGCGCGCCGCGCGTGTGCGATAGCGAACTGCCAGGAGCGATGCGGCCGCGAAGAGGGCGAGCCGCGCGGTTTCGTGCGGACGATGGTGCACACGTTGCGACAGCGGATCGCGAAGCCGCAGGCGACCGGCCAGATGTTCGGCCAGCCGCTGAATGACCCCGACTTCAAGTGCGAGCCGATCATCCGCGATCCGACTGGCAAACGGCCGCGATCGGGCGAGCATCGAGGTCGTACGCGCGGCCAGGAGCGCGATCACGTTGCGCAAGGCGGGAGACGCGCTTGCGGCACCCAGAGCGGAGGGTTCGAGCCCGTGCTCGTGCAGAACGTCCAGCGGAAGATACACGCGATCGAGTTCGCGGTAGTCCTTCGCGCAATCCTGGAGATGATTGATGATCTGCAGCGCCGCGCAAAGCGCGTCCGACGCCGGCCACAACGAACGCAATTCCCCGTGCACGTCCAGTACGAAGCGGCCGACCGGCATGGCAGAGTAGCGGCAATAATCGATTAACTCGTCCCAGTCTGCGTAGCGGAGTTTGGTCACGTCGCGACGAAAGGCTTCCAGAAGGTGTAACGCGTGCTGCGCCGGCAGATGCCTGTCGGCCAGCATGGTTCGCAGCGCCGCTGCTTCCGGCGACAAGTCCGCCTCGCCGTGCAAGGTACGCCACATGTTCTCGAGAAGGTGCAGTTTCAGTTCCGGCGTCGCATGCGGATGATCAGCAACGTCATCTGCCGCGCGCGCAAAGCGGTAGAAGGCCAGAATGATCGGGCGATGTCGCTTGCGAATGAGGAGGGAAGCAACCGGAAAATTCTCGTCCCGGTGCCCTTTGCCCGACGCAAGCGAAGCCGCGCCTTCCATGGCAGTCACGCGAGCGCCTGGGCGCGGCCTTTCCACATGCCGCCGCGGCCGCGCCAGTGTTGGATGGCCGAAGCGACTGTGAAGCCGACATAGATCGCACCAGTTGCGGGCATCGCGACGCCCCAGAGCGGTGACGCACGGTAGAAGCGCAGCATCGGCTGATATGCCACGGCCATCGCCAGCCAGGCGACGATCCCGGCGATGCGCGCTGGACCGTGCGCAAAAAGCGCAACCACAGCAGGCGCGCCGAAGACCACCAGCATCCCCAGCACGGTGCCACAGAGCAGCGCCGGCGAATAGCCGAGCTGGGCATATGCAGAGCGCGCAACCATGCTGCCGATGTCGCCCACGCCCAGATAGGGGCGGATGCTCGTCGCGCGCTGCGTCAGTCCGAGCCAGATCCCGCCATGGCGCTTCAGGATCCGCGCGAGGGCGCAATCGTCGATGATTGCGCGCGCCATCGATTCCGGTCCGCCAGCGGCAATCAGTGCGTCGCGACGCACGAGCATGCAGCCGCCGGCGGCAGCCGCGGTCTCGTCGTCGGGATCGTTGACCCATGCGAACGGAAACAGCATGGCGAAGAAGAAAACAAAGGCGGGAATCAGCAGCTTCCCGGCCCATCCGGCGCAACAGAGCTTCGCCATCAGCGATGCCAAGACCAAGCCGCCCGATTCCGAGCGGGCAACGAGGCGGCGCAGATTGTCGGGTGCATGCACGATGTCGGCATCGGTGAATAGCAAATACCTCGGCCCAACTCCTTGCGCCCGGGCGAACCCCTGGCGCATGGCCCATACCTTGCCCGTCCATCCTGCCGGTCGCTCGTCGCCAGAAAGGATTTCGAGCCGCTCGCTGCGGCCGCACGCAAGCGCGGCTTTCCGAGCCACCTGAGCTGTCCCATCCGAACTTCGATCGTCGACGAGGATGATGCGGAACGGTCCCGAATAATCCTGAGCGAGCAAACTTTCGATGGCTCGTGCGATGACGTCCGCCTCGTCGCGAGCTGGAACGATCGCGACGACCGACGGCCATGGGTCCGGCGGGTTTGGCGTCTCGGTCAGATCGTCGCGCTCGCGCATGCGCCAGAACATGCCGCGGCCGATCAACAGATACAGCCAGATCAGAAGCGAAATGACGCAACGATGATCATCGTAGATAGCCGGCATTGCCGTACCACGCGAGCGCATCCTCGAGCGCGACGCGGTGCGGACGCGCGCGATAGCCGAGCTCGCATTCCGCACGCGCGGAGGTAAAGAACATAGGATGACTTGCCATGCGCAGTGCATCACGGGTCAGAAAGGGCTCCTTGCCAGTCAGCCGCGCCGCCAGCTCGGCGGCCGCCGCGAGCGGAAACAGCGGGCCGCGCGGAAGCCTGAAGCGGGGCGGTTTGCGGCCGACGAGCTGGGCGATGAGGAAAAGCATTTCTCTCAGGCTCACATTCTGGCCGCCGAGAATGTACGAAGCGCCGATCTTCCCGCTTACGAGCGCAAGCAAATGGCCCTCTGCCACATCCTCGACATGCGCCAGATTGAGCCCCGTGTCGAGAAAGGCGGGCACGCGCCCAGAAGCCGCTTCGACGATGATGCGCCCGGTGGGGGTCGGCTTGATGTCGCGGGCGCCAATCGGCGTCGACGGATTGACGATGATTGCGCGTAGGCCCCGCTCGGCAATCAGTTGCTCGACGACCCGTTCGGCTGCGACCTTGCTCTTCTTGTAGGCGCCGATCGCCTGGGCTTCCGTCAATCGCTGTAATTCGTCGGAAGGGTGGTCGGAGTTCCGGGCCTGAGCGTGGCAACGCTGCTTGTGTACACGACGCGTTCGACGCCCAACGCGATGGCGGCCTCCATCACGGCACACGTGCCGCGCACATTGTTGCGTACAATCTCTTGGGGGTCGCGCGCCCACAGCCGGTAATCCGCGGCGACATGAAAGACGTAGCGCACGTCTCGCATGGCGCGGCGCATGGCCGCGGCATCGCGCATGTCGCCCTCGACGATCGCGCCGTCCAGGCCCTCGAGATTGCCCAGCGGGCTTGTTGGCCGCGCAAGTGCGCGAACCGCAAATCCACGCCGCGCCAGCAATCGCGCCACCGCGGAGCCGACGAACCCCGATGCGCCCGTTACCAATGCAATATCAGCGGAAGCCATGATCCGAACTCATCGGCGATGATGCGAGCTGACGAGCCGGCAGGGAGTGGTCCCAACCAAGACGGGGCACCGCTGCGCGCTTGACTCCGACGCGCACGGATTCGCTCTCAGCTGCGCAGCGTCCGTCCGGTCCTCCGCAAAAATCGACGCGCAAGGCGGACCAACGTTGGAACAATCAGCGGGCGAAGCAGGCGCAAATCATAAAGTCCGAGCCGGCGGTCGTTTTCGACAAGACAGAGGTCCAGGAGATCGGCCAGATCGATATCGACGCCGAATTCGGCTTGCACCGGCAATAGACGGGCGATAGGCATTGAACGTATCCAACAGCGTGCAGCAAAAGAGCATCTTGTGCGTTTCGCTGCCGATCGCGATCGGTGTCCATGGAGGCACGCGCCCCAATTCGTAGGCCAAATCGGGAAGCGCGAGCGCGCAACCACTCATGCCGCGTGCTCGCGGCGGGCGCGCAGAAACTGAAAGAATTCCATCCCTTCGCGCAGCCGGCGCTTCATCATCTGCGGACTGCGCAGCATTTCACCGACAATGGCGCCGATCTTGTTCCAGCGGAAGTAGAAGCGCGTATAGAAATCCTCCAGCAAATCATGAATTTGATTGTGACTGAGGTGCGGATAGTGCAGCGGCGCGATCTGTATTCCGCGCTCGTCGACCAGCTCCGCGTTGGCCGCGTCCAGCCAGCCATTTTCCACCGCCTGCTTGTGAAGGAAAGTACCGGGATACGGCGCCGCGAGCGATACCTGAATGGTGTGCGGATTGATGCGGTTGGCAAAACGCACGGTTTCCTCAATAGTCTCAAGCGTTTCTCCAGGCAGGCCGAGAATGAACGTGCCATGGATGGTGATGCCCAGATCGTGGCAATCCTTCGTGAAGCGTTCTGCCACGTCGATACGCATGCCCTTCTTGATGTTGTAAAGAATCTGCTGGTTGCCCAATTCGTAGCCCACCAATAGTAGCCGCAGGCCATTGTCGCGCATCACTCTGAGCGAGTTGCGCGGCACATTGGCCTTGGCGTTACACGACCATTCGACTCCCAGTCGCCCGAGCTCCATTGCGATAGCTTCCGCGCGCGGAAGGTTGTCGGTAAATGTATCGTCGTCGAAGAAAAACTCCTTGACCTGCGGGAATGCCTGCTTTGCCCACGCGATCTCCTCAATAACGTGGCTCACGCTGCGCGTACGATAGCGATGGCCCCCGACGGTTTGTGGCCACAGGCAGAAGGTGCAGCGGGATTTACAGCCGCGCCCGGTATAGATCGAAATATAGGGGTGCTTGAGATAACCGATAAAATAGTTTTCGATTTCAAGATCTCTCTTGTACACCGGTGTGACGAAGGGCAACGCATCCATGTTTTCGAGGATGGCCCGTTCCTGATTGTGAATGATGATGCCCCCGCTGTTGCGATAACTGAGCCCGTCGATGCTCGTTCCAGGGGACTTCGCGCGCCACGTCGAGTATCGTGAAATCGAATTCGTTCCGGGCGACGAAATCGATCTCTGGCGCGTCGTTGAGACTGCCCTCCGGATCGACCGCTACCTTGGCGCCTATGAAGCCGGCCTTTAGTGAGGGATTGGCACTCTTCAGCGCGGCAACCGTTCTGCGGTCCGATCCGAATGACGGCATGGATGTGTGCAGAACGGCGAGATCGTAATCTTTCGCGCAGGCAACCACGTCGGCGAGCGACAGGCCGTGCGGCGGAGCGTCGATGAGCCTGCTACCTTCGACGAGGGCCGCAGGCTGGGCAAGCCAAGTCGGATACCAGAAGGAACGCACTTCGCGCTTGGCCTGATAGCGAGAGCCCGCGCCTCCATCGAATCCATCGAAGGAAGGCCCCTGAAGGAATAGCGTTCGCAGCATGCTGAAACACCTATAGTTGAGCCAGCGCGCCGTCAGGGCCCGCGAGATAGCGGGTGCCGCGCCAGATGACCGTTCTTCCGAAAAACGATGCCACGAATACTCCGAACGACAAAATGTCCCGCAGCGGTAGCAGCCAAACGTGATCGGCCCGCAGCCGCAGCGGCCGACTGCACTTGAACATGAGGTACACTCGCGAAATCAGCGCGGCCGCCACTGCCATCAGCGACAATGCCGACCATCCCTGGAACAGACAAGCCAGGAGCGCCAGCGGCAGCGGATACGTCAGTAGAGTTCCGGCGTAGCCGCTTTTTGCAAGCCACAGATTCGTCTTGGCCCAACGCAATTCCTGATGCAGCAATGCGCTGGCGCTCTTCTGGCTGCAGATGTGCTCAACCGTCAGCGCAGGGGGTATCGCCAGGCGATAACCCCTTTCCCGGATGGCACGGCCCAATTCGTAGTCGTCGGCGAGCACGTTGGAAAGTGACTCGAATCCGCCGATCTCGTCGAGTGTCTGGCGACGAAAAGCGATTGTCGAACCGAAGCAGGGCTCCGTCAGACCGAGCGCGATTCCGAGGCGCGCGTTCGGCAGGAAATGATAGTCAATTCCCATTGCGGCAAGCTTCGACCATAGATTGCCGACGGGCTTTCCGGAGTAAAGGCAGGAGACGGCGCCGACTTCTGGCTCATCCATTGCGCCAACGACCTGTCGCACGTAGTCGGGTCGTACGCGAATGTCGCTGTCACTCATGATCAGAACGTCGTGCCTGGCGCGTTCGGTCATGTTGATCAGGTTCGCCACCTTGGGATTTGCACCGCAGAATTTTGGGTCGGTGACCACCTCCACATTCGCTTCCGGGAAGATCCCACGCAGCTTCTCGACCACCCGCAGGGCGGGATCGTCATGGCATTTGGCACCGAAGACGATCTGAATCGCTCCTTCGTAGTCTTGGCGGAAAAAACTTCGCAGGTTGTCCTCGAGCCCGGGCTCGGCGAGGCAGAGCGGTTTGAGCAGGGTTACCGGAGACCGGCTGGACTTTCGCGCCGTCGATCGCCGCGGCAGCGGCGCGATCGCGGCCGCGGCGGCAAGAGTGAAACCCATGGCTACGACAGAGAGCAGCAATAGAGTCGATCCGATGAACTCATCGATTGCGGTCATGCCTGTCCCCGAACCAATTTCCGACCTGTCGTCCAGCTAGCAGATAGGCGCAGCCGAGCAAAGGTTAAGAGCGCCACATCCCCGGCGGCGTGCCACAGGCGGACCATCCCGGGATTTCCAAGATTCTGTAATGGTGAACGCACGTGCCCACAAAACGCCGCTTTCCTGCGTCCTTTAGCACCCCCAGAACGTCGGGGTGTAGGGCCGGCAACGTTAACCAGGAGATGGATATGCGCCGAATCCTTCGAACAAGCTTGTTGACGACCAGCATGGCCGCCAGCGCATTGGCTCTGGCGATAGGCCCTGCTTGTGCCCAGATGGGCGAAATCGATCAGATGAATCAAATGGATCAGGCAGATGCCGCCATCAGCTTCGATTCATTCCAGGAGCAGCTCGCCCCCTTCGGATACTGGCTTTACAGCGACCGCTGGGGCGTCGTTTGGCAGCCCGCGGAAGTGTCCTACGACTTTCGTCCCTATTACACCGCGGGACATTGGGTCTACACCGATGAATATGGCTGGTATTGGCAGTCAAGGTTGCCTTGGGGCGACATCCCGTTTCACTACGGGCGCTGGGTAAACGATCCCGATGACGGCTGGCTGTGGATTCCGGGCTACGTCTGGAGTCCGGGTTGGGTCACATGGCGCAGCAACGGCCAGTATATCGGCTGGATGCCGATGCCCCCCGATGATGCGTTCCTCGAGGGCCGCGGCGACATTGCATTTGGAGGCTCTTTCCGATTCGGCGTGGGAGAGGTTGGCGGCCTGTATGGCTATGCGCGGTGGTACGGACCTGGATATGACGAGAACCGGTTCGCACAGAATTGGGTGTTCGTCGGGTCTGGGTCAGATCGAGGCGCCCAATTATCTGACTGTCGCCATTACCAATCCGGTACAGGTCGTCAACATCATCCGCCAGACGCGCAACGTCACCAACTACACGGTTGTCAACAATTACGTGGTGAACAGGAGCATCGACGTGCATCTTGTCGAGCGCGCTGTCGGGCACCCCATTCCGGTTGTCCGCGCAGCCATGGTCATCCGCCATCCCAATCTGGTGGCGACGGTGGCCGTGGGCCAACGCGTGCAGCTGCGCATGCAGGCGGTAGCGCCACGTGGAAGGGGTATCGCCAACAGTGCGCCGCCGCCGCCGCCCCGCATCGTGGCCAGACTCTCTGAACATGTGCCGGTCACGAATGGTCATGCACCCGTGCACTTATTCACGAAGGCGAGTGTTGCCGCGCCGGAAGTGCAAAGCCGCTTTCATGGGACACCCGTCCGCCCGGCCGCGGGTACGGGAGCTGCGGGTGCCGCAGGCATGACGGGACCCAACGGCGAGCATCCCCGCGAGGCCGCGCCAGGGGGCGGGCCGAACGGTATGGCAGGGCCAAATGGGCAGCGTCCGCACGAGCAGCCCAGCGGCGCAATGGCACCCAGCGGCGAGCGTGCCCACGAAGCCCAGCCCGCCCCAGGTCCCAACGGTATGGCGGGACCAAACGGCGAGCGCCCGCACGAGCAGCCCAACGGCACGATGGCTCCCAGCGGCGAGCGTCCCAACGAAGGCCAGCCCGGCCCGGGTCCCGGCGGTATGGCGGGACCAAACGGCGAGCGCCCGCACGAGCAACCCAACGGCACGATGGCTCCCAGCGCCGAACGCCCGCACGAAGCCCCGCCAAGCGCTGCCCCCAGCGGCATGACGGGGCCAAACGGCGAGCGTCCTCACGAAACGCCTCCCGGTGCGGGTGCGAATGGTATGGCCGGACCAAACGCAGAGCGTCCCCACGAGCAACCCAGCGCCACGATGGGTCCGAATGGCGGCATGGCGGCACCTTCGCATCCTGAAGCGGCCGCCATGCACCCGCATCCTGCCGCTCCCGGGCCGAATGGCGCACCGCCGCAAACTCCGCCGAAAAAGGAACCTCCGAAGAAGGAGCCGCCGCCGAATCCGCCGCAATAATCTCAGTGTCCCGCCGTCGCGCGCACCGGGGTGGAAGCCCGGTGCGCGCTGTGGCTTGCGGAGCCGCGAACGTTCAGATGTCTCAATCGACATCGGCGCGACGCAGAGTCGGATATTCAAATGATCCTGCCGAACTGGCGCGCCGACCCCCGGTTTTGGCTCGCACTCCTCGTCGTCGCGCAGCTGATTTTCTGGACGCTCGTCCCTTGGCTGTTTGCGACCAGTCTGCCGCTCGACGTCGTCAGTGACGGTCTCGCATGGGGACATGAGTGGCAATGGGGTTATTACAAACACCCACCCTTGCCGTCCTGGATCGTCGAGCTTTTCTTTGATGCGTTTGGCAATGTAGGTCCCTTCCTGCTCAGCCAGATCGCGATTTCCGCGACATATATCTTCGTCTTTCTGCTGGGACGCGAGATGATGCCGGCGCGCTGGGCCGCCGCGGGCGCGCTGTTGCTCGCTGGCGTGTACTACTTTTCCGTTCCTTCGCCCGAATTCAATCACAACGTGGCGCAGATGCCGCTCTGGGCAGCTGCAACCCTCTTCTATTACAAGGCTTGGAAGAGCGGAGCCACGCGATGGTGGCTGGCGCTGGGGTTGACCGCCGGACTGGGTCTGCTGGCGAAGTATTCAACCGCGCTTCTGCTAGTGACGATGCTCGCCCATCTTGCCTGCGCGCGTAGTTCACGGGCGGCGCTCAGAACCACGGGTCCTTACCTGGCGATCGCGGTGTGCATCGCGGTCGTCTCGCCGCATGTGGTCTGGCTGTTCCATCACGGCTTTCCGACGCTGCACTATGCGATCGGGCGCGCCGGAAAGGCCGCTGGTGTCGGCGGTCGCGTGGTGGGGGCCGCAAAATTTCTGTCTGCCCAGGCAGCGGACCTGGCGCCTGCATTCCTCGCTGCCGCCATCGCCGGATTGCTGGTGCCGAATCATAGACCGCTGCGAGGCGACGAAAATCTCCGATTTCTGCTTTGGCTGACGCTGGGGCCTCCCGCACTTGCAACTATGCTTTCGATTGCATCCGGCCTTGGCGTGCGTGACATGTGGGGAACGCCCATGTGGAATCTGGTCGGTCTCGGAATCGTGCAGGCGGGGACGCCGCACCGCGATACTGCGTCCCTGATGCGATTGGGGTCCTGTGTTGTCGGATTGTTCGTGATCGGGTTGACGGCCTACGCGCTCGCAAATGTGGTGGTGCCCGAAATCGAAAACAGACCTTCGCGCATTCAGTGGCCGGATCGGGAGGTTGCACAAAAATTCGCCCTCATCTGGCGGAAGGACACGCGTCGACCGCTGCGGATCGTGGCAGCGGACGGCTGGCTCGGTGGTTTGATCGCAATGGGCGTCGCCCCGCGACCATCGGTTTGGATCGATGCGAGCTTCGCCAAGTCGCCTTGGGTCACGCCGGAATCGCTCAAACGTGACGGTGCCTTGGTTCTCTGGCGCATCACGGCAAGCAAGGCCCCTCCCCCGGCGCTGGCCGCGCTCCAGCCGCTCAAGATCATGGGCGTGGAATCGTTTGGATGGCCAAGCACCCCAAAGGCGCAACCCCTGCGCATCGGTTACGGAATTCTGCCACCGACAGGCCCGCAACGGTAGCAATTCGTCAACCCCCGGCGTCTACATTTGCCCCATGGCAGGAACACGATCATGGAGTCGCGATCTGGTGCGCGAGAGCGTATTTGTCGCGGTGTTTCTTGGTGCGTTCTCGGCCGGCGTCACGAACGCAACCGCTGCTGAATCGGGACCATCCATCGAATCTGCCGGCCGGATTCTCGAGCGCGACCACTTATCGCCTCGGAACAGGCGACAAGGTGCGCGTGATCGTGTTTGGCGAAGACGACCTCGGCGGCGAATTCCAGATTGACGAAGGTGGTTTCGTACGCCTGCCGCTCATCGGGCAATTGAGGGCCGCCGGCCTGTCGCCACGCGAGCTGGAGACGCGGATCGCGGCGACCCTCGCCGACGGCTATCTCAGCGAGCCGCGCGTCAACGTCGAAGTGACCGATTATCGCCCGT
The DNA here is from genome assembly GCA_963812975.1 of uncultured Alphaproteobacteria bacterium. Taxonomy (GTDB): domain Bacteria; phylum Pseudomonadota; class Alphaproteobacteria; order Micropepsales; family Micropepsaceae; genus Rhizomicrobium. Next base: position 59,370 of record CAWEXK010000027.1, on the reverse strand, counting down.
TCTACATCATCGGAGAAGTGAACAAACCCGGCCAATACCCGTACGTGAACGACATGGCTGCGCCCAACGCCGTTGCGCTTGGGGGCGGCTACACGGTCAAGGCCAGCGATTCCTGGATCTATGTCCGGCGCAACGGCCAGGGGAAAGAGGAGCGGTTAGCTGCCGATGCGACAACCAAAATCCATCCCGGCGATGTCATTCGCGTGCCGCAAACGCCCTTTTGGGCTGCTATTACAATCGCCGGACCGCTTTCGGCCATCATCAGCACGAGATGGTATCTGCCCGAGCCGCCGCAATAGTGCGTGTGATTTGGCGTCGTTGATCCTTTTCGTCGAAGCTGTTTAAGCGGTGGTTGGTGCCACCCTCGTCCAATCCCAATTTGAACGGGATTGTTGCGCGACATCAAATCCGCACGGAACGAGGAGCATCCCGCGGAGTTCGAATCTGAGCTATATCGGACACGCAATGAGCGCCCCGCCGACGGAGACCGAAATCAAGTTCCTGCTTGATCCCGGCGCGTGCGCCGACATGGCAAAACACCCCATTTTTGCGCATGCGGCGCGGACGCTATCGCCGCGCCGCGAACTGACCACATATTTCGACACGGACCAATGTATACTCCGGCGCCACGGCTATAGTTTGCGCATCCGCGAAAAGAATGGCCTGCATCTGCAAACATTGAAAAAGTCGCCTGCTGGCGCTGGCTTGGTGCAGCGGCGCAACGAGTGGGAGTGGAAGCTTTCCGCCAATCGTTTGGCCCTGCGGCCCCTCGGCAAAGTTTTGGACGCCCGATCGAACCTGAATGGAGAATTGCGCCGCGTCAGGTCGAAATTCGTCACGGAGATCCACCGCCAGAGCTTCGACATCAAACTGGGCGGAGCGCAGATCGAAGCCGTCATCGACGAAGGGTTTGTGCTGGCGGGCGATCGCCAAGAGCCGGTTAGAGAACTCGAACTGGAGATCAAGCAGGGCCCGTCCGGCCCGGCCTATCGGCTGGCGCTGGATCTGCTCGAGCACTACCCGTTGCTCCTGGGCGCGGAGAGCAAGGCAGATCGGGGCTATCGCCTGCTCACCGGCAGCGACTCCTCTTCTGTGAAATCGCGCGCTGCCCCGTTGCCGCACCGAGCGGCGCTCAAAGAGGCGCTGACCGCGACGGCGCAAGCCGCGCTCCATGGATTCGTGGCCAATATTCCCGCAGCGCGGGCCGGAAATCCCGAAGGTGTCCACCAGATGCGTGTGGCCTTGCGGCGCCTGCGCACCATGCTGGTCCTTTATGCGCCGTGTCTGGAGCGTTGCGCGCGCGAACGTTTCAACAATGCCATTCGCGATCTCGGCGCGGTGCTTGGGACGGCGCGCGATTGGGATGTATTCGTTGAAGAAACGCTCCCCGCCGCCCGGAATTCAGGCGTGCGCGCGGAATGGATCGCGGCGCTGGAGGAGCGGGCGGCAGAAAAACGCGAAAGCGCGCACCACGGCGTGCGCGACCTGATCGGGAGCAAGGCGCCCGCCGAACTCGTGCTGGGCATCCAGGCCTGGCTGAGCGACTTCGACTGGGCCGCCGACCAGGCGCAAGCTGCGCGCAGTGCGGCTGCGGAGATTATGCCCGGCTTTCTTGACCGCGTTGCAGCCAAGGTCATGCGACGCGGCCGCGCGGCGGCACGCCTCTCCCCTCGTGCGCTTCATCCGTTGCGCAAATCGATCAAGAAACTGCGCTATTCGGCAGAAGCCGTGCGGGAATTCTACGACGAAAAACGCGTCAAGCGGCACGTGAAGCGCTGCAAGAAGATTCAGACTGTTCTGGGAACGATCAACGACGCGCAGATGACCGTGCGCCTCGTGCGAGAGATTGCTCCCCGCCACTCGGCAGCATGGGCGCCGCCCGCGGGGGGTCTGATGAAATGGAATACGGAACGCCGCGAGCATGCGAGCGCAAAACTGGGAAAAGTCTGGCGCGCGCTGAAGCATGCCAAGCCTTTCTGGAAATAAACACCCGCGCAGCCATCACCCGGCCCGCACCCCGGAATGGTAATCCTTGTACCACGCTACAAAAGCAGGGATGCCGCGGGCAATGGGTGTGGTGGGCGCAAAATCGTAGTCCCGGCGGATGGCATCGATATCGGCAAAGCTTTCGGGCACATCGCCCGGCTGCAACGGCAGCATGACTTTTTCCGCAGAACGTCCGAGAGACGCTTCCAGAACCTCTATCATATGAAGGAGATCTTCAGGGCGGTTGTTCCCGATATTGTAGATGCGATGGTTGTCGCGACCGCTGATCGCTTTCGCGGGCGAATCTACGACCAGGAGAACGCCACTCACGATGTCGTCAATGTAAGTGAAGTCGCGTTTCATGCGACCGTAATTGAAGACGCGGATCGGTTCGCCGGCCAGGATGGCGCGCGCGAACAGCCACATTGCCATGTCAGGTCTGCCCCACGGCCCGTAGACGGTGAAAAACCGGAAGCCGACCAGTGGCATCCCGTAGAGGTGTGAGTAGACATGGCTGATCAGTTCATCGGCCTTTTTGGTCGCTGCGTAGAGCGACACCGGACTGTCCACCCGGTCGCCCTCGGAAAACGGCATGTTGGTGTTTCCGCCATAGACGGAACTGGACGACGCATAGGCGGCGAATTCGAAGCCGTCCAGATGGCGGCAGTATTCGAGCACATTGACGTGTCCAACAAGATTCGCCTGTACGTACGCGTGTGGATTTTCAATCGAATAGCGAACGCCGGCCTGTGCGGCGAGATGGACCACCTTGCGGATTTTTTCGCCCCGCAACGCCTGCTTCAGCGCGGTCAGATCGGCCAGCTCGACGCGATGAAATACGAAATCCGGATAGCCCGATAATACAGCCAGACGATCGCGCTTCAGCGATACCGAATAGTAATCGTTGAGATTGTCCAGTCCGACGACCCGTTCCCCGCGCTTCAGCAGGCGCAGCGCAACATGAAATCCGATGAATCCGGCAGCCCCGCTCACCATATAACTCATCTCAGCACCCGTAGCCTGGGCTCGACCGCCAGCAAAATCGACCCGGCCCAATATGGCCTCGGACGAAACAACCCGCAATGCTGGTTACATGTGCGGCGCGACAACAACAGGCAGAATGGCGCAGTTTGCAAACACAGCAATTCGTCGTATTAGACCGCAAATGCACGCGCCTCGACCGCAATGAAGCAAACATCATCCTCGTCCGATCTGGCCGATCGTTTACGCCGCCGCGACGCGATGATCGGCGTGATCGGCTTGGGATATGTCGGGCTGCCGCTGGTCCGCGCGATGGCCAACGCCGGATTCGGCGTCGTCGGCTTCGATATCGATCAAGCCAAGATCGACATGCTGCAGCGGGGTCAAACCTACATTCGACACCTGCCCTCCGAACAATTCCGCGAAATGATCGAGTGCGGGCGTTTTGTACCAACGACGGATTTTTCCCGGGTCCGTCACGTCGATGCCGTCATCATCTGCGTGCCGACGCCGCTGACCGCGCACCGCGAGCCCGACTTGAGTTTCATCATCGGTACCGGCAAGGCCATCACACCACATCTTCGCGCGGGCCAACTGATCGTCCTTGAATCGACCACCTATCCAGGCACCTCGCGCGAAGTTCTTAAACCGCTGCTGGAAGAAGGCGGATTGAAATGTGGAGAAGATATCTTTCTGGCATTCAGCCCCGAGCGCGAGGATCCCGGAAACAGCTCGTTTTCAATCAATTCGGTTCCAAAGGTCGTCGGCGGTGACGGCCAGGAAGCGCTGGAGCTCGCCGTCGCTCTCTACGACCAGGTCGTGGCAAAGACCGTTCCCGTCTCTAGTCCCGACGTCGCCGAGGCCGTCAAGATTACCGAAAACATTTTTCGCGCCGTCAACATTGCGATGGTCAACGAGCTGAAACGAGATCTTCACCTGCATGGGAATCGACATCTGGGAAGTCATCGAGGCGGCGAAAACCAAACCATTCGGCTTCATGCCCTTCTATCCGGGACCCGGACTCGGCGGCCACTGCATCCCCATCGATCCATTCTACCTCACCTGGAAGGCCCGCGAGTACGACATGCCGACACGCTTCATCGAGCTTGCGGGCGAAATCAATGCCTTAATGCCGAGTGTCATTGTCGCCAAGCTCATCGAGGAGCTGGGCCGCCGATTTTCGAGGAGCGTGACGGGATCAAGAAATCCTGCTCCTCGGCCTCGCCTACAAGCGGAATGTGGAGGACATTCGCGAAAGCCCCAGTCTGCAAATCATCGAATTGCTCGAACACCGCGGTGCCAAAGTCGATTTTCATGATCCCTACGTGCCGCACATCCCCGCAACCAGACAATATCGCCGGCTCGCCGGACGGAAATCGGTACCACTCATCCCAAAGATTATCGCCGAGTACGACGCAGCCGTCATTGTGACCGATCACGAGAATGTGGACTACGGGCTGCTGGTCGATCACGCAAAGCTCGTGATCGACACGCGCAATGCCGTGGCAAGGGTGGCAAAACGGCGGTCTCCAAACGTCTGCAAGGCCTAGGGACGTTACAAGCTGTATTCGCGGGTCCCGAATTCCAGTTTAGGTCCTCCTCCCCGCTGGCGCCCCTGGTGGGCGACCCGCTGTCGCTTGTGGGACCGGTGGCGTTGCGGCTATGTCTGCGGCCTCGCGGCCAGACCACAGGCTCCATGCGTCATCTCAGGTTCCTCCCCGACAACACCAACATCGATTTCATCGGTTGGCGGTACTACGCGTTCGCGATGGATGGTCTGTTAATGCTGGCTGCCATCGTTTCCATTGCGGTCCAGGGCTTCAATCTCGGCATAGATTTTACCGGGGGAGTTCTTCTCGAAGCAAAGGCGACTCACAGCATCGATATCGCGAAAGTCCGCGGTGAAGTCGAACATCTCGGTTTCCCCGCGGCGCAGCTGCAATATTTCGGCGGCGGCGAATGCGACAGGCCTGTCAATTCCTGCGTTCTGATCCGTTTTCAGCCGGATGCGGCGCATCCGGGCGAAACAGCCGTCGGCCTGATCAAAACGAAGCTCGGCGCCGAATACAGCTTCCGGCGCGCCGAGGTAGTAGGCCCCAAGGTCAGCCAGGAATTATTTGCCGATGGCGTCAAGGCGACGATTCTCGCCATCGTTCTGATCTCGATCTACGTTGCCGTTCGATTCGAATGGCAGTACGGCATCGGAGCGGCGATCGCGACCGGTCACGATGTCTTCGTAACGGCTGGCCTGTTCTCCGTCTGCCATATGGAATTCTCGTTGAATTCGGTCGCGGCGCTGCTGCTGCTCGCCGGCTATTCGATCAACGATACGGTGGTGGTGTTCGACCGGATTCGCGAGAACAGACGCAAGTTCAAGCGAATGCCGCTCGCCCAGATGATCAATCTGTCAACCAATCAGATCGCAACGCGCACGACCCTGGTCTCGGCCGCCACCGCCCTCACCATGCTGCCTCTGCTGTTTTTTGGCGGACCGGAGCTGTTCGGCTTCAGCGCGGCGATTCTGTTCGGAATCCTGGTGGGGACTTTCTCGTCGACCTACGTGGCCGCGGCGCTGCTGCTCTATCTGCCGAATCTGGCGGGCACGCGCGATGAGACGGCGGCGATCGCCCCCTGAGCAAATCAGAACGGGTTAAGCGACTGCTGACGCGTGTAGGTCAAATAGCCCGCGTTCACGCCTGCACGAAGCCCGACGCCGGTGCGCATGGGCGCCAGGGTGATTCCGCTGGCCCGCTGATAGTTCACGCCGATTCCGGCGATAAAATAATAGCTGCCTTCGACCCCTGGAAATTTCTGGAAGAGCCTGTCGGCTCTACGCAGATTGTAAACCAGCGTGAAGCATTTCGACGCGTTTGCGCCAATGTCGAAGCCGATCGAAGGACCCTGCCAGTAAACCTTCACGGGCTCGCGATCCTTGCGGATCAACCAGCCTGACCCGTAACGCAGCCCTACCACAATGGCACCGGACCCTTCGTCACCCTTTATATAGGCGTCCGGCAGCCCCTGTTCGGCAAAGATGCGTTCGACCGCCTTGGCTACCGCCGCCGTCGTCGTGCCGAAGAAATCCGATGCGGCGTGAACAATCTCGTTCTGCGTGAATGCTTCCTCTGTCTGCGCAGAGGCTGGCGCAGCAGCCGCCGCGATGAAAGCCGCGACAAGCATGGCAGGCACGATGCGCAGCAAATTCATCTCATCCTCCTCGTGGATCGGCGTTATGCTAAGAACTGCAAGCCGGGACTGCCCGAGCGATCAAGCCCCAGTCGAACCGCAGTTGGTGACGGAAACAAGGCAGAATGTCAGATCGCCCGAAATCGGATTCCCGATCGCGCCGCCTCGGCGGCTGGGGCTGGTTCGCCATCCTTGTGCTCTTCGCGCTTCTCGGGAGCTCGATCTGGTACTGCGTGCATGCGTGGCGGGAGCTTCCGGGAGTCGGAATACCCGCAGTCGGCTGGGTGTTCCTGGGGCTCGGCGTGGTCTTTACGATTGTGGTGGGCGCCGGGCTGATGGTGCTTCTGTTTTATTCGAGCCGCAAAGGCCGGGATTTCTAAGTCGCAATTCGTTCACACGCGCCCGCGCGCGACGAAAAAAGGGTTGGCGAATTCTTTGTCTGTTTTGCCATAGACGAGCGGACTTCCATCGAGAGTCGCGACCGTTCCGCCGGCGGCAGCCAGGATGGCATGACCGGCGGCTGTATCCCACTCCATCGTCCGCCCGAGCCGCGGATAGATGTCCGCTTCCCCTGAAGCCAGAAGACAGAACTTCAAGGAGGAGCCGGCGCTGACGAACTTGCGGACCTGATAGCCGGCAAGATATTCGTCGGTCCTGGAGTCGCGATGCGAACGGCTTGCAACAGCGATAAGGCCATCGGGGGGCGCCCGCCGCGCGCTGATGGGGCGGAGCCGGTCAAAATCGGGAGCGACGGCCGGTCCGGTCGCCAGCTCGAATGTGCCCGATGACTCTTCCCCCACGAACAGACGCCCGATTGCCGGCGCGAAAACGACTCCGCGCACCGGCGAGCCGTTCACGATCTCCCCGATATTGACCGTGAATTCGCCGTTTCGGTTTAGGAACTCCCTCGTGCCGTCGAGCGGATCGACGAGGAAGAAATGCGCGCCGATCTCGCAGACTCGTCCGGCCGCAGCTTCCTCCTCCGCAATGACAGGAATACCGGGTGATTGTTTGTGGAGCTCCGCCAGGATGAAGGTCTCCGTCTCCGCATCGGCATCGGTTACCGGCGAATGATCTTGTTTGGCTCGCGCCTGAACTGCGTCCGCTGCGTAGTGTCTGAGAACAATCTCTCCGGCGCGCCATGCGAGGTCTGCAAGCTGGAGAGCCGACGCGGTTGGAACCCGCGGCCTGACCTGTGACACCTTAAGCCTTCCTTAAGCGGAACGGGAGAACGTGAGGAATTGGCAACCAAGAAGAATCCGGCGGGGACACTTTCATCGATGATCGATCTCGATTTCGCCGCCCTGCTTGTCTCGCGCGTATGTCACGATCTTGTGAGCCCGGTGGGGGCCGTCGTCAATGGACTGGAGGTGCTCGAGGAGGAGCGCGACGCCGCGATGCGCGCCGATGCGCTCAAACTCGTCACCTCGAGCGCAGCCCTCGCGGCCGCACGCCTGCAGTTCGCCCGCATCGCATATGGAGCCGCAGGTTCTGCCGGCGCACAACTCGATCTGAACGAAGTCGGCCGCACAGTGTGCGGTCTTCTTAAGGGGAGCAAGATCGACATTTCCTGGGAAGCTGCCGCGGTGAACTGGCCCAAGGATTGGGCCAAGCTGTTGATGAATTCCGCTCTCCTGGCGGCCGACTGCCTGCCGCGAGGCGGCTGCGTACGAGTTTCAACGTCGACAGATCCTTCGCCACCGAGCTTTACGGTGCGCGCGACAGGCCAGGGCGCGCGGGTCCACGCGGAAGTCGATCAGGCCCTGCGTGGCGAACCTGCAACTCCGCTCGATGGGCGCAGCATACAACCCTATCTCACGCACAAGCTGGTGCGGTTGCTGAATGCCGATCTGGCGCTGACCTGCAGCGAAGGTCTTGTCGAGATCGCGGCCTCCTGATCCCTCGCGAAATGCCGGGATCCGAGATGATATTCATAGTTGCGACGGCACGGCATTTCGATCCGAACGATATTGTTGACGAGAGCGTCACCGAGAGGGGCGCTGTAGGCAGACTTTTTGAGGGCAAGCGTCTCACCGCGCTCTCCTGAATCCTTCCTTCCGGGAACCTCACGCTCTTGTGTACGCTAAAGGAGGGACGCGGGACGCGTCAGGGTTGATACACTAAACGAGGGAGAAACGTCTTCAGGAACGAGACCGCGTCTTTTGTGGCGTGACCCGTCAGATCCAGCCACGACCGGCTTCCTCCCGAAGAATTGCGAAGTCGCTCGCAACGTTCCGGCATGCGGAGCGGGCGCGAAGGCGCGAAGGAATGGATGGATTGGGGAAGGCTATTCGCTCGGTGGACGCGCACCTCTGGCTGCGCACAACGCGCCGCATTCGCGGACTTGCCTGCCATGGAAACGCTGGACCACGCCGGGAAAGCATGATTACCATATATGAAATGAGGGGCGCCGCCGCCCGAGCGGCGCTGAGGGGGGATCGAGTGCGTTTCCGACGTTGCAACAGCGCCCGGCAGGATTGCGCCGGATCGCCTTTCGTGTGGTTACGGTAGCGCCATGGACCAACCGCTCCACGATCTCAGGCCTTTCAAGGTTGCCCATGCGACCTCGCACCGCTTCGTCAGCATCGCGCTGGTCGCCCTGCTCCACGTATTCGCGATCTACGCGCTGGCAAGCGGGTTGGCGCAGAACCTGCTCTCAAAGCTTCCCCAGGAGTTCAAGGCCGAGGTCATCCCGCCGAAGCAGGAAGTAGTGAAACCGCCGCCGCCGCCGCCGCCGGAACTTCAAAAACCGCCGCCCCCCTTCGTGCCCCCGCCCGAAATCAGCATCCAGACCGAGGCCGCGCCGAACACCATCACGGTACAATCGAAAGTCTCGACGCCGCCTCCGCCCGCGCCCCCCGCTCCGCCCAAACCCGCAGGCATCACGGCGCCCGTGCAGATCGCCGGCGGCGGCGCGGTGTGCCAAAGCTCGTACTACCCGCCGATTGCCATTCGTTTGAACCAGTCGGGCACAACCGTCGTAAACGTTCATATTGGCGCGGACGGCGGCGTCCAGGGCGTCGATATCGCCAACTCAAGCGGACACGACTCCCTGGATCAGGCAGCCGTCAAATGCATCCAGTCCAGGTGGCGCTACAAGCCGGCCATGCAGAACGGGCAGCCGGTGGCGACGGCAAAGGAATACGCGATCAAATGGGTATTGCAGTGAATCCGTCGGCCTTCCCGCAGCAGCACGAGCAAGAACTCACGTCCAACGGAGTATGGAACACATGATCTCGAAGCACTTGGCGATCGCAGCCGCCGTCGCCTTCCTGACCGCCATGAGCGCCGGACCGGGACTCGCCCAGCAGACGACGAACCAGCCGGCGGCGACTACGCCCGCGGCACCTGATCAACCGGGGGGCGCCCCCGCCGCCGCCCCTGCTCCAGCTCCCGCTGCCGCAGCCCCCGCAGCGAATCCGCCGCCACCTGCCGTGACCCCGCCCAGCTCGGCTGCAATCGGGGCGAACAATCCCTACGGCCTTTACGCGTTCGTACGCACCGGCGATTGGGTCATCAGAGGCGTGGTTTTGATTCTCGCCATCATGTCGATCGGCACCTGGTACATCTTCTTCATGAAATTCTGGGAGCAGTCCCGCGTCCTCAGCCACGCGCGCGTCGTGGAGCGTCGTTTCTGGAGTTCTGCCAATCTCAACGAGGGCATCGACAAATTGCCGAAGAACAGCCTATTCCGCAGCGTCGCCGAGAGCGGTGTGCGCGCCTCTTCGGGCCAGGCTACGGGTCTCGTCAATCTCAACGACTGGATCGGCATGTCGCTCAATCGCCAGCTCGAGGAGGCCAATTCGCGCCTCCAGGGCGGGGTGGCATTCCTGGCCTCGGTTGGTTCCGTGGCGCCGTTTGTAGGCTTGTTCGGAACCGTATGGGGTATTCTGAACGCGTTGATCGGAATCGGTGTCGCGGGCCAGGCATCGATCGACAAGGTGGCCGGACCAGTGGGCGAAGCGCTGATTGCGACGGCCATCGGCCTCTTCGTCGCGGTCCCGGCGGTGCTCTGCTATAACTATCTGGTGCGGCGCAACAAGGTCATCAACGAACGCCTCCGCAGCTTTGCAAGCGATCTGCAAACCTACCTGATCACCAACAAGAAATAGCGATCGGTCTACCCACCTATCGCGCGAGGAAATGCCGGCATGTCGATATCCGTCCACTCCGCAGACTCCGATGAGGCGGAACTGAACACCACGATCAACACCACGCCGCTCGTCGACGTGATGCTCGTTCTGCTTATCATCTTTCTCATCACCGTGCCGGTCGTTCTCAAGCAGATACCGGTGGATCTGCCCAATGCTCGCAACATTGCGACGATCACAAAACCGCAGAACATTGTCATCGCGGTCGACCGGGACGAGAACATCTACTGGAACAATCAACCGGTCGACGCCAGTGAGCTGAAGGACCGATTCGCAGATGCGCTGCGCGCGGCGATCGCCAAGGGCGCGCAACTGCCTGAAGTCCACATCCGCGGCGACAAGGATGCGCGGTTCGAAGCAATCGGAAAGGTGATCCTGGCCTGCCAGCAGGCGGGGATACAGAAGGTCGGCTTCATCACCGAACCGCGCAACGAAGCGTCATAGACCAGTCGAACGGAACGAGGCGATTCACGATGGCAATGAATGTCGGAACGGGCGGTGGCGATAATGAGGTGATGGTGGAGATGAACACCACGCCATTGATCGACGTCATGCTGGTACTTCTCGTGATGCTGATCATCACCCTCCCGATCCAGACCCACGCGGTGAAGCTCAACATGCCCAATCCAAACGCGAAGCCACCAACCGTGCAGCCCGTGGTTCACACCCTGGCCATCGATTTCGACGGTTCGATTACCTGGGACGGCCAGGCCGTCTCGAATATGCAGGATCTCGACACCCGTTTTACGCAGATCGCGGCGCAGGAGGATCAGGACGAAATCCATGTGGCGCCGAACCGTCTCGCAAAATACGACACGGTCGCCAAGGTTCTGGCAGAAGCGTCGCGTGACGGCGTGAAGAAGATCGGATTCACCGGCGAAGAACAATACATGCAGTAGCGTGAGGGGCGACCGCGGCTACGGAACATGCGGTCGCATGCGTCCGGGACCCCGCGCCCTCGGGAGAACAGTTGCCAAGAGGTCTCGAATGAATTCCAACCATGTGCGCAGCGCCGCATTGGCGCTTGTTCTGGCCGGGAGCTTCGCCTGCGCCGTCGTCGTGGTCGCACCAACAGGCGCAGAGGCCGCGGGTGTGCGACCCCAGGTGGGCAAGCCTCTTGAAGCGGCAATCGCCCTTGCCAACAAGGGAAACTCCAGCGCGGCGCTGTCGCAAGTGCGCCAGGCTGAATCGGTCGGTGGCCTCACCCCGGGCGAACAGCAGGCCATCGCGCAGACCAAGGAATTCATCGCCGCCAAGACCGGCAATTTCAGCGGCGGGGGCGGCAGCGCGACGGCAGCGCGCGCGAAATTCGCCGCCGACTACAATGCGGGGCGTTACAGCGCCGTGACCGGCGAGGACGTCGATCTTCTGCGCAAATATGGCGCTTTCAACGGCGACGATCAGCTGATCGTGGCGCAGGCCTATTATCTGTCGGGACGGGCAGAGCAGGCGGTTTCGTATCTGAAAAATCTGACCTCGGGATCGCATCCGGGCGAAGCCGCGCTCAAGCTTATGTACAGCGCGGCCTATAAGGCCGGCGACAGCGACGCCATGCGCTCGGCACTGGAAAGGCTTGTTTCCGATTACAACCGGCCCGAATACTGGGCCAACCTTCTGCAGATATCCGAATCCGCCAAGGGCCTAAAGGACCCGCAGACGCTCGATATCTATCGGCTTCGCCTCCTTACGAACACGATGAAGACACCCGACGATTACACGACCGCGGCAGAGATGGCGCTCGAATTCGGTTCCGCTGCGGAAGCGGCGAACATCGTGCAGAAAGGACTGGATGCGAAGGTCCTGTCCGGCGACCGCGCGATGAAACTTCTCAACACGGCCAAAGCCCAGGCTGCATCCGATGAAGCCAATTTCGCAAAAATGGCGGCCGGTGCCGCCAAGGCGAGAACGGGCGACGACGCGGTCAAGCTCGGCGAAGAAATGACCAATGCCGGCCGCGCGCAGGATGCGATCAACGAGATCCAGCTCGGCTTGCAGAAGGGCGTGGTCGACAAGAACGGTGCGCAGATCCTGCTGGGACTGGCTTATCTCGGCGCCGGCCAGAAGGATGCCGCCATCCGTGCCTTCAACGCCGTGCCGAAGGACGATGCGAACAACGCGATGGTCGCCCATCTCTGGGCCATCTACACGCGCAACAGCCACTGACGACGGGTCTCGCGAGCGGCTCGCGCGTCGGTTCTAACCGGTTTGCCGCCTGAGGACAGCCGCGATCACGAGGCCCGCCGCCAGGTAGGCGATGATATCGGTAGCTGAGTACGCCACGGTGTAATCCGTTGGAAAGCCGTACCAGTTCCAGTAGGAAACGTTGGTCGTCAGCCCGGCTGCGACGCCCACGAGAGTGACGAAGCCGACGCGCGCAGCGTAGGCGATGAGCATGGTTTGCGCGAGAAGAAACGCCGCGATCAGCGACACCATCACCTCCTTGACGAACTCGACGATCAGAGTCTGCGCGGTCATCGCGGTGGCGCCCGGCGGACGGTAGATCAGCAGGCCCGAGGGATTGACCTTCATTCTGGCGGCCTCGACCGCCATCGCGTTGCTGCTTTTCATGTCGGTCCAGGGAAAAAAGAACAGACCCGATTTGTCGCCGATCGAATCGTGCATTGCAGCCAACACCGGCCCTTCGCGCGGAATTTGACTGAAACCAACTTGTCCCAGCGGCAGCGCCACATGGGCGATCGACGTCCATATGAACATGGCGATCCCGCCTACGATTCCGGCGATGACAATTCTCATCGTAATGCCCCCTCTCATCAAAGTGCCAAAACATACGCGAACCAAGCCGGCTGTGCCATGCGACGGCACTGCGGCGACTCCACTCGCAGGCGCTCACCCGAAACGACCGGTGATGTACTGTTCGGTGCGTTTGTTCGTGGGACTGGTAAACATCTTCTCGGTGGTGCCGAATTCCACCAGTTCGCCCAGGAACATGAACGCCGTGTAGTCGGAAACGCGCGATGCCTGCTGCATGTTGTGCGTCACGATGACGATCGTGTAATCGGTCGCGAGCTCGTCGATGAGTTCCTCGATCCTGGCCGTGGAGATGGGGTCGAGCGCCGAGCACGGTTCGTCGAGCAGGATCACTTCGGGCATAGTGGCGACAGAGCGCGCGATGCAGAGCCGCTGTTGCTGCCCGCCGGACAGGCTGAGCCCGGACTCCTTGAGCTTGTCCTTCACTTCGCCCCACAGCGCGGCGCGTTTGAGAGCATGCTCCACGCGGCCATCGAGTTCGGATCTCGGCAGGCGCTCGAAGAGTTCTGATGCCGTAAGCGATGTTGTCGTAGATCGTCATGGGAAACGGCGTCGGTTTCTGAAACACCATGCCAACCTTCGCCCGCAGAAGGTTTACGTCCTGATCGCCATTCGAGAATGTTGTAGCCGTCAAAAATCACTTCGCCGGTAGCTCGCTGGTTGGGATAGAGCTCGTAAATTCGGTTCAGCACCCGCAGCAGCGTGGACTTGCCGCAGCCAGAGGGTCCGATGAACGCTGTAACCTTGCGGTCGTAGAGTGGCACCGAGACATTCTTCAGCGCCTTGTTCGTCACCGTAGTAGAACGACAGGTCGCGAATATCGATGCGCACCGGCAGCCCTGCCCCGCCTGGTTCGCTCATTGCGACATCCGCCGCGATTCGAAAATGCGCGCGAGGATGCTGAGCGACAGCACCGCGATGGTAATCAACAGCGCGCCGGCCCAGGCGAGCCGGTGCCAATCCTCGTATGGCGACATCGCGAACTGGAAGATTACCACGGGAAGACTCGCCATCGGCGCGTTCATGTCTGCGCTCCAGAACTGGTTGTTGAGCGCGGTGAACAGGAGAGGCGCTGTCTCGCCCGAAATTCGCGCAATGGCAAGCAGGATGCCGGTGACGATTCCGGCGCGCGCGGCCCGCCAGGTGACCGTGCGGATGACGAAACTTCGTGGAGTGCCAAGCGCCGCAGCGGCTTCGCGAAGCGTGTTCGGAACCAGCAGCAACATGTTTTCCGTCGTGCGCACGACTACCGGCACGACGAGTACGGCCAATGCCGCAGCTCCGGCAAGCGCCGAGAAATGTCCCATATGGAGGACGAACAATTCATAGACAAACAGACCGACCAGAATCGAGGGCGCACTGAGGAGGATGTCGTTGACGAAGCGGACGATGAACGCGAAACGCGTATGACGGCCATATTCTGCCAGATACGTCCCCGTGAAGATTCCAACAGGCGTGCCGATTGCCACTGCCAGCGCGCTCATGACCACGCTGCCGAGAATGGCGTTGGCGAGGCCGCCATTCGAGCCTGGCGGCGGCGTCATGAGCGTGAACAGGGTCGGGCTGAGGCCGGCGGCGCCATTCAACACAAGTGTGCCCAGAATGAGCGCGAGCCAGCCGATCCCGAAAGCAGCCGCCGCGACGGAAAGCGCCAGAAACATGCGGTTGCGCACCCGTCTGCGCATGTAAAGCCGCCGGTTCATTTTCGGTGCGCGCCCGCCCGGGCCTCCAGGCTGCGCAACATGAGTTGCGCTGCCGCGAGCACGAGAAAGGTGATGAAGAAAAGGATCAGGCCGATCGCGACCAGCGACGAGACGTACATATCGCCCAATGCTTCAGTGAATTCGTTGGCGATGGTGGCCGAAATCGTCGTGCCGGGAGCGAACAGCGACGTGGCGATCCTGTGCGCATTGCCGATCACGAATGTCACGGCCATGGTTTCGCCCAGCGCGCGCCCCAGCGCCAGCATGGCGCCGCCCACCACGCCGCTGCGCGCATAAGGCAAGACCACGTTCCAGGTGACTTCCCAGGTCGTGCAGCCGAGACCGTATGCGGCCTCTTTCAGCATTTCCGGCACCGCCTCGAACACGTCGCGCGACACAGCTGAAATGAACGGCAGGATCATGATGGAGAGGATGAGCGAAGCGGTGAACACGCCGATGCCGTAAGGCGGCCCGGCAAAGAGATCGGAGAGGACCGGCACATTGACCAGCCTGTCGATGATCCACGGCTGGATGGTGTGCTGAAAAAACGGCGCGAACACGAACAGGCCCCAGATGCCGTAGATGATTGACGGTATGCCGGCGAGCAGCTCGACCGCGATCCCGACAGGCCTTCTAAGGGGACGCGGACAAAGCTCCGTCAGGAAGATCGCGATGCCAATCCCGACCGGAACGGCGATCAGCATCGCGAGCGACGAGGTGACAAGCGTGCCGTAGATTGCGGGCAGAGCCCCAAAACGTCCGGTTACGGGATTCCACGCGGTCGACGTCAGGAAGCGCGAACCAAAAGTGCTGAGCGCCGGCCAGGAGCCGATGCCCAAAGCCGCGATAATGCCGACGAAAATAAGGAGCACCAGACAGGCGGCAGCCCAGGTGAGGCTGTGAAACCTGGCGTCGCTGCGATCAAACCGTCTCACTGCCGCGGCGAGTGAAGCGGGCAGGCGGCTCGCAGTCACTGTCGCCTCGGCCATGTATTCGCTACCACGCTTGCGACAAATCGGGCGTCAACTGTCGCTCATTTCCCTGCGCCCGCCGTAGAAATCTACGGTACCGCCGCGGCGTCGATATTTTTGCGCCAGCTGTCTTCGATCGCCTGGACGGTTACGGCAGGCAACGGAACGTAACCCAGACTTTCGGCGAGCTGGGCTCCGTCCTCATATGCCCATTTGAAGAATTTGAGCGCTTCGCGGGTGGCGGCCGGATCGGGCGGCTTCCTGTAGACGAGGATGAAGGTGGCGCCGGCGATCGGCCATGCGTCGTGACCGGGCTGGTCGGTGAGAACCACATAGAAGTCCTTGGCATGTGCCCAGTCCGTCTTCGCCGACGCGGCCTGAAATGCCGCGGCCGTCGGCGACACCGCAACGCCGTCACTGTTCATCATGCGCACGATAGTCGATGACGATTTTGCTTGGCATACGCATATTCGACGTAGCCGATCGCGCCGGAAGTTTGCGTGACGTTGCCGGCCACGCCTTCGTTGCCTTTGGCGCCGATCGCCCGACGGCCATTCCACCGACGTCGCCGCGCCGACCTGACTGGCCCACTGCCGGGTTCTTCTTGCGACAGATAATTGGTGAAGATGAATGTCGTGCCTGAACCGTCCGACCGTGGACAATCGCGATGGCTTGCCCGGCAGGTTCAGCGACGGGATTGAGCTTCTTGATCGCGCGGTCGTCCCACTTCGTCACCTTGCCGAGACAGATGTCCGCCAGAGTCTGCGCCGTCGAGGACCATGTCGCCGGGCTTGATACCGGCGATATTCACGACCGGAACCACGCCGCCGATCACCGTCGGGAACTGGGTCAGGCCCGCCGGCTGCAGCTCGGCCGGCGACAAGCGGCTTGTCGCTGGCGCCGAACTCGACTGTCTTCGCCTTGATCTGTGCGATGCCGCCGCCCGAACCGATCGACTGATAGTTCAGGCCGATCCCTGTCTTGGCGCTTATAGGCCTCGGCCCATTTGGCGTAGATCGGAGTAGGGAAAGGTCGCGCCTGCCCCGGAGATTTCAGTGGCGCAAACGCCCGTCGTTGCGGCGCCGCTCAACACCGCGCCCATCATCAAGACGGCAAGGCGCTGGAAGCAGAGTTTCATGCGGTCCTCACAGCTGGTCAGAGACGCGCGCACCCGGGCGGGCACGGGCACAGCGACCGTCGTTTCCCCTGGGCCGCTGCCTCGATAAGGGGACACCCGGATGCAAGGTGCATCACAGATTTGCGAAGCTTTTGTGACATGCCGCGCATCGTCCGGCGTAGCTTCGGTGCCCGAACCCCCCCCTCTGGGAAACCTTGAATTCCCGGCGGCACTCCAGGATCGGTTAAAGCTTTAGCAATGCCCATCATATTTGCTTGCGGTTGGGGGCCGGGAGACTTCGCTATGCCTTTGCGGCGTGTCGCCAATGCCGTGCTGAGCGTGCTGCTGTTTGCTGCGGCAGGCCTCGCCTTGTTCGACGGGCTGCAGCGGGGCATGCCTGCCGTCACGCCCTGGCTTATCTGCGCCATATCGGCGATCGGGGCCCTCGGCCTCGTGCTGGAGCTGGCGAAATCGCGCGAACACGCCCGCCTGCTGGAGGCGAGCACGTCGGGTCTGCGCAGCCTGACCGGCAAGCTCGAAGAATCGCTCGCCACCGTATCGGCCATGAATGCCCGCATTCACGAGAGCGAAGTCCGCTACAAGGGCCTGGTCGATGCCCAGGGCGACGCAATATTCCGCCGTTCGCCCGACAGCCGCCTCACCTATGGCAACGACGCCTTTTTCAGATGGTTCGGTCTGAAGCCGCGCAAGGCGATCGGCCAGCCCTTTGCGACAGAGGCCCATCCGGAGAGCGCGATCCGCACCTTCAAATCCTTCGCCGCGCTGGAGGCGGGCCGTGCGACGCGTGCGCTACGACCAGAAGGTGCGCACCGTCTATGGCTGGCGCTGGATCGCCTGGGAGGATTACACGGTCCGCGACGCTTTGGGGCGACTCGATCGAGATCCAGAGTGTCGGCCGCGACATCACCGAGCGCAAGGCGCTGGAAGATGCGCTCACCGACGCGCGCGACAGGGCCGAAGCGGCCAGCCGGGCCAAGTCGGGATTTCTCGCCACCATGAGCCACGAGATCCGCACGCCCATGAACGGCGTGCTCGGCATGGCCCGGCTGCTTCTCGAGACGAAGATGTTGCCCGAGCAACGCACCTACGCCGAAGCCATCGAACAATCCGGCGAAGCGTTGCTCTCGATCATCGAAGAGATTCTCGATTTCTCCAGGATCGAATCCGGCGCCATCGAACTCGATCCGGGCGAAGTCGATGTCCGCGCGCGTCACCGAAGGCGTCATCGAGCTACTGGCGCCGCGCGCGCACGCCAAGGGCATCGAGATCGTCGCCGTCATTGCACCCGATACGCCGGCGCTCGTCCGCGCCGACGCAGTCAGGCTGAGGCAGATTCTCACCAACCTCGTCGGCAATGCGGTGAAGTTCACTGAAAAGGGTGGCGTGCGTGTCGACGTGCTTGCCGCCGAAAAGCGCGGCAAGCGCGTTCTGCGGTTCGAGATCCGCGATAGCGGCGTGGGCGTGCCGGCGGAGAAGAGGGACGACATTTTCAAGGAATTCGTGCAGGCCGATTCGAGCCACGCGCGCCGCTTCGGCGGCTCCGGCCTCGGGCTTGCCATCTCCAAGCGCCTCGTCGAGGCGATGGACGGCGCCATTGGCGTGGAGGCGGGCGAAGGCGGCGGAAGCCTCTTCTGGTTCATGATCCCCGCACCGATTCTGCGCGAGGCGGCGCCGATCGAGCGCGAGCGGCTCGCGCAATTTCGCGCTGCGATCGTCACCCGCAACGACGTTCTGCGCGACGGGATCGCGGCGCAGATTCGGGCGGCCGGCGGAGAGGTGGTGCCGTTGTGGCCGTCGCAATTCGGCGGCAAATCGGCGGCGAACGCGCCGGACACGGTTCTTGTCGACGCCGGAACCTCGGGCGATGTCGATCTGCCGGCGCCGCCGCGCAGCGATGTGCGAACGATCGTACTGCTGACCCCCGGCGCGCGCGGCAAGCTCGCGACCCTGCACGAATTGGGATACGCGGCCTATCTCGTGAAGCCGGTGCGCCAGATCTCGCTTGTCGATCGCGTGCGCGACCAGCCCGGCGCCCCGCCCATCGTGTCCGGCCCGGGCGTCGACGCGGACGTGGCGCCGTTCGACGGCGGCGCGGCGACGATCCCGCCACGCAGCCGCAATGCCTTGCGCGTCCTCCTCGCCGAGGACAATCCGATCAATGCCCTGCTGACACGCGAACTGTTGCGGCGGCGCGGACATGACGTCACCGCGGTAACGTCGGGAGAGGGCGCGATCGCCGCGATGGCGGAAGCGAGCTACGATCTCCTTCTCACCGACATTCATATGCCCGGCCTCGACGGAATCGAGACGGCGCGCCGCATCCGCGCCGCCGAGGCGGCCGCGTCCCGGCTGCCCACGCCCATCGTGGCGCTCACCGCAGACGTCGTCGATTCCGGACGGCAGGCTTGCCACGACGCCGGCATGGATGGTTTTCTCGCCAAACCCATCGCGCCCTCGGAGCTGGACGCCATGTTCGCGAGACTGTTTCCCGACGGCATGCGCGCTGCCGCCGCATGACCGAGCCGGCGCGCACCGGCGCCAGCTACAAGGCCTGGTTCCGTCCGCGCACCCTCGTGATGCTGGCGCTCGGATTTTCGTCGGGCCTGCCCTTTCTCCTGACCGGCAACACCTTCGGCTATTGGCTGCGCGACCAGGGCACCTCGCTCACCGCCATCGGTTTCATCTCCTGGGTGGGGCTCGCCTACTCGCTGAAGTTCCTGTGGGCGCCGCTGATCGATCGGATCAATGCGCCGTTCCTCGCGCTGCTGGGCCGGCGGCGCGGCTGGATGCTGCTCTCGCAGCTTCTTGTCGCGGCGGCGCTTGCCGCGATGGCGGCTGCCGGCCCCACGCACGGACTCGTCGTTCTGGGCGCCTTCGCGCTGGTCGCGGCCTTTGCGTCGGCGACGCAGGACATCGTGATCGACGCCTGGCGGATCGAGAGCGCGGCGAGCGGCGAAGAGCTCGGGCTTCTCACCTCGGCGTACCAGTTCGGCTATCGCATCGCCCTTCTCGCCACCGACGCGCTGATCCTGATTGCGGCGGCGCAACTCGGCTGGCAGATATCCTATGCCGCCTGCGCCGCGGCGATGCTCGTTGGAATCTCGGCGACGCTCATCGCCTGGGAGCCTGCAGGCGCCGACAGGGTCATCGACGAAAAAACACGCGCGGCGCCGCTGTCGACGGCGCGCGGCTTGTTCGATGCGATCGCCGGGCCGTTCCTTGTGTTCTTTCGCACCTATGGCTGGCTGGCGATCCTGATGCTGGTCACCATCGCGCTCTATCGCCTTCCTGATTTCGTCATGGGCCCGATGGCGAACCCGTTCTATCACGACATCGGTCTCTCCAAATCCTGGGTGGGCGAAGTGCGCGGAAGCGTTGGCGTCATCGCGGCTTTTCTCGGCATCGCGGCGGGCGGCGCCTGCGCGCTGCGGTTCGGCTACATGCGCGCGCTGATCGTGGGCGGCATTCTGCAGGCGCTGGCCATCGCCGCCTTTGCGACTCTCGCGCGGCGCCAGCCCGATGCGCTGCTGTTTGCGGCGGTGATGAGCGGCGACAATTTCGGCACCAGCTTTGCGGGCGTTGCCCTGGTCGCCTACATGTCGAGCCTGACCAGCCTCGGCTACACCGCCACCCAATACGCGTTGCTGAGTTCCACCTATGCCTGGGTGGGAAAGATCGCGAAGGGCTTTTCCGGCGCGCTGGTGGAAAGTCTCGCCGCGCGCGAGGGGCTGATGGGCGCCTATCAAATCTTCTTCGTCGGCGCGGGCCTCGTCGGCGTTCCGGCCATCCTTCTGTTCGTGATCCTTTCGACGCAGCGGCAGGGCGCCCGTCTCGCCGCCTCGTGAGCCGCGCCCGGTCGCGTCAATGTCCGGTCGCGTCAATTGCGCGCAGAGGCGGTTTTTGGTAGGGTCGCCCGTGACTGCGCAGGCCCGCAACCCGCTTGCGGCTTTGCGCGTGGAGGTGGCGGCGGCTGTGGTCAATATCCACGAACCGGGCGTGTTCGAGGGCGTGCTGGAGCAGTGGCCGGTGCTGGCCACCTCGGGCGCGCTGGAGGTGCGTCTGGCCGAGACCGAGGCGGAGGTCGAGGCCGCGCAACGGCTGCGCTACCGCGTCTTCTATGAAGAGATGTCCGCCGTTCCCAGCCCGGCGATGCGCGAGCACCGGCGCGATTTCGACCGCTTCGACGCCTGGTGCGATCACGTGCTCGTCGTCGACCGCGCCGCCACCGACGAAGACGGCCAGCCGGCGGTGGTGGGCACCTACCGGCTCATGCGCGACGCCGATGCGCGCGGCGCCGGCGGCTTCTACACCGCCGCCGAATATGACATCTCGGGCCTGCTCGCGAGCGCTCCCGAAGGCACCCGGTTTCTGGAGCTCGGGCGTTCCTGCGTGCTCAAGGCCTATCGCTCCAGGCCCGCGGCGATGCAGCTCCTGTGGCGCGGCGTGATGGTCTATGTGGCGCGCTTCTCCATCGACGCGATGTTCGGTTGCGCCTCGCTGCAGGGCACCGATCCGCACGCGCTGGCGCTGCCGCTGTCGTATCTGCATCATTGTCACGGCATGCCCGCCGCCGCGCGCGTGCGCGCCCATCGCGCGCTCCACGTTGCCATGGACCGCCTGCCGAAAGACGCCATCGACCTGCGCGAGGCGCGGCGCCTGCTCCCGCCCCTGATCAAGGGCTATCTGCGCGCGGGCGCCCAGATCGGCGACGGCGCCGTGATCGACCGCCAGTTCGGCACCACCGACGTGTTCATCCATCTCGCGGTGGCGAAAATCGATTCGCGCTATCGCCACCGCTTCGGCGCCGTGCATTAGCGCCGGACGCGCGGCGGAAGTGGTGGCGTCCCGACCCATGGGAAGCCTGCTCGTCACGATTGATGCCGAGGAAGACGATGCGTGGGCCGGCCATCCGGAGACGACGACTCGCAACGCGGCGTTCCTGCCGCGTTTTCAGGCCTTGTGCGAAGCGCACGGAATCGCGCCGACTTATCTGACGAATTACGAAATGGCGTGTGATCCTGTTTTCGTCGAATTCGCCCGTGACGCGCTTGCGCGTGGAACCGCGGAAATCGGCATGCATCTCCATGCCTGGAACTCGCCTCCCCTGGTTCCCTTAGGCCATGAAGACTTTCGCCATGGTCCTTATCTGATCGAATATCCGGACGACGTGGCGCAACGCAAAGTCGAGTTCTTGACCCGTTTCCTGGAGGACACGTTTTCGGTCCAGATGGTAAGCCATCGGGCGGGACGCTGGGCACTAAACGCGTTCTATGTTCGTGTACTTTCAGAGTTCGGATATAAGGTAGATTGTTCAGTCACGCCTCACCTGGATTGGACAGGACATCGAGGAGCGCCCGGTGGTCGCGGCGGAAGCGATTATCGGGGATTCCCAGAGCGAAGTTATTGGATCGGCGGCGATGATATTTCACGTCCGGCCAAGTCCGACGTGCTTGAAGTTCCGATGACCATAATCGACCGCGCTCCATCTGGCCTCGCACGCATTGCGCGCTCCGCTTCGCAAGTCTCAAAACTGCCGGAACGCGCGCTGCGCCGCGCGTGCCCGGTCGAATGGATGCGCCCCAACGGTCACAATCTCAAGTCGATGCTGCGCATCATCGATCTTGCTGAAAGGGAGCGCTGGCCATATATCGAATTCATGCTGCACTCCTCCGAGCTCATGCCTGGAGGTAGCCCCACCTTCTCAACGCCGGATGCGGTGGCCACGCTATACGATCATCTGGCAGCGGTTTTCTCTCGCGCTGCATCCGGTTTTCGCGGACGGAGGCTGGCTGAATTCTATGACTTCGTGTGCGCGTGTCCGTCGCCCAACTGATCCGAAAATTCGCACGGCTCCGCTTTCGACCCGTGCACTATGATCCATGCAACGAAAATTGGATTCGCCGATTCAATTTCGATTGTCAACTCGAAACTCTCGCCGTAACATTGCGCGGGGCTTTCGAGATTTCGACGGCGCAAGGGGGCGGGCGCTACGATGACGGGCATTCCACCGAGCTCGGCGACGGCGCTCACGCGACGTTTCGAGCTCTGGGCAATGCAGATCATACGTGTGGCTCCGGCATTGCGCATCGCGCTGTCAGCAGGTGTTATCGCGTTCCTTGTCGGTTTTTACCTCACCGAGAAAAAATGGTTTCCCTACGGGCTTCTCAATGATGCCCGCAAGACCGAACAAACGATTCGCCTGCAGCTATTTGCACCATTCGCTCCGGAACAATTCATTGGCTTTTCGGGCCTCAGCGCGACTGATGCGGCCCGGAGCAGAATCAGAATTCTAGCTTTGGCCCGGGATGCTGCTCCGGATGAGAACTTCCTTGTGATGGGCGGCCTTGATCAGTATCTCGACTACTGTCCGAGGTTCGGTTGCATCGCTGTCGAGCGCACGCGTACGGGCAAGGTCGTGCATGCCTATCCCTACAGACCGGACGAGCTCGATGCGCATCAAACGGTTTCACTCCCCTACGAGCAGGTTCTCTTCCGCTTCACCACAAATGTCTATCCGGTTGGCTTGCTGAAACTGCCGGATGGCGACCTCATAGTGACGTTTCAGCAGTGGAACGTGTTCCCGTTTGCCGGCGGAATCGCGCGACTGCATCCAGACGGAACTCCCGTTTGGTTTCGCCGCGACTACAGCCATCATTGGCCGCGCCTGCTCGCTCGCAGCGAAATTGCCGTGCCCGCCATGCGAATCGGACCCGAAAAGGTGAGTTATCCGCTTGCCGACGATGTGAATGTCGAACTCGCATGCGACGGCAAGGTGGAGCTGGATATTGTACGCATCCTCGACCCTGGACGGAAGGGTGAAGGATGAGATTTCGATCTTCGACGCTATTGCGCATTCGCCTTGGCGGGGCATGCTCTATGGCGCCCCTGCTCCTTGCGCTCCGGTGCACTTGAACTACGTAGCGCCTGTGACGGTCGCCATGCGCGGTCTGTTTCCCGACGTCGAAGCAGACGATCTCCTTGTTTCGCTGCGGGATCTCAGCGCATTTGCGATCGTTGGCAGGCGCGATCACCGCCTTAAGCATATGTTCACCGGAACATTCTTGCTTCAACATAGCGTGCAGCCGCTCGGACAGTCCTCAAAAGTCCTGATATTCGACAATCATGGTGGAGGCTGGAGTGGCGGGCCCTCGCGTCTGATAATGTACGATCTGGCCACGCGACAGGAACGGACGCTTCTGCCGAATGCACACGCGCCAGGGATCAGGATGTTCTCCGATACTGCAGGAAACATCAGCGTATCGCCGGACCTTTTGCGGGTCATCGTCGCCTCCAACTGGGACGGAAAGGCATATGAGGTAAGAATTTCCGACGGTACCGTCCTCACGATCTTTGACAATATCCACGACGTGAGTACTGTGCCGTCCGCGGGCAGATTACATCGCGAGCTTGCTGGCCGCTTCGTCCTGGACGGGGTATATTACGTGCACTAGACGAGTTGACTTGGGCAGGAGGGATTATCGTGAATTGAAGAGCCTTCGATCTTGGCGTCACAGCGATCGCGTTTCTGATAGCGTCGGCGCCTGCTGCTGAAGCTTATTTGGGACCGGGCGCCGGACTGTCGGCAATCGGGTCCGTAGTCGGCGTGATCTCGGCTCTGTTTCTCGCGATTGCCGGGTTCATTTGGTACCCGATCAAGCGGCTGTTCAAGCGCTCCAAAGCGCCGACGGCGGCTCGGACCGCAGCCGACGCCGATCCAAAGGCTAGAGGCGGATGAGTTATCTCGCGGTCGCGATAGCTCTCGGGCTGTTCATCTGGAGCTTCAGGCGATCGCGTGCGGCGGAAAGCACTGGCAGCGCCGTACTGGCGGCGAAGTCCGCAATGGCCTCATTACTTGATCCGGCACTGGGCGACGAGGAGAAGGAGCGCGCTGCGCGCGCGTCCTCCGGGAAATTGCTCATGCTGTCAGCGTCGATCGCCGCGAGGCTTGTGCTCGCCTTGGCAGTTCCCACCATTTTTCTCGCGGGATTGATTGCGGCGAAGATTTTGAATTTGACCTCCATCGTCAACATACTCGAATCCTGGCCATTGATCGTGACGTCGACAATTGTGATAGGTGCCGCGTTGTTCTGGAAAGGATGAGTTCCGCGGCCAACTACTCGGCCCTGGACCGATTGCTCCATCGTATCGCACTCGGAAATCTGGAGCTCCAGAAGTCCATCGCGGATATGGAAGACCGGATGCATTCGTCCTCGTTGAGGCGCATTGCGATCGAGCGACCCGTTTTTATTACCTCGCTGCCGCGGGCGGGAACGACTCTCTTGCTCGAGTTTATTGTCAATACGGGCGAATTCGCCTCGCACACCTATCGCGACATGCCGTTCGTTCTCTGTCCGCTCACCTGGCGCTCCATCTCCGGCCGTTTCCAGAATGCTGCCAAGCCTCGCGAGCGGGCGCACGGTGACGGAGTGATGGTCGGATTCGACAGTCCCGAGGCATTCGAGGAAGTAATCTGGAAAGCGTTCTGGCCCGGCAAGTACGCGGCGAACGGGATCAAGACGTGGACTGCTTGCGATCGTGAGCCAGAGTTCGAAATAGCGTTTGGCGACCATATGCGGAAAATCATCGCCATCCGCTCGGAGCCAGAACCGAAGCGCTCCCGCTACGTCTCCAAGAACAATGCGAACATCGCGCGGCTTGGACTGCTGCCCGCGCTGTTCGGAGATTGCCGCATCGTCATTCCCTTCCGCAATCCATCCGATCATTCCCGCTCGCTGGCGCGCCAGCACGCGAATTTTCTCGACCTGCATGCGCGAGACCGATTTGCGCGCAGCTACATGGAGTGGATCGGTCACTATGAATTCGGAGCGGCGTTCCGTCCGTTCGACTTCTGCCCCGCCCCGCCGACGAATGTGGCGGATGAGGGATATTGGCTCGAATACTGGTGTGGCGCGTACACGCATATTTTGCAACAGGCGCCCCCGCAGGCCATTTTCGTAGACTATGACGAGCTCTGCTCGGCTCCCCGCCAGGTTCTAGAAAAGCTCGAGCTGTCTTTGGCAGTGGACGACCAGACGCTGCGGCGCCAGTTCGCCAGGTTGCGCAAGCCAGCTGCCGACAATTCAGGCGCGCTGCCCCGATCCACTCCCGAGAGCGAGCGGATCTACGGACAACTTCTTCAAAGGTCGCTTTAACGCCCCAATGTTACGACCGGACGGGCCGCGTCGCCTTGAGAGGGCCAATCCGACCCATGACCGCTACCCAGGATTGGAATTGGGCCGGGTTCAGAATCCTCGCGAGCACGGAGAAACACACGATCCAGCAGAGAGCGAGCACTGGCGCCAACAAGACTGCGTTCAATGCGTTCGCGGGCCGGGGGGCAAGCAATAAGATCCCGACAGTGCCGGGTCCGGCAGCGGCAAGCGATAGCCACAGGTCACGGAGATTTAGGACGAGTTCGCGATGGCGGCGCAGCAACATCCATCCGTACACGCCCCCTGTTGCTTCGCCGATCACGCGCGCCGCCGCAATGCCGGAAGCCGCCGCAAGCGGTGCCAGCAAAAACGCGCTTACAAATACCACGGCGGTCTCCAGCGCCGTCTTCGCCAGGCGATAAAGGGGAGAAAGCGCCACGAACACCGCGCGGTCGATCGGAAGAATAAGAAACTGTACCATTGCCACCAGCATGAGCAGCACGGCTGGCACAGTCGCGCTGTGATACCGGGCTCCTCCAAGAATTGTGACGAGCAGCGGCGTCAAGGCGATGGCCAGCAGCAATCCCGGCACTGCGAATTGAACCGTCAGGGAATAAAAATTCCTGACCCGCGAATTGAATTCCTCCTGTACGTTGCGGTGGCGGCCGAACCGCTGGACGACAACTTTGTCGAGCGACTGCAGAAGCATCACCGTCGCGGAAAAAATCGTCTTGGCAATGAAGTATGCGGCAAGAGCCTGCGGCCCGAGAAACAGGCTCACCAGCCAGTTGTCTCCCTCGCCGCGGAGGTAAAAGAGGTAGCTGTCGAAATAGAACGGCAGCGACTGGGAAAAGAGCACTCCCGGCGAAAACACCTTCGGAATGCGGCCGAAGAGCACATCGCGTATGCACCAGACCGACAGCGCAGCAATCACGAACTGCGCTGCAACCAGAGCCAGGGCGATTCCTTCCAGCCCGAGCAGAAAAAAAGCCGCAACTGCAAGCACCGGCCTGATCAGCGATTCGACAACCTGCAGAACCGACGTGAGAGAGAACTGGGATCTGGCAACCATTACATAGGAGACGGCAGTAGAAAGTGCGTAGGCGACGAAGCCGATCGCCAGAGTGCTGATGACGACGTCATGCCGACTGTCGTGGAACAGCAGAAGGGCGATGGGATGCGCAAAATGCGCGGTCAGCGCCGATACAATTGCGGCGCCGCCGAGAACGATTACCAGGCCGGTCCAATAAAGGCTGCGCGCTGTCGCGAAATCCTCCACGAGCAGCGACGGGAGGAGGCGCGAAAACAGGGGGGTCACACCGAAATCCAGAACGATCACGGCAATCCCGTTCAACATCAGGTAGACGGGAAAGATCGCCATCTGCTCCTTGGCCAGCAGGCGTGCAAACAGCATCGTCGTTGCAAATCCCACTCCGCGGGCGATCACGTTTCCCGAAAGAAGCTTCGAAAGATCCCGCATCGCGCCCGTCATGCGCTTTCGGCCGTGCCGAGAGCGCCAGGCCCTGGGGCAGGTGCGGCTCGTGGCAACCCAAATCCTGCAGTTATCTTGCGGGCCACGATGTAGACCCAGCTATCGCTGCTGTCATATGACGCGCTATGTTTGTTACAGCCGAATTGCGCAATCACCTCCAGGCCAAGAGCCCGAAGCTCCAGAACCTCGGCCGCGATGTCGACGTAAGCCGTCAGCAGCGAGAACCCCACTGCCGGATCGTTCACGTATGCCACTCCATGTCCGCGATGCTGTTTCCAAAAATTGACCAATCGTCTGCCGACAAACCGGATACCGCGCACGGGCTTCACGAGTTCGCGCACCCAAAAAGAATGCAGCCAGTGCGGAACGCGTTCGTATGCGAGGTTGTGGGTCGAATAGACGAGGTTGCCGCCGCTGCGCAGACAGCGTGCCATGTTGGCAAGAACGCTCCGGCGATCCTTTTTGCTGACGTAATCGATGCCGTTGTAGGAGAAGACGACGCATCCGAATTGCGCGGGCATGTCGATCTCGCGGGCGTCGGCGACGCAGATGCGGACTCCCGGACAGCGCGCCCTGGCTGCTGCGACAAGCGGCGGAGAATAATCAATACCGATATATTCGTCGAACATCGCCGCGAGAAACCGGGTGGTTCGGCCGGCGCCGACGCCAACGTCCAGAACCGAATTGCGATTGGCACGATCGACGGAACCGAGTGCCATTTCTTCCACCGCAAGCAAACCATTCTCCGTCGCGCGTATGTAGTTGCGGACGTTCTCCGGCATGCGGAACGCGCCTTCGTTTCCAGCCATGTGCCTGGATTCGCTGCTCATGGATCGTTCCTGGCGCCTCGATGCCCGCCAGTGCTCATCCGCGATCGCAAGGCGACCGCCTTTCTCCAGGCATCTCTGAGCGGCAGATAGATGCGACCGCGCGCCGACAGACCGGTCTCGCAGTCGTAATAGTCGCGTGTCTCGCCACCAAATTCCCGTTTGAATTCGTTGATGTGCTTGTTTGCCAGAACCGACTCGTCGAAAAACAGCCCTCCCCAGTCGTATTGCGTGAACCCCCGTTGCCGGAACTCAAGCAGATCTCGCCAGTGCAGCAACCGGTTCGCGCGTCCTGTAATTTTCGGCTGGTTGACGTCGGTGTGGTCGCGAATGGAGCAGGAATGCAGAAGGCGCCCAATTGACCCGGTGACAATGTGGGCGTGCCACGCCAATACCGCGTTCCCATGCACCACGCGGCTGAGGCATAACCGTCCGCAGCGCGATGTGGCGGAAAGCAGGGCAAGGTCGAGGTCGGGAAGGGCTTTTTGCGCCGCAAATTCCCGATAGAATTGCACAAATTCTGAAAGAAAATCGGGCGATGGCCTCGCTTGGAAGGACGATGTCGCTCCCTCTCTTTCCGAACGCCTGATCTTGTAGCGGCAGTTTTCGTGAAGGGTTTTCCAAAGCGCCTGTTCGTCGATGGTCAAATCATGAACCATGGAACGAAATCGGTCGCAACGCGCGCCCGTGAGCGGCGCCGAGGATTGCCGACAAACGAGGATATCGGGCAGCGGCGGCTCGGCGTTTTCCTCGAACCAGACCTGGCCGTATTCCACGAATTTTCCCCGCGTTCGGATCACGTCGTTATTGCAGTCGTTCGTTCGCGTTCGCGTCCAGGGAATGGATGGCGCCCGCAATTGCCGTGCCGGACAGTGCGTGCCGGGCAAGCGTTTGCGGCGGATGTCCCACGGAACTCCCCGAAGATCGTTGCGTAGGCCGCGAGCAGAATCGGCGACTGATGACACCAGGCGAGTTCGTCGTGAATTCTCTGGAGGCCAAATGATCCCATCGCCGCACGCTTTTCCGGATCATCCAGGAGTTCGACGATGCGATCGGCGAAACTGGCGGGCTCACCGTCTTGTGCGTAGAGGGATGCGTTCTGTGCGGAGAAGCGCCCTTCCGTCAGATCGAACTGCACAATCGGCCTGCCCAGAGCCATGTACTCCATGATCTTGTTCATGGTCGATTTGTCGTTCATCGGGTTCGGACGGTCGGGATCGACACAGATGTCAGCGGTCGAAAGCACGCCGAAAAGTGTCGCGTCATCCACCCGCCCGGTGAAGGTCACCTGCTCGTCCAGCCCGAGAGCAACAGCGAGAGTACGCACGCTTTGGAGTTCCGGCCCGTCCCCGACGATCACGAATTGCACGTCTTTGCGACCCCTCGCGCGGTTGACATGGATGACGGCCTGAAGAAGCAGGTCGAGACCTTCCTGGATTCCGATGACCCCCACATAAGCCACGAGAAATTGTCGGCCATTGCGCCATTCCGGATGAGGTTGGACTTCGTGGATCCGCGCCAGGTCCGGTCCCGAACGCACCACAAATACCCGCTCGGGGGCCATCCGCCCCCGGGCGATCGCAATATTCCGGTAGGAATGGTTGGTTGCGATCGCCACGTCGGCCAGCGCGAAGCTCGCACGTTCGAGCCAGCGCAGCAGCCGCCAAAACACATCACGCCGTCCGAACTTCGCTTCGTAAAGTTCCGGTCCGAGATCGTGTTGATCGAAGGTGAACCGCACCCCAAAAAATGCTTTCCAGAACCAGCCGATCAGAAAGATCAGGTCCGGCGGGTTGCAGGCCTGGATTACATCGAAGCCGCGCGCGTTGTAAATCTTCACGCTCAGCACGAACTCCCAAAACAGCGCGGCGCCGTATTCAAGCACATAGCCCGCAGCGCCCCTCGCCTCGAAGGGTAGGGGATGGCGCCACACATGAATTCCATCGATCACCTCGAATGAAGCAGCCGCCGCATTGGGTCCCTTGGGACAGATGACCGAGACCTCGTAGCCCGCCGCCCGCAGCGTTGTCGCCTCCGACCACACGCGCCGGTCGAAGGGCACCGGAAGATTCTCGACGATGATGAGAACGCGGGCCACGCTACCAGTTGACGCCATCATATTGGGCGTGTCTGCGCATTTGCGGCACGAAGGCAAAATCAAGCAGGATCTGATCCGGCTCCATCAGCTCCGATGCTTCGAGATAGTCGGGCGAGAACGCAGTCATCAGAACGATTTCTGCGTCCTTCACCGCCTCTTCCAATGTATCGACGAAGAGATTTGCAATATGCGGGATTACGTCGGTCACGTATTCGCGGTTGGCGCCCATCAGCATGGAAAGGCGCACATTGCGGTCGAAAATGCGTATGGAGCAGCCCTTGCCGAGCAACCGCTCCGTCAAGAGGATAAACGGACTTTCGCGCATATCGTCCGTGTGGGATTTGAAGGAACAACCGAGCAATGCGATACGTCGCTTGCCGTACGACAGCACCCAGTCGCAAGCCCGCTCGATTTGATGCGCGTTGCTCGTCATGATCGACTGCAGCAGCGGAAGATTAAGGTCGAGTGTGCGCGCGAAATAGGTGAGCGCACGGGTGTCTTTCGGCAAGCACGAGCCGCCGAAAGCAAATCCGGGCTGCAAATAGGCTGGCGATATGTTGAGCTTTCGATCAAGCACAAGCATGGCCATCGCCGCGTGCGAGTCGATACCGATTGCCTTGCACAGATTGCCGATCTCATTGGCGAAGCTCACCTTCAGTGCGTGCCAGGAGTTGTCGACATATTTCGAGAGTTGGGCGAGGTCGGGCGTCGTACGTACGATTTCGCCTGGAATGCCTTCATAAAGCCTGGCGACCAGCTCCCCGGTCTCGTCATCGTCGCATCCGATCACGGTTTTTTGGGGCTGCAGGAAATCGGCGACCGCCGATCCTTCGCGCAGGAATTCGGGATTGACCGCAGCCGTGAAGCCTTCGCCGGCGCGCTTGCCAGAGGCGGATTCCAGAGCCGGCAGCACGAGGCCACGAAACGTTCCGGGCAACATCGTGGAGCGAATGATAACCGCGTGGCGCGTGCTCTTTGCGGCAATTGCAGAACCGATTTCTTGTGAGACCCTTTCAATCGCGCGCGTGTCGAGGCGTCCGGTGGACAGCGCCGGTGTACCCACGCAGACGATCGAGGCGTCGCTCTGCGCAACCGCTTCCTGTGCGTTTGTCGTCGCGCGCAATCGGCCCGCTTCGCAGGCGCTGGCGACGATGGCGCCCACGTCCTTTTCCACAATCGGCGCCTGACGCTGGTTGATCAGACCCGTCTTGGCGGGATTGCTGTCGACACCAATGACGTTGTGTCCGCGCATGGCCAGGCACGCGGCAGAGACAGTGCCGACATAGCCGAGCCCAAACACGCTGATATTCATGCCCCCACCTTCGCGCGCAAGCACGCGAACCCACCCGTTCAAACAAGAAAGCATAGTCACGACGGCTGTACAAGTGGGAATTGCACCATCGACCAAGTACAATTGTGACGCGAAGACTTGGCGTTTGAACTGTCTCCAGCCGCCATGTTTTTGCAATCCGTTCTGCCGTTTCGCCAAGCCCCGGCGCACGACGAAATGTATTGGCGCGATGGGGGCCAGGATTGCTTATCGTTGGCCAATGCCTGGGTGAATTCTCTTCTGAAATCCTGATCTTTCGACTGGCTTGCGACGTGTTCTCCAGATCATGGCGTCACGAAACTTCGGTACAGTTGGAACAAACTATCTGGATATTTCCACCTCATATTCCCCCGGTGCCGGTTTTGGGGAAAGCTGGATGACGATCGCGCACGTCTACACGGTCGCTTTTCAGGGCATCGAAGCGCGCGAGGTCGACGTGCAGGTACACATTGCGCGCGGCCACCCGACGTTCAGCATTGTTGGTCTCGCCGACAAAGCCGTCGGCGAAAGTCGCGAACGCGTCCACGCCGCAATGTCGGCAATCGGGCTGGCGCTGCCGCCCGACCGCATTACGGTCAATCTCGCCCCTGCGGACCTGCCGAAGGAGGGCAGCCACTACGACTTGCCGGTCGCACTCGCGATTCTCGCAGCTATGGGCGTTCTTCCGGCCCGCGAGATGGCCGGTTATGTCGCACTCGGCGAGCTGTCGCTTGATGCCACGCTGACGCCGGTCGCCGGAGTGCTTCCGGCCGCGCTCGCCGCGTCGGCGGCCGGGCGCGGTCTGATCTGTCCTGCGGCCAGCGGCCCGGAAGCTGCGTGGGCGGGAAAGATCGAGATCATCGCAGCGCCGTCGCTGATTGCGCTCGTCAATCATCTCAAGGGTGCGCAGGTGCTGCGCGCGCCGGTGCCGAGAATTGCCGACGAGGCGACCATGATTGCTGATCTCAAGGACGTGAAAGGTCAGGAGACGGCAAAGCGCGCGCTGGAGATCGCGGCCGCCGGCGGTCACAACATGCTGATGATCGGTCCGCCAGGCGCCGGCAAATCGATGCTCGCATCGCGCCTTCCTGGCCTTCTGCCGCCCCTCGACGCGCGCGAGGCGCTCGAGATTTCCATGATCCAGTCGCTCGCCGGCGAATTGCGCGACGGCGCGATCTCGCGACGCCGGCCATTCCGCGCGCCCCATCATTCCGCCTCGATGCCGGCGTTGGTCGGCGGCGGGACGCGCGTCAAACCGGGAGAGGTCTCGCTCGCCCACCATGGCGTCCTGTTCCTTGACGAGCTTCCCGAATTCCAGCGCGCCGTTCTCGATTCGCTGCGCCAGCCGATCGAATTGGGCGAAGCCGTCGTGGCGCGCGCGAACGCGCATGTGCGTTATCCCGCGCGTTTCCAGCTCGTGGCGGCGATGAATCCGTGCCGCTGCGGCTATCTGGCCGATGCCGCGCAGACCTGCGGGCGCGCGCCCAAATGCGGCGCGGATTATCAGGGACGGCTCTCCGGTCCGCTGCTCGACCGCATCGACATTCACGTCGAGGTCGCGGGCGTAAGCGCGCAGGATCTCGCCCTGCCGCCGCCGGCGGAGGGAAGCGCAGCTGTTGCCGCGCGCGTCGCGTACGCGCGCCAGGCGCAGCAGCGTCGCTACGAAGCGTACAATCTGCGCACCAATTCGGAGGCCGAGGGCGAACTGCTCGACCGGGTGGCAACGCCCGAGCCCTCAGGCGCGAAACTGCTCGCCGAAGCGGCCTGCGCAATGCGGCTGACCGCGCGCGGCTATCACCGCGTGCTCAAGGTGGCACGCACGATCGCCGACCTTGCCGGCAGCGCAACCGTTTCGCGCCTGCACGTGGCCGAAGCGCTCTCCTACCGGCGCATGGCGCATGTGCGATGACAATCGCAAGCCGGGGAAAAGTGTCGGCGACGCACGCGAATTCAGGAAGCAAGAGTTATTCGGTGTGTGGGGAGCGGGCGCTCGATCCGGAATTGACTTCCGGGCCGGTCAAAAAAAATGCGGACATGCGCGAATGGTCACGGCCGCGCGCAACGCGGCCGTGACCATATTTCCCGGATTCAGTCGAGGCGATCGGCCGCCGTCGTGCCGGTGATTTCCTGCGTCAGGTTTCCGTTGGTGTCATAGAACTTTGCGTCGAAGCTGCCCTTGTAGCTGTTGCCGTCTTTGGAGAGCTTGTTCGACTGGGTCATATTCAGGGTTCCAGTCCAGTTTTCGTTCTCGTCATAGAGCCAGTCGACATGGGTCAGGAGCTGCGTCTTCTGTCCGTTTTGCGACCATACGCCAAGGCAGACGGCTCCCGTCGATGGCGGAAGGTTGCCGAGCTCCTCCTCGGTCCCGTCGCTGTGCCACGTGTCGAAACCCTCGAAAAGCAGGGTTCCGTTGCTCTGGGTGTGAACGACGTGCCAGAGGCCGACGATGGATGACGAGGCAGGCGCGTAGGGGTTGTTTCGCGCCAGCATCGACTCCGGCAATCTGGTAGGCACCACGAACTTGCCGAAATCCTTGTTCACCAGTGGATTGCAGGCTTGGGCCGAGATCGTTGCGGCGGCGAATGCTGCCAACGCTACGGCGGCGGCGGTCAGGCGGATCATGACTATGCTCCCTCGTTTGACGGTGCCGACCATCGGCGCCGTTGCGCGAGCGCTTGAGGGCTGCGCGGCCCTGGGCATGGGCGGACTTAACCGCGGCGACCGCATCGCCGAGAATGCCCGTTCCGGTCTGGAACCGGATTTGGGGGATCCGTGATGCAATCGGCCTCGTTCCCGTCCGTGCTGGTTACGCGCAGATCAAGCTGGCTCGCAGCCCTATTGGGCTCCCGCGCAGGGTTTTCCGCCATGACGGCGGGTTGAACGATGTCCGATCTTTCACCGATCTGCCGGATCAAACGATGAATTTTCGTCCCGATCCGATGAAGCCCGTGGGGCCGAACGCTCTGGCCCAGGAGGCGGACTTCGAGATCGGCAGTCTGCTTGTGTCGCCGTCGCATCTGGAAATCCGTGTCGGCGAGAGGCGGAACACGATTCAGCCCCGGGTCATGCAGGTGCTCGTGACAATGGCCGCGGCCAAAGGTGCTGTGGTTTCCCGCGACGAACTGATCCAGCGATGCTGGGCCTCGCGCATCGTGGGCGAGGATGCCATCAGCCACTGCATCGCCAAGGTACGCGACCTCGCTGATCTTTCGGACACGCCCGCCTTCGAGATCGAAACCATTCCCCGCGTCGGCTACCGGCTGAGGCCGGCGGCGCCGGCAGTGTCCGACGGGCCACGCCCGCTTCCGGCAGATGGCAACATCGTTCTGGCCGTTCTCGCCTTCGACAACCTGTCCCGAGATGCAGACATGGAGTTTTTCTCCGAGGGAATATCCGAGGAGATTCTGCAGACAGTGGCGCGTGCCGCCGAGCTGAAAGTGATCGGACGCGGTTCGAGCTTCCAGTTTCGCGGCGCCGACAAGGCCGCCGCGCGCATCGCATCCGTGCTGAAGGCCACGCACGTTCTCGACGGCTCGGTGCGTCGCAGCAAAAACCAGGTGCGCATCTCGGCCAGCCTCGTCGAATGCGCCGGCGAAACAACGCTCTGGTCACGCAGTTTCGATCGCGAGCTGTCGGATGTCTTTGCGCTGCAGGACGAGATCGCCGCCGCCGTCGCCGCTGCGTTGAAGGTGGCCTTCCTGCCGTCCGCGCAACCGGAGGCCGGTCCGGTGCGTATGTTGGGCGGAACGCCGGCGCACAAAGCATCCCAACGATCGCAGATCGATCCCTCTGCCTATACCGCGTATCTGCAGGGCCGCTTCTATCTCAACAGGAGAAACCGCGCCGACATGCATCGTGCGGCGAATTTCTTCAAGGAAGCTCTCGCGCTTGTACCGGACTATGCAGATGCGCGTGCAAGCCTTGCTCTCACCCATGCGATCCTTGTCACCAATGGTCAAAGCCCCCAAAGCCTGCCTCTCGCCAGGCAGGAAACCGAGGCCGCGCTGCGTCTGGCGCCGAACCACTTCGAAGTGCTTGTTGCGAGCGCCATGGTTTCGGTGGCCTCCTGGAAATGGGCCGAGGCGTATGCCACTCACCGGCACCTGCTTGCGAGTCATCCGAACGCCGCCGAAGTTCATCACTATTTCGGAGCATTCGTAACAGCGCTGCAATTGCCGGAATTGTGGCTGCGCGAACATCTTCGTGCTGCGGCGCTCGATCCGCTTTCGCCTCTGGTCCGCGGCAATATCGGCGAAGCGCTGCACATGCTCGGCCGCGAGGAGGAGGCCATTCCCGAATATCAAAACGCGCTGACGCTCGATCCCGCCATGGCGTTCTGCCTGTCGGGGCTTTGCGCGGCTTATGCTAACACCGGCAGGCTCGATGAGGCAAAAGCCGTCCTGCGCGACCGGCTGATGGCGGCAGACGGCACGGAAGGGTTCTACACGGTTCGCGGACAGGCGATGATCGCCCATCGCGAAACGGGTGGGATTGCGAGATTGCCCGCGCTGGCGCGCGACGCGCAACGGGCTTACGCGGCGGGAAGCGTGAACCCCGCTCTCGTCGGACTGATCCATCTGTTCGCAGGCGATTTCGACGCCGCGCTTAAATGGTTTCAGAAGGCTGTCGACGAGCACGATCTGCGTTTTTTCCAGAACACCGCCGAACCCTCGATACCGGCGGCATTCAAGTCCGATCCGCGGTGGCGATCGTTCATGCAGCAGCCGGCGCTTCAGGAATGGGCGCGCGTCCGCAGCGACGTTGTTGCGCGCGGTGTCGAATGAACATTGGCACGCCCGCACATCTTCGACATCGGCAGGAGGCTGCCGATGTCCGGCGTGGTGCGGACCGGATGGGCTGAACGATGAATTTTCGTCCCGATCCGATGAAGCCCGTGGGGCCGAACGCTCTGGCCCAGGAGGCGGACTTCGAGATCGGCAGCTTGCTTGTGTCGCCGTCGCATCTGGAAATCCGTGTCGGCGAGAGACGGAGCACGATTCAGCCCCGGGTCATGCAGGTGCTCGTGACAATGGCCGCCGCCAAAGGCGCGGTGGTTTCCCGCGACGAACTGATCCAGCGATGCTGGGCCTCGCGCATCGTGGGCGAGGATGCCATCAGCCACTGCATCGCCAAGGTGCGCGACCTCGCCGATCTTGTAGACACGCCTGCCTTCGAGATCGAAACCATTCCCCGCGTCGGCTACCGGCTGAGGCCGGCGGCGCCGGCGGTTGCCGTTTCTGCGCTGCGGGGCCCAACAAACGGCAACGCCGTCCTCGCCGTCCTCGCCTTCGACAATCTGTCCAGAGATTCCGACATGGAATTTTTCTCCGAGGGAATGTCCGAGGAGATTCTGCAAACGGTGGCGCGTGGCGCCGGGCTGAAAGTGATTGGGCGCGGTTCGAGCTTCCAGTTTCGCGGCGCCGACAAGGCCGCCGCGCGGATCGCATCCGTGCTGAAGGCCACGCACGTTCTCGACGGTGCTGTGCGCCGCAGCCAAAACCGGGTGCGCGTCTCCGCGAGCCTCGTCGAATGCGCCGGCGAAACAACGCTCTGGTCACGCAGTTTCGACCGAGAGCTGTCGGATGTCTTTGCACTGCAGGACGAGATCGCCGCCGCCGTCGCCGCGGCGCTGAAGGTGGCTTTCCTGCCGTCCGCGCAACCGGAGGCCGGTCCGTCGCGCCTGCTGGGCGGAACACCGGCGCACAAAGCATCCGAACGATCGCAGATCGATCCCTCTGCCTATACCGCGTATCTGCAGGGCCGCGTCTACCTCAGCCGGAGGAACCGCGCCGACATGCATCGTGCGGCGAATTTCTTCAAGGAAGCTCTCGCGCTTGTACCGGACTATGTGGATGCGCGTGCAAGCCTCGCTCTCACCTATGCGTTCCTTGTCTCCAGCGGTCAAAGCCCGCAGAGTTTGCCTCTTGCCAGGCGGGAAACCGAAGCCGCGCTGCGTCTGGCGCCCAACCATTTCGAGGCTCTGGTTGCGAGCGCCGCGGTTTCGGTGGCCTCCTGGAAATGGACCGAGGCGCACACCACCTATCGGCACCTGCTTGCAAGTCATCCGAACGACGCCGAAATCCATCATTATTTCGGATGGTTCCTGACGACGCTGCAATTGCCGGAATTGTGGCTGCGGGAACATCGCCGTGCTGCGGAACTCGATCCGCTTGTACCGGTGGTCCGCTTCAATATCGCGGAGGCACTGCGCATGCTCGGCCGCGAGGAAGAGGCCATTCCCGAATATCAGAACGCGCTGACACTCGATCCCGACATGGCGTTTTCCCTGTGGGGACTTTGCGCAGCCTACGCCAGCACCGGCAAACTCGAGGAGGCAAGAGCCGTCCTGCGCGACCGGTTGATGGCGGCAGACGGCGCGGAAGGTCCCTATACGAATTCGCGGACAGGCGATGATCGCCTGGCGTGAAACGGGGGGCATTGCGAGATTGCCGGCGCTGGCGCGCGACGCGGAACGGGCTTACGCGGCGGGAAGCGCGAACCCCGCCCTTGTCGGACTGATCCATGTGTTCGCAGGCGATTTCGACGCCGCGCTCAAATGGTTTCAGGAGGCTGTCGATGAGCACGATCTGCTTTTTTTCGACACTTCTGCCGAGCCTTCGATACCGGCTGCATTCAAGTCCGATCCGCGGTGGCGATCGTTCATGCAGCAGCCGGCGCTTCAGGAGTGGGCCCGCGTCCGCTGCGATGTTGTCGCGCGCGGTGTCGGGTGAACATTGGTACGCCCGCACATCTTCGACATCGGCAGGAGGCAGCCGATGTCCGTCGTAATTCGGACCGGGTGGGCTGAACGATGAATTTTCGCCCAAACCCGCTGAAGCCCGTGGGACCGAACGCTCTGGCCCAGGAGGCGGACTTCGAGATCGGCAGTCTGCTGGTGTCGCCGTCGCATCTGGAAATCCGTGTCGGCGAGAGGCGGAACACGATTCAGCCCCGGGTCATGCAGGTGCTCGTGACAATGGCCGCGGCCAAAGGCGCTGTGGTTTCCCGCGACGAACTGATCCAGCGATGCTGGGCCTCGCGCATCGTGGGCGAGGACGCCATCAGCCACTGCATCGCCAAGGTACGCGACCTCGCTGATCTTTCGGACACGCCCGCCTTCGAGATCGAAACCATTCCCCGCGTCGGTTACCGGCTGAGGTCGGCGGCGCCGGCGGTCGCCGTTTCTGCGCTACGGGACCCGCCAAACGGCAACGCCGTCCTCGCCGTCCTCGCCTTCGACAATCTTTCCAGAGATGCCGACATGGAATTTTTCTCCGAGGGCATATCCGAGGAGATTCTGCAGACCGTGGCGCGTGGCGCCGAGCTGAAAGTGATTGGGCGCGGTTCGAGCTTTCAGTTTCGCGGCGCCGACAAGGCGGCGGCGCGGGTGGCATCCGTGCTGAAAGCCACGCACGTTCTCGACGGCTCGGTGCGCCGCAGCAAGAACCGGGTGCGCATCTCGGCCAGCCTGATCGAATGCGCCGGCGAAACAACGCTCTGGTCACACAGTTTCGACCGCGAGCTGTCGGACGTCCTTGCGCTGCAGGACGAAATCGCCGCCGCCATCGCCGCAGCGCTGAAGGTCGCATTGCTTCCGGCGCCGCGAACCGGCGCGATCGATCCCAAGGCCTATGATGCCTACCTCAAGGCGCTCGAGATGCGGAACCAGGGTCTGCGGAACGATAACAGACGTGCCATCATATTGCTGCTGAACAGAGCGACGGAATTGGCGCCCGGCTTTGCCCGCGCCTGGGCGTTCCTCGCCACCATGCAGGCTGCGCAACTTCGCTTTGAAGACAGCGAACAGTCTGCTGTCGCAAGCCGCGCCCAGATCATCCGTGCGGCCGAGAAGGCACTCGCGCTCGATCCCGCGCTCGGAGGCGCGTATCAGGCGCTGGGTTATCTGCAGCCATTTGCCTGTTACGAACAACGCGAAGCACTTCACGGGAAAGCGCTCACGGCGGCACCCAGCGATCCCGTCGTTCTCACCAATGCGAGTTTCTTTTTCGCCGAAACCGGCCGCATTCGCGAGGCGTTGGCGCTGATGCGAAAGGCGTTTCAACTCGATCCGATGTCGCCGTGGGTGGCCAACTGGTGCGCGAACCTGCTGGATTATGCCGGCCTGATCGAAGAAGGCCGGGCGTTCTGGAACATCCTTTGCGCGCAATGGCCGGATAATGAACTGATTTCGTGGAACGCGATCGCCCATGCCGCCGGACGATTTGACTGGGCATGGTTCGACGAACTTGTCGCCGCCGCGAAGGGCAAATTTGACTCGGCGATGTTGCGCCGGAGCATCGATTGTGGATTGGCGCTGCGCGCTCCCGGGGCAGAGACGCAGGCGCGCGTTTTGAAGGAGACGAGGGACACGTTGAGTCGAACCGGCAGTCTTCCGCTGCACCGGTTCGGGTTCCTGTGCAGGCTGGGTCTCGCCGACGATGCCTTTCGCCTGCTGGATGAGTGTTCTTTTGCCTACATGTTCGATCCGGAACGGCGCTCGCCCAATGGAGCGATAGACGATGGCCAGATCTTTGCCGTCCTCTCAAATTCGGAGATGATGCAGGACATCCGTTTCGTTCGCCTCTGCGCCAAACTCGGCCTCTGCGATTACTGGGCGAGCACCGGAAAGTGGCCGGATTGCGCGCAGCGCGTCGCCCCGTACTATGATTTCAAGGCCGAGGCGCGGCGGCTGATCGCGGCATAGAGCGATGCCGATCCACACATTTTCCGGCCACCGGCGGCGATTTCGCTACCAGAATCATCAGCTGGCTGGATGCGCTGAAGCGCGCTGGAAGCGAACGAAGGTTGCGATGAAGGGAAGCCATGCTCTGTGCCTGCGGCTGCGCGGTCTTCGATGGTGTTGTTGTCACCGTATTACGGTTGACGGACACAGCGCCGCGAACTGGTTTCGCCTCGCTGGAAAACGCGATAGCTTCCGGCGGCCAGGAGCGATGCGAGAACAGCGATGAAGGGTAAGTCGGCTGCGCTGATCGCGTGTGCGGCGGGATGGCTCGTGCACGGTTCGGCAACTGAGGCCCAGAGCGTGACAGTGGTGTATTCCTTTTGCAGCCAGCAGAACTGCACGGACGGGCAATATCCCTCCGCCGGCGTGATCGACCTCGGGGGCATGCTCTATGGGACGACTTCCGGGGGCGGCGCTGATAGCTCCTACGGCACGGTGTTCTCGTTCGACACATTTGCCCCTGGACGGGACGTATTCTTCCGACCATCCGGATCGCACCGGTCCGAACCGGAGTCCGGTTCTCTGTCCCGTCCGATGCGCGAGCTGCGAAGCGGTCGCGCGCGTGCAAGGCCTTCGGCGCGAGCTGGTTCTAATTCTTGAGCTTGAACACGGTGCCGCAACCTTCGCCGCTGTCGCACCTCGTGTCGCCGCCATCGAGTGTCGTGCCGTAGAGATTGCCTTTCTTGTCTTTGGTCAGGCCGGCAGCGGGTGTGGAACCGTCGGTGCAATTCGTTTGGGAGCAGAAGGAATAAAGCACGGATTCGGTTCCGTCCGGGCCGAGCTTGAAGATCGTCCCCAGATTATCTGCGCCGCCTCCGGACGTCGTGCCGTAGAGATTGTCTGCTTCATCCATGACCAAGCGGGATTCGGGGTACCTGCCATCGCTTCCGGTAAAGTTATAAAGAGCTGTCGTCCTTTCTTTTGGCGTGATCTTGAAAACCGTGCCGAG
Source organism: uncultured Alphaproteobacteria bacterium (assembly GCA_963812975.1). Taxonomy (GTDB): domain Bacteria; phylum Pseudomonadota; class Alphaproteobacteria; order Micropepsales; family Micropepsaceae; genus Rhizomicrobium. The sequence goes on along the minus strand of CAWEXK010000027.1, from coordinate 17,915 downwards.
GCCGTACCGGCCGCCGGCGAATGTCGTGCCATAGAGATTGCCCACCTTGTCTTCGATCAGGCCGGCGTGGGGGCTGTTACCAACGATGCCCTTCTCGAAGTCGCTGATCACAAACTCGGTGCCGTCCGGCGCGAGCTCGAACACGGTGCCGGACTGGCCCGCGCCGCCGAACAAAGTCGTACCGTAAAGATCGCCCGTCTTGTCCATGATGACATCGGCATATGGGTTTGCGCCGTCCGTTCCATCCTTGAAACGGTAGAGCACGGAACTCTGTACCGTCCGGCGCAAGCTTGAAGACGGTGCCGCAGCCAATTCCAATGTGTCGGCACTTGTGGTGGTCGCCGCCTCCGGACGTCGTGCCGTAAAGATTGCCGGCACTGTCCGCGATCACGCTGGCGAGAGGGTAGGCACCGTCACCCCTGCTTCCGCTGAAGGAATAGAGCACGGATTCGGTTCGGTCTGCGGCGAGCTTGAAGACCGTACCGAGGTTGTGGGCACCCCCAAGGTATGTTGTGCCAAAGAGATTGCCCGCCTTGTCTTCGATCAGTCCGGCGTAGGGCTGGTCGCCATCGTTGCAATGCGGCTTGGGGCAAAAGGAATAGAGGATGGATTCGACGCCGTCGGGCGTCACCTTGAAAACAGCGCCGCAACCGTTTTCGCAGTTCGTGCTGTCGCCCCCCAATTCCGTCGTGCCGTAGAGATTGCCGTGCTCATCCGCGAACAGGGCGGCACCGGGAAAACCGCCATCGCCCTCCTCGCCGAACGCGTGGAGCACGGCTTCGCCGTCCTTCGCACAAGCGCTTTGGAGCGGAACAAGCATGGCAAGAGCCAATCCACCCGCTACGATGCATTGGCTTGCCGTGTGGAGAACTGGGAACACCGCCCCCCCTGTTTCGAATGTAGTCCCAAGAATGCCCTTGCAAGCTTACGCTGGAATATCGGCTCCGGCCATCCAAAATTGTAACGTTTGCCGAAGCGCAAGCGTCATCCCCGTCTGCCCGCTGCGCTTGCTTGGCCGAGTGTGGCCACTCGAGAGCGGCGAGGCGCTCGAGATTTCCATGATCCAGTCGCTCGCCGGCGAATTGCGCGACGGCGCGATCTCACGTCGCCGGCCATTCCGCGCGCCCCATCATTCCGCCTCCATGCCGGCGCTGGTGGGCGGCGGGACGCGAATGCGGTGACAGCGGCAACGAGGTCAGAAGGTAGCCAGGTGGCATAACGTTCCGTGTACGGAGAGATAAATCGAACGCGCGTCGATTTCCGCGTGACGGTGGCCCCGCTGCGCTCTGCACAATCTCAAGCGACGAATGCTGTGGCGTTGAGCTCTTAGCTCGATCGGGCCCGGTGCGCGGAACGGGCGGCCGGGTTTTTGTTTGCCGTGAGTTCTTCGCGCGCGAGTGCCCCCTCCACCGCTTCGCGGTCCCCTCCCCCGCGCGAACGCGGGGGAGGAAAGAATGTCCCGGCGGTAATTCTCGAGCGAGCAAAGCGCGCAGGATTCGACAATTTTCTGCTCACGCGCACGGCTCATGGCGTCCGTGCGGGTCACCTTTGCGCGCGGCCGACGTTCTTGCATCGATGGGGTTGTCTGCCCGATCCGGCCGGGTTGGGAGGCTGACAGGGAACGCGTAAGCTGGTCCCCGCACGAGGCGTTCACGAGGTTGAAATGACATTGTCATTCGCACGATCCTTCGCGGGGATGACAAGGAAGCGTTGGGCTGTCGTGCTCGCAGCGAGCGCGGTTGCCGTGGCGGCCTGGCGGACGGAATGCACCCGAGCCGCCGCCAAAGCCGCATGTCAGCGTCGCCTATCCGATCGTCAGGCGGATGATCGACTGGGACGATTTCATCGGCCGCTTCCAGGCAATCCAGAACGTGACGGTGACGCCGCGCGTGTCGGGCGCCATCGTCTCGATCCTCTTCCGAACGGCGAGGACGTGAAGTCCGGGCAGCCGCTCTTCATCATCGATCCCCGGCCGTTCCGCGCCGCGTACGACCAGGCCGTCGCCGATCTCGACAACGCGAGCGCGACGGAGGCGAACGCAAGAGCCAATTTCGGGCGCGGCAAGGCGCTGCTCGGCGGTCAACGCGCTCGCCCGCGAATAGTACGACGCCCGCCTCGCGGCCGAGCAGACCGCGGCGGCGCAGGTGGAGGCGGAAAGGGCGGCGGTCGAAACCGCGCGGCTCAATCTCGAATTCACCACCGTCAATTCGCCGGTCGACGGGCGCATGTCCGACCGCAACGTCAGCATCGGCGACATCGTCACGGCGAACACGACCGCGCTGACCCGCGTCGTCACGCTCGATCCGATCTGGTTCAATTTCGAGGGCGCGGAGACCTTCCTGCTGAAATACCAGCGCGAGGAAAAACTGGGCCAACGCCGTTCCTCCCGCGTGGTGCCCAATCCTCTGGATATCCAGCTCGCCGACGAAATCGGGCTATCCGCATCGCGGCCACATGGTGTTCGTGGACAACGCCATCGATCCGCAGTCCGGGACCATCCGCGCCGAAAGCCGAATTTTCCAATGCGGATCATTTCCTGACGCCTGGCATGTTCGGCCGCGCGCGGCTCCTCGCCTCGGGCGCCTATCAGGCCGCTGCTCATTCCGGATGAATCGATCATCACCGACCAGACCCGCCGGCTCGTCTACGTCGTCGACGGCGCCGGCAAAGTGGCGGCGCGCGACGTCGAGACCGGGCCCCTCGTGATCGGCCTGCGCGTCATCAAGAGCGGGCTGCAAGCGCGCGACAAGGTGGTGCTCGACGGTCTCGCGCGCTTGCAGCCGGGCGTGGATGTCGAAGCGACGCTGGTGACGCTCGCGGCGCGCGCGGCCGATACGGCGCCGCAATCGGAGCCGTTGTCGGCGCCGCCTCTCCCAGGCCACGCCCAGATAGCGGACCAAAAAACATGCACGCGGAGGCGGCGAGGCACGGAGTTCAAATCAACATTGTCATTCCCGCGAATGCGGGAACCCAGCGCCTGCAATTGTTCGAAGAATCGCACGGGCGTTGGTGCGATCTTTCCAGCCCTACGACTTCCAGTTCCCGCTTTCGCGGGAAAGACAAGGTATCTTTCTTCTCCGCGCCTGCGCGTCTCCGCGTGAAATTTGGCGGCCGGACGCGCGCCTTCCTTCGGAATGGGAGCGAGGTAACGCGCGATGCGCATGCCGCACTTCTTCATCGAGCGGCCGATCTTCGCGGCGGTCGTTTCGCTTCTGATCGTGCTCTTCGGCGCGATCGGCTATCCGACGCTGCCGGTCGCCGCAATATCCCGAGATCGCCCCGCCCACCGTCACCATCACCGCCAGCTATCCCGGCGCCACGGCCGAGACCATGGCCGAGACGGTCGCCACGCCGATCGAGGAGCAGGTCAACGGCGTGGAGAACATGCTGTACATGTCGTCCTCCTCGCAGAGCGACGGCACGCTCACCATCACCGTCACCTTCGCGCCGGGCTCCGACATCAACGAGGACCAGGTGCTGGTGCAGAACCGCGTCGCCACGGCCGAACCACGGCTCCCCCAGGAGGTCCAGCAGATCGGCGTCGTCGTCGCCAAGAGCTCGCCCGATCTGCTTCTCGTCGCCACGCTTGTCTCGCCCGGTCACAGCCTGTCGCAGCAATACCTCTCCAACTACGCGACGCTGCAGCTGGTCGACCGCCTCTCCCGCGTGCACGGCGTCGGCAATGTGCGCGTCTTCGGCGCCCGCGACTACAGCATGCGCATCTGGATCGATCCCGATCGCGCCGCGGAATCGAACCTTACGGTGGACGAGATCGTTGCCGCGATCCAGGCGCAGAATGCGCAGGTGACGGCGGGCGCCGTCGGCCAGCCGCCGTTCAACCGCGGCGGCACCGCGTTCCAGCTCGGCATCCAGGCGAAAGGCCGGCTCGAGACGCCGGAGGAATTCCGCAACATCGTTCTGAAGAGCGACAATCAGGGACGGCTGACGCGCTTGCGCGACGTGGCGCGGGTGGAGCTCGGCGCGCAGGACTACACCGAAAACGCCTATTTCTCCGGCAATCCCACGGTCGGCATCGGCATTTTCCAGCTGCCCGGCTCGAACGCGCTTTCGACCGCGCAGGCGGTTCTGGCCGAGCTCGCGGACGCGTCGAAGAGCTTCCCGCCCGGCATGACCTATCAGGTTCCGTACAATCCGACCGAGTACATCTCGAAATCGATTTCCGCCGTCGAACGCACGCTGTTTGAGGCGATCATGCTCGTCGCGCTGGTGGTGCTGCTCTTCCTGCAGAGCTGGCGCGCGGCGGTGGTGCCGATCGTCGCCATTCCGGTTTCGATCGTCGGCTGCTTTGCGGCGCTGTCCGCCTTCGGCTTCTCGCTCAACAATCTCTCGCTGTTCGGCATGGTGCTCGCGATCGGCATCGTGGTCGACGACGCGATCGTCGTGGTCGAGAACATCGAGCGCGTCATGCGCGAGGAAGGGCTTTCCCCGCGCGATGCCGCGCACAAGACCATGGACGAAGTCTCCGGCGCGCTGATCGCCGTCGCGCTCGTGTTGATGGGCGTATTCATTCCGACGGCGCTCATTCCCGGCATTTCCGGCGCCTTCTACAGGCAGTTCGCGCTCACCATCGTCGCCGCGACGGCGATCTCGTGCTGGGTGTCGCTGTCGCTCTCGCCCGCGCTGGCTGCGCTCATCCTCAAGCCGCACAAGGAGGAGGCGGCCGCCGGCGGCTCGTTCTTCGCGCGCTTCTCGCGCCGCTTCAACACCGGTTTCGCGAATCTCTCGCAGCGTTACGGCGTGTTCACGGCGCGGGCAATCCGATCGCTGGCCGTGATCGGCGTCGCCTATGCCGTGCTGATCCTGCTGGCAATGTGGCGGCTTTACGCGACGCCGGTCGGATTTCATCCCCGCGCAGGACCAGGGCTATCTCGATCGGGGTCATCCAGATGCCGCCGGGAACATCGCTCCAGCGCACCGACGAGGTCCTGCGGCAGGCGCAGACGATCGCGCTGAAAAATCCCGGCACTCTGGGCACCGTCGCTTTCGCCGGCTTCGACGGCGCCACCTTCACCACGGCGCCGAACGCCGCGGCGATGTTTGTGCCATTGAAGGAGAGCGGCGAACGCGAATCCGCGCTGAAGATCACCGCCGAACTGCAACGCGCGCTCGCTTCCATCACCGCCGGCACCATCTTCGTCGTGCCGCCGCCGCCCGTGCGCGGCATCGGCACCGGCGGCGGCTACAAGATGATCGTCGAGGATCGCAACGGCCCCGACTGGCGGGCGCTCGAAGACGTGAGCATGCGTCTGATCGCGGCGGCAAACCAGACGCCCGGCCTTCAACGCGTCTTCACGACCTTCAGCACCCACACGCCGCGGCTCTATGCCGACATCGATCGCGAGCGCGCCGAGCAGCTGGGCGTGCCGGTCCAGAACATCTTTTCGACGCTCGGCACCTATCTCGGCTCGACCTACATCAACGATTTCAATTTCCTCGGCCGCACCTGGCGCGTCACCGCGCAGGCCGACGCGCCGCACCGCGCCGAGATCGGCGACATCGGCCGGCTGAAGACGCGATCGGCCGTCCGGCAGCATGGTGCCGCTCGACGCGGTGATGACGCTCAGGAACGACAGCGGCCCCTGGCGCGCGGTGCGGTACAATCTCTATCCCGTCGGTGGAGGTGCAGGGCGATACCGCGCCGGGCTATTCGAGCGGACAGTCGCTCGCGACCATGAAGCGGCTCGCGGCGAAAATCCTGCCGCAGGGCTTCTCCACCGAATGGACCGAGCTCGCCTTCCAGCAGGAGCAGGCGGGCAACACCGGCATCGTGGTGTTCGGGCTCTCGGTGGTGTTCGTCTTCCTGCTGCTCGCGGCCAATTACGAAAGCCTGGTGCTGCCGCTCGCGGTGATCCTGATCGTGCCGATGTGTCTGCTCGCGGCAATGCTGGGCGTGAACCTGATGGGCCGCGACAACAACATCCTGACGCAGATCGGTCTCGTGGTGCTGGTGGGCCTCGCCGCCAAGAACGCCATCCTGATCGTGGAATTCGCGAGACGCGGCGAACAGGAAGACAAGCTCGACCGGCGCGGCGCCGCCGAGCTTGCCGCGCGCCAGCGCCTGCGGCCGATCCTGATGACCTCCGTCGCCTTCATCCTCGGCACGCTGCCGCTCGTCATCGACACCGGTCCCGGCTCCGAGATGCGCCAGGCGCTCGGCATCGCGGTGTTCTTCGGCATGATCGGCGTGACGCTGTTCGGTCTTCTTGTTCACGCCCAGCTTCTACGTGCTCTCGCGCGAATTCGGCATCTGGGGTTTCGGAGCGCCTGCCCGCCGAACTGCGCAACCTTCGTCTGCCGCGGCTGAGACGGGCGCGCTGACCGGGGTCGCCCGGAAACGCAAGAATAACTGGATGGCAATCTTGTCCTGACACTGTACGGTTGATATCCTGCGCGGTCGGAGGCAAAAGCCATGACCGACACGGTCGAAGCGCGATCCGAACGGGTCGATCTGCGCATGACGCCCGCGGCGAAGCGCACGCTGCAGCAGGCCGCCGCCGTCGCCAACAAGACGGTGAGCGAGTTTCTCCTCGATAGCAGCCTGACTGCCGCGTTCGAGACGCTGGCCGATCGGCGGGTATTTCAACTCGACGACAAGCGCTGGGATGCGTTCATGTCGGCTCTCGCGCGCGCCCCCAGGAACAATCCGGGGCTCCGTCGGCTGCTTGCCCATAAGCCGGCATGGCGAAAGTAGGAAGACAGGAACGGCCCCAGGCGCCGCAGCCGCTTTCGCCCGACCACCAAACCGATGCGTTCGATTGCAATGTCGCCGCGCTCGATTTGTGGCTCAAGACGCGCGCACATGTCAACGAAGCCTCGGGCGCGTCGCGCACTTTCGTGATGTGTGAAAACCGTCGCGTCGTTGGTTATTACAGCCTGGCCGCCGCCTCGATCATGCACAGCCACGCGACCGGCAACGTGCGGCGCAACATGCCTGAACCTGTGCCAGCCGTCCTCATCGGCCGGCTTGCGCTCGACAAGGCATGGCGGAAGAAGGGGTACGGTGTCAGCCTGTTGCAGGATGCGGTGCTGCGCGTCGCCGGCGCTGCGGAAACAGTTGGCGTGCGCGCGATTCTCGTCCATGCCATGTCCGAAGACGCCAAGACTTTCTATGAACGATTCGGTTTTCGCGCATCGCCTGTCGAAGCGATGACATTGATGATGACGGTTGCAGAAGTGACGCGAACGCTGGGGCGGGCGTAGAGCACTTCGAGTACATCGAGATCGACCACGTGTTACTGCGTCATGACCGGATGATGCTTACCTTTCTCCTCACCCTGAGCTTGTCGAAGGGTGCATCGACAGGCTCATGCTTCGACGGGCTCATGCTTCGGCAGGCTCATGCTTCGGCAGGCTCATGCTTCGGCAGGCTCAGCATGAGGAACTGACAGACAAGCTCCGTTCAGTTCGCGCGGGTCCAGGTTTCGGAACGGCAGATGATGAGGCGGCAACCCTCAACCTTCAGTGTGTCGGGCGCGATGAGCGTCAGGGTCGAGTTCGTGCGTTTCATCGCCGGTCTGCGGATCATACACGGTGCCGCCGTTCCATTGCGGCGGGCTTCCTCTGTAACCTTCCAGGATCGTGAGGTCTTTCACCCGGCGGGCGCGCTTTGCGGGATCGGGATTGTTGACGTCCGCCTGGTCCGGGTCGGCGCGGATCTGGTCGCCATCGATTACGCGTCCGCAGATCGCCGCGCCGCAGGGCTCGATCAGGACGCGTCCGTTGTTCTTCTCAGTCGCCCACACGCCGAAAACGCCGGCCGTCGCCGCGGGCGAAGGCAGCGCGAGCATCACGGCGCACAGACACAAAGGGCTACGCCACCACATGGCTCGCTGCCAACGCCGCTTCTACATCCAAGATCAACGCGCGGTCGTCGACACGCCAGGGATGGAAACCCGGCTTGTAATAGGCGAAGTAGCCAGGGGCGGCGCGGCGCATGATGCCGGGTCTGATCCACAGATAATGAAGAAGCCTTCTCCAGCTGCCAGGATTGTCGATGCCGTCCTGGCGGAAGAATTCGCGCACGCCAAATCCCATGAACTGGAAAAACATGAGGGTGGTCAGCCCTATCGAGACGCATCTGAGCTGCCAGCGCCTGAGCCGCGAGAAGTGCCGCGTCACGGCCAGAAAAGTATCGAAGGCGACGGCCTTGTGCTCGATCTCCTCGATGGCGTGCCACTGCCACATCCGCTTCAATTCCGCCGGCGCCCCGGCGAGATCGTCGCCATCCGAAAGAAGGGCATGCGCCAGGATCGCAGTGAAATGTTCGAGCGCGATGGTCGCGCAAAGCTGGTTGAGCGGCGGCAGGGTGCGGCCGAAATCGAATTTGTTTTTGAGATAGGCGTCGATACGGCTGAAATCGAAGCCATGAACCGCCACGGCATTGTTGAAGACGAGATGCTCCCGGCTGTGCACGGCTTCCTGGGCAAGGAAGGCCTGGATTTGCGCGCCAAGCCTTTGGCCGGCGGCGCCGCGGTAAGGTCGCACGGCATCCATGAAAAACCGCTCTCCCTGGGGAAAAGAGGCGGAGAGCGCGTTGAAGAAGGCGGTGGCGATGGGGTCGCCGTCCAGCCAGTGGCGCGGCGGCTGTGCGCGGCGCCCGAAAGCCATGTCGCGCGGATGAATGGCCAGATCGGCCGGGGTTTGCGTTTCGGCCACGAACGCGTGATCCTCGACTGTCCACCCCGAAGATAATCTAATTGACAGGGATGTCGATAGGCGAATTGCCCAGGCCAGACTCACTCCCCGTGCCCCGGCGCCGCCGCTCGGCCGACGAAGCCAGAAGCGAAGCCCTTGCCTCGGCGCGCAAGCTCCTGATCGAGCGCGGCCCCTACGCCGTCACGCTCAAGGCCGTGGCGGAAGACCTCGGCATGACGCACACGAACCTCCTCCATCATTTCGGCACGGCAGGCGAGCTGCAATCCGAACTGATGAGCGCGATGGTGCGCGACCTGGCGGCAGCGCTGATGGACGCGGTTGCCCATCTCAAATCCGACGCCGCCGCCCCGCGCGCCCTCATCGACATCGTATTCGATGCCTTCGACAAGGGCGGTGCGGGAAGGCTCGCGGCATGGATCGCGCTGTCCGGAAATCTCGAATATTTGAACCCGGTGCGCGCGGCGGTGGGCGAACTCGTCCGCGCGATCGAGGAGAGATTCGCCTATGAGAAGGGCGACCTGCATCTGGGCGTAACCTCGACGGTGTTGTTCATCGCGCTCATGGCGTTTGGCGATTCCGTGATCGGCGAGCCGTTGAAAGACATGCTTGAACGCGAGCGCGCCGCCGCCCGCAAGGTCGCCGCGTTTCTGTTGCCGAAGTTCTTCCTCTAGCGCCGCAGAGACCGCGTTCTCGGATCACGCCTCCGCCCGGCGGCCGGACTCCAGCCGCCCCGATCGCATCAGTTCAAAGAACACCTTAGTTGCGCGGGCGGGAACTTTTTGTTCCGAGGCGCGTTTCGGGCTGGATCCGCGAGTGGGGAACGGGGGGGTGCCGTCTCTATCATCGACATTCCTGTCAACAGCTATTGACACTGCTGTGAATAACCGTTCTTGATTCGTAACGACGAAAGGCCGCGCGAGAAATCGCAAGTCAGCGAGCGGGACGCGGGGTGGCCGGGCGCGAAGTCCGGCCAGGGAAGAGGGGAGAACGATGTCCAGGAAGCGGTCGCCGCGCCATGCGCTCGTGCGCAGTGCGGTTGGACTCGCGCTGGCCGGCGGCGTGCCGGCCGCGCTCGCGCAGAGTTCGGGGAGTTCCGGCGGCGGAATCGAAACCGTCGTCGTCACGGCGCAGAAGAAGACGCGAAAACATCCAGACCGTGCCGATCGCGATCACGGCGCTCTCGCAGCAAGCAGCTGACGGAGCGGCAGATCGCCGGCGGGCCCGATCTCGTCAAGGAAGTGCCGAACCTCACACTTCTCGAAGACGAATTTCTCCGGCTACAACCTCGAAATCCGCGGCATCGGCACGCAGGCGATTTCGGTGACGACCGATCCGGCCGTCGCCGTCGCCTTCAACGACATTCCGTTCATCCGCAATCATTTCTTCGAACAGGAATTCTTCGACGTCGACGACGTCGAAGTGCTGCGCGGGCCGCAGGGCACGCTCTACGGCCGCAACGCGACCGCCGGCGTCGTCAACATCAAATCCGCGCTGCCGACCGACGAGTACGAAGCGATGCTTCTCGGCCGATATCGGCAATTACGACAATCGCCGCCTCGAAGGCATGCTCAACATTCCCATCGTCGGCGACAAGCTCGACCTGCGCATCGCCGGCGAATGGACCAAGCGCGACGGCTATAACTAAACACGGAGACGGGGGATCGAATCGACGGCCGCGATCTGTGGTCGGGCCGCATCACGCTGCGTTATCAGCCCATCCAGCGCTTCAAGGTCGATCTCATCTGGGAGCGTTTCGGCGAAAACGACGATCGGGTGCGCTCGACCAAACAGCTTTGCGAGAAGGACCCCGGACCTTCCGTCGTCAATGGCCCCACCGGTCCGCATACTCCCGACGCGGCAAATTACGGCTCCGCCTGGCTGACGCAAGGATGTCTTCCGGGCTCGCTCTACGCGCCGACCGCATTTGAAACGCCCAATGGCGCAGGCATTCCCTTCGTCGACGCGCTCGAACTGTTTACGCCCTATGTCGCGCCGGGCACCGATCCCTATGCCGGCGAGTATCAATCTCCCAATCTGCGCGTTGTCTCCTCGCTCCTGAACCCGCACTACATGGCAAACAACGACACGCTGGAGCTCAACGTAGAATACGATTACACCCCGGCGCTCACCGTGAACTGGCAGGTCGGCTACAACAATGATTACCTCTATTCGACCGAGGATTATGACCGCTTCAACACCGCGCCCATATTCATGGACGGGGGCGGCCCCACCTCTCTGGTCGGCCGCAACGGCGATATTTTGCGACCCGCAGCTGGGCTGCTCCAGCACCATCGTCGGCCAGGACGTATCGGAGGAAAACTCGCAGCAGTTTTACGAGGAACTGCGCTTGAGCTCGAATTTCAGCGGGCCGCTCAACTTCGTCGCGGGCGGCAATTATTTGTACTACCACATCATGGAAGACTACTACGTCTTCTTCAACGCACTCAGCCTGTTTACCGAGCAGGTCAATTCCTACTACGGCGGAAAGGACCCCCCAAACGCACCCAACATTCCCTTCAACGGTTACCTCGCCAATCTCTGCGGACCGATTCCGGCCAATCCCGCCAACGTGAACCAGACGCTGCTGGGGCTTGGCTGTGCCTATATCGACCCCAATTCGCTGGCCAACGTGAATGGAAAGGGCCACAATTATTTTCTCAGCATCAATCCCTACTGGGTCAATTCCTACGCGGGGTTTGGCGAAGTCTATTATCAGCTCGCGCCCGACCTGAAGCTCACGGGCGGTCTGCGCTTTACCGTCGACCAGAAGAGCTTCGAGGAATTTCCTAGCTGGGCCGGGCTGGCCTTCGAGGGGATCCCGTCCGCCGGCTATCTGAACCAGAGCTGGCAGGAGCTCACGGGCCGGTTCGTGACAACCTGGACGCCCAAGCTCGACTTCACCGACCAGTCGCTTTTCTACGGCTCCTATTCGCGCGGATACAAGGCCGGCGGCGCCAATCCGCCGGGCGTGGTTCCGGTTTTCAGCGGCGGCGTCCAGTACAGCTTCGCCCAGCAATCTCACCCACCCTCTGACGTTCAAGCCGGAATTTGTCGACGCCTTCGAGCTGGGAACGAAGAACACGGTGCTGAGCGACACGATCACGCTGAACGGCGATGTCTTCTACTACAAGTATCAAAACTATCAGATATCCGAGATCGTCGATCGCACCGCGATCAACCTCAACTTCAACTCGACTGTCGAGGGTGCGGAATTCGAATTGAGCTGGCAGCCGGTCGATGGGCTCGCGATCAACGTGACGGCCGGATATGAGAACAGTGCGCTCGCCAACGGATCGCAGGCGATCGATCTGCTGGATCGCACCAACGGCGTTCCCGGCTGGCTGGTGGTGAGACCCTTCATCACCGGCACCTCGAACTGCATTCTTCCCACCTATGTCGTCAACGAATTGCTCGCGAATGGCGGAATCACGATCGGATGCGTCCAGGCCTATAGCGAAAACCTCGATCCGGTGACGGGGCTGCCGTACCGGCCCAATCCGCCGGGCTTCCCCGGCTATCCCGGCTTCAACCCAGCCACGGCTCCGAACGGAGGCGAGGGATTTGCCAAGAATTTGAGCGGCAATCAGCTTCCGAACACGCCGCACGAAACGCTGTCGGCGGGTGCGCAATATTCCCTGCCGGTCGGCAGCGACTGGTCGGCCACCCTGCGCGGCGACGTCTACTACCAGACCGCCTCGTTCGCACGCGTGTTCAACGACGTGCCCTACGATCGGCTCGAGGGCTACAGCAATGTCAATCTTTCGCTGACGCTCGCCGATGCCGACGGCTGGGACATCATGGTTTATGTGAAGAACCTGCTCGACACGACGGCCATAACGGGGGCGTTCCTCAACAGCGACGACACCGCGCTGACGACTAACATCTTCGTGACCGATCCGCGCCTGTACGGAATACGGATCACCAAAGCGTTCTGACCCGGGAGCAGTCCATTCGTGAAACACGCGCGCGAGATTCCAGAATGGAGCGGTCCGGCGTGCCGCCGCGCGTGGATTCGCAGCGCTGCCTGCCGCGCAGAATTCGCGCAATCGACATCCCGATTTCCCTGTCGCCAATCTGGAGCGACTTTGAGCCGGGGGGTGCCGTCGCTCCGCCAGCGGGCGCTTCGGGGCACAACCAACCAGGGACGCAATGCCCTAAACAATCATCGCCATCACCGCCGGACTTTTGTTCGGCGTCGCCGGCGATCAGACTCCCGCATTCGCCTGGCATCTCGTACCGGAGGGCACGGACTTCACGGGCAAGGGCAACACTTCGGCCACCAAGAGCGGCGTTACCCTGAAATGTACGGCGAGTTTCGAGGGCAACGTGAGCGACACGGGCATCGGCTCTGTCACGAGCGGCAAGTTCACCGGCGAAGTCGGGTGCAGCTCCGTCACCCTCAAAAACCTGCCGTGGAAGTCGGAGGCCGTCAACAAGAACACCGTCGATATCCTGGATGTGCAGTTCGATTCGCCGATCGGCGATTGTGGTCCGAACACGCTGCCGGTAAAGCTTGCGAACGGCGTTATCACCTTTACCAACGCGGAGCTCACCGGCAACTGCAAGGTCAGCGGCAAGATCACGACCTCGCCCAAGCTCTCCATTGTCAGCGGCGACTGAAACCGCCGATACCGCCAACGGCGGCCCCCCCCTTGCCGCCGTTGGCGCATTCGCGCCGCAATTCTCACGCGAACCGCGGTTGGAAACCGTTTCTCGTTCTCGTCCTGTGCGGTGCGGCCGGGATGTGAAGCAGCGGGACATGAGCAGAGAGCGTGCAGCCGCGCACGCCGCATGGCGGCAGTTCAGCGGCTGCGCAGGAAACCGTGATAGACGCTGCTGCCGTCTTCGTAATATCCCGCGATCGCAGCAGTTCCCGCGACACCTTGCGGCACTGTCGAGACGGAGCCGGTCGGATCGAAGCTCCTGATCGATCCTTTGGCGCTGCGCACGAAACCATGCGTGGCGCCGCCGCTGTCGTTCCAATATCCGGTGATGGCGCCCGCATGATCGATGCCGGTGGGGAAGGTGCCGGCCGATCCGGACGGGTCGAAGCTCGTGATCGTCCCATCGGCGGCGCGCACGAAGCCGTGAAACACGCTGGTCGGCATCCTCCCAGGTTCCGGCGATCGCGCCCTTGCCATCGACGCCGGTCGGGGACGTGAAGATCGATCCGGTCGGATCGAAACTCGTGATGGTGCCGTCGGCCGTCCGCAGGAAGCCGTGATACGCATATTTGTCGTCGAGATACTCTCCCGCGATCGTGCGCCGGCCGTTGATGCCGAATGGAAAAGTGGCGATCGATCCGGTGGGATCGAAGCCGTGACCGTTCCGTCGGCCGCCCGCACGAAGCCGTGCCAGACATTGTTGCTGTCGAGATAGCTTCCCGTGATGTCGCGCCGGTCGTTGATGGCGTCGGGAACGGTGCTCGTTGAGCCGGGATCTCGAAAGTCGTGATCGTGCCGTCGGCGGCGCGCAGGAAGCCCTGAAAGGCGCTGCTGCCCTGGTAATATCCGGCGATCACGCCCTTGTCGTCGATGCTTCTGGCATAGGTGCCATTCGCACCCGAAACATCGAAGCTGGTGATCGTGCCGTCGCGCGCGCGCAAAGCCGTGATAGGCCCTGCTCTGGTCGAAGTAATAGCCGGTGATGGCGCCGGGATCGTTGATGGCATAGGCGAAAGTGCCGGCCGAGCCCGTCGGATCGAAGGTGGTAACTTTCGCGCCGGCCGCGTGACCTGCGCCTGCCATGCAGAGGGCGGCGCAAAGCGACCCAAGCTGCGCGCGACGTGACGTGAGCCGCATGATCGTTCTCCCCGGACGCTGCTGCGTACCGTTACGGTGCACCTTATGCCGCTCCTTCCGCAAGAACGACACTCGCACGCCGTCGCGGATCCGGACGACCCGCCCGCGGGAGTGCCAAGCCTGCGCCCGGACCTATTTCGCGTTCTTGTTAACGCGGTCTTGGTGGGTTGCGGCGATTGTACACGCCATGTCTGGCGTCACTGCCCAGCGTCCAGTCGATCTGGCGCATCTCGCCCGTTGCACCGGCGGCGAGCCGCGGCTCAATGCCGAGGTGCTGGATCTGTTTCTCGATCAATCCGTATCGCTGCTGCAGCGCCTCGCAACGCTGATCGACCCGCCGAGGTCCCCGGGCGTGGCTTGTAACCGCGCACGCGCTCAAGGGTGCGGCGATGGGCGTGCGCGCCTTCCCCCTGGCCCGAGCGGCTGCCCTTGCCGAAACGATCGATCCCGCCGCAGGCCCCGAACCCGCTGCAGAGGCCTTGCTCAAGCTCGAACTTCGTTCCTCCATTGTGAAGACGTTCGTGGGCGCTTATCGGGGCGCTAGGCCCGGAAACGGCCGGCTCGTCTTCCAGGTTTTTCCGGACGGGTTGCGGCGGCGGCAAGGCGCACCTATAAGCCGCGGCTTCACGTTCAAGCAGTCCCGAAATGGCGATAGAAACAGACGTTGCAATTCTCGGCGCCGGGCCATCGGCCTCTTCGCGGTGTTCGAGCTCGGGACTGCTCGACCTGAAGGCGGAGCTCGTCGAGATTCTGGACCGGCCCGGCGGCGAATGCACAGAGCTTTATCCCGAGAAGCCGATCTACGACATCCCAGGCCGCCGGTGGTGAGCGGCCAGAGCTGACCGATCGGCTGCTCGATCAGATCAAGCCCTTCCATGCCGGTTTCCATCTGAGCCAGATGGCGAGCAGCCTCGAGCGTGCAAGGGCCGACGGCCGCCTGGAAGGCTGTCGCACGGATGCGGGCACGCAAATCGTGGCGCCTGTGGTCGTCATCGCGGCTGGCGCTGCAGCTCGACGAAGCGCCCGCCGATCGCGGGCATCGCTGCCTATGAAGGCAAGAGCGTGCACTACGCGGTGCGCAAGATGAATTGTTCCGCGGCAAGAACATCGTGATTGCGGGCTGTGTGCGATTCTGCGTCATGGACTATCAATCTCGTGCCGATCGCGAACAGCCTGACCCTCGTCCATCACCGCGACGGTTTCCGCGCCGCGCAGCACAGCGTCAATCGCATGCGCGAGCTGGCGGCGGAGGGAAACATCGTGTTCCACGTCGCGACCAGCGTGCGTGCGCTGCACGGCGCCGACGGCCAGCTGGACGCAGTGACGCTTGCCGGCGCGGAGAAACAGTGAGCTACGCCGTGCACTGGTTCTTCCCTTCTTCGGCCTCACCATCAAGTTCTTCTGCTCCGATCGCCGAATTCGGGATGTTTTGCAACCAAATCCGATTGCGGTCGACACGGCGCCATTCTCAGAGCGCAACGCCGACATTTTGCCATTGGCGACATCAACAGCTATCCCGGTAAGCTGAAGCTTATCCGTGCGGCTTTCACGAAGCGGCCTTGATGGCGCAGGCCGCCTTCCACATCTGCCGGCCGAACGAGAAGCTGCGCTTCCAGTACACCATGTTGTTGACGAGTTTGCAGAAGAAGCTGGGGGTGGCATGAAGATCGTCGCCATCGACCGCAACGGCAAGAAGCACGTGCTCGAAGGGCGCGAGGCAGCGACTGGAGCGTGATGGAAATTCTGCGCGACGCCGAGCTTCTCCCGCGAGGCCGATTGGGCGGGCGCCTGCGCCACCTGTCTCGATGTCTACGTCGACGCGGACTGGTACGCGAAACTCGTCGGCGCGCTTCGCCAACGAACTGATCGGACATGGCGCTCGCCGTCGAGCCGAATTCGCGGCTGTCGTGCCAGATCGTCTGCAAGCCGGAACTCGACGGCCTCAAGCTGACCATCGCCCCGAATAGCCCGCCCTTGCAACTGCGCGGCCAACCGGCTATGGTGTTATAACAAGAGTTCGAACATTCAACATGCACCATACGCTGAAGATCATTCAGATCGGCAATTCGCTGGGCGTGACGCTGCCCAAAGAAGTGCTGGCCGCCCTCAAGGCCGATAAGGGCGACGCCTTGACGATGACGCGGGCACCGGGACGGATTTCTGGACACCCAGCATCCGACTGTTGATCAAACAGGTCGAGGCCGGACGCGCGTTCATGCATGACTATCGCGACACGCTTCGCGCGCTGGCGAAATGAATGACCCGGTTTGGCTCGATCGACGCGCCCTCGAGCTTCTGCACAGCGAAAGCATCGCAGAGCATGGGGCGCCGACGTGGCGATGCAGGATTGTTCGAGTTCGCGCGCTGACGCGACCACAAAATCTGTTCGCGTACCAGAACGTAACCGATGTGGCGCGTCTGGCGTCGTCATATGCATTCGGATTGACCAAGAACCACGCCTTCGTCGATGGCAACAAGCGCATCGGGTTCATTGCGGCGGGCCTTTTCCTGACATGAATCGCCATCGTCTCGTTGCCCATCAGGCGGAGTTGCTCAGCGCTTGTCATGCTCTCCGTCGCCTCGGGCTCTTTCTCGACAAACTGAGCTGCGGATTGGATCAGGCGTACACATCAGGTCGGGGTATTGCCCGAGGGGGCGACATGCATGAAGTGAAGCACGTGGTGCGCGGCCGGCAGACCGCCCGCCTGGACAGACCGGTCGTACTTTTCCTGATCGGCGCGCGTTTGAACACACTCTGGCCCGTGAGCCGTTGGTGGTGGTTCTCGAACACCATGCCGACGATGCTGAAAGAGCTCGATTCACAGCCGAATGCCGGCCTGCTCTGGTACCGCACACGCTCGGCGCGGATGTCGATGCGTTCCAGCAATATTGGCAATTTTTCGAGCAAGTTGCTCGCTTACGCCCAGTACAGGAACGGAGAACATTTTCCGGCGGTGCGATTTCATGCGTCAGCTGGCGCAGGACGACTTCATCGGAATCGGCAACAGCCAGACGCATCCACGATCGAGCCCGGCAAGTTCCACGACTCGACGGCAATACGGCCCGGTTTCGGACTCGCCGCCGCGGCGTCCTCGATACCGGCCGAGGGCCGGCTCGCCGCCGGTGATCGTTTTTCGGCGCAGGCGGCGGCGCCTTAATTATGGCCGCCCGTTGCCGGAAAGATCGTAAGGCCCGCCCTTCGACGGCGAGGTCGTGCAGGCGGACGCGTGGCAGGTGTGCGAGATAAGTCTCCAGAGCCGGATAATCCTTGAGCAATCCGCTCGACCGCGCCGCTTCGAGCACGAAACCGATCTGGATGTCGGCGCCGCTGAGGGAGTTGCCGACGATGAACGCGCGTCCCTCCACAGCGCGGCGCGATGTAGGAGGTGGTTGCGATCTCGCTGGGATAGCAATACGCCGAACGAAGACGACATAAAC
>CAWEXK010000026.1:0-6110 GCA_963812975.1 uncultured Alphaproteobacteria bacterium | reverse complement strand
CGTCACCTGCCGGATTCCGAGTTACAGCCGGATGGGGAGATCCTAGGCCTCGACCCTCGCTGGACGATAACCTTGCCTGGGCACGGCCGCATGTCCGGGATCGGCCTCACCGAAGCGACGATCGCCTTAGCCACCGGGCAGGCAAACACTGTCGCGCTTCTTTACGCCAATATCGGCCGATCGCGGCGTGTCTTCTACGGCGGCGATGAATTGCCCGGATAGTGCGACCCGTGGGGGTTTACGTCTCCCGGCGCGGCGCACGCGTTGATGTTTCGGCGTCACATGGAGCTTTACGGAACAACCACGAGGCAGCTCGCGGAAGTGTCCGTGGCCTTTCGCCAGCACGCGCAGCTTCACCCCGACGCGGTCATGAAAGCGCCGATAACGATTGATGACCACGAGGCTTCACGGTTCATCGTCGCACCGCTCCGTCTGCTTGACTATTGCCTCATCAATGACGACGCGGTTTGTCTCATCCTGACGACTAAGGAACGCGCCGGGGATCTGGCCAAGCCGCCTGTGCTCGTCAGTGGCTTCGGCGGACTTGAAGCCTATCGCACTACTTCGATCGAAAACTTCGAGTCCGATTCCTGGCACGGCCAAGTCTCGAAATCCGCGAACGACGCGTTCGCAATGGCCGGTGTGGAACGCAAGGATGTCGACGCCCTCATGTGCTACGACAATTTCAGCCCGACGGTTCTGTTCGCCCTCGAGGGTCTTGGCTTCTGCGAGCGCGGCGAAGCCGGATCGTTCGTCGAGGGCGGGGCGCTCAAACTCGGCGGCCGGCTGCCCACCAACACCGACGGCGGGCATCTCTCCAATTCCTACATGCAGGGCTGGGCGCTGAACGTCGAGGCGGTCCGCCAGTTGCGGGGCGAGTGCGGCGCGCGGCAGGTGCAGGATTGCGAAATCGTCACCTATGCGCAGGCGACCCCTTGCACGCGCGTCGTCGTCTACACGCGCGCCTGAGGCGATTATGGACAGAGATGAAGTGGCGCAGCCGCAAGATGTCTACCGGAAACCGCTGCCCGTCATAACTGCGCTGAACAAGCCGTTCTGGGACTTCGCCCTGCAGTCGATCTTCGCCCTCCAAACATGCGACGCGTGCGGGGACGCCCACGTGCCGCCGTCGCCGGTTTGTCCGCGATGCCTCAGCACAAATCAGACCTGGAAGCCCGCCTCCGGCCGCGGGACGCTGGAATCGTGGGCGGATTTCCACCGAGCCTATTGGGATGGCTTCAAGGAGGAACTTCCCTATCGGACCTGCCTCGTCAAGCTCGACGAAGGTCCGCTCATCATCAGCAATCTTGTTGGCGACGACGCGAAAACGAGAATCGGCGCACGGCTCCGCGTGACGTTCGAGCGCGTGACGGAAGAGATCGCCATTCCGAAATTCGTCCTCGACTGATGCTGAACGACCAGACCGAAATCATCATCAGGCGCCCGCGGCGCGCTCCCGACGCGGCGCCCGCGCTTCGTTCGGCCAAGCGATCGGGGGAGCCGTACGACTACAGCGTGAAATCAGCGACCCGCGCGCTTGAGGTCATCGAGTTCTTCGGCGTGCATCGGCATCCTCTCTCGGTCACGGAAATCGCCAATGCCCTGGCGATCCCGCAATCAAGCTCGTTGGTGTTGATGCATGTGTTGAGCAGCATTGGATTTGTGACTCGCGATCGTAAGACCCGGAAATATGCGCCGGGGCATTCGCTCGGTTTTTCTGGGCAACTGGCTTCACGATGCGATATTCCCCGGCGGCAGCCTGCTTGGCGCACTGGACGCTCTGAGCCGAGATGCGAGGGCGAATGTCAGGGTCGGCGTGCGTAGCGGCACTCATGTTCGCTGTGTCCACGTTTCCTGGCCTGATAACTCAGCTGAAAGGCTTCGCCTGACTCCTGGTATGATGTGGCTGGTATGCCATGACGCGCTTGGCAGAGCCCTGCTGGCAACCGAAGCCGATCGGGACGTTTACGGGATCGTGCGGCGCGACAATGCGGAAGAAGGCGCGAGGGTGATCGCTGTCGAAGCGTTCATGGAATAGCTTCGGGCGCAGCGGGAAAACGGATACGCGGAATGCGACGACTACGGATCTCGGCGCGAACGGGTGCTGGCGATTCCTTTGCGCGCACCGTTCGGGATTCCGGCGGCGATTTGAATTGGCGTACACGCTGGGCGGCTTCCGGTCGAACGCCAGGATTTGCTGAGACTGTTGGACTGGGTCGGGCAAATATTGCGGCTGAGGCGCCTTGCGCGTCCGCGGTTCAAGATGCTTTCGACTAGGGAAAACCGCGGCGACAAGTGCGCTTCAGTGGGCCTAGCGCGGATTTGCCCGTATTGAGTGTGCTAGAATTGGGTGAACGCGCCGACTTTGGAAGTGAGCGCAATGACCGACCTTCAGTCTCTGGAACGCTTACTACGCGCCCGCAGTCAAAGCGACGAGAGTGGCGTTGATTGGAGCCTGAAGTCGAAAGAGACTGTCGAGCACCAGATCGCCGAAATTCTCCGCGAGAAAATCATCGTAGGCGTGATCGCCCGCGGACAAAAGCTCAAGCAGGCCGAAATTGCGCGTCTGCTCGGCGTGTCGATCACGCCGGTCCGCGAGGCGCTCCGACTTTTGGAAGCTCAGGGCTACGTCGCGGTGCGGGCGCATCGCGGGGCCATTGTAGCGCCGTTCGTCGTGGAGGGCGCCGAGGAACTGTACGAGCTCCGACAAGTCCTGGAGACTCGTCTTACCCTCGAAGCGGCGCGACGGATGACGCTTGCCGATCTCAACGCACTCAAGGTGCTCAATCACGATTTTTTCGCTGCTCTGAAATCGCAGTCGCGGCCGTCCTTGCAGGAAAAAAACTTCCGCTTCCACTTTCGTTTGTACGGAATTGCAGGGCAACCGCAGACCATGGATTTCGTGCGCATGCTGTGGGCGAAATACCCGCTGGAAATGTTGACGAAGATGCCCGGACGGCAAACGCGTGTCTTCCAGGAGCACGCAGCCGTGCTTTCCGCCCTGGAGCGCAACGATCCGGAGGGCGCGGTCGCGGCCATGCAAGTTCATATCAAGACGGGCTGGGAGGAATTTCTCGCAAATTATCGCGAAGCGGGCGGTCGTTAAGCGCGTCCGCGTTCTGGCGCGATCGGGTATCGAAGCGGTCCTTCAAGGTTTGAGGCGATCCGCGGAACAGCACGTCGCGCCGCTTATCTCCATCCGCTCATCGTCGTCCGCAATGGCCGCTTTCCCAGCCACGGCTTGCCCGTGAAGTCCGTGAGCAGCTGGGTTTTTAACCGCGTCTTGACCTGATCGCTTCGCCGAAACCCGGCGTTGTGTTCGCGGTGCGGGCGCCGTGCACGCGCGGGATGCGCAGATCAGGTCGGAGCGCGATGCGGCGCGATCGAAGATCGCTTTTCTGCCTCGCGATCGCAAAACCGAAGGCATTCTCGCGCCGCTCTCGGATGGCTCACTTTGAACGCGGCCGGGGAACGCGCACGCCGCGGAAGGATGGCGTTGGAGGCGGAGTAGGGCGGCTTGCCTGAGGCCGACCCTCTGGATTTGGCGGCTCGACCTGTCTCGTCGTGGATCAACGCTATCAAGAATTCACCTGGCCATGATCGTTGCGAGCAGCTTGGTCAGGTATGTCTTGAACGCCTCGGGGGTGCTCGGACATGGGGAAGTGGCCCATGCCCTTCATTTGCGTGTAGGTCGCGCCTTTGATGGCGTCCGCAAGCGCGCGCGAGCGCTCGGGCGTCGCCGACCAGTCGTAGTCGCCGCTGATCACGTGCGCCTGGGTCTTCGATGTGTCGATTTTCGATGCGGTATGCGTGAGGTCGTGCTCGCCGAGGTAATAGTCGAGGTCGCCACGGAACACCTGCGGGCCGCCCTGGCTATAGACCCAGGCCGTTTCGCGACGGAACTGCTCGGGGCTGTGTGGCGACATTTGCCCCAGCATCAGCCCGGCCTTCGTCTCATTCGATGTGCGCGGATGCGACAAATACTCAAGGAAGGGCTCTGGATCGTGGGTCGCAAGGCCGCCTTCAACCGCGATCACGGCGCGAAACAATCCAGGCTTGGCGAGGGCGAGGTCGGGTGCGAGATGGCCGCCCATCGAGCAGCCGACATAGATCCCCTTCTCGATCCCGAGCGCCTCCGTCATCGCCTCGATGAAATCGACGGCGAAGCTTTGCGACAGCGAATAGCGCTCACGCCACCAGGGCTTGCCGAGCGGCGGCAGCGACTTGCCATGATAAGGCAGATCGTGAGCGATGAAGCCGAACTCCGACGTCAGTTTCTCGTCTTCGAGGATGTGGCGCCATTGACGCCCGTCGCTGCCGGCCGTGTGCTGCATCAGAACCGGCGTTCCTTTGCCGGCCTCCTCGAAATAAACGCGATATTCGACGCCTTGCACTGTGAGATGGACATAGCGGCTTGTGATCGGGCTGAACTTGGCTGTCACGGCGCTCACTCCTTCTCGACGGTCGCAAGGGACCGCAGGATCTCTCCCGAGCGGCGGATCGCGTAATAGTACGGCCAGAGAGTGTCGGGGTCCCCGCCGAGGCGAAACCGTGATGGGCGCTCGCCGGATAGAACTTGTGATACCAGGGCTCGGGCAACGGCCTAAGGAACTGCGCCCAGTCGTCGGCGGGCGCTGTGATGACGACATCGCCCAGGCTCGATTTCGCTGGAGCCTGAGAGTTGACGGCGCTGACCTCGCCGTCTTTGATCTTGATCAGATAGACGTCGTCGCCGATATCGAATCGAAGGCTTCCGCTCCAATAGCGCGCCAACACGCGGAACTCCGGATCGTCGCGTAACGCGGACTTGAGCTTGTCGCGCGATAGTTTCACCTTCAAAGCTGAACCTCCCTCGTGGGTCCCTGCGAGCGCCTCTGCGCGAACGGAGAGATAACGGGTACGAGATGATTTGATCTCGCCCAGCAGCATACCGCGCTGTGCGAGCTCACGCTCTGAGATTTCTCGCCCGACCCATCCGAGTTAAGCAGGACGGCGTACGCTGTAACGGAAATCACATACGTGAATTCGGCCGACGCCGGACGCCGGCGAGTTTTATGAGCGCGCACGAAAAAATGCCCTCAGGCGAGCCGCACTCTGGTCGCCGTCAGGCCGCCGTCGACCAGCAGGATGTGGCCGGTCACGAAGCTCGCATCCTCGCTGCAGAGAAACGCTGTGCGCGCCGGCCACCTCTGCCGGCTGGCCCGCCCGCATGAGCGGCATGGAGCCGATATTGCTGTTTCGATAATCCGCGTCGTTGGCGAGCCGATCGGCCGTCGCAGCTGTCTCGATGAGCCCGGGCGCGACCGCGTTCACTCGGATCCCCTGGGGACCGTACTCAGCGGCCATCTGGCGGGTGAGCCCCACGATGCCGGCCTTGGCGGCACTGTACGCGGCCTGCTTGGCCATGCCAACGATCGCCAGGCCCGAAGCCATGTTGAGGATGGCGCCACGCCGCTTGCGCAACTCCGGCAACGCGTCACGGCACAGCCGAAACGTGGCCGTGAGATTGGCGTTGATCCAGTATTCGAAATCCTCATCCGAGGTGTCGTGAGCCGACTTCGAATTGCCGACGCCGGCGATGTTGGCGAGCACGTCGAGACCGCCGAACCTGGCCACGCAAGCTTCGATAAGGGACGCTGACGCGCCTTTTGCCGCGACGTCGCAGAAATGCGGCTGCGAGCGTTCCGCAGCTGGCGGGAGTTTCGCCAGGGTTTCCGGATTGCGATCGACGGCGAACACCGACGCCCCTTCCTTGAAGAAGCGTTCGGCGACGGCGCGACCGATGCCCGAGGCAGCCCCCGTGACGATCGCGACCTTGCCGTTGAAACGTTCGTTCATGCGAGACCCTCAAGGTGAGCGTTGCGACTCGCGAAAAGCCTCCAACGACGCAAGGCGTTCGACAAAGACGTCATAGATGAATTCGCAACAAAGCGGCGCACCATCGGCCGTCGATGCATCGACCAAGTGCGCTTCGCGAGGCCATCGAAGAGGAAGTCCGGAGGGAGCGACCGGAGAAATCCCGATAACGGCAAGGCGTATCAAATAATTTTTCGCGTGACATCACTTGATTAATTTGACGCCATCCACGCAGGTCCTCCCGTCGCGGGAAT
>CAWEXK010000025.1:0-17440 GCA_963812975.1 uncultured Alphaproteobacteria bacterium | reverse complement strand
CATGCAGGGCAATCCGTCGCGGTCGTTTCCTTCAGCCTACGGTCCCGAACTTTCCAGCGGCGCCGATTTCCGCCGTGCCTGGTTTGGCGTGTATGGAACGGCGTTCGGAGATTGGTCCGACGTTGCAAATTACGACTTCGGCGGCAGTTCCGGCACGGAGAGTCCCGGCCATATTCAGGTCTCTGTTCGTGGAATATGATGGTCTGAAACCATTCGCGTTCCGCATCGGTGCCTATCCGCCTCCGGCCGGACTTGAAGATGGCACCTCCTCCTCCGACACGATGTTTCTGGAACGGACGTCGCCGGCCGATCTGGCCCGCAATATGGCCGGCGGCGAAGGCCGGGATGCGGCAAGTCTCTCTACATCAGCGACCGGTTTTTTGGAGCGTTCTCGCTCACCGGCGGCAAAGTCGGCGATACCCCCGTGTACCAGGAGCAGGACGCACTGCTGGGCCGCTTCGCGGGATTGCTCTACTCGGATCCGGACACGAAGCTCGTCCTCAGTGCCAGCGGGAGCGACATCCTGAAATTGCCAGACCTGACAGCCGGGCCCAATCCTGCGACAGCCATCAGTCTGGCCGATCCGCCTGAACTCACCGTTGACAGCACCGGAACGAAACTCGTCAGCACGGGGGCGCTCAGCGCCACGGGCGCATCGCAATGGGGCGTCGAAGGCGGCGCGGAATGGCGCAACTTCTACGGCCAGGCCGGATATTTCGGCTACGAAGTAAATCGCTCGCATTACGGCCTTCCCGACGACGATTTCAATGGCTGGTACGGCCAGGCGAGCTGGGTGCTGACCGGCGAACGGAAAGTCTACAAATCGTCGCTCGGCGCCTTTGCGATGCCCAGTCCGGCCGATCCTTTCTCCTTCGATGATGGTGGGATCGGCGCCTGGGAGGTGGTTGGACGTTACAGCGATCTCGATCTGAACCAGGGGGCGGGCGTCGCGGGCGAATTGACTCCCTTCGGCGGCGTGCGCGGCGGCGATCAGAAAATCTGGACCGCAGGAATCAATTGGTATCCGAACTCGCTGTTCCGGTTCATGCTCGACTACCAGAACATCGGCATCTCGCGCCTGGCATCGACCGGGGACAATGTGAGTCAAACGGTACAGGCGGTCTCGATGCGCGCGGAAATATCGTACTGAGCCGAAGGCGGCGTTATTCGTAGAGGGCCCGGTAAATTTCCCGCAACGCGTTCTTCTGAATCTTCCCCATCGCGTTGCGGGGCAGCGTGTCCACGAATATTACGCGCTTGGGCAGTTTGAAACTTGCAAGCCGCGGGCGCAGCGCCGCGAGCAAGGCCGCTTCGCCAACCGTGACGCCTGGCCGGCACACCACGATGGCCGTCACGCCTTCGCCAAAATCAGGATGGGGAACGCCGATCACCGCGGATTCGAAGACGCCGGGCAATGCATCGATCTCCATCTCGATTTCTTTGGGGTAGACGTTGAATCCGCCGCTGATCACCAGATCCTTAGCCCGTCCCACGAGATGGAGATAACCCTTGCGTCGATCTTTCCGAGGTCGCCGGTGATGAAGAATCCGTCCGTGCGGAATGCTGATTCCGTCTGCTCGGGTTTGCGCCAATAGCCGGTGAAGACATTCGGCCCCCGCACTTCGATCATTCCGGTGTGATCCGGCGGCAGTGGCGCGCCCGTCTGTGGATCCGCGACGCGCACATCGACGCCCGGCAGCGGAAAACCGACGGTGCCTGCGATCCTCGCGCCTTCATAGGGATTGGAGGCAATCATGTTCGTCTCGCTCATTCCGTAGCGTTCCAGAATTGCATGGCCGGTGCGTACGAACCAGGCGCGGTGCGTATCGGCCATAAGCGGTGCAGAGCCCGAGATGAACAGTCGCATATGCGCAACCGCACGGCGATCGAGCCGCGCATCGTCGAGCAGCCGCGTGTAGTAGGTAGGTACGCCCATCATCGTTGTACTGTAGGGAAGCGTCGCGAATACCCGATCGAGATCGAAACGCGGCAGAAGGTTCATCGAGGCTCCCGCCATCATGATCGTGTTCGTCGCGGTAAACAGTCCGTGCGTATGATGGAGGGGCAGCGCATGCAGGAGCACGTCGTTCCCGGTGAAGCGCCAGAGGTCGCACAGTGCGCGCGCGTTCGAGGCGAGATTGAGCTGCGTCAGCATCGCGCCCTTGGAGCGGCCCGTGGTGCCGGACGTGTAAAGGATCGCCGCCACATCGCTGGCGGCGCGCGCGACGGCGTCGAATGCGCACGGCATGGCGTTGGCACCCGTCACGAGCGATCCGCTCCTGCCATCGGCGCTCAGCGTCAGGCGCAACGCGTCCGCGCGTGCGCCGATTGAATCTTCGCGCTCGGGAGAGACCACGACGCAAGCCGGTTCCGCGTCGGCGAGGAAATATTCCATCTCGGGAGGCGTGTAGGCCGGGTTCAACGGCACATAGACGGCGCCCATTCTCAAGCAGGCGAGGTAGAGCAGAAGTGCTTCGGCGCTCTTCTCCACTTGCACCGCGACCCGGTCTCCAGGGCGAATTCCCAGCCTCCACAGGTAATGGGCAAACTGGCCGGAGCGCGCGAACATATCGGCGTAGGTGAAAAGCCGGCCGTCTGTATCTCGGAGAAATGTCCGGTCCCGATCGGGCGCGGCGGCCCGCATCGCCGCGAAAAGTCCCTGGTCGGCCTGCGGGCCTGATGCTCCGGCAGATTTCAAATCAACAGACATTTGGGCATATTAGCTGCCGAGCCTGCGGGACACGACAATGTCCGAACTGCGCGCAATGCCAAATGCCGGCAAGGCCGGTTTCTATTGCGAGGTCGTGAAGCAGCTCGAAGCGCTGCTGGGCGATGAACGCGATCCGATCGCCAATGCCGCGAATACCGCCGCGTTGCTTTTCCACACGCTACCCGATGTCAATTGGGTTGGATTTACTTCCTGCGCGACGCGGGCGATCTCGTCGTGGGACCGTTCCAGGGAAAGCCTGCCTGCGTGCGCATCGCCGATGGCCAGGGCGTGTGCGGCGCCGCAGTCGTGCGGCGGCGATCGGTTCTGGTCGAGGATGTTCACGCCTTTCCCGGTCACATTGCCTGCGACGCAACTTCCCGGTCCGAGCTTGTCGTGCCGTTGATCGCGCGAGACGAGATACTCGGCGTGCTCGACGTGGACAGCCCCCTGCCTTCACGCTTCGACGCGGACGATCAGGCGGGTATCGAGCGTGTTGCAGCGGTCTATCTCGCTGCCGGCGGCAAAGACAATCAATAGCTATTTCTTGATCTCGAACATGGTGCCCCAGCCGTGCGGTCCTTCGGCAAAGGCCGTGCCGTAGAGCCCACCCGCCTTCCCAAGGCGGTGGTCCACCGCTTTTCTGACTTCCGATCGTCTCCTTGAGGTGTTTTCGCGCACGGAGCTTCGTGCCATGTTCTCCCCACGAACTCCTCGCCGCCCGAGCGCTCAATCGGAAGACCGCCGGCTCCGCACTTTCCTCCTGGGCGTCAGGTTCGGCCTCTTTCCATCCGAAGATACGTTCAGCGCCGACGCGCGCTTTGCCATCCGGGCCAGCGCGCGGGTTTGCGCATCGAGCGAGCGTTCCGCGCCGGTTTCGATGGCCCGATAGCCCGCCACGACGGATCGGCCGAAACGGGTGAGCGATGTTCCGCCACCCCTTGCGCCACCCGTCCTGGCGGCAACGACCGGCGCACGCATCATCACCTCGATCTCTCGAAGGAGGAGCCACGCCCGCCGGTAGCTCATGTCCATCGCCGCGGCAGCACTTCGGATGGAGCCTTTTTCGTCTATCAATTCCAGAAGGCGGGCCTTCCCCGGGCCGAAGGCAGCATCTTTCCCGAAGTCGATCCGGATGGTCAGCCGCGCCATGATCGATCGTGCGACGGCGATACTCCCCCGTCCAGTCGGGTCCGATTGTCGGGCGGCAGCCGCCATGATATAGCGCGGAATATCACGCTATTCCCTGGGGGAATCGTTACATGCCACCCATGCGCAGCGTCGGGCTTTTCCTGGCGGCGGCTCTCCTCGTGCTGGCGCCGGCGCCGGCCCCCGCCGCCGACATCACCGTCTTCGCAGCTGCATCGCTGGGCGATGCGCTGAGGCAGGTGGAACAATCCTACGAAAAAAGACTCCGGTCACTCTGCGGCGCTTTCGTTCGCAGCCTCTTCCGTGCTGGCGCGTCAGATTGAAAGTTCGGGCGGGGCAGACGTGTTCATATCGGCCGACAGCGACTGGATGGACGATCTCGATAACCATGGACGTATCGACCGGTCAACGCGCAAGAACCTCCTGGGTAATCATCTGGTGCTGATCGCGCCCGCGCCATCCCGCGTCATGCTGGCTATCGTTCCGCATTTCAACATCCTGGGCGCCCTTGCCGGCGGACGGCTCGCGGTCGCCGATCCCCAATCCGTCCCAGCCGGGAAATATGCAAAGGCCGCGCTGATTTCGCTGGGCGTCTGGAATTCCGTCGTGGACCATTTGGCGCCGGCGGAAAATGTGCGAGTTGCGCTCGCTTATGTGGCGCGCGCGGAAACGCCGCTCGGTATCGTCTACACGACCGATGCGCTGGCGGAACCGGCGGTGCGCATCGTCGCCACATTTCCCGACGCTTCGCATGCGCCGATCGTCTACCCGGTCGCATTGACGAAAGACGCAAAACCGCTGGCCCGGGAATTCCTGCGATATCTCGGCGGCTCCGCGGTGCGGACAATCTTTCAAAAGGCCGGGTTCATCGTCTTCTGAAGTCCATAAGGCTCGCTTCGCTCGGGCGCTGTCACGGTGATCGCGTTGTGTCGTGATATCCGCTCTGATATCAGGAGGGTTTGCGTGACAGGGGGAAGCGCCATGCGATCCGGAGTACCAATCCTGGTGATGGCTGTCGCTTCGGCTTTCGCGATCGAAAACCCGGCCTGGGCGGCAGACGACAGTGCGCCGGCAGGAGGAATTCCGCTTCGATTGGAACTTGCGGGCGACGAGCCGCCACCACCTGCACAAGTCGAAACCGCGCTTTTGAACGATTCGGCTGCCGCCGGCGACAATGGCGAAGGGGATTTCCTGGAGGATTGGTTCGCCCGGGTCGAAGAAGCACAATCCAGTCAGCCGCACTGGATGACCCCGCTGGTGACGGTCACGCCGCGTCTGGAGCAGGAGATCCGCTATGACCAATACTGGGAGAGCCGCGGCAACGGCTCGCAGCTGGACATATTCGACAGCGGCAAGGGTCTCGAACTGATACCGACCACCACCAATGAGGTCTTGATCAATCCGCCTGCCTGGCAGGAGAAGCTGAACGTCGCGCACCCTGTGGCGGGCTGGCTCGATGATCAGTTCCTGGTGGTCAAGCAACGGCTGCTGAGTGCCAACGAGGAGAACGGCGATTATATCGTCACCGCCTTTCTCGGCGTCACAGCGCCTTCAGGCTATTCGGGATTCACCAACGGAACCTGGATCGTCACTCCGACTCTCGCGGCCGGCGAAGGCTGGGGCGACTTCGACATCCAGGCAACCACCGGGGTCGCGATCCCGTTTCGCAATCAATCCACTTTGGGAACATCGTTCGCGACCAATGTCGCTTTTCAGTATCATCTGCTCGGATATCTCTGGCCGGAATTCGAAATCAACAACACCTACTGGGCGGATGGAAAGGAAAGAGGCGGAAAGGACCAGGTGTTGCTGACCCCGGGCCTGATTCTCGGCCGCTTCGTGATTCGCGACCGCATCAAGGCGATCATCGGCGGTGGATACCAGTTCGCGGTTGCTCCCAAATACGTCGACACCACAGAGCAGACGCCGGCATACAATCATTCCGAAATCCTGACTGCGCGACTGACCTTCTAGCGCCGGACCGGACACGGATGGATGAGTGGGCCCGGAGGAACTCGAACCCCCGACCAGACCGTTATGAGCGGTCAGCTCTAACCAGCTGAGCTACAGGCCCTGATTCCAGTCTCCTAGCAGCGTTGCGCCCGGTTCGAAACACCCGCACCCGGTCTGTGCCGCAGAAGTGCCGCAGTTTGGCGCCAGAACGCCGGTTGTGTTCCAGGGCAGCAACCGATGAAACTTCGGAGGAAGATGCTTTGCGCGATTGCCGGCGCGAGCCTGGGCATCCTCTCGACATTCTGGCCGGGCCTTGCCGAATCCGACGGGGCCGCCGATCCTTCTGTCGCGCGAACGCTCACCGTTTCCGGGGAAGGCCAGGTGAAAGCCGCGCCGGACGAGGCCCGGCTCACAGCGGGCGTCGTAACCGAGGCGCGCAACGCAGCCGACGCCGTCGCCGCAAACACGCGCGCAATGAACGACGTGTTCGCCGCGCTCCATCGCCTCGGCATTCCGGATAAATCGATCCAGACAGCGAATTACTCGATCGCGCCGCGCTACGCGACGGATGCGAACGGGAATGTGAAATCAAAAGATTTCCGGTTACCAGGTTTCGAACGAGCTGGAGCTCACGGTGGACGACCTGGCCAGGCTCGCACCTGCACTCGATGCGCTGGTTGCGTCCGGCGCCAATACGCTGGGCAATATCGAGTTCGATATTCGCGAGCCACAGCGTCTCCTCGCCGAGGCCCGCGCGGACGCCATGCATGATGCAATCGAGCGCGCCCGGACGTACGCGGGCGCGGGAGGCTTCGCGCTCGGACCCGTTCTGTCGGTCAGCGAAAGTGGCGTCGAAATGCCCAGGCCGCTGGTCGTAACGGCGATGCGAATGGCCGCGGCTGCGCCGCCGCCCATCGCCGGCGGCCAAAACAGCATCAGCGCGACCATCAGCGTGACGTTCGGGATCCGGTGAATGATTTTCTGTCCTGCAAATTTGTTCCTCGAAAGGCACTGCGAATGAACATCCGCCCGCTCGCGCTTCTCCTCTGCCTCCTGTGCGCTCTGCCGGCGGCAGCGGACGCGGCGCAGGCACCTCGCCTTTCCGTTTCAAGCCTTTCGGACCTTACGGTCCCCGAGAGGCCGTATGACGAAACCGCCAATGCCGATGCCGCGGTCACAGCCGCGTTTGCGGCGGCCAAAGCCGCGCACAAGCGCGTCCTGATCGATCTTGGCGGCAACTGGTGCGCCGATTGCCGCATTCTCGCCGGCGTCATGGCGCTTCCGGAGATGCGGCGATTCCTCGAGGCGCACTATGTCGTCGTTTCGGTCGATGTGGGCCGCTTCAACAGGAATTTGCAGGTTGCCGCCCGTTTCGGAATCACGCAGCGTCTCGAAGGCGTGCCCAGCGTGCTGATCGCAGATTCCGGCGGCACGCTTGTGAACAGAGATCACATCGCCGCGCTCGCCGATGCGCGCAGCATGACGCCCCAGGCGATCGCCGACTGGCTGGCAGAATGGGCGAACTGAGTTCTCGTTTCTCGACTCTGCGCCCGGGCGCGAGTTGCGATTTCAATCGACGTTGAGGCTTCAGGCTTCGAGCGTCGAGGAAGGGTTTCCGATCACGCTCAGAAACTCCCGGCGCGTCAGCGGATTCTTGCGGAAATCGCCCAGCATGGTCGAAGTCACCATGGTGACGCCCGGCTTGTGCACGCCGCGCGTGGTCATGCATTGATGCGCCGCCTCGATCACCACCGCCACGCCCTTTGGGCTCCAGCACTTTCTGGATGCAGTGGGCGATCTGCGCGTTCATCTTCTCCTGCACCTGCAGCCGGCGCGCATAGGCTTCCACGACGCGCGCGAGCTTGGAGATGCCCACGACCTTGTTGGTCGGCAGATAACCGACATGGGCACGCCCGATGATCGGCGCCAGATGATGCTCGCAATGGGATTCGAAGCGGATATCGCGCAGCACGATCATGTCGTCATAGCCCTCGACTTCCTCGAAGGTGCGCGCGAGATACTCTTCGGGATCGACGGTCGTAGCCGGAAAACCAGTCCTCGAAGGCGCGCGCCACGCGCGCCGGAGTATCGACGCAGTCCCTCGCGTTCCGGATCGTCTCCGGCCCAGACGCAGAAGCGTGCGGATGGCTGCTTCGGCTTCGGCGCGCGACGGTCTTGCGCGAATTTGCGGGGCGCGCGCGGGGCGCAAAGGCATCTTGGAAGATTTGGACATTTGGCTGTTCCGCAATGGACGCGCGCGCGGCCGTGCAAGCCGCGTCAGTGGATTTGGCGGCGCTCGTAAGGACTTTCAAGGAGGAACATGGGAATGTGAGCCTCGAAAGTTTCGCCGGAGACCGCACGCAGCTCGTAGCGGCCGACCATGGCTCCCGAAGGCGTGGGCAGCGGACAGCCGCTCGTATATTCGAATGCCTGTCCCGGCTCCAGCACGGGTTGCGCGCCTACAACGCCCGGTCCGCGCACTTCCTGCACGTGGCCGTGCGCGTCGGTGATGTGCCAGTAGCGGGAGAGAAGCTGCACGGTTTCCGGTCCGAGATTCTCGATGGTAACCGTGTAAGACCACACGTAATGGCCTTCCGAGGGTTCCGACTGATCGTCCAGATAGGAAGGCTTCACCGCCACACGGATACTGCGCGTGGTGCGCTCGTAAATGTAGGCATGCTTGCGTGAAGGTGCCGCGGGCCGGTTTGATTCGCGCTGTTCCATGGTGCGAACTATTACGCGGCGCCATCCTTGGCGCAAGCGACCCCCGCGTGTGTCCGGTCGTGCTTCGTCAGGCCCGCGGTTCGACGTTAACCCGTGTCTTTACCGAATTCGCGATGAAACATTCCTCATGGGCATGATGGTGCAGCTCAGCCAGCTGCGCCGCGGTGATTTCGAACTCGGCGGCAAATCGCGTGCGCGGCCTGAGCGTCACCCGCGATATCCACAATTTTCCGCTGGCGCCCATTTCAAGCCAGCCGCTGGCTTCGTCCTCGTAGGATTCAGGCGTCAAACGCTTGCGCGCGCAGATGGCGAGAAAGGTCAGCATGTGGCAACCCGACAGCGAAGCGACGAAAGCCTCTTCCGGATCGACGCGGTCGGCATCGCCGCGGAATTCCGGCGCGGAAGACGAGGGCAGGACGACCGCGCCCCTCCTTGAAGAGGATCTCGTGGGCGCGGTTGTAGCTTTGATAGGTGAAATCCGCGCTGGTGCGCTTCCACTGGAGCTGCGCGTGATGTTCCGACATGGTTTGACTCCTTCAGACTGATTGCAAAGCCTGGGCCGAGGTCTTCGCACAGATCGGCCGGGTCTTCCAGGCCCGACCGACAGTCGCAACATGCCCTCGGTGATGCCCAGCGCGGCGCGCGCCTCCGGCGTCAGCCGCTGGTGGGTGGTGGTGGCGGGATGGGTGATCGAGGCTCTTGGCGTCGCCCAGATTGTTGGAGATGTCGATCAGCTGCAGCGCATTGGCAAAGCGGAACGCGGCTGCCTTGCCGCCCTCGACTTCGAACGTCACGACGCCGCCGCCGCCTTCCATCTGCGCGCGCGCGAGTGTGCTGGGGATGATCGGCGCGGAAGGGATAGAGCACGCGCGTCACCTTGCGCTGGCCGGCCAGGAAATCGGCGACCTGCGCGGCATTGTCGCAATGCGCCTTCATGCGCAGGTCGAGCGTCTCGAGGCTCTTCAGATGCAGCCAGGCATTGAAGGGGCTCATCGAGGGTCCGGTGTTGCGCAGGAACACCTGCAGATGCTCCTTCGAGGAAATCCTCGCTGCACAGAATCACGCCGCCCAGGCAGCGGCCCTGGCCGTCGATATATTTGGTCGAGGAATGGACCACGATATCGGCGCCGAACTCCATCGGCCGCTGCAGCGCGGGGGTGGCAAAGGCATTGTCGACGATCAGACCTGCGCGCCTGCGCGCGCCGCGATCTTGGCCACCGCGTTCGAGATCGACGATGGACAAGCGTCGGATTGGACGGCGTCTCCAGAAACAACATGCGCGTCGCGGGCCGCATCGCGTCGTGCCCACTGCGCGACATCGTCGCCATCGACCAGCGTGTGCGCGATGCCGAAGCGCGGCAGGATCTCCTCGATCACATAGCGGCAGGAGCCGAACATCGCCTTGGCAGCCACCACATGATCGCCCTGTCTGCAGGAAGCACAGAAAGCGCCGCGGTCACCGCCGCCATGCCGCTGGCCGTCGCGCGCGCCGCGGGCGCGCCTTCCAGCGCCGCCATGCGCGCCTCGAACATGGAGACCGTGGGATTGCCGTAGCGGCTATAGATGAAGCCGTCGGCGCCCTTGAAGCGGGCTTCGGCTTCCTCCGGCGGCTTCATAGGCATAGCCGGAGGTCAGGAACAGCGCCTCCGACGTTTCCTGGAACGCCGTGCGCATCTGTCCGCCGCGCACCGCCAGCGTGCGCGGCCGCCATTTTCCGGCTCTGCGTCCTCTGCGCGTTCGGACACGCCGGCTCTCCCGCCGCAACTGATCCTGGTGCAGTGCCGCGCCTTGCCCGACTGCGGTCAAGCCGCATTAAGGTCGCGGCGACATTCGAGGACACCTTCCATGAACGCCATCAGCCATCACGCGGCGCTCATCTATGTCATGGTCGTCGTCTCGGCGGCCGACGGCAAGATGAGCGAGCGCGAGCTGCGCACGATCGGCGAATCGTGCGGACACTGCCGGTGTTCCGGGGCTTCGACGAGCACCGCCTGCTGCCGGTCGTCGCAGGAATGCGCCGCGATCCTGGACGAGCGACGACGGGCTCGACGCCGTGCTGGGCCTGATCCGCGACGCCTGCCCGATTCATCTGCGCGAAACGGCCTATTGGCTGGCGCTGGAGGTGGCGCTGACGCGATCCGCATGTGATGCTCGAGGAGATCGTCCGCGATCATCGCAAGCTCGACTGTCGCGCGCAGCTCTGGCGCGATCGCACCGGCTGACGCTCGCCTGGCGGCGCTCGACCGCGCCGCGCCGAAGCCACGATCCGACCAGTTGGCGTGCGCTCGAGAGCGCCGATGAAACGGCTGCTTCTCCTGCGTCACGCCAAGGCCGGTCCCGCATGACGAAAACAGACGACAAGGCCGCCCGCTGATCGATCGCGGCCGCGACGATGCCGCGCGAATGGGCAGTCGCCATGCAGCGCGAAAGCGCTATCTGCCCGATCTCGTGCTCTGTTCGAGCGCCGAAGCGCACGGTCGAAACCTGGGAGCACGTGGCGCCCGAGCTGGACGCGAACGCCGGAGGTAGAGTTTCTCGACGAGCTTTACCTGACGCGTCCGAAGCATCAATCTGCAAATGCGTCCGCGCGGCGAGCCCAGACGCGCCCGTTCTGCTCGTCATCGGCCACAATCCGGGCCTCGAAGAATTGCGCCCGCATGCTCGCCCGCAAACCGCGCACCAGGACGACGAACGGCAGCGCACACGCTCGATGCGAAGAAATTCCCGACCTCCGCGCTCGCTGTTCTCGATTTCGAGACAGATCGATGGGCGAAGATCGCGCCGGCGCGGGCGTCTCTGATCGACTTTATCCGCCCGCGAACGCTTACGGACGAGTGATCGTCCGCCGGACGCTGTCGTTCCGCTCCGCCAGCGCCAGCCTGTGCCAGCCGAATGCCGCTTCCGGAACCGCATCGCCCATCATGCGCCGCGAGCGCTCGGCGACCAGTCGCCCGCCCATCGCTTCGTAGAAAAAGCGCGCCGGATTGCGGGCATGCGCCCAGATCACGCAGGACGTGAAACCCGCGCGCCCGCAGCGCGCCGAACGCCGCGCGCAAAAGAGCGCGCCCGACGCCGCGGCCGAAAAAGTCCGGATCGACATAGAGCGTGTAGACTTCGCCGTCATAGCCGAGCGCCTGTCCTGGGCCGGGCCGAAGCTCGTCATGCCGACGACGCCGTGTTTCGACATTCCGCGACCAGAACCCGCTCGCGGCCGCCGGCCGCGATCGCCGCACGCCAGCGCGCCGTCTGCCCTTTGGGCGTCATGGCGCGCAAGCAGTTCGGTAGGCAGAATCGCCGGATAGGTGTCGTGCCACGAATCGATATAGACACGCGCGACGGCTTGCGCGTCGTCTGTCGCGCGGCTCTCACCGCCAGTGACGAGATCTTCCATGCGCCGAGCTTGGCGGAAGCAACGGCGTGTTCGGCAAGCCCTTCGTCGCGTACGGAGATCTTGAACGCCGCCGGATCCGGGCGAATTGCACGATTCGTGACGATCGCTCTTGCGCCGGCGCGGCACTTGTCAGCGGCGCCGGTTGCGCAAAAGGTGGGGGAATAGACGCACAGAATATTTGCGCGATCTGCCTTGGGTTCGGAAGAAACGGGCGTTACTATTTGGCTTTTCGATCGTCTCTGATTTGCCCGCCAGAGCTGGCGGTCGGCGACCATCGACAAGTGTCGAAAAAAATTGGGAGTTCAGGAAGGCAAGGCGCAGATTTCGCGCGGCGCTAGCCCGCGCGCGACATGCGGCCAGAAGCGGAACGAACGCAATGTGCGGGAACTAATCGGTTTGGTTAACGATTGCTTCAGTCGGCAGTGGCAGTATTTGGAACGCTTCGGTAGTTCACATCTTGTCATGCTCGCGAAGGACCACGATTTCTAGTCGTGGAGGGCGTGCGTGACAGCCAAGGAGTGGAAGCGATGAGCACGCTTGACGTCTTCGACATGTTCTCCCGGGACTATGCCCGCGAGCGATTTGAGATGATGAGCCTCCGAGACTGGCTCCTGGCCGCGCGCGACGACAAAATGCTCTACGCGAGCCCAGCCGAGCGGATGGTCAACGCGATCGGCGAGCCCGAGCTTGATCGACACCGCCCAGGACACCCGCCTCGGCCGGATGTTCTTCAACCGAACGATCAAGCGCTACAGTGCCTTCGAAGGCTTTTACGGCATGGAAGACACGATCGAGCGGATCGTGGGCTACTTCAAGCATGCCGCCCAGGGCCTCGAAGAGAAGCGGCAGATTCTTTATCTCCTGGGCCCGGTCGGCGGCGGCAAGTCGTCGCTCGCCGAGCGTCTCAAGGATCTGATGGAAAAGCATCCGATCTATGTGCTCAAGGCCGGCGAAGAGATCAGCCCCGTCTTCGAATCGCCGCTCGGCCTCTTCCGCTCCGCCGAACTCGGCATCCCTGCTGGCCGAGCGCTACGGCATCGAACGCCACCGACTGACCGGCGTCATGAGCCCGTGGGCCGTCAAACGCCTCGACGCAGTTCGGCGGCGACATCTCGAAATTCGAAGTCGCGCGCATCTATCCGTCCAAGCTGCGCCAGTTTGCGATCGCCAAGACCGAACCCGGCGACGAGAACAACCAGGACATTTCCTCGCTCGTCGGCAAGGTCGACATCCGCAAGCTCGAGCATTTCAGCCAGAACGATCCCGACGCCTATTCCTTCTCGGGCGGCCTGTGCCGCGCCAATCAGGGCCTGCTCGAATTCGTCGAGATGTTCAAGGCGCCGATCAAGGTTCTGCACCCGCTGCTGACGGCGACGCAGGAAGGCAATTACATCGGCACCGAGACGTTGGGTCCGATCCCCTTCAACGGCGTCATTCTCGCCCATTCCAACGAATCGGAATGGCAGGTGTTCAAGGCGAACCGCAACAACGAGGCGTTTCTCGACCGCATCTGCGTCGTCACGGTGCCGTATGCGCTGCGCGTCACGGAAGAAACGGAAATCTACCAGCAAGCTGCTGCGCACCAGCGAGCTGGAGAGCTCGCCCTGCGCGCCCGAAACGCTGGAAATTCTTGCCAAATTCTGCGTCATGACCCGTCTCAAGGAACACGAGAATTCCAACCTCATCTCCAAGATGCGCGTCTATGACGGCGAGAAGCTGAAGGACACCGATCCCAAGGCGAAGACGCTGCAGGAATATCGCGACGCGGCCGGCGTCGACGAAGGCATGACCGGCATCTCGACCCGCTTCGCCTACAAGACGCTGTCGGAAACGTTCAATTACGATGTCACGCGAAGTCGCCGCCGATCCCGTCCATCTGATGTATGTGCTCGAGCAGGCGATCCGGCGCGAGCAGTTCCCGGACGACACCGAGAAGAAATATCTCGAATTCATCAAGGCGGAGCTCGCGCCGCGCTATGCCGAGTTCATCGGCAAGGAAATCCAGAAGGCCTATCTCGAATCCTACGGCGAGTATGGCCAGAACGTCTTCGACCGCTACATCGCCTATGCCGATGCCTGGATCGAAGATCAGGACTACAAGGACGCCGATACGGGCCAGCTGCTCGACCGCGCGCGCGCTCGACAACGAGCTGTCGAAGATCGAGAAGCCGGCCGGCATCGCCAATCCCAAGGATTTCCGCAACGAAGTGGTGAAATTCGCGCTGCGCTACCGCGCCGCCAATGACGGCAAGAACCCGGCGTGGACGGCCTACGAGAAGATCCGCAACGTCATCGAGAAGCGGATGTTCAGCCAGGTCGAAGATCTGCTGCCCGTCATCAGCTTCGAGTTCGAAGAAAGACTCCGACACGCAGACCAAGCACAACGAGTTCGTCAAACGCATGCTGGCGCGCGGCTATACGTCCCGGCAGGTGCGCCGGCTGGTCGAATGGTACATGCGCGTGAACAAGGCGGGGTGATCCCCTCGCCATGAGCCATTTCATCGACCGGCGGCTCAATCCCAAGGGCAAGAGCCTCGCCAACCGGCAGCGTTTCCTGCGTCGCGCGCGCGCGCAGATCCGCGAAGCCGTGCAGAAATCGCTCAAGGATGCGGCCGTCGCCGATATCGGCAAGGACCGCAAGATCAAGATCTCGACCAAGGGCACGCGCGAGCCGCGCTTCCGGCTCGATCCGCGCGCCGGCGGCGAACGCGATTTCGTGCTGCCGGGCAACAAGGAATTCATGCCCGGCGACGAAATCAAGAAGCCGCGCTCCGGCGAGGACAAAGGCCGCGGCAAGGAAGCAGGCGACTCCGGCGACGGCGAGGACGATTTCGAATTCACCATGACGCAGGAGGAAATCCTCGACATCTTCTTCGAGGATCTCGAGCTTCCCAACCTCGTGCGCACGACGCTCAAGGAGACGCCCAGCCGAAGCTGGAAACGCGCCGGCATCACGACGTCCGGTTCGCCGACGCAGATCAATCTGATCCGCACCATGCGCAATGCCTTCGGCCGCAGGCTCGCGCTCAAGCGGCCGCGCCCCGCCGACATCGAAGCCCTGGAGACCCGCCTGGAGGCGCTGGAGAAGAGGGACGCGGAAAATCCCGAACTGCGCCGGCAGATCGCCACGCTCAAGGAAGAACTCTCCAAAGCCGTCGCGCGCCGCAAATGGATTGCGTTCGTCGATCCCGTCGACGTCCGCTTCAACGCATTCACCGAACAGCCCGTGCCGACCAGTCAGGCCGTAATGTTCTGTCTGATGGATGTCTCGGGGTCCATGGGCGAGCGCGAAAAGGATCTCGCCAAACGCTTTTACATGCTCCTGCATCTGTTCCTGAAGCGACGTTATGAACGCGTCGACATCGTCTTCATCCGACACACCCATGACGCGCAGGAAGTGGACGAGCAGGAATTCTTCTATTCGCGTCAGTCCGGCGGCACGATCGTCTCCACCGCGCTCGAGAAAATGCTGGAAATCCAGAGGGAGCGCTACGTGACAGCGGACTGGAATATCTACGCCGCGCAGGCATCGGACGGCTACACGCAGTCGGGCGACGCGCGCCACTGCGTCGAGATGCTGAACGAGCAGATCATGCCGCTGTGCCAGTATTACGCCTATATCGAGATTCTGGACGAGCGCGAGATGGAGGTATTCGCCAACGAGGATTCCGGCGCAGAACTCTGGCGCGCCTACCGCACCGTCTCGGCGCTCTGGTCGAATTTTGCGACCAAACGGATCGCCCGGCCATCCGATATCTTCCCCGTTTTTCGTGAACTGTTCAGAAAAAGCGAGGCGGCGTGATGCCAGCTACAAACGGTTCACGCGGAGGCGCGGAGACGCGGAAGAATATCGCACCAACGGGCACACGAAGATCATGGAGAACGTTTAGCGCGCCTTCGCGCGCAATTCTTTCTTCTCCGCGTGCCGTCCCCCGCCGTCCTTCGGCACCTCCCCCGTGCCGGGGGAGGAAGGCAGAAGCGATGCGGGCGCCGCTGATGGATCGCACCCCGCTATTCACCGAGTCGGAATGGAATTTTGCCACGCTCGACCGGGTCTACCGCGCCATCGAGGAGATCGCGCTCGGCGACCTCGGGCTCGAGGTCTACCCCAACCAGATCGAGGTCATCTCGTCCGAGCAGATGCTCGACGCCTATTCGTCGCTCGGCATGCCGCTGATGTATCATCACTGGTCCTTCGGCAAGCTGTTCGCGCGCGAGGAACAGCTCTATCGCGGCGGCTATTCGGGGCTCGCCTATGAGATCGTGATCAATTCGAGCCCCTGCATCTCCTATCTGCTCGAAGAGAACACGATGACGATGCAGGCGCTGGTCATCGCCCACGCGGCCTTCGGCCACAATCATTTCTTCAAGAACAACTATCTCTTCCGGCAATGGACGAACGCGGAAGGCATTCTCGACTATCTTGCCTTCGCCAAGCGCTACATCGCCGCCTGCGAGGATCGCCACGGGCGCGACGAAGTCGAAGCGATACTCGATTCCGCCCATGCCCTGATGGAACAGGGCGTGTTCCGCTACCGCCGGCCGCCCAGGCCGTCGCGGGAACGGGCGCTCGAAAAGCGCCGCCGGCGCATGGAATACGAAGAGATTTCCCGCAACGAATTGTGGCGCACCCTGCCCGCCGGCATCGAGCCGCCCGCCGCACCGCCGGTCATCGATCCGGAGGAGGATTTCGGCAGCGAGATGAAGCTGCCGGAGGAGAACCTCCTCTATTTCCTCGAGAAGCACTCGCCCGTGCTGCGGCCCTGGCAGCGCGAGCTCCTGCGCATCGTGCGCAGCCTCGCCCAGTATTTCTATCCGCAGCGGCAGACCAAGGTGATGAACGAAGGCTGCGCGACCTTCGTGCACTACACGATCATGCACATGCTCTACGACCGGGGGCTCATCACCGAAGGCTCGCTGCTCGAATTCCTGCACAGCCATACCGCGGTGGTGTTCCAGCCGGAGTTCGACGACCGGCGCTACGGCGGGCTCAATCCCTATGCGCTGGGCTTCGGCATGATGGCCGACATCCGGCGCATCTGCGAAGAGCCCACGGCGGAGGATCGCGACTGGTTTCCGCAACTCGCCGGACGCGGCGACTGGATGGCCGTGCTGAAGGACGCCTGGGCGAATTATCGCGACGAGAGCTTCATCGAGCAGTTCCTCAGTCCCAGGCTGATGCGCGAGTTCCGGTTGTTTCAGCTGCACGACAAGGCCGAGGACGCGGCCTACAGGGTGGCCGCCATCCATGACGAGCAGGGATATCGGCGGCTGCGCAGCGCCCTCGCCCGCCAATACGACGTCGGCGTCGCCGACGCCAACATCCAGGTGATGGACGCCAACCTCCAGGGCGATCGCAGCTTACCTCGCCCATCTGATGCACAAGGGAATTCCGCTTCACCAACCGACACGCGACCTCGTCTGCGCACATCTCGAGCGCTTGTGGGGCCATGAAGTCGTGCTCGCCGGGTTGGATAGCGAAAAATAGGCGCAGCGTGTGCCGCCCATGACGATCC
>CAWEXK010000024.1:0-21481 GCA_963812975.1 uncultured Alphaproteobacteria bacterium | reverse complement strand
GTTGAGACAGGGCACCACCGCGTTTCTCGTCGACGAACTCTGGCCCGAATTCGACGAATATATTCGCCGCGCGAAGGCGCCAGGCGACGTGCTTTGCCTCCCGCTCGACGGTATCCGCTGGCAGCGGCCGCAATATGGCTGGGACGTTCACGGCTTCTCTCGCGTCGTCAACGCGCCCGCGCAGACGATCCTCCGGGGCCTCGCGTCGCGAAGGCTGGCCGCGCAAGGCGCTACGCGTCAGCGGGCACTCATCAAATCGTCGGAGGCGCTCGCCGCCCGCTACGGGCGTGCGTTGACGGCGGACGTGAGCAACGTTGTCGTCATGCAATCTCTTCTGCCCTTCCTCTGGCGTGAAGGCCACCTGGGCGGCCGTGCCTTCTCGGTTTTGATGACCCGCCTGCCGATCGCCGTGCTTCAGGAAAGGCTCGACCGTGCGGCGCGCCTTCATCGCGATTGCCAGACGCTCGCGGATTTTCGTGCACCAAAGCAGTTGCTCGCGGAGGAAGCAGAGGCGCTGGCGGCGGCAGATCGGATTGCCACGCCGCATGCCGACATCGCCGCACTCTTTGGCGACCGCGCGATCCTTCTCGACTGGATGCGACCGCAGATGACTACGCGCGCTACGGCGGTGCAGACACGCCGCATTGCCTTTCCCGGGCCGACGGTCGGCCGCAAAGGTGCGTACGAATTGCGGGCGATGGCGCGCGCACTCGATCTGGAAGTCGTTCTCCTCGGCAGCGAACTCGAGGGTCCGGAGTTCTGGCGCGGTGTCCGCACGCATCGCGCCGATCGCGCCGACTGGCTCGACGGCGTGGCGGCAGTGGTGCAACCGGCCTTCGTCGAGGACAAGCCGCGCCGCCTGCTGGAGGCGCTCGCTGCCGGCGTGCCGGTCTTTGCCACGAAGGAATGTGGCATCCGCGAATGCGCCGGCCTGACCCTGGTGCCGTCCGGCGATATCGACGCTCTGACAAAGGCGCTTGTCGCTACTTCCTGAGCACGCGTCCGGCCACGGCATCGAGCTTGGCGAACAGTGCCGGATCGCGCTTGTCCGGCGCGGTGATGAAGCGCCGTGTCGAGCACTGCTCCACGCCCAGCGGAGACGGCTTGCGCTCCGGCCCCAGCTTGGGCGCCACCGCCATGATCAGCCGGCGCGCATTGTCGGCATTGGCGCCCATCACCTTGATCACCGGATCGACGGTCACGTGGTCGTGGTCGGGATGCCAGCAATCATAATCCGTCACCATCGCGACGATGGCGTAAGGCAGCTCGGCCTCGCGCGCCAGCTTGGCTTCCGGCATCGCCGTCATGCCGATCACGGTGCAATCCCAGGAGCGATAGAGAAAGCTTTCCGCGCGGGTGGAGAATTGCGGACCTTCCATGCGAGATAGGTGCCGCCGCGCGCGTGGGTGATCTTCTCTTCCTTGCACGCGTCGTCGAGCGCGTCGGAGAGCTTGGGGCAGATCGGATGGGCCATCGGCACATGGGCGACGAAGCCCGGGCCGAAGAAGCTCTTCTCGCGCGCGAAGGTGCGGTCGATGAACTGGTCGACGATCACGAAGGTGCCGGGCGGCAATTCCTCGCGCAGCGAGCCGCAGGCCGAAACCGAGATCACATCGGTGACGCCGACGCGCTTCAGGGCGTCGATATTGGCGCGGTAATTGATGGTGGTGGGCGTCTGGATATGGCCGCGGCCGTGGCGCGGCAGGAACACCAGGTCGACGCCCTTGAAGCGTGCCGGTGAGAAGCTGCGTCGGACGGCTCGCCCCAGGGCGTTTTCACGCGTCTGCCAGCGGGCGATTCTCCAGGCCGGGAATCTCATAGACGCCGGTGCCGCCGATGATGCCGAGAACGGTTTTGGTCATGGTTCAGGTCGCTTCGGGCCACTTTGTCATGGCGCGAATGTTGCGGCCAGCCGCGGCGCGAACGTCCCGGCGCACTTGGTGGTGAATGACGGCCAGGCGAAGTCGAGCGCCGACAATCTCAGTGCTGGTCGCTTGCCAGACCGTGCGATAGGAGAGGAACAGCAGCCCGGACAGCACACAGCAGGAAGATACCAGTCACGCCGAAGCCGAGCGGTTTGCGCTCTTCCATCTTGGGTTCGCGAGGCCCAGGCCAGGAAGGTCACCACGTCATGGGCTTCCTGCTCGACGGTCGCCTTGGTGCCGTCGGAATAGGTCACGGCGCCGTCCGTCAGCGGCGGCGGCATGGAGATGTTCCAGCCCTCGAAATAGGGATTGTAGTATTTGCTCGTCGAGCACCTTGAAACCGGCCGGCGGCGTCTGGTCGAAGCCGGTGAGGATCGAATAGACATAATGCGGCGCCGCCTTCGCGCGCCTTGACGATCATGGAGAGATCGGGCGGCAGCGCGCCGCCATTGTTGGCGCGCGCGCCGCTTCCTCGTTCGGGAAAGGCGGCGGGAAATGATCGGCCAGGGTGCCGGCGCGCGTCAGGCGGATTGCCCTTGTCGTCGACAGTCTCGCCCTTGTCGTTCGGGATCGGCCGGAATCTTGTAGCCGGCGGCGATCGCCTTGGCCTGGGCCTCGGTGAAGCCGCGGACCGCCCGGCTCGTCCAGATTGTGGAAGGCCACGTGGTTGAGGCTGTGACAGGCCGAGCAGACTTCCTTGTAGACCTGGAAGCCGCGCTGCAGCGCGCCGCGGTCGTAGGTGCCGAACGGCCCTTCGAAGGAGAAGTGCACGTCCTT
Source organism: uncultured Alphaproteobacteria bacterium (assembly GCA_963812975.1). Taxonomy (GTDB): domain Bacteria; phylum Pseudomonadota; class Alphaproteobacteria; order Micropepsales; family Micropepsaceae; genus Rhizomicrobium. The sequence continues at coordinate 18,779 of CAWEXK010000024.1, read as the reverse complement.
GGGCGGCAGCGGGTCGCGTGTCGCAGCGCCAGCGCCGGCGTCGGAGGCAGAAGCCCGAGCAGCCAGGAATGCCGAGAGGAACGAGCGTAAGCGCATGTCATGGTTCTCACTCGGCAGGGGCCGCGGCGGTGTCGCCGAGCACGGATTGCGCGATGGAGGCGGGAAGCTTCTTGGGCGTTTCGATCAGGCCCACGATCGGCATGATCACCCAGAAGAAGGCGAAGTAGTAGAGCGTGCCAGACGCGCGCCACCCAGACCAGCGGAATGCCGACCAGGTCGCGACCGCGTCCACGCTCTGCGAGCCGCAATAGCCCAGCAGCACGCATCCACCACGAAGGCCCAGAAGAACTGCTTCATCAGCGGACGGAAGCGGCAGGAGCGCACCCGGCGAGGTGTCGAGCCAGGGAATGAAGACCAGCGTGACGATGCGCGCCGCACCAGCACGATCACGCCGATCAGCTTGTTCGGGATCGAACGCAGCATCGCGTAGAAGGGCAAGAGATACCATTCCGGCACGATGTCGGGCGGCGTCACCAGCGGATTGGCCTGCTGGTAATTGTCCGGATTGCCGAAGAAGTTCGGCGCGTAGAACACGAAGACCGCGAACAGGATCACGAACAGGGCAGAGATAGAAGGCGTCCTTCACCGTGTAATAGGGATGGAACGGCACCGTGTCCTGCGGGCTCTTCACGTCGATGCCGAGCGGATTGTTGTTGCCCGGCACATGCAGCGCCCAGATGTGCAGGCCGACCACGCCCGCGATGATGAAGGGCAGGAGATAGTGCAGCGAGAAGAAGCGGTTCAGCGTGGCGTCGCCCACCGCGAAATCGCCCCACAGCCAGGTGGCGATGTGGGTGCCCACGATGCGGAATGACGGCGAGCGAGTGAACAGGTTGGTGATGACGGTGGCGCCCCAGAAGGACATCTGGCCCCAGGGCAGCACATAGCCGAAGAAGGCGGTGGCCATCATCAGCACATAGATCAGCACGCCGATGATCCAGATCAGCTCGCGCGGCGCCTTGTAGGAGCCGTAATAGAGGCCGCGGAACATGTGGATATAGACGGCGAGGAAGAACATCGAGGCGCCGTTGGAATGCATGTAGCGCATCAGCCAGCCGTAATTGACGTCGCGCATGATGCTTTCGACGGAGTCGAAGGCCAGCTCGGCATTGGCCACATAATGCATCGCCAGCACGATGCCGGTGACGATCTGCACGCCCAGGCAGAAAGTGAGGATGCCGCCGAAGGTGTACCAGATGTTCAGATTCCGCGGCGTGGGGAAGGTGCGCATCGTGTCGTGCATCAGCCGCGGCAGCGGCAGGCGCGTGATCGAGCCAGCGCTCGAAACCGGATCTTGGGCTTGTAGGTCGATGGGCCGGACATTCTTGTTCTCCTCAACCGACCTTGATGCGGGTGTCAGACAGGAAGGTGTAGGGCGGCACCGCCAGATTCTGCGGCGCCGGACCTTTGCGGATGCGGCCGGCGGTGTCGTATTGCGAGCCATGGCAGTGGCAGAGCCAGCCGCCGTAATCGCCTTCGGCACGCGGCGTGAACTGGGGGTGCAGCCCAGATGGGTGCAGACGCCGATCAGGATCAGCCATTCGGCTTTCTGCCGCGGTTGGCGTCGGTGGCCGGCGCGCTGTCGGGCAGCGTGGCGTTGCGCGCGATCGGATCGGGCAGATCGCTCACCGGCACGGCCGCGCGTCGGCGATTTCCGTGGGCGTGCGGCGGCGCACGAACAGCGGATGGCCGCGCCATTTGAACACGACCTGCTGGCCGACCGGATGGGGGAGATATCGACTTCGATCGAGGCCAGCGCCAGGGCGGCGGAGGTCGGGTTCATCTGGTCGATGAACGGCCAGGCGGCGAAGGCGGCGCCGACCGCTCCCATCGCTCCCGTCGCCACATAAAGAAAATCGCGTCGCGTGGTTGCGTCGGCTGTCGTAGCTGTCACGGGGATCCCTTCTCGGCTGACGCCCGGGGAAGGCGGGACGATGAATTCGGGCGCACCGCCCCCGGATTCAATCGGCGCGCATCGTTCGAATTGGAGCGGTAAAATAGAAAGTCGAATTTCGAGGGTCTTGCGGCACGATGACGCAGAAATGCAAGGCTTTTCACGAGGTTGAGCGATGTCATGCCCTCCGGCGTCGTTTCGTTCGCGACGCGTTCGAGCGTCTGTGTGAGGTCCGTTGAAGCCAGATGCGTCTCGCGCTCTATCAGTCCGACATTCCCCAGAACGCAGGCGCGCTGATTCGTCTTGCCGCCTGCAAGGCGCTGCCCGTCGACATCATCGAGCCCTGCGGCTTTGTATTCAGCGATTCCGCCTTCCGGCGCGCCGGCATGGACTATCTGGAGAGCGCGCAGATCACCCGCCACGTCTCCTTCGAGCGATTCCTCGAGACCATCGGTTCCGAGCGCCTGGTTCTCTTGACCGCCAAAGGCGCCACTCTCTACACGGAATTCGCGTTCCGGTTCGGAGACGTCCTGCTCCTCGGGCGCGAGAGCGGCGGGCGTGCCGGAAGCCGTGCATGAGCGGGCCGATGCGCGGTTGCGCATTCCCATTGCGCCATGGATTGCGCTCGCTCAATGTGGCGCAGGCCGGGGCGATGGTGGTCGGTGAGGCGTTGCGCCAGACAGAGAGGTTCCCGTGACCGTCGCCGACACAGAAGCCGAACGCAAGACGCGCGTGAGCGCCTGGATCGAAGAGCTCCGCGATCGCATTTGCGCCGCGTTCGAAACCCTCGAGCGCGATCACAAAGGCCAGCTCGCACATCTGCCGCCCGGCACGTTCGAGCGCAAAAGCTGGAATCGCGCCGGCGAGGACGGCACCGGCGGCGGCGTGATGTCGATCATGCATGGCCGCGTGTTCGAGAAGGTCGGCGTCAATGTCTCGACCACTTTCGGCAAGCTCTCGCCGAATTCGCCAAGACCATCCAGGGCGCCGGCGAGAATCCGAATTTCTGGGCCAGCGGGCATCTCCCTCGTCGCCCACATGCAGAACCCGCATGTGCCGGCCGTGCATATGAACACGCGCCATATGGTGACGACGAAGGGCTGGTTCGGCGGCGGCGTCGGACCTGACGCCGATGTTTCCGAACGAGGAGGACGCGCGCCTTTTTCACGCCGCGCTGAAGCGCGCCTGCGATGCACACGACGCCGACTACTACCCGCGCTTCAAGAAATGGTGCGACGAGTACTTCTTTCTGCCGCACCGCAACGAAGCGCGCGGCGTCGGGCGGCATCTTCTACGACCATCTCGACAGCGGCGACTGGGAGGCGGATTTCGCCTTCATGCGGGATGTCGGCCTCGCATTTCTCGAGGTCTATCCCCACATCGTAAGGAAGGCGGATGGACCAGCCCTGGACGGCGGCCGAGCGCGACCACCAGCTGGTCCGACGCGGACGCTATGTGGAGTTCAACCTGCTCTATGACCGCGGCACGATGTTCGGGCTCAAAACGGGCGGCAATATCGACGCCATCCTGATGTGCATGCCGCCCGAAGCACGCTGGCCTTGAGCCAAGAGTTAGAAGGAAGCGCCTTGTTCCACTACGCCCATAGCGGCTCCATCGCGCTTCTCCAGGTCATCCTGATCGACATCGCCATGGCGGGCGACAACGCCATCGTCATCGCGCTCGCCGCCGCGCGCGTGCCGATAGCACGATCGGCGCAAGGTGATCTTCTGGGGGCTCGCTGCCGCCGTCACGCTTCGCGTGATTCTTGCAAGCTCGATCCGCATGCTGCTCAGCGTCATCGGTTTCACGTTCGCGGGCGGCATACTTCTTCTCTGGGTGTGCGTGGCGGCTCTATCGCGACATCCATCTCGATTTCGCCGGACAGGCCGCGCGCTCTTCACGCCCGGAGATAAAGCTGCACGGCGGCCGCATTTTCCGGACCGGACGAAGCCAAGGCGGTTCGCCGCGCGATCATGCAGATCGCGATCGCGGACGTCTCGATGTCGCTCGACAATGTGCTCGCGGTCGCGGGCGCGTCGATCAATCATCCCTACATCCTTATCGTCGGACTTATTCTCTCCATCGGGCTGATGGGCATCGCGTCGAATTATCTGGCGCGGCTCATCGATCGCAATCCCTGGATCAGCTACGCCGGTGTCTTCATCGTGCTCTACGTCGCGATCACGATGATCGTGCTGGGGAGCAATGAGGTGGTGAAGGCGATGTGAGTGTCGCCTGCGCGCGCTGTGTTCATTGAAGCAATTCACCACAGAGACACAGGGGACACGGGGCGCACTGAGAGTGACTGCCCAGCTTCTCGTCCGAGACTCCCGGCCAAAGATTTGATCGGCGCGCCGAAGGCGCGCCAATAGATTCAATGTGACGATCCTCGCAGCATCCGCCTGCTCCGAAATCCCCGTGCTCCCTGTGGTCCCCGTGCCTCTGTGGTGAACGTGTATGCCGCCGCACCGGCTACGCGGTGACCCTGACGATCAATGCCGTTGCGTCGTCGGATGTTTTGAACCGCGGAAATTTGCGGCCGTCCGGATCGTCTCTTTCGACCGCGCGCAATTCCCCGAACATCGCTTTCAGCCCTCGCGCAAGCGTCGCATCGAACAGAGACTGCGCGTCGTATTTTCCGTAGTCGCTCGTCAGCGCGAGATAGCCATCGCTGCAGAGAAGAATCGTTGCGCCCTCTTCCGCCGGGATCGTCTTCGATTTCGCAAACGCCGCGCAACGCGCGTCTGGCGTGAAGGCCCAGCGGTCGGGCGCGGTGTTGATCGTGTTGCGGCCCTTGCGCAAGGCGTCGAGAAATTGGGGCAGGTTGACCCCGGCCGCGGGCGCGAGGTTGTGCTTTGCGGCGAGACGCGAAGCCATCGCCGCCTCGCCGCCCTTTTTGTCGAGCGCATCGCCCACGATCTGGACCGGTTCGCCGGGAATGACGACCAGCGCGGTGCAGTCGCCGAACCAAAGAAATTCGAGCGCATCGCCGACAAAGCCCGTCATCATCATCGACGCCAGCGGCAGCTCGTAGTTCTCGCGCGGCGGGCGGCTTCTTTGTTCGACATAGGCGCGCTCCGTTTCTTCCGCCGTGCGTGCCAGCGCCTCGCGCGGTGAAAGGTTTTGATGCCCGAGCAGACCCGCGGCGCCCTTGCGCGCGATCCAGGCGGCATCGCTGTCGACGGGGAGAAGTGGATCGCCAAGGCTGGTCGCGCCGTCGAAAACCGCCGCGATGGTGTCTGCATGGCAGAACGCATCGTCGTTCGGCTTTTCCGGATTGCCGGGCCAACTCAATCCGGCCACGTAAGTGAGGCGCATCAGTACGCCGTTGCCTGCACGACCGCCTTCAAGCGCTCCGCGAGCGAGAACTCGTCTTCGATGAAATCGGCATCGACCCACCACTCCTCGACTTCGGCGAGGATGTGGCCGACAAGCGGGCCTTCGGGCACGCCCGCAAGCATGACGTCGCGGCCGGTAAGCGGGAATTTCGGGCGCGGCCAGGAATTGGCCTGCGCGAGCATTCCGCGCCAGCTCATCGCGTTCGACACTTTGAGATCTTCGGCCCAGCGCAGGAACACGATGTCCTTGAAGCGCTCGATGCCGAGACGATAGAGCGCCTTGTGGATCTCGCGCACCGAGAGATAGGGCACGACGTTCTGCTTCGACGATGCGATCGCTTCGAGACGCTCGCGCCGCGCGTTCGAAAGCTTCCAACGCTCTGCGATCGCCGCGATGCGTGCGAGATCGGGCGACAGAAGTGCCGCAAGCCGGAGCAGCGGATCGGGCGTGAAGAACGCATCGGCCTCGATCTGCGCCAGCCGCTCGAGCCGCGGGATCATCAAGGGACCTGGGAGTATCTCTTCGAGGATCGCCGAGGCCGCCATGGTGCGCAGGATCGCCGCCGGCGATTCCGCGGCGATGAGCTTCAGCATCTCGCTCTGAATACGTTCACCGGAAAGTTCGGCGATGCCGGCTTTCTCCGCGGCCGCCGCACGCAGCGTTGGCGCGTCGATCTCGCCCTTGCCGTACCAGGTATGGAAACGGAAGAGCCGAAGGATGCGCAGATAATCTTCGCGAATGCGCGCCGTCGCATCGCCGACAAAACGCACGCGACCGGCTTTGGCATCTTCGACGCCGCCGAAATAGTCGAACACCTCGCCGTCGCGCGCGGCGTAGAGCGCGTTCATGGTGAAGTCGCGCCGTGCCGCATCTTCCTTCCAGTCTTTGGAGAAAGCGATGACGGCGTGACGGCCGTCGGTCTCGACGTCGCGCCGCAGCGTCGTCACCTCGAAACTTTTGCCGTCGGCGATCGCGGTGATGGTGCCATGCTCGATGCCGGTCGGCACCGCTTTGATGCCGGCGGCTTCCAGACGGCGTACGACTTCGTCGGGTACAAGCGGTGTTGCGATGTCGATGTCGGCGATTTCGGTGCGCAGGATGGCGTTGCGCACAACACCGCCGACAAAGCGCGCATCGCCGCCGTCTTTCGTGAGCGCCGCCAGCACGCGTTCGGTCGCCGGCGCGCTCATCCAGACTTCGCGCTTGGGATCGAGCCGGAACGCCATGGAGCCTCTCCCCAAAATTGACGAGCATCGCCGCGGTGGCGCCCCAGATGTAATGCGACATCGTAGTTAAAGGCATAGAAGCTGCGCGTGCGCCCCTGGAATTCGCGCGACTGGCGTTGGCGGTTCCTGGGATCGAGCAGGAAGGCAAGCGGCACTTCGAAAATGTGGGCGACTTCGTCGGCGCTCGGCGACAGCGCAAAGCCCTCAGCAAGAAGTCCTACCACCGGCAGGATCGCGTAACCCGTTCCGGTCTCGAACACATCGAGGAAACCAGCGACGGTGATGAAGGCGGGCGCGATGCCGGTTTCTTCCTGCGTTTCGCGGAGCGCCGTCTCGACGAGCGAGATGTCGCCCTCATTCACGCGGCCGCCGGGAAAGCTCACCTGGCCGGCGTGACGCGTCAGATGCTCGGTGCGCTGCGTGAGGAGGATGGTCGGCTCCGCGCGCTGCACGATCGGCACCAGCACCGCGGCCGGTGCGAGCGGTTTCGCCTCGACGGTACGCTGATCGGGATTGAGATCGAAGTCGCCGCGCTTGGCGGTCAGCGGCAGCGCCGGCGGCTCGCGCAACAGATGCGCGCGCAACGAGTTGACCGCCGCCGCGCGCCGGGCGAGGGTGGCGAAGGGGTCATTGCCGGCAACGTTACTCAAAACGAACTCCGCATAGGCACTGCAATCATCCAAGAGCGAGTCACATTAAACTACCTCTCCCTTGTGGAGAGGTCGAAAAATCTCGGGGCGAAGCGTAGAGATTTTTCGGGTGTGGGGTAATCGCCGACGTTGAACCCACACCAGAAATTTGCTTCGCAAATTTCGACCTCTCCACAAGGGAGAGGTGGGCTAAATCTTGCCGAGCGGGAAGAACACACCGCAACTCCACACGCCCAGTATGCCGCTGTCGCCGGGTACGGCGAGCTCGACCAGCTGATAGAACACATTGCGCGAGATGCGCGCCTCGAGCCCCTTGCGCACATGCACGTAAGGCCGCGGTTCATCCGTAGACGGATCGGTGACGACGCGGATCGGATTGTCGGCGCCCGCCACCGTCTCATCGCCGACATTGGTGATGAAGGTGAGCCTTTGCGTCGGGCCGGAACCCTCCGCCGAAAGCAGCACCGCCAGGAACGGCGCGTCCTCGACGACGATGCGCATCTTTTCGACCGGCGTGACGAGATGAAACCCGTCGGCGTCCTTCCTGAGGATGGTCGAGAACAGCCGCACCAGCTCCTTGCGGCCGATGGGCGTGCCCTCATGGAACCAGGTGCCGTCGCGCGCGATGCGGACATCGATCTCGCCGCAATGCTTGGGATTCCAGCGTTCCACGGGCGGCAAGCCGCGACCGGCCGCCGCATCGCGCTGCAGGCTTGCAAGACCGATGGAGAAACTGTCGGACATGTTAACGCTCAGCCCACACCACGCTTTTCAAACCCGCGCGTAGAGCCCAAAACCGGGCTTTCCTTGTTGCGCCGCCTAATCGAGGGTGCAACATAACCCGCGCGCGCAGCAAGCGGATGAATTATGGCGAACGTGGACACGATCGACGAAGCAAAGGGCGCAGCCGTCAAACGGCTGGAAGCGACCGCCGCCCTGTTCGCGCGCGTCCGCGCCAGCATGGGCCAGGTCATCTTCGGTCAGGACGAAGTGATCGAGCAGACGCTGGTGACGCTGCTGGCGGGCGGCCATGGCCTGCTGATCGGCGTGCCCGGCCTGGCCAAGACCAAGCTGGTCGAGACGCTTCGGCACGGTGATGGGCCTGGATGCAAGCGCATCCAGTTCACGCCCGACCTGATGCCGGCCGACATCACCGGCTCCGAAGTGATGGAGGAAGGCGACGCCGGCGGGCGCACCTTCCGTTTCATCCAGGGACCGGTCTTCACCCAGCTGCTGATGGCCGACGAAATCAACCGCGCCAGCCCGCGCACCCAGTCGGCGCTGCTGCAGGCGATGCAGGAAAAGCATGTCACGGTCGCCGGCGCGCGCTACGACCTGCCGCAGCCTGTTCCATGTGCTGGCGACGCAGAACCCGCTGGAGCAGGAAGGCACCTATCCTCTGCCCGAAGCCCAGCTCGACCGTTTCCTGCTGCAGATCGATGTCGGCTATCCCGACCTGGAAGCCGAACGCCGCATGCTGCTCGCCACCACCATCGGCGAGGAAGCGAAAGCCGTGCAAGTCTGCGGACCCGACGATCTGCTCGAAGCGCAGACCCTGGTGCGCCGCATGCCGGTGGGCGAGAAGGTGATGGATGCCATCCTGCGCCTGGTGCGCGCGGCGCGTCCCGGCGACGAATGGCGATGCCGAGCGGCGCGATCATATCGCCTGGGGACCGGGCCCGCGCGCCAGCCAGGCCTTCATGCTGGCGGTGCGCGCCCGCGCCCTGCTGGATGGACGCTTGGCGCCGTCGACCGACGATATCGTCGCGCTGGCGGGTCCGGTGCTGCGTCATCGCATGGCGCTGAACTTCTCCGCCCGCGCCGAAGGTGCCACCATCGCCAGCGTGATCGAGCGGCTCTGCCAGAGCCTTCTCTGATCGACGCTTGCATGACCGACCATTCTCTCGCTCAGCATGAAGCCGAGCGCTCGTCGCCGGCCTGCCGCCCCTGATGGTGGAAGCCGAACGGCTGGCGGCCTCCGTCAGCCTGGGTGTGCATGGTCGCCGCAAGGCCGGCATCGGCGAGAGCTTCTGGCAGTTCCGCCGCTATCGCCCGCGAGGATCCTTCGATCGCGATCGACTGGCGGCAATCGGCCAAGTCGCACACATCTTATGTGCGCGAGCGCGAATGGGAAGCCGCCCAAGACCGTGTGGTTCTGGCGCGACGGCTCGGCCGGCATGCGCTTCGGCTCGGCGGGGTTGGAAAAGAAAGACCGCGCGACGGTGCTGGCGGTGGCGCTCGCCAATCTCTTGGTGCGCGGCGGCGAGCGTGTCGCGCTCTATGGCGATCCGCGCGCGCCGCAATCCTCGCGGCTTGCCGTGCGGCGAATTTCGTTCGCGCTCAGCGAGACTGCGTCGGACGACACGCTTCCGCCCGAAGCGCCGATCGCCAAGAACGGACAGCTCGTCTGGCTTTCCGATTTCCTGTCGCCGCTGGAAGACGTCGAACATACGATCGCGCGCTTCGCGCGGCACGGCGTGCAAGGCCATCTCGTCCACATCGTCGATCCGCAGGAAGAGGACTTTCCCTTCCGCGGGCGCACGCGCTTCGACGCGCCGCGCGGGCCGCAGAGCGAAACGATCGGACGCGCGGAGAATGTCGGCGAAGCCTATCGCGCGCGCTTTCGCGCCCATGCCGAGACGGTCGCCGCGCTCGCGCGCCGGCAACGCTGGGGCTATCTCATGCACCGGACGGATCGCTCGGCGCAAACGGCGTTGATCGCGATGTATGCGGAGATGAGCGGCGACTAACAACGCACAGCGAAGAAGGCGGCAAGTCCGCCTTTTAGCGCAGAGGACGCAGTGGTTTCGCAGGGTACGCAGAAGGACTATCGCTTCATAAGCATCGCGCTCTTCCGGCGATGTAAGAATTGGCGCGCCTGCGGCGCGCCAAAAAGCACTTCTAGAAGAAATCTCACGAGCCGCCACAGTCCGGGTAGAACTGCGTTCACTGCGAAACCACAGCGTCCACTGCGCTGAAAGACAGCGCCACAGCGCATACGAAACATGCCAGGTATCCTCACCAACCTTATTCCCGGTCTCAGCTTCGGCACGCCGCTGATCCTTGGCGCGCTGGTGCTGTTGCCCCTGGTGTGGTGGCTCTTGCGCGTGACGCCGCCGGTGGCGCGGCGCGTGGTGTTTCCGCCGCTGCGCCTTCTGCTCGGCTTGAAGGACTCCGAGGAGACACCGGCGCGCACGCCATGGTGGCTTCTTCTCTTCCGAGTCATCGCCGCGGCGCTCGTCATCCTTGCACTGGCCGAGCCCATGATCGGCGTGCCGCCGAAGCTCGGCCATAGCGGCCCGCTCGTTCTCTTCATCGACAATGGCTGGACGGCGGCGGGCAATTGGGATGCGCGCCAGAGCGAGATCGCCGACGCGCTCAACAATGCGGCGCGCGAAAATCGCCCGGTCACCATCGTCACGACGTCGGATCCGTCGAACACGAGCTTGCTCGATGCGGGATCGGCCGAGCGCATCGCCCGCGAACTCGCGCCGGTGCCTTACCTGCCCGATCGCCTCGCCGCGGCGAAGGTGCTGGCGAAAGCGAAGTTTCCGGCGCGTCCCGACATTCTCTGGCTGAGCGACGGCCTCGAAGATCACGCGCGCGAAACCGCGGACACGCTGGCCGGCATCGGCAATCTGCGCGTCTTCGAAGACGAGGTCGGCAAGTCGCCGCTGGCGCTGCGCCCGCCGGTGAACGAGAGCGACGGGTTCTCGGTCAGCCTCATCCGCGCCGAGACCGACGGTCCGCGCGAAGGCGATGTGGCGGCGCTGGGCGCGCGCGGCGAAAATCTGGCACAGGCACATTTCACTTTTGCCGACGGCAAGGACATCGCGTCGACGCGGATCGTGCTGCCGCTCGAGGTGCGCAACGAGGCGACGCGGCTTTCGATCCTCAACGACGATTCCGCAGGAAGCGTGCAACTGACGGATCAGGGCGCGGTGCGCCGTGCCGTCGGTATCGTCTCGGCGAGCTCGGCCGAGAGTGCGCAACCGCTGCTGTCCGACGTCTACTATCTGGAGCGCGCGCTGGCGCCTTATGCCGAAATCGAGAAAGGCACGATCTCCGATCTGCTGGCGAAGCACTCTCGGTGCTGCTGCTGGCCGATGTCGGCAGCATCGCCGGCGTCGATCACGATCGCGTCGCGGACTTCGTGGGCAGCGGCGGCGTGCTGATCCGCTTTGCGGGCGAGCGCATGACGAACGGCATCGACGATCTGGTGCCGGTGCAGCTTCGGATCGGCGGGCGCTATCTGGGCAGCGCGATGGCCTGGTCGTCGCCGCAGCATCTGGCGCCGTTCGGCGCCGCGAGTCCGTTCAACGGTCTGGATATTCCCGCCGAAGTGACGGTGTCGCGCCAGATTCTGGCCGAACCGTCGACGAACTTGCCGACCGCACCTGGGCGCGACTGGCCGACGGCACGCCGCTGGTCACCGCGCGAGCAACGCGGCAAGGGCTGGATCGTGCTGTTCCACATCACCGCCAGCCCGGCCTGGTCGTCGCTGCCGCTGTCGGGACTTTATGTCGGACATGCTGCAAGCGGCTGCTGGCGCTCGCCTCCGGCGGAACGCCGACGCGGTTGCCGGCAGCTGTCCAGCCTGCCGCCGCTTCAGCGCTGGACGGCTTCGGCCATGCGCGCAGCCGCCGGCCGACGTGCTGCCGATCCGCGCCAGGGATTTCGCGCAGACACCGCGTGTCGCGCGCAGCATCCGCCGGGCCTTTATGGCCCAGAAGGCTCGCCCAGCGCGCTCAATGTGGCGACGCAGGCAGACTTCGCTGATGCCGTTCGGCGACATCGGTCATCCCGTCAGGCTTATGCCGGCACGCGCGCGGTGGCGCTGGAGCCTTAGCTTCTGGCGGCGGCGCTGATCCTGCTTTTGCTCGATGCGCTGATCTCGCTGTGGCTGCGCGGCCATCTGCACGCCCCGCGTCGCTTCGCGCGGACGGCGGCGGTGGTCGGCACTCGCTTTCGTCGTGCTGCACAGCAGCGCGCGCGCCGACGACGCGATCGACGCAAAGGCCGCGCTCGACACGCGGCTGGCCTATGTGATGACCGGCCTGCCCGACGTGGATGACATGAGCCAGGCCGGTCTGACCGGCCTGGGCCCGGCGCTGAAGGCGCGCACGTCCTACGAGCCGGAAGAGCCCATCGGCGTGGACATCGAGCAGGACGATCTCCTTTCTTCCCCTTGCTCTATTGGCCGATGGATCCGCGCGAGAAAAATCTCTCGCCCAAGCGCGCTGTCCAAGATCGCCGATTATATGCGCATGGCGGCACCATCCTGTTCGACACCCGCGACCTGACGCTGGGCGCGGTGCGCGGCGCCGCATCGCCGGGCGAGCAGACGCTTGCGGCGGCTGACCGCCGGGCTCGACCTGCCGCCGCTGGAGCCGGTGCCGGCCGATCATGTGCTGACCAAGACCTTTTATCTGCTGCACGGACTTTCCCGGCCGCTGGGACGGCGGCGAGGTCTGGGTGGAGGCACTGCCGCCCGCCGACCAAGACCGCGAAGCGCGCCGGCGCGCGGCGGCGACGGCGTCTCGCCGGTGATCATCGGCGGCAATGACTGGGCGGCGGCCTGGGCGGTCGATGCGCAACGGGCGGCCGCTCATCGACGCCGGTGCCGGGCGGTGAACGCCAGCGCGAGATGGCGCTGCGCTTCGGCATCAATCTGGTGATGTATGCGCTGACCGGCAATTACAAGACCGACTCGGTGCATGCGCCGGCCCTGCTGGAGCGGCTGGGCAAATGACAACGACCGGCTGGCCTTTGCGCCATCCTGCATTCCGCCGCTCGCGCTCTGATCGTCGCGCTGGCGGTCGTCGCGTTGCTGATCGTCAGCCTAGGCGTTCGTCACGCGCGCGCGCGGCGCCTGGGCGCGCGGGCTGGCCTTCGCCATTCTCCTGTTCGCGCTTGCCGGTCCGCTCCTGGTGAAGGAGACGCACGCGCCGCTGCCCGACGTGGTGGCGCTGGTCATCGACCGCTCGCAGAGCATGGACGATCGGCGACCGCGCAGGCGCAGGCGGACGACGCCTTCGCCGAGCTCAGGCAAAAGCTCGGCGCCGACAGCCCGACCTGACGTGCGCGAGACCAGCGTCACCACCACCGCCACCGGCGAGAATAACGGCACCCAGGCCTTCGCGGCGCTGAACGCCGCGCTGGCCGATGTGCCGCCCGAGCCGGGTCGCGGGCGCGATCACTGATCACCGACGGCGAAGTGCATGACGCGCCGCCGCCGACAAGCATGACGCTGCAAGGCGCCGCTGCAGGTCCTGATCGCGGGCAAGCGCGGCGAGACGCGACCGCAAGCTCACCGTCGACAATGCCGCGCGCTTCGCCATTGTCGGCCAGGCGGCGCAGATGATGCTGCGGGTGGACGATTTCGGCGGCGAGCGGCGGCGTCAGCCGATGTCGATATCGCGTCGACGGCAAGGCTGTCGGCACGCAGCTGGTGCCGGTGGGCCAGGACACCAACCTCAAGGTGCCGGTCACCCATGAAGGCGAGAATATCGTCGAGCTGGCGGCGGCGCCGGGCCCTGCCGAACTGACGCTTGCAGAACAACCGCGCCGTGGTCACCGTCTCCGGCGTGCGCGACCGGCTGCGCGTGCTGCTGGTCTCGGGCGAGCCGCATGCCGGCGAGCGGGTCTGGCGCAACCTGCTCAAGGCCGATCCGTCGGTGGATCTGGTGCATTTCACCATCCTGCGCCCGCCGGACAAGCAGGATGCCACGCCGATCGACGAACTGTCGCTGATCGCCTTTCCCACCCGCGAACTGTTCCTGCGAGAAGCTGAGCTCCTTCGACCTGGTGATCTTCGACCGCTATGGCGAGCGCGGGCATCCTGCCGCTGACCTATTTCGAGAACATCGCCGACTACGTCGCAGGATGGCGGCGCGCTGCTGGTCTCGTCGGGACCGGAATTCGCCAGCGCCGAGAGCATCTATCGCACGCCGCTGGCCAGCGTGCTGCCGGCGCAGCCGACGGGCGAGATCGTCACGCAGCCGTTCAAGCCGCTGGTGACCGACGAGGGCTTGGCCCATCCCGTCACGCGCGATCTGCCCGGCGCGCAACACCGGACAATGCGCAGCCGACCTGGGGCCGCTGGTTCCGCATCATCGGCGCCAACAAGATCGCCGGCCAGACGGTGATGAGCGCGACCGGCACAACCCGCTGCTGGTGCTGGACCAGTGTCGGCAAGGGCCGGGTGGCGGAATTGATGTCCGATCAGATCTGGCTGTGGGCGCGCGGCTTTGAAGGCGGCGGCCCGCAGGCGGAATTGCTGCGCCGGCTGGCGCACTGGCTGATGAAGGAGCCGGAACTGGAGGCGGAGCGGCTCACCGCCAGCATCGTCGATGGCAAGATCGTGATCACCCGCCGCACCATGGCGCCGCAAGCCCAGCCGGTGATCGTGACCATGCCGTCGGGCAAGACCGAGCGCGTCGACGCTGACGCAAGATTGAGCCGGGCATCTGGCGCGGCGACGGCGAAGGTCGACGAGCTGGGCCTCTATCGCGTCACCGACGGCACGCTTTCGACCGTGACCGCGGCGGGCCCGCTCAATCCCAAGGAAGTGGCCGACATGCGCGCCACCGATCAGATCCTGAAACCGATCGCCGAGGCGACCGGCGGCGGCGTGCATTGGCTGGCCGACGGATTGCCGGAGATGCGCCGCGTGGCGCCGGGCGAGACCGCCAGCGGCGACGACTGGATCGGCCTGCGCAGCAACGGCGCCTATCGCGTCACGGCGCTGGAGCAGCAGCCGCTGCTGCCGCCCTGGCTGGCGCTGCTGCTTGTGGTCGGCTCGCTGTTGCTGGCGTGGCGGATGGAAGGGCGATAGCGGCGGACTTTGCGCGTGCGGCGCTCGCCTCTTATCTCCTAGCCTAATTCCCAAAACTGTCATGGCCCGCGAATGCGGGCCACCCAGTTCACGCCTTGCAAATCGGAGCAGGTTGAACGCGCGTGACCTATCGATGCCGGTCGAGACAACCTGGGTGGCCCGCATTCGCGGGCCATGACAGATTTTGGGATTGATGAAAGAGAACGGTAAGCTCCCCGCATCGGAGCCCAAGAAATTCGAGAGCACAGAATAATGCCCCGTACGCAGATCCTCATCTATGGCGCGACCGGTTACACCGGAAAGCTCACCGCGCGCACCGCCAAGGCGCAGGGGCTCTCGCCCATTCTCGCCGGGCGCAACGCGGAGAAGGTGAAAGCCGTCGCCGAGCCGCTCGGGCTCTCGCACCGCGCCTTCGATCTCTCCGACCCGCGCGCCATCGACACGGCGCTCCAAGACATCGCTGTGGTGCTGCACATTGCCGGCCCCTTCTCCGCCACCTCGAAACCGATGGCGGACGCCTGCATAAGGAACGGCGTGCACTATCTCGACATCACCGGCGAGGTCGACGTGTTCGAGGCGCTGGCCGCGCGCGACGCGGAGGCCAAGCGCGCCGGCGTGATGCTGCTGCCGGGCGTGGGCTTCGACGTCGTGCCGTCGGATTGCCTGGCCGCGCATATGAAGCGGCGCATGCCGGATGCGATGGATCTCAAGATGTTCATCGGCGGGCTCTCGGGCGTTTCGCGCGGCACGGCCAAGACGATGGTGGAAGGCATCGCCTCGGGCACGCGCGTGCGCCGCGGCGGCAAAATGGTGACGCTCGGCAAACCCCATCTCGGCACATGCGATTTCGGGCAGGGCGAGAAACAGACCATGGCGGTGAGCTGGGGCGACGTCTCGACCGCGTTTCATTCGACCGGCATTGCCGACATCGAAGTGCATTTCGAAGCGGTGCCACAGATGAAGGCGTTGCTGGGCACGCCGCGTTTCGTGCGCGCGTTCCTGGGGCTGCCCTTCATGCAGCGCATTCTGAAAGCGCAGATCGACAAGCAGCCGGAGGGACCCTCCGACGACGCGCGCCGCGCCGGTCACGCCGTGCTGGTGGGCATTGCGACGAATGCGAAAGGGATGCGCGTGCGTACGCGGATGCGCTCGCCGGAGGGCTATTCGCTGACGGCGGAGACCGCGCTCGAGATCGCCAAGCGCACTGCCGCGGGTGAGTTCAAGCCGGGCTTTCAGACGCCGAGCGCGATGTTCGGGCCGGATTTCATTCTCGATTTCGCGGGCGTGAGTAGGGATGATTTGAATGCCTAACACGGCATGCGTTTCGAAGCCCAAAGAAGGATTTAACACGGAGGCACGGAGAAAAAATTTGGCGCGCCGTAGGCGCGCCGATTTAAACTGAACGGTGCGCGCAGTGGTTGTCGCCCGCTCGTCATCTCCGTGTCTCCGTGTTGAATCTTTCTTTCTCGCCACGCTCGCCGGAGTCACATTAAACTCGCGCCCACACCGCCATCTGCTGGGGCACACATGGACGACCTGCCGGACGACATTTACACGGAGCTCGAGCGCGACGTCGACACGCTCAAGAATCTCGGACCGTTGCGCCCGCTCGCCGGCATCTGGCAGGGCGAGAAGAGCCTGGACATCAATCCGAAGGCCGCGGGGCCGGAGCGCCAGCCCTTTGTCGAGCACATCGAGCTGCAGCCGATCGATCCGCAGCCGAACGGGCCGCAGCTTCTCTATGGGCTTCGCTATCACACGCGCATCGTGAAGCCCGGCGAGGTCGAGACCTATCACGACCAGATCGGCTATTGGCTGTGGGAGCCGGCGACGGAAACGATCCTGCTGTCGCTGGCGATTCCGCGCGGACAGGTGGCGCTCGCGGTGGGCCGCGCCAAGCCGGACGCGAAGACACTTCGAAGTGCGCTCCGAGCGCGGCAAGACCGACTTACGGCATCTGCTCGACGACGTTCCTCGAAAAGGCGTTTCGCACCGATCCCTTCCGCATGGAAGTGACGATCAACGCCGACGGCACCTGGCATTATTTCGAAGACACGCTATTGATGGTGCGCGGCGCGCGAGCCGTTCCATCACACCGACGAGAACACGCTGATCAAGATCGCCGAGCCGACGCCCAATCCGCTGATGCGGTAGGGCGCGCACGATCGCGCAGCGACGATCGAAACTTGAAAACTTGATTTCCGCTCTGGCAAGCGCCTGTTTCAAAAGGGCAACTTGAAAAACTATCAAGTTTGCGGGGGGCCGACAATCACGCGCCGACGAATTCTCGTCCGGTCTCCTTCGGTCTCACCCGACCCACGTCAACCTCGCGGCCGAGGCGACTGAGGATCGGTGATCAACCGGTCGGCTGCGAAGTGTCCCCGAGATTCGCCTTTCGAATGCGCGAGAATTAGGCAGCCGCGATCTTCGTTGCGCGTTCGGCATCGCGCGCGCCAAGACCTAGCTCATCCATGGCGCGCACGACCTCGGCGCCAAGCAGCGCCTTGAGCTGCAGGAGTTCGGCATTCGGCAATTGCAGATCGCGGAAGACATTCCCGCTTCCGCGCACAACAGCCTGCTTTGTCTTGGTCATGCCAGGGAGTCCCTTCAGCCGTTTGATCCGTTCGACGATCAGATCGATCTCGGGTTTGGGTGTTGCGATGCCCTTCTTGGATTTCTTCTGGAACGCGTGCACGACCCGAATCTCTTCGGCCAGCTGAAGCGCATAAACGATGCGATAAGCATCGCCGCGCGACCTGATGGCCAATTCCCAGACGCCGCCGCCAAGCCCGCTCATCGGCTTGGCAATATCGGGAGTTGCGCCCTCGGCAATAAACGTCAGCGCGACTGCTGCACGCTCGCGCGCCTCAGCCGGGAATTTCGAGAAATCCTTCAACTACTCCTTTCACCCAATGGATCTTCCGCGTCGTGCGGACCATTGTTCTACTCCACTGTAGTCAAATTTGACAACAACAAAACTGGCTCCTTTCCAGTATTTGTTCATCTTATGTTCTTTCCTCCAACTCCGCATCGACTCCTCCTTCCCGTCCTCGTCCTGCGTAAAGGGGCGCATGAGCGCGAAGAGTTCGCGCGAGGCGTTGCCGCTGCCGTATTGCGCCTGGCGCACGAGCATGCCGATCGCAGCCTCGAAGCGCGTGGTCTCCGGATCGAACTCGCGCGTCCTGGCGAAATATTCGTCGACCGGCTCGTTCGCGAAACGAAGCAGAATGGCTCTCAGCGAGGGGCCTTTCGGGCGGCCTTTGGGATTGCCGCTCCTGCCCTTGAACCGCGCTTCGAGCGGCGGCTTGCCGGGACCGACCTTGTAGGGTTGCACATCGCTCGCGCCTGTGTCTTGGTGTCTTCGGCCTGCGATGCAGGCTGGTCGCTGCCATCCGCGTTCGCGTCGTCCGCGTCAGACCTCGCGCGTTCGTTTCGTTCACGCCTTGCAAGTCCGCTTCGTTGGTTTCGTCGCTCGCATGTTCGTCGCGCAATGCGACCGCTTCGTTCTCATCGTATTCGGCATTCGCGGCGGCGATCGTCTGCAGCGCCTCGGCCGCGCGCTCGGCGATCTCGGTCTTCCCAGAGTTCTCCACGCGGTCCAACTTCGACTTCGACATCAATATCTTCTGATACATTCCAACTCCTCTGTTGCACTTGGTTTCTCGCTGCTCCCTCCCTGCTCTTTTGGCGCGCGTCAACGCGCGCGAACCCGATCCTTCAATTTTATCCGAGGCTTACCGCACAGCAAGACGACGAGTCGTAGTAGGTTACAG
>CAWEXK010000023.1:0-42481 GCA_963812975.1 uncultured Alphaproteobacteria bacterium | reverse complement strand
ACCCTGCGACACCGCGAATGTCTCGTCCCACGCCGCATCATCGGCGATTTCTTCCAGTATCAGTGCGGCGATCCCGCTCCTGTGCTGGCTCGGGGAGTTTCTGACGCTCCGATATTGCCCGCTCAAGCTGCTGGGTCATCGTTGGCCTCCAGGTTCGACGTTTTCTACAAGCATCCCGACAGTACTTATCCATTGCAAGCAGAATTCGATGGTCGTGGCCCGGTACTCTGTTGATGAAAAACGAGGTTAACCTGATTTGGCGGGTTCCCGGCCCCGCAAGCAAGCCGCTTGAAAAGTACGGGAACAGCGGTCATCCTGCAAGCCCTGGAACTGATTCCCGAAATCGAGTTGTGTGAGCACCCATGGAGGAAAACCCCGCGTGAAGATCACCGGCTTCGAGACGTTCCTGGCAAACGCCGGCCTGCGGAACTACCTCTTCATTCGCCTGCGCACCGACACCGGCTTGACGGGCGTCGGCGAAGCCACGCTCGAGTGGCAGGAAAAAACCGTCCAGACCCTTCTTCACGAGTGGGTCGAGGGCCGGGTGCTGGGCCGCGACCCGTTCGACATCGA
The DNA here is from genome assembly GCA_963812975.1 of uncultured Alphaproteobacteria bacterium. GTDB lineage: Bacteria > Pseudomonadota > Alphaproteobacteria > Micropepsales > Micropepsaceae > Rhizomicrobium. Next base: position 41,908 of record CAWEXK010000023.1, on the reverse strand, counting down.
GGCGTTGATCGGCGGGATGATCCGCGACCAGTACCAGGGGGGCTCGACGATCATGACGGCCATCAGCGCGGTCGAGATCGCGTGGTGGGACTTAATCGGCAAAGCCTGCAATCAGCCGGTTTACCGGCTGCTCGGCGGGCGATAGTGCGTTGATTCGTAATTGGCATCCATCGAGCCGAGCGAGCCAGCCCAGGTCCGCCTGTCGGGCGAATTCCAGGTCCTGCACCCCATTCCCAACCGTGTTGGACATCGCCCTGGTTCCGGACCTTGGCGATTGCTTGAGTCTGGAGGATCTCGTTTCCGGAACGACAGGGCCGCTCGACACGCATCTTCGGTTGAGAGGATTCGCTTCCTCAGTCGATGAAAGGTCAAGCTGACATTTGGGGAAGCCGCTCGAGTGCAAAGCCGACCATGAACCACGACACGCCTCGAAAGATGATGCTGATGCCCACGAGCTTGCCGATGATCGTGAGTCCCGACATCGGAAGCTCACGCCAGATCATCACGCCGAGGACATGCTCATGCTTTGGGCGGAGACATTGGCAGTGGGCTGCTTGTCATTCTTCGGGAGCACGGTGACGAGGGCTTGCCCCTGTCCTTCCCCCTCGTTCTGGGCCAGCGCAAAGGGGGCAGCCGCGAGCAATCCGGCAAGAAGCGCCGGCAGAATCTTCCACGTATTTTTCATGAATCGTATCGTCCTGTCCGGGTGCTACGAATGCAGAAATTGTGTTGGAGGAAATCCAGCGACATTCCTGCACAGGCATACACCGCGTCTGACGAGACACGATGGTGTGGCACCCAGAGTATTAGATGGGTGGAGGGGCCATTTTGTCTCAGGCCTTCATGGGGCTGGTTACTGCGCGCGATGGAAGCTGACGCAATCGCGTCCTGCGCAGAGCTTCCACGAGCCATCGGAGCCGGCTGCGAGGACCTGGAGCGGCATGGGGCGACGCATCCCGGCGTCGTGCATGGTCGCCGTTTGCAACAGGTCGTGATTGCCAATATCCATGACAAGGAACTGGTTTTTGACGAATCCGAAGCCGTAGGCACCGGGATTGAGATGCTGGCCGGCAAAGTCCAGCGGGACTTCCGTAATGAGGTAGCCCTGGTATTTCTGCTGGACAGCGGAGGTATATCCGGACGTGTCAACCAAAACAGCGAGGGTATAGCTCTTGTCGGCAAAGTGGATGCCGGCGGCATTGCGGAGTTGCGTGTTCGCGGACTGCCCGGCGTAGAAGACGGCGTCGGGCAGAACTTTAGCGGCCGCTGCTGCGGGCAGGATGGTGTCGGCAGCGGGAGCCTGTGCCCTGGCGAGCAGTGGGAGAGCCAGAAGCGCGATCATCAACATCGCGGAAGATTTGCAGATTCGCTGCATGGTTGAGCCTCGCATGGTTGCGACGCGAGTATACCGCGATGATTCGCGTACAGAGCATCCGTTTTGCCGCGGCAAAATCGAATATGTGCAGCCGATCTTCGATGGATCGGCTGCGTCCAGAACGGCTATCGTGGATAGAGCGATTGTGGAAACGGGCTAGTATCGAAATGATGCCAAAGGGACGAGACACAGGAGCGGGACGGAGTGCTGGGCCGCTGCGCTGGCGAGCGGTTCGCGAGGAGATGGCACGGCGAGGGATGGGCGCAGTGCTGGTGACGCATCTTCCGGATGTGCGCTGGCTTTGCGGATTCACGGGATCGAATGCCGCGCTGGCCGCGATGGGCAGCCAAGCCGCGCTGTTCACGGACGGACGCTATACGGCGCAGGCAAAGGAAGAGACGCACGGTGCCGCGCGTGGTGATCGCGAAGAAGTCGGCGCTGAAGGAAGCATGCGCACTTCTGGAGTCGACGGCGTCGCGAGCCTGGTTTGATCCGCAACACACGACGGTGGCGGATCTGGAACTGATGCGATCCGCGATCAGTGGAGCGAAGCGGCGCGGATTCTTTGCCGCGCTGCAGACGCCGCTGGTTTCCGCGCTGCGCATGGTAAAGGACGCGACTGAGATCGCGCTGATGGCGGAGGCGGCGAAGCTGGGGTGCGAGCTGTTTGAGGCGATTCTGCCGATGATGGAGAGCGGCGTGGCGGAGACGGCGGTGGCCGGCGAGTTGGAGTTCCTGGCGAGGCAGCGCGGCGCAGAGGGTATGTCGTTCGAGACAATCGTTGCATCGGGGACGCGTTCGGCTCTGCCGCATGGCCGCGCCACCGGGGCAAAGCTGCCGCGTAAGGGGTTCGTGACGCTCGACTTCGGTGTTATCCTCAATGGTTATTGCTCCGATATGACGCGTACCGTGCACCTCGGCGGGGCGAGCCGCGACGAGCGAATGGCGTACGAAGCGGTGCTGGAAGCCCAGGAAACCGCAGTGAGCGCCGTCAAGCCGGGAGCAACCTGCGGCGAGGTAGATGAAGCGGCGCGCAGCGTATTGCGGAAGGCAGGACGGGCAAAGTTTTTTACCCACTCCACAGGGCACGGCGTGGGGCTGGAGATCCACGAGCAGCCGCGCGTGGCGGCTGACCAGCCAATGCGGCTGGAGCCGGGCATGGTGATCACGATTGAACCGGGGATTTATATGCCGGGCAAGTTCGGGATCCGGATTGAAGATATGGTCGCGGTGACGAAAACGGGCGGGCAGGTGCTGACGCCGGTCACCAAAGGCTGGATTGAGCTTTAAGCAGACGGGAGCCGCGCGAAAATACGATGAATGCGGAAGACAAGAATGAACTAAAGGAACTGATCGAGTTCCTGAAGGAAAACAAGATCGGCGAGTTCGCGGTAGAGCGCGGCGACCTGAAAATTCGCATCAAGTTTGAGCAGGAAGGCAACGCCGACCTGAGCGGGCTAACGAAGCTGCTGGCGACGCAGGGCGCTCCCGCGGCCAGCCACGGCACGGTTCCGGTGCAGGCGAGTTCCGGTGCCTCGGCGGCTGAGCCGGAAGCGGGCGCGGCGGAAGACGCGAATCTGCATATCGTCAAATCGCCCATTGTCGGAACCTTTTATGAATCGCCATCACCTGGCTCAGGGGCGTTTGTGAAGATCGGCGACCACGTCGAGCCCGGCCAGGTTCTGTGCATTGTGGAAGCAATGAAGCTGATGAACGAGATCGAGAGCGACGGTGAAGGTGAAATCGTGAAGCGCTTCGTTCAGAACGGGCAACCGGTCGAGTACGGCCAGGCGTTGTTTGCCCTGCGGCCCCTCCATGCGTAAGGTCCTGATTGCCAATCGCGGCGAAATCGCTCTGCGCGTCATCTGCGCGTGCAAGGAGATGGGCATCCGCACCGTGGCCATCTACAGCGAGGCCGACCGGCATGCGTTGCACGTGCGGTTTGCCGACGAGGCCATCTGCATCGGGCCGCCGCGCTCTCAGGAGAGCTATCTCAATGTGCCGGCGGTCATCAGCGCGGCAGAGATTGCCGACGTCGATGCGATCCATCCTGGCTATGGATTGCTGAGCGAAAACGCAAACTTTGCCGAGGTTTGCCGCGCGTCGAATATCAAGTTCATCGGGCCGCCGCCGGAAGTGACGCGGCTGATGGGCGAGAAAGAGAAAGCCCGGCAGGCAATGAAGAAAGCGAAGGTGCCGATTCTTCCGGGGTCCGACGGCGTGATCAACAGCGAAGGCGAAGCGCTGGAATGGGCGAGGTCCATCGGGTATCCGGTGATTCTGAAGGCCTCCGCAGGCGGCGGCGGACGCGGCATGCGCGTGGTGCGGACGCCGGACGAACTGCCCGTCCTGTTCCAGGCGGCGCAGAGCGAAGCGGCCAATGCCTTCGGCAACGGCGATCTCTACATGGAGAAGTTCATCGAGCGGCCGCGGCACATTGAGTTCCAAATTCTGGCTGACGAGCACGGCACGGCGATGTCGCTCGGCGAGCGCGAATGCTCGATCCAGCGACGTCATCAAAAGCTCATCGAAGAAGCGCCGTCGCTGAAGGTGACGCCGCGGATGCGCGAGGAGATCGGCAAGACGCTGAAGCGTTCCCTCGAAGCGGTCGGACTATCAGAATGCGGGAACCATTGAGTTTCTGATGGACGAGGACGGCAAGCTCTACTTCATCGAGATGAACACACGCATCCAGGTGGAGCATCCGGTGACCGAGCTGATTACCGGAATCGATCTGGTGAAGGCGCAGCTGCGCATCGCGCTGGGTGAGAAGCTGTCGAGCATTGTCCCGGATGTTGTGCCGATGCGCGGCCATGCGATTGAATGCCGCATCAACGCCGAGCATCCCGAGAAGTTCACGCCGTCGGCGGGTAAGATCACGGCGTTCAACGTTCCGGGTGGGAATGGCGATTCGCGTGGACACGGCGCAGTATGCCGAGGGCGTGGTGCCGCCCTATTACGATTCGCTGATTGCGAAGCTGATTTCGCTACGGCAGCGACCGTGAAGAGGCGATGGCGCGAATGCGGCGTGCGCTGGAGATGTTCATCGTCGAAGGGATTTACACGACGATTCCGCTGCACGAGCGGATCTTCCGCGACGAGGAGTTCAAGAGGGGCCAGTTCGATACGAAGTTCATGGAACGGTTCTTCGAGCGGGAGCGGGAAGCGGCTGAGGCGAATCTGGCGCCGGCATAATCGCAGACTATCGTCTAAACATTGCAAATCTCTACAGCCTGGCGCAGGCCTTCCATGGGATCGCCTGTGGGGACGAATTCGTGCGCGACGAAGTCAGAGAAGCTGCTGGCGGCGATTGCCTGCATCACGGCTCCGTATTGAATTTCCTGCGTGGGGCCGATTTCGTGGCGACCGGGAACGCCGCCGGTGTGGAAGTGGCCGATGACGCCGATGTTGGCGCTGATGGTGTCGATCAGGTCTCCTTCCATAATTTGCATGTGGTAGATGTCATAGAGCAATTTCACGCGCGGCGAGTTCACTTCGTTCATCACGCGCGCCCCCCATGCGGTGTGGTCGGCCATGTAGTCGGGGTGGTTGATTTTGCTGTTGAGTAGTTCCAGGCAGATGGTAACGCCGTTGTCTTCGGCGATTTGCTTCACGCGGTTGAGGCCGATGACCGTGTTGCGCGCGCCTTCGTCGTCGGACATGCCGCGGCGCACACCGGAAAACGTGATGACGTTGGGCACGCCAGCCTTCGCGGCGAGCGGAATATTCTTGCGGAAGGCTGCTTCGATCGCCGCGTGATTCTCGACGCGGTTCATGGCGTCGGAGATGGTGCCGCCTCCTGCGTAGCCCATGGTGCAGATCAATCCGTAACGGTGGGGGATTTCCCAGTCGGGAACTTCGAGCAGGTCGACGCCCTTCAGGCCGAGGCTTGCGGCCCATTGGCAGAGCTGATCGAGCGGAGTTTTCTGATAACACCAGCGGCAGACGGATTGGCGGATGCGGGCCACGGGAACAGGTTACAGGGTGCAGGGCACAGGGCGCAGCAGGGCTCCGACCGTTGAGGCGTCCTGTAGAATTTTCCGCATACCTCTGAACTCCCAAAGCCGATCGGAGATTTGCTAACGATGCGTGGTTCCCGCCTGTTCACAGTGTCTGTTTCTGCTGCCGCCCTCTTTCTTGCCATTACCGCTGGAGCGCAGAGCATCGCGCAGCCCGAGCCGGTGCCGATGCCTCCGCCCATTGTGGTGCCGGCGGACACGCCCTACCCCGGCACTCTGTCCCTGACAGTGAACCTGACCAACACGAAAGATCGCATTGCAACGGTGCATGAAACGATTCCGGTGCGGGCAGGGAAGTTGACGCTGCTGTATCCGCAGTGGATTCCTGGCGATCATTCACCGACGGGGCCGATTGACGAATTTGCGGGGCTGGTGGTGACGGGTAATGGGCAGCGCATTCCGTGGGAGCGCGACCGCGTGAACGTCTACGCGTTTCACATCGATGTGCCGAGCGGCGTGACGTCGATCGACGCGGACTTTGTGTATTTGTCTGCGACGAGCCGACAAAATGGGCGCATCGAGTTCTCCGATCAGTTGGACGATCTTGCCTGGAACAGTGTCCTGCTGTATCCGGCGGGGCATTTCTCGCGGCAGATTCACTTCGTGCCGAGCGTGGTGCTGCCGCATGGATGGCAGTATGCGACGGCTCTGGAGACGGCGTCGCAGGATGGCGACACAGTGCACTTTCAGGACACGACGTTGAACACGATGGTGGATTCCCCGCTGTATGCGGGTGCGCATTTCAAGCGCATCGACCTTTCCACCGGTCCTGATAACACGGTGCATCTCGACGTCTTTGCCGATGAGGATAAAGACCTGGAGGTGACGCCGGACGAGTTGCAGGTGCACAAGAATCTGACCATCCAGGCGCAGAAGCTATTCGCTTCGCATCACTACAATCACTACGACTTTCTGTTTTTGCTGAGCGATGTGGTGGGCGGGGTAGGGCTCGAGCATCATCAGTCGAGCGAAGACGGCACGCGGGCGAATTACTTCACCGACTGGAATGCGCAGACGCGTGGGGTGGACCTGCTGGCGCATGAATACACGCATTCGTGGAACGGAAAATTCCGGCGGCCAGCCGATCTGTGGACGCCGAACTTCAACGTGCCCATGCGCGACGATTTGCTGTGGGTGTACGAGGGGTTGACGCAGTACTGGGGTTACGTTCTGACGGCGCGGTCGGGCATGCGCTCGCCGGACGCGACGCGCGACCTGATGGCGGGGATTGCCGCGAGCTTCGAAACCGATCCTGGGCGCAAGTGGCGTCCGCTGGTGGATACGACGAATCAGCCGACCGTTTCGCAGCGGCGGCCGGTGAGCTGGTCGACGTATCAGCGGACGGAAGACTACTACATGGAGGGGCTGCTGATCTGGCTGGACGCGGATACGAAGATTCGCGAGCTGAGCAACGGTCAGAAGTCGCTCGACGATTTTGCAAAGTCGTTTTACGGCGTCGATAACGGCAGTTTCGTCACGCACACCTACGACTTTGACGATGTAGTGGCGGCGCTGAACAAAGTGCAGCCGTACGACTGGGCGGGATTTCTGAAGACGCGCGTGTACGATCTGCATCCTGAGGTGCCGGAGGGCGGCTTTACGCAGGGCGGCTACAAGCTGGTGTATAACGATGCGCCTCCGGCGTGGGAGCGGCACGGGCGGGGCGAAGGCGCGGGCGGCGGTGGAGAAATGGGCCGGTTCGGGATGAGCTTTGCGACGTCGCTCGGTTTTGCGGTGATGCCCGATGGCACGCTGGCGCAGGTGGTGTGGGACGGACCTGCGTTCAAGGCGGGTCTGACGCCGGGCGACCAGATTGTCGCTGTCGGCAGCGACGTGTTTACGCCGCCGAAGCTGCGCGAGGCGATCGTGAACGCCGAGAAGGGCAGCGATCCGATTGTGCTGCTGGTGAAAGAGGGCGATCAGATGAAGACGGTCAGCCTCGATTACCACGGCGGGTTGCGGATTCCGCATCTGGAACGGGTCGATGGAACGCCGGCCCGGCTGGACGACATTCTGAAGCCTGTGCAGTAAGCAAATTGCGGAAACAAAAAGGAGCAGCAGGAGCTGCTCCTTTTTTATTTCACACCAGAGTTGGGGGTGGCACTCAGCGGACGGCGACGCGCTCCAGAAGATCGAAGAATTCCGGGAAGGAAATGGCGGCCGAGTCGGCGCCGCGGATGAGCGTGTCTCCCTGAGCGCGGAGGGCGGCGACAGAGAAGGCCATCGCGATGCGATGATCGCCGCCCGAATCAATTTCGGCGCCGTGGAGAGTCTGGCCGCCGGGAACATCGAGGCCGTCCTCCGCCTCGACGACTTCCGCGCCCATCGCGCGCAGATTAGCCGCGACCAGGGCGATGCGGTCGGATTCCTTCACGCGCAGTTCTTTCGCATCGCGAATGCGAATGCCATGGTGCGTGTACGGACCGATGGCCGCCAGCACCGGCAGTTCGTCGATGAGCTGCGCGGAGAGGACACCGGAGATGGTCGTTCCGGTGAGTCCGTGTGGCGGCGCATTCACCTGAACGGTGCCGACCAACTCGCCGTTCTTGTCCTCGAGGTTGATGACGCCGATGTGCGCGCCCAGCGCGGTCAGCACATCGAGCAACGTAGCCCGCGTGGGATTGAGGCCCAGGTCATCGAAGATAAGATTTGACCCCGGAAAGAGCGCTGCGGCGCAAAGGAAGAAGGCGGCAGACGAAATATCGCCGGGGATTTGCGACTCGATCGCCGTGAGTGGTTGGCCGCCTTCGATGGAGACCGATTCGAGCGAGCGCGCCACGGATGCGCCGAAGGCGCGCAATGCAAGCTCGCCATGATCGCGAGTGCGCACGGATTCGTGCACCGTGGTTTTGCCGTTGGCTTGCAAGCCCGCGAAAAGGACGGCGGTTTTGACCTGCGCGCTGGGGATGGGCGTGGTGTAGTCGATCCCGGTAAGCGGCGCACCCGAGAGGTTGAGCGGCGCGTGGCCGTCGGTGAGCTCGAGATGCGCTCCCATCTGCGTGAGGGGCTTGCGAATGCGCTCCATGGGGCGGCGGCTCAGCGAAGCATCGCCGACAAGCGTGAAGCGACCCGACTGCGCCGCAAGCAGGCCGGAGAGCATGCGCATGGTCGAACCGGAGTTGCCGCAGTCGAGCGGTGCCGCGGAGGGCTGAAAATGGCCTTCTGTTCCTGTGATCTCGACGGTGGCGCCGTCGCGCGTGACGCGCGCGCCGAGCGCTTCCACGCAGCCGAGGCTCGAGGCGCAGTCGGCGCCGGTGGAGAAGTTGGTGAGCCGCGTGGTTCCGCTGGCGAGGCCGCCGAGCAAAGCGTATCGGTGGGAGATGCTTTTGTCGCCGGGCAGGCGAAGGCTGCCTTCGATGTTGCGGGCGGGGACGATCACGCGTTCGGTGGCGATGGCCTGCAAGAACGGCTCCTCGGAAGTGGAATATTTCTATCGTAACGGACGGCACAGGGAAGGATCTCTCCATCGCCGCGTCCGCGCTGCGCGATCACGCGGCGATGCTGATCGCTGCCGATTCGTCCGCGTCCGCTGCCGCTGCCTTGATTTCCTCAAGGCGGTATGCGAGGCTCGGATCGAAGTGAGTCATTCGCTCAACCAGTATCACCCTCTCAACGAATTGTTTGCCGAGGAGTATCGCGCGTTGCGGCCGCGCGCTCCGATTCCGCCGATTGAGGTTCGGTTTCGACGCTTTACGTCGCTGAACACGACGATCCGTCTGCGCGAAGGACATATTCGCGCCAGCCTCTCCGATCTGCTCGAGGGCGCGCCCGAAATCGTGCTGCGCGCCATTGCGCACATCCTGCTCGCGAAGCTCTATCGCAAACCGATCGACGCGGTGCGCGCGCGGCAGTACCGGCGGTTCACGACCAGCGAGTCGGTGGTGCGGCAGAGCGAACGTATCCGGCAGACGCGGGGACGCAAGCGCATTCTGACCGCGCAGGGCGAACACTACGATCTGGATGAAGTGTTCGAGTCGCTGAACCGGCAGTTCTTCTATGGGCTGATGGGCCGCCCGCTGCTGACGTGGAGCGAATACAAAGCGACGCGGCTCCTGGGACACTACGATGCGGCGCACAACACCATCATGGTGAGTCGCATCTTCGACAGGAAGAACACGCCGCGGTTCGCGATCGAGTATTTGATGTATCACGAGATGCTGCACCTGAAGCATCCGGTGAAGCACCGGAACGGGCGGCGCTGCGTGCACTCGCGCGCGTTTCAGGAAGAAGAAAGGCTTTTTCCCCAACTGGAGCGGGCGAAGGCGTACTTAAAGACGCTGTAACGCGAGGTCAGCCGCGTACCGAGGCCTGGATGGTCGGCACCGCGGCGACGGCCGATTTGAGGGAAGGATTCGACGCCATCAGGTCAAGCAGAGCGCGGGTGATCTGCTCATCGGTCTGCGCGGCGCCGCGAATTTCCACCGGAAAACGCACCCAGAACTGGAAGACGCCGGCGCTGAACTGCAGACGCGACTGAATCTCGGGCGAGTCGATGGCGGTCTGCATCCAGTTCTGCACGCTCTCGTGCTCGCGCACAATGCGGTCTCGGTATTCCTGATAGGCCGTCTGCACAACATGCAGGATGGACTCGCAGACCGTGCGGTAGTCGGCGGAGTCGGCAAGGCGGACAATCAGCTCGTGCCAGGCGTAGCCGGTGCCGGGCAATTGCTTGAAAAGCGGCGTTCCGGCCTGGAAGAGGACGGCATTCGAAAAGACCGCGATGCGCCCGGTGGGATTCAGTTCGGTTGACGATCCCGCGAGTTCCATGACGTAGAAGCGCACCAGACCGACGTCGATCACGTCGCCGGTGACCGTTGCCACAGTGATGCGATCGCCTACCTTGATGCCGTAGCGGCCGATGATGAAAAAGTACGCGGCGACGGAGAGCAGGATAGTCTGCAGCCCAACGGCGATGCCCGCGGTGATGAAGCCCGCGAATGTGGCCAGCGAGTTGAACTGCGTGACGAATCCGAAGAGAACGACGATGACCGACAGAAAGCCGACCACCACGCGGCGGACAATGAGGATCTGACGGCGGCGGCGAATATCGCGGATGTATTTGTTGGTGGCCTTCGTCCACACCTCTCCGGAGCCGACGATGATGCCGAGCGCGATAGCGATGACGACGATGCGCAGCAGCAGGGAGTGGAGGACGCGGTCGTACTCGCCGATGACCGAGGACTGCCATGCGGTCAGGTTCGCGCGGCTCTCCTCGATAACGATGAGCTCCTGGCTAAGGGGAACGGTCGCGGCTGCAAGCGCTTTGAAGCGGCTGGTGATGGCGCTGAGATCGACCGGAGGCGCGGGCGGCTGGGCGCCGTTCCCCTGGGGCGCAGGCGCTTCAGCCTGTTGCGAGAGCTGCTGGCCCTGGGCGATGAGTCCGCGAAGGACGCTGGACATGGGAGCGCGCAAGCTCATCACCTGTCGGCCCAGCGCGTCGTTGGTCTGGAGCATCGTCTGCAGCGCGTGCCGCGTTTCCAGAAGCTGAATGAGCACGCTGCCCTGCGAAGTGACTCCTGAGGAGAGAGCCGATTCGACGGTGACGATCTGCGGCGCGCTGGTCTTGTTGCCGCTCTGCAGCTCGGGAACGGACTGCTGCAGACGCGTGATGCTGGCCGCGAGGCCCGTGCCGCTGGCTTCCTGCGAAACGCTGGAAACGCGCTCGAGCGCGTCCTTCATGGCGATGGAGAGATCGAGCGCGGCCTGAAGCTGCTGCCTGCGGGTTTCGAGGGCGGGCAGCGCGCGCGGCCGGGCGCCGGCAATCTGGCGGTCAAGATCCGCCTGCTGCTTCGTCAGCTCTCCGATGCGCTGATTCACGCCGGCGAGCAGATCCTGCAGGCGCTGCTGCTGACCGGATGCCGGGGCAGCCTGCTCACCGGTCCCCTTGCCGGCGGCCAGGAACGCGGCTTCAGCTTTCGCGGAAGCAAAGGCGAACTGGGCGATCTGCGCGGACTGCGCGATGGCCTGATCGCGATAGACAACGTCGTTTGGCTCGCCGGCTTTCTGGATGGGCTCCCCAGTGCTGCGGAAGAACTGGATGACGGCGCTGAGATGCGCGAGGATGGCCTGCTCCTGCGCCTGCGCGTCGAGCGGCGCGCTGGAGGGCTGCTGCGCCAGGGCGAGCCAGCCGAGCGCGGCGCCAGCAAGCGCAACGGCGGCAATCGAGCATGGAATGCGGAGTCTTTGCATGGTGCGGTGAGAGGTGCGACGCAAACCGTTGCGATGGGGTTGCTGCATCCTCCCGATCCTGGTTGCATTTCACGCAGAATTTGCGCGGTTGTTACAGAGTGGCTTCCGGCCGGCAGCAAGCGCGCCGGTCAGGCGGTGTGGGCAGCTGCCGGAGATTTCGCCTTGAGTGACGCGGCGTGGGCGCGTGCGACCAGAATCAGTCCGAAGCCGAAGGCGATGGCGCCGAGCGAAGCGAACTGCGCGTTGGTCATGCCCCACAGAATCCGCGGATTGATGCGGATGAACTCAACAAGGAAGCGCGCGATACCGGTGAGGATGAGGTACTCGCCGGTGAGCTGGCCGAGCGGGCGCGGATTGTCGGGACTGCCGCGGCGCCACAGAATCCAGGCGATGAAGAGCGCGCCCAGCAGTTCGTAGATCGGCGTGGGATGCACGCGCTGCGTGGTCGGGACGAGGCCGTTGGGGAAGCTCATGCCCCACGGCAGGCTGGTGGGCTTGCCGTAATCCCCGTCGCCTGAGATGAGGCAGCCGAGCCGGCCGACACCATACCCGACAGCCGCGGCGGGCGCGGCGAGGTCGAGCATCTGGAGCGACCGAGTTTGTAGACCCGCGCCTGCCAGAGGAGCGCGAGGATGCCCACGATCAGGCCGCCATACCAGGCGAATCCGGCGCGGTCGAAGAGTACGTCGGCAGGATGTGTGAACAGGACGTGCGGGCTCTCGAACACATGCCACAGCTTGGCGCCCAGGATGCCGGCGACGGTGGAGACCGCGACGATGCTGATAGCGTCTGCGTCGATTCGCCAGCGGCGGAAGTTGCGATAGAGAACCCAGCATCCGCAAACCGCAGCCAGCCAGAGGAGGATTCCGAAGGTACCGATGGAGAGGCGTCCGATGTGAATAAAAGGGTACATAAACGGCGTGATTTCAGTATATCTTTCACAGGGGGCGATTCGATAATCTGACTCTGTGAGCACGACAACCGTACATCAGGAACTGGAAGTTCTGTTCAACCGCGAGCGCATCCGCCATCGCGTGGCGGAGATGGGGCGGCAGATCGATCGGGACTATGCGGGCGAGAAAATCGTTCTGGTCGGCGTTCTGAAAGGCGCGGCAATCTTTCTGGCGGACCTGGCGCGCAGCATCTCGGTCGACAACACTTTTGATTTCGTCGCCGTGTCGAGTTACGGCAAGAGCAATCGCACCAGCGGCGCGGTCAAGCTGATCAAGGACCTGGATCAGCCCATTGAGGGGAAGAACGTCATCATTGTCGAGGACATTCTCGACACCGGACTGACGCTGGGTTTCCTGCGCAGCCTGATGGAGCAGCACGAACCGAAGTCGCTACAGATTGCGGCGCTGTTGGACAAGCCGTCGCGCCGCATTGAGAAAATTGAGGCCGATTACGTTGGGTTCACAATTCCGAATCATTTCGTGATCGGGTATGGAATGGATTTTGCCGAGCGCTACCGGAACCTGCCGGATATTTGCCTGATGCCTCCGGAGCTGGCGCCGCACTAAATCCGCTTGCCCAGCTGGGAGGCGCGCCGGTCATGGGCCGCGCGCCGCGCCGAGCGGGCCGATCGCCCGGCATGGCCGGGCGGAGAGGAGTATGCCGCGATGAGCACGCATTTCATCGACGAAGATGAGGATCTTGAAATTGTTGGCTTCGATGCCCGGGCGTTCACCCAGCAGGCGCTCAGTTCCAGGGCTCATCTGGCTGCGGCGATCGATCACACGCTGCTGAAACCGGAAGCGACGCGGGATCAGGTGGTGAAGCTCTGCCGCGAAGCCGCGGAGCACCGCTTTGCCTGCGCCATGGTGAATCCAGGGTGGGCGGCGGTGGCGTATTCCGAGCTGGCGGGCAGCGGCGTTCCGGTAGGCGCAGTGGTGGGGTTTCCGCTGGGCGCTTCCCTGGGGACGACGAAGCGCGAAGAAGCGGGAGCGCTGGTGCGTCTCGGCGTCCACGACGTGGATATGGTGATCAACATCGGCCTGCTGAAGAGTGGGGAGTCCCACGCCGTGGAGCAGGAGATTCGCGGCGTCGTGGAAGTCGTGCACGAGGGGGGCGCGATTCTGAAAGTGATTCTTGAAACCTGCCTTCTGACGGTGCAGGAGAAGCTGCGCGCGTCGGAGCTGGCGATTGCCGCGGGTGCAGACTTCATCAAGACGAGCACCGGCTTTTCGACCGGGGGGGCGACGCCGGAAGACGTCGCGTTGATGCGCGGGGTGGCCGGCGGTCGCTGCGGGGTGAAGGCCTCAGGCGGCGTGCGGACGCTGGAGGATGCGCGCAGGATGCTGGAGGCCGGCGCAAACCGCATTGGCGCCAGCGCCAGCGTGGCAATTCTGACGGAACTGGGCGCAAACTGAGATTTTCAGCCGGGGTCTCGCCATTCAATGCGCGCTGCGCACGTTGCCGATCGTGATCAGGATCATGAGCACGGCGAGCACGATGGCAATCCCAATACAGACCGCGAGGAAGTAGGTCTGTGTGCGGAGCTCCGGATAATACGACTGCGAAGGTCTTCGCGGGTTGAAGCGAATTTCAAAGCGGTCGCCGGGCCCTAGGTACTCTTCGTCTCCTGACTGGAAGTCGGTGAATTTGCCAATATATCGTTCGCCGGCGACCGTGTACTCATACACCACGTGCCAGCGTCCGACGGAATGGTCGGAGCCGTCCGCAGAGGTCCAGTCCCGCGAATCGACGATTGCCTGTGCGGTGGTCCAGCGGTCACGGCCTGTCATGCGAAGCCAGGTTCGATTGAGCGGCGATGAGGTAGCGGGTTCGGCGTTGGTCACGGGCGTTTGAACCCCTATATTCTATGAACTGCAGCTTAGTTTTTTTCTAGCTGCGATTGCGGTTGCGGGCCATGCAACGCAGCCCGCCAAAACACGTATTATGACATTCGGCCAGCGCGCGCGTGTATCTCCGGCGCGACCGCCGCTGTGTGCTGACAGGAGACGCGTGAGCGAGGAGCAACAAAAGAATCCACCCGGGCCGGTCGAGCCTGCTCAGGCCCCCCCCCGCACGGATCACGCCGGGATGGAGGGGGATTACCGTCCGGCGTCGACCGAGGCGCCACGGCCGGCGCATGTGCACATTGATCCGCTGCAGCAGGACTTTCTCTTCCGCCTTGCAGACACGCTGAACACCACGCTGGACCTGAAGACGCTCCTGGAGAGGACGGCTTCGCTGGTGCGCGCCGTGATCGATTTCAAAATCTTTGCGATTCTGCTCATCAACGACCGCACGCACGATCTGCGCATGCGCTTCCAGATCGGCCACAAGCCGGAGATCGAGAGGCTGCGTATCCGCCTGGGGCAGGGGGTGGTCGGCCAGGTGGCGCAAAGCCGCCAGCCCATGCTGCTGAACGATGTGCGCAGCACGGAAAACTACATCGATGCGAATCCTGAAGTGCGGTCGGAACTGGCGGTTCCTCTGATCACGAAGAACCGCATCATCGGCGTGATCGATATTCAGGCGGAGCAGACCAACTACTTCAAGCCCGAGCACCTCCACCTGCTGCAACTGACGGCGTCGCGCATTGCCGGGGCGATTGAGAATGCGCGGCTCTACACGCGCGTGGCGCGCCAGGCGCAAACCCTGCAGGTGCTGAACGACATCAGCCGCGAGATCACGTCGATTCTCGATCCTGACGAGTTGCTGGAGCGGGTCGGCCAGCTCATCCGCCGCATTATCGATTACCAGATGATCTCGATCTGGCTGATCAACGAGCGGGACCAGATGATGGAGAACCGGCTGGCGATCCGCTTCGGCCAGCGGTTCGATCCGCAGGAGAAGCTGCCGCTCGATCGCGGGCTGGTGGGCGCGGCGATCACGGAAAAGCGAGTGATCAATGTGCCGGACGTGCGCAAGGACCCGCGCTACCACATGGTGAATGCCGATACGCGTTCAGAAATGGCGGTGCCGCTGATCTACAAGGGGAGGTCGATCGGGGTGCTGGACATCGAGCACACGCGCGCGCACTTCTTCAACGAAGATCACGAGCGCTCGATGACCACGCTGGCGAACCAGATTGCGATCTCGATCGAAAACGCGCAGCTTTATCAGCGCGTGGCGCAGCAGGAGCAGCGGCTCGAACGGGATCTGGCGATGGCGCGCGAGGTGCAGTTGCGCCTGCTGCCTCCGAAGAAGCCGCAGCACAAGCGGGCAGAGTTTGCGGCGCGCTTTCTGCCCGCGCGGACCATCGGCGGCGATCTCTACGATTTCCTGCAGTACGATGCGAACCGCAGCGCGGTGGCGCTGGGCGATGTCAGCGGCAAGGCGGCTCCGGCGGCGCTTTACGCAGCACTGGTGAGCGGCATTATGCGCTCGGTGGCGAGCCGCAAACTCGGTCCCGGGCCCATGCTGAAGACCCTGAACGACGCGCTCCAGGAGCGGAAACTCGATTCGCAGTATGTGGCGATGCTCTTTGCGCTGTGGAACGACGAGAATTTGACACTGCAACTGGCCAATGCCGGAGCGGTGCAGCCGCTGTTTTGCCGCGGTGAGGAGATCGAGACGATTCAGGCGGAGGGTTTCCCGCTGGGCATGTTCCCAAGCGGGACGTGGGACGAATTCAACATCTCCACGCAGCCCGGTGATTCGGTCGTCTTCTTCAGCGACGGGATCGTGGACGCTCAAAACACGACCGGAGATATGTTCGGCAACGACCGCCTGGTAGCGTGTGTGAAGAAGAACCAGCACAAGTCGGCCTCGAAACTGGCAGAGAGCATTCTCGCCGAGGTGGGCAAGTTTCAGGGCAAGCGCGACCGTTTCGACGACGAAACGGTGGTTGTGCTGCGGGTGATCTGATAACCGACAGTCCACTTCCGTGGAGTTTCGTGCAGGTGTGCACAGAAGTCACATCACCAGAGGCGATTCGGATTGACACTTTGCCTCGCTGGTCGGATCATGGTGTGACTCTCCCCAAATTACAACGTTGATTGCTGCAGAGCTGGAAGGGGAATAATGCTTCGACGCCTGGTTTCTCTCGTACTTATCCTTGGCCTGCCCACGTTTCTAGTGGGCCAACAAGCACCACAATCCGCAAGTGCGGCAGCAACTTCCCCTGCGGTGACAACACCGTCGGAACCATCTGCACCGCCACCGCTTCCACACACTCTATTGGATGGAACTCCCGTTAAGCTTCGAATTAGCCAAACCATTTCCTCTGCAGATGCCAAAGTCGGTCAGGAAATCCCCTTCGAAGTTATCGAGGATGTAGACGTGGACGGCCTCCCGGTGATTCCGAAGGGATCGACCGCGATCGGGACTGTGACCGACTCTTCCCCCAAGCGGAGTATGGGGCGGGCTGGAAAACTCGACATCAGCATTTCCTATGCTCGGCTGAGCGATCAAGAAAAGGTAGCACTGCCAGCAGTTAAGGATACAAAGGGTGGGGGCCATGTTGGCGCAATGACCGGCGCGATGGTGGCGACCTCCATCGTGTTCTTCCCGGCTGCGCCTCTATTTCTCTTCATACATGGGAAGGACATCTCAATCCCGCAAGGGACCGAAATTACGGCGTTCGTTCAGGGCGATATGCATCTGGATATTGCGAAGTTCGCTCCTCCGGCTGCGGCTGGAACCGCGGGCGCCAAACGTTGCGGCGGCAGCCACGGGCTCGCTGGCGATTGCATCGACGCCGCCAGGAGCGGATATCGAGATCGATGGGGCGTTCGTAGGCAATACGCCCTCGACGGTCACGGTCGCTCCGGGGACCCATCAGGTCGTGGTGAAGAAGAAGGGATTTACTGACTGGAATCGATCGCTAAATGTAACTGGCGGGACCGTTTCGATCAACGCGAGTTTCGAGCCAGCCTCCAACTAAGGCCTGCGTTTGCAGTTCTTTGATCCATGGGGTAATCAGCCAGATACCTCTGGAGGTTACTAACGTGATTCCCTGAAAGTGCAGCGGTCCTGCCCCTTCGGGGTGTAGCCGGCGACCTCCGCAAGGACTATCAACGATAGCAGAGGTTGTTGTCATGAAAAAAAGATCTGTAGTGATGTACCTCTGCATCATTTTGGCCGGTGTGGTCAGCGGGATGTGCGTTCCAAGTTCGTGGTATCAGAGCCCGGCCCCGGCAGCGGTCGCCAGCCTGGCGAAGTAACCACTCGCAAGCCCATTCCCTCAGGTGAGGATCCGCTCAAAAGTTATGCGGAGAGCGGAGCACGAAGCGCCGATTACTGTCGAGCGCGGATATCTTTCCAGTACGAGATTCATAGGCCTTTTAAGCGATAGGCGTTCCAGGCAAAACAGCCCAGGTTCCAGAAAAAGGACATCTTCGGATGTCTTTTTTCTGTTTGCGCGGAACCGGTTGCGCCTTGCGATGGGTTCGCGCCGGCGCCGTTTCTGCGGCGGACCGGGGAACTCCTCCCCAGGCAACACCATCGACGGCGGGAGCAGCGCAAACCGCGGAAACCCCTAAGGTCGAGGCATTTGCGGGCCTCTGTTGACCAGTCCAATCGCTTTGTCCGCCGTTTTTTTGTGCGGATCTGCCGGATTCCGCGAAGGGGGGCTTGCCAGTCTGATATTCTCAAGCGTTTATTCCGTTTCTCAAGTCCCATCTTGCAGAGCGGTCAGAGGAACAGGGAGATGCCCGAACAACGAGCACGGAAGTACCACCAGGAGCGCGTGGCGGAAACGCTGCGCGATGAAATCGGCGCGATGATCGAGGGCGAGCTGTCGGATCCGCGCATCAGCTTCGCGTACGTGAGCCAGGTGGTGTTCAATCCCGGCGGCAAGTCGGCACTGATCTACGTCGCGGTGGACGGCGGCCCGCAGGAGGAGGACGACACCCTCGACGGGCTGATGGCGGCGCGCGGCTACATTCGCCACGAACTGAAGGATCGCATGGGTGTCCGGTATGTGCCGGATCTGACCTTCCATATCGATCGCTCCGACAAGATGAAGGCGCGGATCGACGAGCTGCTGGGCAGGAAGAGACGCACATCGATCAGGACGCAAAGCACGGAACAAACGGGAAGTTAGAAACGACCCCAGGGGATCTGGGCAAGTTCATGGCGGCTGGACAGGAAATACCAATCAGGCAATCGTCAGAAGGGCGCGCGGCCGGCGGCGAGCGGCACGACCAGCAGGCCGTCCTCGACGTGATTCGCCGCGGACGCCGTTTTGCGGTGGCCTCGCATGCGCGGCCCGACGGTGACGCAGTCGGCTCGATGCTCGCCTGCGGCCTGATGCTGACGCAGATGGGCAAGCAGGCAGAGCTGGTGTCGGCCGATCCCGTACCGCTCATCTATCGCGGTTTGCCGTGCGCTTCGACCATCCAGCAGGCGCAGCGCCTCGAGGGGAAATACGACGCGGTGATCCTTCTGGAGTGCGACAGCGTAATTCGCACCCGGCTGGCCGGGCTGGCAGAACAGTTTCTGGTGAACATCGATCACCACGTGAGCTGGCGCAAGTTCGCCGCCGTGAACTGGATCGATACGGATGCCTGCGCGGTCGGCGAGATGGTGTACCGGCTGGCGCGTGCGGCCGGTGTGCCGATTACGCCGGAGATGGCAAAGTGCCTCTACACCGCGGTGCTGACGGATACGGGATCGTTTTGCTATGAAGGCACTGACGTGCACTCCTTTGAACTGGCGCGGGAACTGGTGGCCTATGGGGCTGACCCGGCGGAGATTGCGCGCGAAGTGTACTTCTCGAATCCACTTTCCAAAATGATGCTGCTGGGGGCGGCGCTGGCGAATCTGCGGCGCAGCGGTAAGCTGGCATGGCTCTGGGTGACGCACGCGGATATGCACCGGACGGGCGCCGCGGAAGAGGATTGCGAGGGCATCGTGAACTACGCCATTGCCATTGCCGGCGTCGAAGCGGCCGTGCTGCTGCGCGAACTTCCGGATCGCCGCGTCCGGCTGTCTCTGCGCAGCAAGGGCCACCTGGACGTAGCGCACATTGCCGCTTCGTTCGGCGGCGGGGGCCATCTGCACGCGGGCGGATGCACGCTGGAGGGTCCGCTGGGGGACGCGACCGACCGGATTCTGGAGACGCTGCGCCACGTGATGGGGGCCGAGGTGCACGACCCCAATGGAGCCGTGGAACAATAGCAACCGCTGAATCTGTTAGGCTTGCTCAAGCCTGATTCACGAATCGCTTTCGTGCTTCGCGTCGATGCGCGAGTTCTTCAGCCCCGTGGGGAACTCAGCGGAGAACGGACAGGGTTCGTGGAACCCATGATTCGGGCAGTCGAAACGTGACCGAACCTTCGAACCCATCCCAGGAAACCAGGACCGCCGACTCGGCGGACGGCGCGCCGGTTGCGCGACCGAGCGGGTGGGCGCGGCTTTCCGGGCGATTCCCTGTGGTTGGAACAGCCGTCGAAGCGGTGACGCTGTTCTGCGTGACCGCATTCTTCCTCTTCTACGGTTTGGTGCCGATCTTCGGCGGCGATAGCCTCGGTCTGGTGGGCGCCGATGAGCCGCGGTATGCGCAGGTGGCGCGCGAAATGCTCGCTCGGCGCGATTACGTCACTCCGGTGCTGTGGGGGCATCCGTGGCTGGAAAAGCCGGCGCTGTATTACTGGCGCGCGATGTTCGCCTTTCGCGAATTCGGGGTGCACGACTGGAGCGCGCGTCTGCCCTCGGCCAGCTTCGCCTTCATGCTCGTGGTGCTCATTTACCTGCACATCCGGCGGTTTCGCAACGGGGGACAGCTGGATGCCGCGCTCATCACGGCTTCCTGCGCGGGAATACTGAGCTTCGCGCGCGGCGCCTCGACGGACATGCAGCTGGCTGCGCCGTTCTGCATCGGCATGCTGGGCTGGTATGCCTGGTATGAGACGGACAGCAAGTTCTGGCTCTTCGATCTCTACTTTTTTGTGGGGGCGGCGACGCTGGCCAAGGGACCAGTGGCTCCGTTCCTGGCGCTGGTGATCATCGGCATCTTCGCGGGGATGCGCAGGGAGTGGTCTCTGTTCCGGCGCAGCATCTGGCTGCCGGGGATTGCACTGTATTTCGCGATGGTCCTGCCATGGTTCATTGCGGTGCAGCGGCGCAATCCGACATTCCTGAAGATTTTCTTCCTTGAGCATAATCTGGAGCGTTTCGCGACCAATCGTTTCGAGCACTACCACCCCTTCTGGTATTACGTTCCCGTCGTTCTACTGGGGCTGACACCATGGGCGGTCATCGCGATTACGGCCTTCGTGGACGCGGTGGGCGGGTCCATCAACGAATGGAAGGCGCGGCGGAAGAAGTTCCACTACCTGGGGCATGGCCGCACCGGAGACGCCTTCCCGGAGTTCCTGGTCCTGTGGGCCGTGGTCGTCATTGTCTTTTTCTCGTTCTCGGAGTCGAAGCTGCCCGGATACATCCTGCCGGCGCTGCCGCCGCTGGCCATTCTGGCCGGGGACTATCTCAATCGCATTCGAAGCCGTGGGCTAAAGCCCTGGCTGCTGATTTTGCATGCCGTGCTGACAGGCATTTTGGCAATGTTTGTCCTGCTGATGCCGCTGCATCTGCGCAACCCCGAAGCGATTCCGCCGCGCGTTGCGATCGTGGCGGCGAGCATGGTGGGTGTGGCCGCCGTGGTGTTCATCCTGATCACGGTCGCACGGTTCGGCCTGACCCGGCTGCGGGCCGCGACCATGACGCCGATGGTGGTCCTGCTGGTTTATATGTTCGGAGTGGGACCGGTCTTCGGAATTGGGCCGCTGGCCAGCACGAAGCACAACATTAACCTGATCGATACAACGTATTCCGAGCGGCCCCTGACGCAGATTCTCAATGAGATCAGCCCGCCGCCCGGGATCGTGGCTGTGTGGCGCGTGCGCCGCGATGTGCGCTACGGCATCGCGTTTTACCGCAACAGCCGCGTGGTGGATTACGATGTGGGGATTGTCGTTGCGAATCCTCCCGGAACCGTGCCGCAGGGGATTACGATTGACGAAGTGAAGGAAGGATCGTGGGCGGAAGAGATTGGGCTGCGCCGGCTGGATGGCGACAATATTGTCGCCGTGAATGGTCAGCCGATTTTGAATGCGGCCGATTTCGATGCGATGATGGCAACCTGGCGGCGCGGCAGGCGGCTGGAGTTCGAAGTCGTCGACCCGCGCATGCCGGATCGAGCGCCGCAGTTCTTAGGGGGAACGCTGCAGGACGGTATTCCGGATGAGGAACATCTGCTGGTTGTGCCGGAATCGCAGATCGGCAATCTCCGGCATGAATTGCAAGGCAGGCAATACGAACCGCTCTTTTCTTATCCTGCGCAGGGCCTCGTCGTCTATGAGGTGATGGCCCGCCAGCAGGCAACCGCAGCCGATAATCGGTAAGTTACACACGTCTTACACAGCAAAGGAGGAATCTTCCGGCGGCAGCCTACGTCCGGGCGGTTCTGTCGATGAGTCCCGCACTCCAGTTCGAGGTTCTGGACCTCCGGCATTTCTCCGCGGGCAACCTTCGCTCGCTGCTGGAGGCGGAGAGCCGCGTGTGGAGCGAGCGCCTGCACTGGGACTATCGGGGCTCGGCGGATCTGCTGCTGCAATACCTGGATTCGCGCGTGCTGCCGGGATATGTCGCCGTCGAGAACGGCCGCGTGACTGGCTACGTCTTCTGCGTATACGAAGGGCACAAGGCGGTGGTGGGTGACGTGTATGCGCTGGGCAGCGCGGAGGCCGCTGCGGAAGTGCGCAACGAACTGCTGCGCCGGCTCTTGGAACTGCTGCAGAATTCTCCGGGGGTCACCCGCGTGGAATCGCAGTTATTGCTGCATCCGCATGGAACGCACACCCGCATTTTTCAGGATTCGGGCTTCGAGGTGCACGAGCGCATCTTCATGGAGTGGACGCTCCAGCCCGATCCGACCGTCCGAAGTGTGGCAAAGGATGGCGCGTTTCCGGACTTTCGCCTGCACCTGCCGGGACTGGACCTGCGGCACTGGGCCGAGAACGACTTTGCCTCGGCTGCGCGCCTGATTGCCTCCTCCTACGAGGCGCATCAGGATAGCCACATCAACGAGCAGTATCGGACGGTGCAGGGATCGCATCGCTTTCTGCACAATATCGTGCGTTTCCCAGGCTGCGGTTATTTCGATGCCGAGGCGTCGCGATCGCTGGTCGTCCGGGGCACGCAGGAACTTGCCGCCCTGCTGCTTTGCTCAAGGGTCCGCGACGATGTGGGCCATGTGACACAGATCTGCGTGGCTCCCGCCTACCGTGGCCGAGGATACGGAAGATTGTTGATGGAGGAATGCGCCGCCAATTTATCGAAGCGCGGTTTTAACCTTCTGACCCTCACGGTGACGGCCTCCAATCGGAATGCCGTTTTGCTGTATGAGAAGCTGGGGTTTCGGGGAACACATCGGTTTGACGCGATGGTTTGGGACAGCCTCGCGTAGCTTGCGGCATCTTAGAGCCTGTTATTAACTTTCGCGCGGGCAGCGTTGCGAGAGAAAATCGCGCCAGACGAGGCGGAGTCCGATGGCTGTGGCGGCCCCACTGCCGAGGACGACAACGAACGTATGGCGCGATTTTCATCGCAACCCAACGGGCTGGGGCCAATTTTCCTCATTTCGGTGTCGCTCGTCGCTCGAAGATTCCCGATATTCGTCGCTCCTCGTTCCTGGAACTGAGAAAAATTGGCTCCCAGCGCCGCACGCGGGAAAGTTAATAACAGGCTCTAGCGCGGATTAGTGCACCGATCCCTTACAACCTTCGGATTTCCGACGGCGTCTCTAATCTCGAAATCGCTTCAATCGGGATCGCATGCCTGGCACCCTTCGGTTCCGGGGGGCATTTTTTGCGACATGGCGGTTGCACAGATGTCGTTTCACGGGCGAACAGCGCGATGGCCTCAGGCCCCGCGTCATCGCTGAGAGAGTAAAGAATTGCAATTGATGCAAGAGGGCTGTCCGCGGGGCTACATTACTCTGACGCTGCATGCGCACCTGCCGTGGGTAGTTCACCACGGCACCTGGCCGCATGGGCTGGAGTGGCTGCTGGAAGCGGCTGCCGAGACGTATTTACCGCTGCTGCGCGTGTTCAGAAACCTGGAGCGCGATGGGCTGGCGCTCCGGGCGAACCTGATCCTTTCGCCGGTGCTGCTGGAACAACTGGCGCACCCCACCTTTCGTGCGGAATTTCCGGAGTATCTGAAGCGCAAGATCCAGGCCAGCCAGGAAGACGAGGCGTACTTCCGGCAAAGTGGCGATGAGCATTTTGCGAATACGGCTCGCTATTGGCGATCGTTTTTCGAGCAGGCTGTGGGGGATTTTGAGGCGCTTGGTGGGGACATCGTTCGAGGTTTTCGCGATTGCAACGATGCCGGGCTGATCGAAATCGTCACCTGCTGCGCGACGCACGGCTATTTGCCGCTGCTGGGCACCGACGAGAGCGTTGCCGCGCAGGTGAGGATGGGCGTGGCGACGCACGAGCGCCACCTGGGGCGCAAGCCGCGGGGAATCTGGCTCCCCGAGTGCGGATACCGCCCGGCGGGGACATGGCAGCGTCCGGTGGCTCCGCACGGCAACGGCGAGCCAGGGTCGCCTTTTGAACGAATGGGCGTGGAGCGCGCCCTGGCGGAGGCCGGGCTGGAGTATTTCTTCGTCGACTCGCATCTCGTCGAGCGATCGATGCTGTTCACTCCGTATGAGACGAAGGCTGGTGGCGGCGCGGTGGGGACGCCGGCCGCTCTGCCGCGTCCGACGAAGAGCGTGCAGTCGCTGTACCGCACCTATTGGGTGGATGGACCCTGCGCGCGCGAGCATCCGATCGCGATGTTTCCCCGCGACCCGCTAACGGGTTTGCAGGTGTGGAGCGGAGAGAACGGATACCCAGGCGACCCGAACTATCTCGACTTTCATAAGAAGCGCTGGCCCGGCGGTCATCGCTACTGGCAGGTGACCCAATCGCACGCGGACATGGCGCAGAAGACGCCGTATTGTCCGGAGCGCGCGGCGGGGCGTGTGCACGCGCATGCCGAGCACTTTGTCAGCGTGGTGTATGAAGCGCTGAAGGAGAGCCTCGACGCCGATCGGCCGCCGGTTTTGAGCGCGCCATTTGATGCGGAGCTCTTTGGTCACTGGTGGTTCGAGGGTCCGGCGTGGCTTGAGGAGATGGCGAGGCTGATTTCCCGCGATGAATGTCCCATCGCGCTCACCACAGCCTCGGAGTATCTGGAGCGGCAGCCTCCGGAGGGTTTTCTGGCGGTGCCGGAAGGATCATGGGGCAAAAATGGCGGCAACGAAGTATGGCTGAATCCGCAGACGGCGTGGACCTGGTCGCACATTTATCCGGCAGAAGAAACCGTGCGCAGGTTGGCGACGGAAGGAAAATGGCGCGACGGAGGAATGGGCGAACGTATTGCCAGGCAGTTATGCCGGGAATTGCTGCTGCTGGAATCGTCAGACTGGCAGTTCCTGATCACAACGGAAGCGGCGCGCGATTATGCGGAGCAGCGCTTCCTGACGCATCTGGAGCAGTTTCGCGAGGCGCACCAGGTGTGGCAGGAATTTGTGGAGAAGGGAAGTCTTGCGCCGGAGAGCGAGCAGCGGCTGGCCGATCTCGAGCGGCGGGATTCGCTCTTTGCCGAGATCGACCCCGGCCTTTGGGTGCAGCGCGAACCAGCCTGCTGAACGGCTCGTTAGCCGGCGTGCTGTGCGACCGGTGAGGCGGAACGCAGCGCGGCCGCGGACATCGTGGCCTCGATCATCGCATCCATCCCCATGCAGGAATTCATCATGAGGTGGTAGAGCCGGCGGTCGTCCCACTCGCGCTGGTGATAGCGGCGAATATACTCGGATCGACGTCGGTCCGTCGCCAGAATCTCACGCTCGGCCTCTTTGGCATGCTCGGGAAAATGCTCTTCCAGCCAGCGGATTTTCCGTGCCAGCGACGCATAGACGAAAACGTGAAACGCGCCGGGAGCCTTCGCCAGCAGGCAGGCAGCACCGCGTCCGACCACGACGCATTGCCCCTTCGCGGCCTGCTCCGTCAGATAGCCGCGGGTGAACTCGACCATCTTCTCGCTGTCGAATACCTCCGGGTCGCCCGGCAGGCGCTCCAGCGAGCCAAACCAGATCGCTTTGTTGAAACGGTAGAACCAGGGATCCACGCGCTCGTCGCAGCGCTTCACGAGCGTCGGCGCCACTCCGGCCTTGCGCGCGACATCTTCGATCAGGCAGCTGTCGATATGCTTCCAGCCCAGACGCTCCGCCAGGTGATGCGCGAACTCCGCGCCCTGGCTGCCGTATTCCCGCTCCACCGTGATGACCTGAATCATGACTTGCCTCTTGCGTTCCGCGCCGCCCCGCGTTTGCTTTTCGACCAGATAGTGCAACTTTTTGGCCGGCCACGTCAATCTGGATTTGACCTGCGCTATTCCCGAAGTTCCACCACTGTGGCGCCGGCTCCGCCTTCGTTTTGCCCCGGTTCGGTGACCGATGCCACCTGGGGATGATGCTGGAGCCATGCGCGCAGCGTACGGCGCAGCACGCCCATGCCCGTCCCGTGAATAATTCGGATGCGCGGCAGGCCGGCGAGGAAGGCGCGATCGAGGAATTTCTCCACCGCGTCCTGCGCCTGATCGGCCGTCTGGCCGATCACATTGATCTCGCCGCTCATCGCGTCCGGCTCGGCGACGGAAACGGTGATGCCGCGGCGACGCGCCGCCTGGATGGGCGTCTGCTTCGCTGCGGCGGCAATGACTTCGACAATTTCGTCGCGGGCCACGCGCATTTTCATAGGTCCAATCGCGACTTCGAAGGTCTTGTCGTCGATTTGCCGCTGGACCGTGCCAGTCTTGCCCAGCGTGCGTAGCCGAACCGTATCGCCCTCCGCGACATGCCGCGGGATGTGCGGCTGCGCGTTCTGATCCCCGCGATCGGCGCCGGTGTGCTGGGCTACCACAGCGCTGTTGAAACTTTGAGAAAACTCGCGGCGCAGGCGCGCGATGCGCTGCTCGGCCTGCTTCGAGAGCTTCTGCTGCGCGGCGCGGTCTTCAATGGCTCGCACCGTCTCGCGAGCCTGCCAGGTGAAGTCCTTCAGAAGCGATTCGAGCTGGGCTTCGAGGTCGCGCACCTTCGCGCGCCACTCTTTCATTCCTTCTGCGGAGAGGCGAGCGCGTTCCTGGGCGAGTTCCTGCTCGAGGCGGCGCACGCGCAGCCGCTCCCCATCGAGCGCCGTGAGCTGGTCGTGCAGGCTGTCGAGGAAACGGGCGATGTCCTGGGTCTGCGTGGTGAGCCGCTGGCGCGCAGAGTTGATAATGGCCGAGCTGAGGCCGATGCGCTGCGCGATGTTGATGCCGGCGGAGGTGCCAGGCACTCCCTGACGCAGTTCGTAGGTGGGGGCGAGCGTTTCCTCATCGAAGCCGACGGCGGCGTTCACAGCCCCGGCGGCGTTCTCGGCGTAGACCTTGAGCGAGGTGAGGTGAGTCGAGACGATGGACCAGGTCCCGGCTCGCAGGAAATGTTCGGCAATGGCGACAGCGAGCGCCGCGCCCTCTTCGGGGTCGGTTGAGGAGCCGAGTTCGTCGAGCAGGACGAGCGATTGCGCCGTGGCCTGGGTGGCGATGCGGTTCAGATTGGTTACGTGCGCGGAGAACGTGGACAGATCCTGCTCGATGGACTGCGCGTCGCCGATGTCGGCGAGGAAGGCGTCGAAGACTGGCGTTACCGCTTCCTCAGCGGGGACGGGAACACCGGCCTGCGCCATGATGGCCACCAGTCCCGCGGTCTTGAGCGTGACGGTTTTGCCGCCGGTGTTCGGTCCGCTGATGATGAGCTGGCGATTTTCGCTGGACAGCTCCAGCGAAATGGGGACGATCGCTTTCTTCTCGGTGCGCAGACGGCGCTCGAGCAGCGGATGCCGCGCCTGTTTGAGCCGAAACTCGGGCGCAGATTCGGGTGAAAACTGCGGGGGAGAGCAATCGTAGTCGTGGGCGAAGCGCGCACGCGCCAGCAACGTGTCCACGTTGGCGAGGACTGCGGCGCCGGAGAGGATCGGCCCTGCGAACTGGGCGATTTGCCGCGTCATGTGCAGGAAGATGCGGTGAATTTCTGACTGCTCGTCTTCCAGCAGCCGCACCAGATCGTTGTTCAGCTCGATGGTTTCGAGCGGTTCGACGTAGACGGTCTGGCCGGAGGAACTGGCGCCGTGGACGACGCCCTGCACGCGGCGCTTCCATTCCGATTTCACAGGGATGACGAAGCGTTCGCCGCGGATCGTGATCAGTTCATCCTGCGTCGATCCGCCCTCGGAGAAACGGCGCAGGGCCGAGCGCAGGCTCTCCTCAATGGCGCGCTGCTGGCGCTCCATTTCGCGGCGGATGCGGCGCAGTTCCGGCGAGGCATCATCGGCGAGGGAACCGTCGGGCAGGATTTTTTCTCGGAGCGATTCGGTCATGGGGCGCAGGCTGGTGGCGAGAAGCTCCTGGGAAAGCGCCGTCAACTCCGGGATCCGGCTCTGCGCGGACTCCGGCGGCGTGCGGATCAGGTCGGCCCACGCCGCGATCTCATCTGCCAGCCCGATGAGCGCGCGGAGTTCGTCTGACTCGAGAGCCACGCCCTCAATCCGAGCTTTGGCAAGCAGCTCAGAGGGATCGAAGAGGGCGCGGGTGACGGGGAGGGTCCCGCCTGCGGTGAGGATGCGCATTTCCGTGACGAGCGCGTGCTGGCGGCCGATCCATGCGCGATCGGCGGAGGGCGTGAGGGCCTGAATCCAGGCCCTGCCGAGCGCGGACTGGCTGTATGTGCCGAGGAAGATAACGAATTTGTCCCACTCGAGTGGAGCGCCGGCGGAGATGGGCAGCGGAATGGCAGGCAGAAGCGCCATTCATTCATTATCCGGTCTTGCGCGGCCTCGCGGGACTGCTCCACAATTCGCCCTCAAAAGGACTTCCTGCATCAGGACTTCCTGCATCAGGACGTCCTGCATCCTCCCCGGCAGATTGGGTGCGAAGCTCCTTGAGCCCTGCATCTTGAAACTCTAACTGAATCGGAAGTTCTACTGCCTGTTCCAGGCTGGAGCTATCCTCGCGTGCAGCATCATCGCTTCTCCGCCAGCACTGTCGAAAGTACCGGCATACGGCATCAGCAATGATTCGCTTGATCGCCCGCTTTTCCCTGGTCCGCAGCTTGTGGCCGCGTTTCACTTCCGTTAGCGGCTTCTCCGGGAGGGGAACCGGGCAGCGGTAAAAGCCCTCGGGGCTCGCGACGGCGCCCAGGTTGGTGAAGAAATCGTCGTATGCCTCGCGAAACCGCTCTGCGAGATCTTCTGTGTAGATCGACTGGCGCGTTGCGGAGACACCAGCAATCTCACTCACATCAAAGGCCTCGGCGAATCCCTGCAGGGATGCCATCAACAAAGACGCTGGCGCAATGTCTTTCATCGCCTTGGTAGCCTGCCGAATCGATCCATACTTCCCCTTTGTCCCCTGGATCCGGGCAAGGAGAAGGACTTCACGCGCCTCAGAGTTCACGATGCGTCCAGGTACGATCGAGAAGGAAAGGATATAGATTGCCTCTCCGTTCAGTTCGAGACCAAGACAGAGTTCGCCTTCGGTGTCGCCGTGCCGGGCTCGCGACAAATGAGCCGTAACGCGGTATACGCTCTCGCCCTCGCGGACCTCGAAGATGGAAACGCGGTCATGGAGTATCCGGCGTAACAACGTATTCGGTAAAGCCTCTCCCAGCCGGTTGTAATGATGCAGGAAGCAATCTTTGCGTTCGGCGACGGAGAGACCCCGTGCCAGATAACCAGGCGAAACAAATTTAAGAGGGAATCTGGGACTCGAAGGCAGAACTCCGGCAAAGACCGGATATTTCATCATGATGAGACGAAGAATCTCAATTTCGCCGGAAAGGTTTCTGAAAAGACGCAACGCCGCACGGGCGTTGTTGCCAACCACGGCCAGCATGCCGGTTACTGCGGTACGCAAACCGGCCCTTGCCGATGGTTCCGCGCCATCCTCGAAGCCTGCAATTTCATTCATCTGTGTTGTCGCTTCGGCTGCTGTATCGGCAAAAGATGTTCAGTCTTCGGCCTGATTGATCGAGAACTCCGCGCATTCGGAAATCTGGCGGAGCGCATTCTTCCGACCAACAACACGATGAGTCGTTGTCGGTGGCAACAGGTGAGCTAATGCGACCTCAACCAGCTTATCGGCCTGATCTGCTGGCGCAGGCAAATGCTCGTATATCATCGCGCGATAGTAGCACTGAAGTAAAGAGGAATGAGAGTCCTTATAAGCAAAGTGTCCATTAATTTGGGGGTAACAGAAAAGATACACGGCCGCAGTCTGCGGGTTGGCAGGGCGGCGATAAGAAGAAGCTCTCCCGTTCGTGTTCAGTACCGGCGCGCCGTTTCCCCGGCGCGCTGTAGATGAGCGAGTTCTTCACGAGTCTAGTAAGACGTGGTTCAGGCCAAAAAAGTTCAATAGTCCCGCAGATTTTCCGGGACAGGGGTCTGGAAAGCCTGCGCCGGCGAATGCAGAGGGGTTCGCAGACCGTTCTGCGGATTGACATTGCCTTACCGCTCTGTTTACATCGCATGAACATGCGTTGTCCGCCGTTCATGCGCGCCGCCGTTCCCATCGCCATTGCGCGAATTAGCACGGCCATCTCCACGGGAGCGGGCGGCTAGCGAGACTTCGCAGAAGTGAAACCAGCAGCCATCGCGCTCCAGGCGCCGATGGCTTTTTTCTTGGCACGAGCAGGGACAGGGGGGAATGGAAGTGGGCGTCACACTCGAATCGATCCAGGCCGCGCGCGGGCGTATTCGCGGCCACCTTTACCTTTCGCCGGCGCGGCATTCGGCGGGCTTGTCGGAGATGACCGGGCAGCAGGTCTTTCTAAAGCTCGACAACCTGCAGCGGACGGGCGCGTTCAAGGAGCGCGGCGCGCTGAACAAGATTCTCACGCTCACGCCGGAAGAACGCAGGCGCGGTGTGATCGCCGCGAGCGCCGGCAACCATGCCCAGGCGGTCGCGTACCACGCCAGCCGCGAGGGGCTGCGTTCGCGGATCGTGATGCCGCTGATGACGCCGCTGGTGAAGGTGGCAGCGACGTCGAGCTATGGCGCGGATGTCATCCTGCACGGCGCCAACTACGACGAGGCGTGTGCGGAGGCGATTCGGCAAGGCGAAGCCGACGGGCTGACATTCCTGCATCCGTTTGACGACGACGAGGTGATCGCCGGGCAGGGAACGATCGGGCTCGAGTTGCTGGAGCAGATTCCGGAACTGGAGGCAGTGGTGGTGCCGATCGGTGGCGGCGGCCTGATCGGCGGAGTCGCGTGCGCGATCAAGGAGTCCAATTCGAGGGTCCGCGTGATCGGCGTGCAGACGGAGCGGCTGCCCTCGATGATCCGTGCTGCGGAGGCAGGACGGCCGGTGACCATCCCGGCCGAGGCGACCATCGCCGACGGCATCGCGGTGCGGCGTGCCGGCGCCAGGACGCTGCCCCTGGTAAAGCAGTACGTGGACGAGCTGGTGACCGTCGACGAAGAGGAGATCGCCAGCGCAATCCTCGTTTTGCTGGAGCGGGAAAAGACGCTTGCGGAAGGTGCGGGCGCGGCTGCACTGGCGTCGCTGCTGCAAAAGAAAACATCCCTCACTGGCGAGCGGACGGCGGTACTGGTCTGCGGCGGCAACATCGACGTCACGCTGCTGTCGAAGATCATCGAGCGCGGGCTGGTAAAGGATGGGCGACGCACGCGGCTCCGGATCCACCTGACGGATCGGCCGGGGGCCCTGCATCATCTAACGAAGATCATCGCGGATCTGCGTGCAAACATCGTGCAAACCTCCCACGACCGTGCCTACTATGGAGTGAGCCTGGGCGACACGGTGATCGACTTCACGCTGGAGACGCGCGGCGCAGGTCACATCGGTGAGATTGAGCAGGCATTAACCGAGGCCGGGTATCGACACGAAAGGATTGAGTAAGGGATGGCTGATCAGCTTTATTTGAGTTTGTGGTATCCCAATTTTCGGCTCGACGCGCTGCCCGTGGCCGTGGATCGCGTCATGGAACAATTCTCCGCAGCCGGTGGTTCGACGCGCGTTGCG
Organism: uncultured Alphaproteobacteria bacterium; assembly: GCA_963812975.1. GTDB lineage: Bacteria > Pseudomonadota > Alphaproteobacteria > Micropepsales > Micropepsaceae > Rhizomicrobium. Next base: position 10,303 of record CAWEXK010000023.1, on the reverse strand, counting down.
GCAGCGACCGTCTATCCGATCTCGTGGAACGAGAATCCAGTGTGGCAGCGCGTCTATCGGAATGAAACCGATGACGATGCCGCAGAACCCAGAGCGGTGATCGCCGCGGCGATGGAGACCGCGCATGACGACTATGCGTGGGAGTTCGAGATGGTCTGGGAGCTATGGGTTCCGGAACAGGCCGCCGGGTTTGACACGATGTGGCGGCAGGAGGCGCGAACGGTGCGGATTGTCGCCTTCGGCCCCGAGTTCGACGATCAGGCATGGGAGACGAACGGGCACATCCGCGTGGACTTCGGCCTGGACACGCCCTTTCTGTACGAGGACATGGACCTGGACGATGCCGCGATCGAGCGCGTGAAGCAGAACGTCCAGAAGCTGGTGGCCTTCACGCATGGCGTGCAGAAACATGGCGGGATTTCCACACGGCTGCTGTGGTCGGAATCCGGCGAAAATCTGGCCGGAAAGCTGATTGAGCGCTTGCAGCAGGTAAACTAAATCCTGCACTTGCACGTCAGCACTGCTTGCGGAGATCCCTGGCTGAAATCCGCCTCAGGTACCTGCAAACGCGACCGGAACGCAGTCCCCGGTCCGCAACCGAAGTTCCTCATTCGGACATAAAGCTGGAAGCGACCGCTTTGCCGCCGTTGTGGGCAGGCGCTCGCAAAATTACGAACGAAAAGGCGTACCGATGAAAGTACTGGTAGTTGGCGGCGACGGTTATTGTGGATGGGCAACCGCGCTGTACCTCTCTGAACGCGGCTACGACGTAGCCATTGTCGACAGCCTGATCCGGCGGCACTGGGACCTGACGCCTGGGCGTCGACACCCTGACGCCGATCGCGCCGATCCGGCATCGCGTGGACCGCTGGCACCAGCTGACCGGCAAGAAGATCGACGCTCTTCATCGGCGACATCTGCGACTACCCCTTCGTGCAGAACTTCATGCGCGAAGTTTGAGCCCGAGGCGATCGTCCACTTCGGCGAGCAGCGCTCGGCGCCGTTCTCGATGATCGACCGCGAGCACGCGGTCATGACGCAGGTGACGAATGTGACCGGGACGCTGAACCTGCTTTTCGCGATCAGGGAGTTCAATACGGACGATCCACCTGGTCAAGCTGGGCACGATGGGCGAGTACGGCCAGCCGAACATCGACATCGAAGAAGGCTACATCACCATCCAGCACAACGGCCGGGAAGACCGGCTGCCGTATCCGATGCAGCCGGGCTCCTTCTATCACCTGAGCAAGGTCCACGACTCGCACAATATCCGCTTCGCCTGCAAAATCTGGGGCCTGCGCGCGACCGACCTGAACCAGGGCGTGGTCTACGGCGTGCTGACCGACGAGACTCGCGCGATACGACCTGCTGGTCAACCGGCTCGACTACGACGAGGTGTTCGGGACGGTGCTGAACCGCTTCTGCGTCCAGGCCGCGATCGGCCATCCGCTGACGGTCTACGGCAGCGGGCGGGCAGACCCGCGGCTTCCTCGACATCCGCGACACCGTCCGCTGCATGGAAATCGCCGTGGCGAACCCTGCCGCCGAGGGCGAGTTCCGTGTTTTCAATCAGTTCACGGAGCAATTTAGCGTTCTACGATCTGGCGATGATGGTTCAAAAGGTCGGCGAGGATGCGGGCATGACGGTGCAGGTCGACCACGTGAAAAATCCGCGCGTGGAGAAGGAAGACGCACTACTACAACGCCAAAAACACGGCCCTGAGGGACCTGGGCCTGGTGCCGCACTGCCTGTCGGAGTCGCTGCTGACCTCGCTGCTGCACTTTGCTATCCGGTACAAAGACCGCGTGGACCAGGCGCAGATGATGCCGACAGTGACCTGGAAGTAAATGCGGCGCGTTCGCGGCGGCCGTCCTGGCTGCCGCGGATTCGCCCCGGGGCGGGCGGCGCGAGCGGGTTTTCCGTCGCGCCAGGCTCCGGTTCCGGAGCACTCGATTCAGCCCGGAAGTTCGCCGGAAACCCCGGAAAATAAACCCCGCGACGCTCACGACTCAAAAGGTGCATACTACGTCTAACGTGAGCAGGGTTTCGCCGCCCTGGAGAGGGGTTTTTCATGCCCATCCGCAACATGCCACTCAATCTGCTGATTTGCGCGACCGTGGCGCTGGCCAGCGCCTGCGTGTACGCCCAGAGTTCCGGCACGCCGAGCACGGCGCCGGCTGCCTCGCAGAGCGCGCCTGCTCCTGCCCCTGCAGATCAGACGAAGCAGCCGGCCGCCGCGGCTTCCGCTAACGATCAGGCCCAGGCCGATCAGGATTGTCCAGGTCCGGTCCTGCATCGCGCCCCGAATGCAGGAGGCGACATCTGCTCCCAGCAGACGCCGGTGAAGGCGCCTGGCGACGAGACGGACCAGACTCAGGCTCAGGCAAGCGGCAAAGGTTCGCTGACCGATCCGAACGTCAACCCGTTCCCCCAGGCGCAGCCCGATAAGAATGGCATGATGCCCGGCGTGAAGGCAGGCAGCATCGACGATGTGAACGCCGTGGGCACGCGCAATATCGGCGCGCGCGGCATGGGGAACTGGTATTCGACCGAATCCGAAATCAAGATGGGCAAGCAGTACGCCGACGAGATCGAGAAGAGCACCCGCTTCATCACCGACCCGGTGAGTCACCGAATACGTCAACCGCATCGGCCAGAACATCGTCAAGAACTCAGATTGCAAAGTGCCCTTCACCATCAAAGTCATCGACACCGATGAGATCAACGCGATGGCGCTGCCGGGCGGCTTCTTCTACGTGAATTCGGGGCTGATTCTCGCCGCGGATGAGGAAGCGGAACTGGCCGGCGTGATGGCGCACGAGACCGCGCACGTCTGCGCGCACCACGCGGCGCGCGAGATGACCCGCGCCAACTACGCGCAGATCGGCATGGTGCCGCTGATCATGTTGACCGGCTACAGTTGGACCGGATACGGCATCTACGAAGCAACGCAGTTGTTGATTCCCATCACCTTCCTCGAGTTCTCGCGCGAGTTCGAGGCGCAGGCAGACTACCTGGGCGTGCAGTACATGTATCGCGCCGGGTACGATCCGCAGGCCTTCGTGACCTTCTTTGAAAAGATCGAGAACCTCGAGAAGACGAAGCCGGGCGCCGTTGCGCGCGTCTTCGAAAATCATCCGCAGACACCGGATCGCATCCAGCACACCGAAGAAGAGATAGCCACGCTTCTGCCGCCGAAGGACCAGTATCTGGTGACGACGTCGGAATTCAACGACGTGAAGGCACGCCTGGCCCGCATTGAGAACAAGCGCCGCATCACGGACAACAAAAAGGGTAAGCCTTCTTTGCGCCGCGTTTCGTCCGGTTCGGATGGCAGCGATACCGACAACGGCAGCGATCAGCCAACGCTGCATCGCCGCGACGACAGCAGCGGCAACGGGAGCGGCAACAGCGGCAGCGGTGGCACCGGGAGCAACTAACCCCCCTTTCTTCTGCGAGCGTGCGAAAGCCAGCCTTCGGGCTGGCTTTCCTGTTCTGCGCGGCAAATGGCGGCGCACTTGTTCCATCTCTCGTCGAGTGAAAGAATCCCTGAGGAACGCGAAAAGGAGAGTCATGCGCTATCGCGCTTTGGGACGCACGGGATTTCAGGTCGGCGATGTAGCCTGCGGGCTTTGGGGTATGAGCGGATGGAGCGGGTCCGACGATGCTGAGTCGCTCCAGGCGTTGCAACTGGCGGTCGATCTGGGGTGCAATTTCTTCGACACAGCCTGGGCCTACGGAGAAGGGAAGAGCGACGGCTTTCTCGGAAAGATCATCGCGGCCAATCCCGGCAAACGCCTCTATGCCGCGTCCAAGATTCCGCCCGGGAACCGCAAATGGCCGGCCCAGCCGCATTACGACTACAACGAGGTATTTTCTCCGGATCACGTCTTCACCTATGCGGACAAGATCCGCAGGAACCTCGGAGTCGACACCATCGACGTGCTGCAGTTTCACGTCTGGCAGGATGCGTGGACGGATCGCCCCGAGTTCCGCGACACGGTCGAGAAGCTGAAGCGCGACAAGATCATTCATGCTTTCGGCCTGAGCCTGAACCGCTGGGAACCGGCCAATGGCATTCGCGCCATCCGAACCGGACTGGTCGACGCAGTGCAGGTGATTTACAACGTCTTCGACCAGAGTCCGGAAGACGAGCTGTTCCCGGTTTGTGAGGAGTACAACGTCGGCGTGATCGCGCGCGTGCCGCTGGATGAGGGTTCACTCGGCGGCAAGATGACGCGGGAGACGACCTTCGTCGACGGTGACTGGCGCAAGGGCTATTTCAATCCGGAAAATCTTCGCAATACGATGGATCGGGTGGACCGCCTGCGCGAGGATCTGCCTCCCGGGATGTCGCTGCCGGACGCGGCGATCCGTTTTATCCTCGCGAATCCGGTCGTTAGCACGCTCATTGTGGGCATGCGCAAGGAAGACCATGTGCGCGGCAATCTGGCGCTCAGCGATGCCGGCGGTCTTGAGCCTGCGGCGATGGAAAAGATACGCAGGCACCGGTGGGAGCGCAAACCAGCTCCATGGTCGGACTAACCCGACGACGTCCTCAGTTCGGAGCGGCTGAGCTGGCGGCGGCCGTATGCTCGCTCCGCGGATGCCATGCCGTCGCGTACGGGTCGGTCGGCACTTCGCATATCGCGAGCCTCAATTTGCCGGAGCGTCCTCGCGGAATCTCCGGCACGCGCTCGGTCGTCCACTGCAGCGGGATTCGGAATGCGTCTTCCACGTCAGAGAAGAACTCCGCGAGCTCCCGCTCGGCGCTGGCGCCGTCGCCGGCGGATGAGAATAGCAGGTGCATGGTGTCGACTTTCTTCTGAATGAGCTGCACCTGACGAATGGTGCGGAAGGTCCGCCCCGCGCGCATCACGATGGGAAGCCCGGCCATCAGGGTTCCGTTGGGCAGGATCAGGTGGTCGACCGTGCGCCCGAGCACCTCGGTGACCGATGGATACCAGGAGCCGCAGGAGCAGGGCGATTCGTCGTAAAGAACGCAGTCTCCTGTGTCATAGCGGATGAGCGGCATGCCGTAATTCAGTAGATCGGTCAACACGAGCCTGTAAAGCGGGCCCGCGGGGGATTGGCCCGCGGGCAGCAACTCCACATAAGACGCCCATGGATGAAAGTGCAGCCGTCCGCCCTCACATTCCGCAGCCACCATGTCCATATCGCGGCTGCCGTAATGCACGATCGCTTCGCAGGCGAAAGTCTCTTCAACAATCCGCCGCTGCTCGCCGGTCATCATCTCGCCCGTGACGATGACGAGCCGCGGCTTGTGCCAGCGCTTTCCGGAACCCTGCAGCCACTTCGCAAAAGCAACCAGCGTGCTCGGGTATCCGTACAGCACTTCGGATTCCTGCCGATTGAGTGCATCGAGGAAACTGCCGCAGGTTGTGTCGTTCAGTTGTCCCGCGCCGCAATTCACGCGCCCCAGCAGCGTCTCCTCATAGAATCGCCGGTGCCAGCTGGAGGGATGTTCCTGGACGCGTTCCGCCCCCCACAGGCGGAGCACGCGCATCCCCTGCTCGTAGCCGGACACGCGATTCAGGTGAATCTGCATCGCCGTCTTGTTGCGCATCCCCTCCACATCGCGCCAAATCGCCATGGGAGAAGCTGTGGTCCCGCGCGTCATCGTCCTGCGCATTTTCTCCGGCGTAAAGGAACGCGAGCCAATGTCCTCCAGATTCGTGCACAGCCGCTCGCGCGTGAGTTCGGGCAAAGGGATCGGCTGCCCGGGCTGCCAGTCGACCGCGCGGAATCCCATTTCATCGAAGATCAGCCGGTAGTAAGGAGAGGTTTCATAGGCGTGATCGAGAATCGCGCGGATGCGCTTTTCCTGAATCGCCAATTGCTCCTGGCGGGGTCGTGCGTCGAAGCGCTCCAGCTCGCGCAGACGCCGGCCCAGTCCCAGATGCTGATCCGGCTCGCAGAGAGGAAGCAGGAGATGATTGTGGACCCAGGAAATCATACGCTTCGATACTCCGTTGCCGGTTCGTTGAGTTGTGCCGCGGTTTTGACGTACCGGAATTTCCCCGATCGCTCCGGCAGAATGCGTTCCACGGTGACGATATTCAACTCGGTCGTTCCACGCAGATAGGGATCGAGGCGCCGGCGCAGCTCGCCGATTGTGTCCATGCCGTACCCGTCGCCCGCCACCACTCGCAGTTGGATGTTGCGGCGATCATTTTGCACGAACTGCATCTGCCGCACCTGCGGCAGGTCCCCGGCAAGTTGCGCCAGGGAGATGCCGGAGATTCGGCGATTGTCGCCAGTGACAAGAAAATCCGTGATGCGTCCGCGAATATTCGCAATCCGCGGAAAGGCTCGGCCACAGGGGCAAACTGAGGTGTCGAGCGTGCTGGCCAGGTCGCCGATTTCGTAGCGGATGAGAGGCATGGATCGATTCAGCAGGTCGGTGATGAGCACGCGGCCGGTTCCGGGCGGCAACCCGGGAGCCTCTTCCACTTCGACGATCAGTGCGTCGGCATTGATATGCATGCCGCTCAGGTGCGGACAGTCGCTGGCGATCACTGCGACCTCGCGACATCCGTAACGGTTGAAGACCTTGGCGCCGAACACGTTCTCGAGAAGGGCGCGCTGCCCCGGCAGCAGCATCTCCGCCGTGACAATGACGGACCGGAAACGAAGATCGCGAATGTGATTACGTTCGCAGTGGCGGGCTAACAAGACAGCTGACTGTGCGTAAGCCAGCATCACGCGCGGCCGCACGCGCCGCAGCAGGGCAACATACTGGGCCAGGTCCACCTCGGAGATGAGCGAGGTATTCAGCGTGAGATTGCGCGATAATAGCCGCTGGCGCCAGGTGATGGCTGGCGTGGTGCTCATCTCTGTATCGAATCGGGAGCCCCACAGGTGCGCGTACCAGTCGCCTGGACGCAGGCCGGCCCAGGCATTGTGTCGATCGATGGTGGCACGCCGCGAATCCATTCGTTCCTTGTCGAGCCAGAACCGCAAGGGAGTGCCCGTCGACCCGCCGGTTTGGTGGCACAGGCGTTCCGCTTCCGGCACATTGCGCGCCAGTAACTCCGCGTTGTGGAGCCGGATGTTGTTTTTCGTGAGAACCGGCAGCGCTTTCAAATCGTTGACCGAACGGACGTCGAGCGGCGTAATGCCCGCCGTTTCAAACCGCCGCCGATAAAAGGGAACATTGCGAAAGGCGTGCAGCAATTGTTCGCGGAGGCGTTCCGCCTGCCATTTCGCCAGCTCTTCGGAAGAAAGTCGCTGATTGCGATCGAACTGGCGTGCGTATGCAAAATATCGGGGATGATCGTGCCGCAACCACACAGGGTAAACAGCTCTCCGCACCAGCCACGAGCTGAGAGGATGCGAGGTCGTGTGGTCCTGAACCCAGTTTTCTTTCATGGTCGAACAGTCTTGAGCCGGAGGCTCGGGCTACGTGCCCATCGCGGCGAGCGATCGCCACAGGCAGAAAGGGGTTGCGCCTTGCGTTAGAAGCTCGATGCGGTTGCAATCGCATCGGTGTGCCTGCATGGCACCTTTCACACGAGGGGATTGCAAGCCGTCTGCCAAAGTTAGGAATTCCGGCAAATCGATGGATTGACTCAGGAAGAAACTCTGTTTTTTGGGCGCACCGGCCTTTCCACAGCGAGTGCTCTGCAGCCGGGGCCTGTTGTGCAAGCATTTGGGGCTTGGTCGTGGTCACGATTCCAGCCCAGCCGCAAGGCACGCCGCACCAGGGCTGCACACTGTGTGCAGGAATCTGCACTCATATTCCCTCAGGATGCCGACGACTCAGGCGACGTGGAATGCCCAGGATGAAACTACGGGTCAGGCTGCGGATCAGACCGAAGCTTCGAGATTGTAATAACGGATCTTTTGCAGAAGCGATTTGTAGCTGATCTGGAGCCTCTCGGCGGCAATGCGGCGATTCCAGCGCGCCTCTTCGAGAATTTCCCGGATGATGCGGCTTTCCGTTTGGTCTTTCGTCGAGCGCACAGCCGACTTCAGGCCGGCTCCGTTCGGCGCGATCACGTGCGTCTCCCCCAGACTCCCCGCGGAGATCGACGGCGGATTCGCCACCACCTTCGATTCCAGCTCGACCAGCGCAGCGGTATCGTCGCGCATGATGAGATACCGCTTGACGAAGTTCCCCAGCTCGCGCAGATTGCCGGGCCACCGGTACCGGATCGCGGCCGCCATCATGCGAGGTGAGAAGTGAATCGGCTCGAGGGAATTCGCTGCCGCCAGTTTGCCCGCCAGATTCTCCAGCAGCCAGGGAATCTCCTCGGTGCGCTCGCGAAGTGGCGGCACGCGGAGGATGAACGCGTTCAGCCGATAGTACAGGTCCTCGCGGAAGCGCTTGTCGAGGATAGCCTGTTCGATATCAACGTTGGTGGCGGCAATCACCCGCACGTCGACCTTCGAATTCAACCGCGAGCCGAGCCGGGAGAAGGTTCCGTCCTGCAGCACATGGAGCAGTTTCGCCTGCAGTTGCGGGCTCATTTCGCCGATCTCGTCCAGCAGGATGGTGCCTTTGTCGCATACATCGAATTTGCCCGGCTTAGCCTTCGCCGCGCCGGTAAAGGCTCCGGCTTCATAGCCGAAGAGTTCGCTCTCCAGCAGATCGGTCGGCAAGGCCGCGCAGTTCACCTTCAGGAAGGTGCGGTTGGCGCGCGGCGAATACTTGTGGATGAGATTCGCCACCACTTCTTTGCCTACTCCGCTTTCGCCCGTGATGAGCACTGGCACATCGGCGCGACTCACCAGCCGCACCTGATGCAGGATGTTCAGCATGGACGGCGACGCGGCGAGAAAGAACTGGCCGCTCCCGAGATCCTCAATGTGCATAGCGGGCGCAGGCTGCGAAACGGATTCCGCCGCCCGCGGGCAAAGCGTCGCGATCAGCTCTTCCAGGTCCCGGGCGCGGATCGGCTTGTTTAGAAAACCCTGCGCACCGGCCTGGGAAGCTTCAAAGAGAAATTTGGGGTTGAGATAGGCGCTCATGAGAGCAGCCGGCAGGTCTGGCTTGGCGAGGTGCAGCCGCCGCAATGCTTCAAGGCCGCCGAATTCCGGCAGGTCCTCGTCCAGCAGGACAAGATCGCAGCCCGCCGAGCGGCGCTCGATCATGCGCACGCAATCGTCGGCGCACGCGGCGAACTCAGCGGTGAATCGTGGTGAGGAAAGGAGCTGGCCGAGGCTCCTGGCTGTCTCTGGCTCGTTCAGCGCGACTAGCACTCGTAACGGGCGGTCCATAAGAATAAGCGGTCCTCAACCTAACCACACGAAGGCCAGGGAATCACTCCGTGCGCAACAGGAACCGGTGGCCAGGCAATCGACACAGGCCATCCTTCGGCCCGTCCGTTCCCCGTAATCACCGGCGGACGTACCTGGACCCTTGAAATCGCGCGTCTGAACCGTGATGCAGAAATCACGCAGGGGGCCCGGTGGGATCGTTAATTCCTCGGTCTTCTAAAGTCCAGTCTCTTGAGCGACGACCGGTAAATTCCGCGGCTTCTGCTTGCGAGCCTTCTGGCGATGTGTCTCATGAGATGCGCACTATCTTCCGGAAAGATGCCTGTCCGCTGCACATCGCGATCGACTGAAATCGCGTGCAGGTTACCAGGTGGTACCAGTAAAACTCTATTCAGATGTGCAAATCATTTCCTATCGGCCGGTCCTGCCTCGGAAGATCTGGCTCCAATATGCCGCGGTCAGAGCCCAAATTGCGGAGGGTTCGCAGACGGAAGCATATACGGAGATGCAGGCCGTGTGGCCTCCGGAAGTGGTCTCCGGGCCTTAACACCGCATCTGACAGCGCGGAGTCGCCAGCAGCTGAGACGTCCACGCCTGGCGCCACGAAGGAACAACAGCCGGACTTATGGGCAATGTAATCGCAATTGGCAAATCGCGTGCTTATCCGAGTATTGTGACGCATCAGGCGAACGAGAGGACGGACGGAACGAACCCGGAACAGATGCTGCTTGGCAATTCGGCGGCGATCCAGCGAACGCTGCGGCAGATCCGGGACGCGGCGGCCGTCGACGTCGCCGTCCTGATCAGCGGCGAAAGCGGAACCGGCAAGGATCTGGCTGCGCGGATGCTTCATCAACTGAGCCGCCGCAGCCGTCATCCGATGGTCAGGATCAATTGCGCCGCTATCCCGGGACAACTGTTCGAAAGCGAGCTTTTTGGGCATGAGCCGGGCGCATTTACCGGCGCTCGCAGCGCGCGGCCCGGCAAGTTCGAGATGGCCAACCACGGCACGCTCTTTCTCGACGAGATCGGCGACCTGGATATCTCCCTGCAGTCGAA